>CAYTGR010000046.1:0-16387 GCA_964437445.1 uncultured Anaerolineales bacterium | reverse complement strand
GCGGGAGTAGGTGACGACCAGGCAGGCCAGTTGTAAAGCCAGGCTGAAGGCGGAAGGCAGAAGGCGAAAGGGAGCATGAGGGAAGACCCGCCCGCCATCAGGCGTATCTATGGGAGAACTGTAGTTCAATAATCGGGCGACGGTCAGCGGCAGGGTCATTGCCAGATAGGCGGCGAGCAGGTTGGCGTGGGCCAGCGTGCTGAAGGCGCGGAAGACCGGCGGCGGGGTCAACGGGTCCAGGCCGGCATATTGCAGCAGCCCATAGGCCGCCACCAGGCTGCTGGCCATCAGCAGCGCAGCCATGGCGCGGGCGCGTCGTTCCGGGGTGACAAACCAACGGCGGGCCAGGGCAAACAGAGCAACCCCGGCCAGGGTGAGCCAGAGCCCGTTGCCCCAGGCCGGATCGCCCCACAGACTCCACGCCGGCATGATGGAGCGCGCCGTGGTGAACCAGCGAAGCCACCCATAAGCCACCAGGAGCGTAGCCGCCCCCAACCGGTGTCTGCTCCCTGCTGACCGCCGCCCGCTGACAGCCGATGGCTGACCGCTGATCGCTGACGGCTGACGGCTGACCGCTGACCGCTGCTGGCTGACGGCTATCAGCAGCCCCGTGAGGGCCAGGACCAGTGCCGCTTTGTCCGGTTCATACTGCCACCGGCTCACCGGGTTGTAAGCCAGCGGCGTCAAAACCAACAGGGCCGCCCAGAGCCAGTCCGGTGCGGCCCAGCGGATCATCCCTCCCTTCAAAAGCCAACTACGCAGCTTCAACAATCACAGTTCACGTTTCACGTTTCACGTTTCACGTTTCACGTCTTACGCTTCACGTCTCACGCTTCACGTCTTACGTCTCACGTTTCAGTACCCGCTCACCGTAATCGTCAGCGACCGGTATTCCCACTGGCCGTTGTTCAGCTGGACGGCCAGGTTATACACCGTGGTGGCCGTTGGACATTCAACCCGCGACTCGGCGCCCGTGACCGGCTGGTTCTGGTAATAAACGCCGTTGACATTCTGCGTGTACCAGGAAATGGTCACACACTGCCCTTTGTTGATGGTATACCGGTCGGCGGCGAAGTTGATGAGGACGGGCAGTACAGTGGGGGTAGGCGTGGGGACAACGATCAGGACGTAGGCTCGCTCACCAAAGGGCGCACCGTTGGGGTCCACCATCCGCCAGTAGCCTTTGTAAGAACCGGCCGCCGCCGGGGCCACCAAATCCACTGCAATATCGGTGGTCGCACCGACCGCCACCTGGGGGGCCGGGACGCTCGCGGGACCGCCCATCTGCTCACCGGAGGCGAAGGCCCAACGGGAGCCGGCCGGCCACGGTGCGCAGCCGTTGGATTGCACCCGCCAGATTTTGGTGAACCGGGTCCCCGGCGCAAAAACGGTATTGTCTGGTACGGTCACATCGCTGACAAATTTGACATCTGGCAGACAGGGGGTGGCGGTCGCGGTAGGGGCTGGCGTTGTGGGGGATGGCGTAGGCGTCGCCGTGGCTTGCGTCGGCGGCGGGGTCGTTACCATCGGCGTCATCCCCTCCACTGTCAACGGAGGCGCTGTGGTAGGGGCCGCGGTAGTTACGGACGCCGGCTCCAGTTTGGGGTAAATTTGACCGGGTGAAAGGAAAGAGTTCGCCAGGATCACCGCAATCACCAGACAAAGCCCCAGCGCCGCGGCTCCCCCGATGATCGCAAAACCTAACGTGCGATTAGCTCCCGATTCAGACATGCGTCACTCCCTCACTTGTATAGATTCCGGTGATGGGTGAACAGGCGCAACCAGGGTGAGCCTGCTCACCTGATTACGATCATGACTGCCCCACAAAATCTACCGCCGAAGTCACCTCGCCACGGCCACGGCGACCGCCTGATCGGCCCGGAGTGCCATGCAGGCCACGCCCTGGACGGGCCCCGCTTTCGCCGGGACCTCAGCCGCCGGGAAGCGGATCAGCTTGGAAAGCCGCGAAATGACAAAGAGGTCGTCCCCCTCCTCCACGGTCACCGCCGCAACCACCGGTGCGGCCTTGATGGCGACCTTGCCGCCGCTGCCGGGCGCTTTGTTCGCGGCAAAGCCCTCCATCAAGCGGATCGTGCCCTGGCCATCGGCACTCAGCAGAAAGACACCACTGTCGGGGCGCACGGCTGTCACCGCCACGGCTACATCGTCCCGCTCCAGCCGGATGCCCAGGCAGCCGCTGGCCGGTACTAGCCGCTCGGCAAAGCGGATCGCAAGGCCCTGCCGGGTAGCCACAAAGAGCTCCGCGTCCCCCGGGGTCCAGCAGGCATTGACCACGGCTCCGCCCAGTTTCGCGTCGTGGAAGACGGTACCGGGGGTCATGGTCGGTCCTAAGAAGCTGGCTTTGATCCGGTCCACCCAGCCCCGTTCGGTGAGCAACGCCAGGAAAGCGCCGCCCTGGTCGGGCAAGGCGGCAACGAAACGCTCGTCCGACCGCAGTGTGAAGCGGCCGGCCAGTGTCACGCCCCGGGCGCGCACCGGCGCTTCGGGCCACTCGCTGACCGGCAAACGGAAAACACGGCCCAGGCTGGTCACCAGCAACAACGTCTGCTGCACATCCGCCAAAGCCAGGAAGGCCGGCGGATCATCTGTCCCTGTTTCCAGATCAAAGATACCCATCCCGCCCCGGCGCTGGCGCGAATAAAGGTGGCGTGGTGTCCGCTTGGCCAAACCCGCCGTGCTCACGGTGAACAGGGCCACAGTGGTCGGTGGCTCGCTCGGCTCCGGCGGCATCGCCTCTGGCAACGAAGGGCTTTTGCCGCCGCGCCGCTGCTCCAGTTCCGCCTCCAGGGCCTCAATGTAGGCCCGGATGGCAGGATCAACTCCGGTCAAATCAGGGCGATTCAGATTCATAATCTTGTCCCGATGAAGCACGCCAGAAAGCAAACAGATCCCCGATGGACCCGCCCAGCACGTTGCGACGGATCACCGCACCGAAGATATCCGCCACCGAGAGGACCGTCAACCGCGCCGGCTGGCGCTCCTCGGGGAGTGGCACAGTATCGGTAATCACGATCTCCTCAATTTCATCCAGGGCATTCAAGCGCGTGACGGCCGGTCCGGTGAAAAGACCATGCGTCCCCAACACAATCACCTGTGAAACGCTCCGATACCGGCGGAGATAACGGATTGTTTCTTCTATCGTCCCGGCTGTGGCAATTTCGTCGTCCAGCAAAATGACCTTTTTGCCCTCCACATCGCCCATAATGCCCCGGATTTCCACCGTCGTATCACCGGTGCGCATCTTTTCACCGGCCGCCACCGGCAGGCCCAACGCCCGCGCCAGGCTAACCGCCTGTTTGGCATGGCCAATGTCGGGGGCCAGCACAATCGTGTTGCTCAAGTCTTGCTGCTTCAAGTACTTGACGAAAGTGGGTTCAGCCGTGAGATGATCGGTCGGCACGCTGAAGAAACCGTGGACCTGCGGCGAGTGCAGCGTCATGGTGATGACATGAGTGGCGCCGGCCGTCGCTAACAGATCAGCAATGAGGCGAGCCGCGATCGAGATGCGCGGGGCATCTTTTTTGTCGGAACGGGCATAGGAGTAATAGGGGATGACCGCATGAACTTCTTTGGCGCCGGCCCCCCGCGCGATATCCAACATGAAGAGCAGTTCCAACAGATGCTCGCTGCACGGCGGTGAAAGCGGTTGCACGATGAAGACCTCTTTCCCGCGCACACTGACGCCCAGCTGGATATAGAAATTATCGTTGGTAAATTTGCGGACGTGGGTTGGGCTGAGCGGCAAAGCCAGCGTGGCAGCAATGGCACTGGCCAGCTTGGGATGGGCCGAGCCGCTGAAAATCAAAATCTTATCAGCCAGGTGAGCATTCAATGCAGCGTCAGTCACAGCACACCTCCTTAGCGAGCGTTCAGTGGCATTCACCCGCGTTCAACGGTAGATGCTTAAACGCTGTTTTTCAGAACTTACGCACTGCAGCACGACAAAAGCGAACACTTACCGCTGCAGCCGCCAGGGGCGTCCAGGCGTCGGTGCTCCCGGCGGCCGTCGTGGTAACAACAGCTGCCATTGCGTAGATCCTGTTTCCTCTCCAAGGACGGGACAGGAACTACGCTTTTTCTGGGAGGGGGGCCGGCCGTTTGAAATAGAAAACAGGGCCCTCTTCCGGCACATAAATGACGCCGACAAGTTCCCACCCTTCATCTTCCAGCTTGCTCCAGGCAGCGCGTTCACCCACATGCTGATCGCCCCGGTTTTCAAACAACCCGGCTGCGCCCAGGAAGGTAACCTTGCTACCCTGTAGTTTACAATGTTGCCACTTCTGCATCAGATCCTCCTTATGAGAATAGGCAGTTTGTTTTTAGTCTTCTAGTTGTAGTTGCTTAGCCAGGGTGTCGTGCGAACCCTAATTCGCAGCCTTTGCTGAGCCTTCAATGATAGTGTACCACGAGACCGGTTTAAACGCCACTCTGACCACACCGTGGGGGATGCGGATGGGCAGCAGAACCGGGGAATTCCCTTTTCATGTTGAATGGACGGCGGGCCGCCGGGGCTGGCCGTTGACCACCAACTGCAGCACTTCTGGCCGGGCGTAATGGCCCACGACGTCAAAATCAAAGCGCGCGCGCACCAGCTCGGCCAGATCCAGGTCGGCGTAGAGCGTCCCCTCCTGATCGTAAAGCGGGCCGGCCAGCACCTCCCCCAGCGGCGAGATGATGGCGCTCCCGCCCCGGCACATGATTTCGGGCTGGGAAGCCAACTCCTCTACTCCCGGCAGGTCAGTCGGGTACATGGACTTGGTCACAAACTGGTTGCAGCCGAGCACAAAGCAGCGCCCCTCGCAGGCGATGTGGCGCAGCGTCGCCTGCCAGGTGTCGCGCGAGTCGGCGGTCGGCGCCAGGTAGAGCTCCACGCCCTGCGCGTAGAGCGCCATCCGCGCCAGCGGCATATAATTTTCCCAGCAGATGAGGCCGCCAACCCGACCCACCGGCGTCTCCAGCACCGTGAGCGTACTGCCATCGCCCTCGCCCCAGATCAGCCGCTCGGCCGCCGTCGGCTTGAGCTTGCGGTGCTTGCCCAGCAACCGCCCGTCCGGGCCGAAGTAGAGCAGGGTGCAGTAGAGCGTCCCATGGCTGAATTCGGCGTCACGCTCAATGACGCCAATAGCCAGCGTGACGCCGGCGGCGCGCGCAGCAGCACCCAACGCCTCAGTCGCGGCGCTGGGGACCTCCACCGTGTTGGCCCAATAGCGTTCCCAGGTGCGCCGGCCCGCCGGACTGCGGCTGCCGACGACCACGCCGAAGCTTAGCCCGCGCGGGTAAGCCGGCACGAAAGCTTCCGGGAAGAGCACCAGCTGCGCCCCCTGTGCCGCTGCCTCGGCGGTCAAGCGACAGGCTTTGGCGACCGTCGCCTCACGGTCAAACAGCACCGGTGCGGCCTGCACCACCGCTACCTTCAACCGGGCCAGAGTATCACCCATCGTCCCTCCTAAATGAAAATAACATGAAAAGTTCGTACTGAGGCGCTTTAGCGCCGTCTGAGCCGCGCTGAAGTGCGTTACGACGGGAGATTTTTCCCACTTCATTGACTACGGTTGACTACGGTTCGCGCCGGACAAAGATGACGCAAATCAACGCCAACGCGGCGCTTGCCAGAAGCACTTCACCCAACCAGTGGACATCCGAAATATAGGCCCAGGTCCCGCTAATCAGCAGCGCCGTGAAAATCAGCGCCACTATGAGACGGCGGGCAGCGATCTCCAGCTGTTCGGCGGGGTAGGTCAGCTGCGGGACGCGGACCTCCAATTCGCCGCGCTCCAACCGGCCCAGGATGGCTTCTACACGGACCGGCAGGGCGACTAACGCGCCACCCCACCGCTTCACCTCGTCCCAGACCACGCCCAGACTCCCCTTGCCGTCCTCGGCCAGCAGGTGTTCGGCATAGGGCGTGACGGTCGCCCACAAGTTGAAGCACGGATCCAGGCCGGTGCACAGGCCTGACAGGAGCGCCAGCGCCCGGCCCAGCAGGATGAGATTTTGCGGTAGCTGGAAGGGCAGCTTGTAAAAGAGCTCGCGGAACTCGTAAACCAGCGCCTCCATCTCCTCCGTGGACATGTCGCGCAGCTGCTCCATGGTTTTGCCCCAGGCCACCTCAAACATTCGCTGTTCGGCCTTTTCTATCAAGGTCAGGTCAGCGTTGGGCAACAGCAAGTCCAGCAGCTGATAAGCATGAATCAGCCGTTTGGCGTCGCGCGTGGCGATCGCAATGGCCGCCTCGCGGAACCCCGGCCGCAAGCCCGGCGGGATAGGGAGTGCCATGCCAAAATCTACAAAGGTGAGTTGCCACTCCCCGTCAGGCTGAGGGCGGACAAAGAGATTGCCGGGATGCGGATCGGCATGGAAAAAGCCATCTTCAAAGATTTGCTTGAGGTAAGTGTCGGCCAGCCGCCGGGCCACCGCCGCCCGATCTACGCCGGCCGCGGTAATCGCGTCGTAATCGGTGATTTTGATGCCGGAGACATCCTCTAACGTCAGCACCCGGCGCGTGGTGTGCGTCCAGATCACGCGCGGGACAAGGACGCCAGGGCGCGCCTGGAAGTTGGCAGCGAAGGTCTCGGCGCTGTGCCCCTCTTTGATGTAATCCAGTTCGTCAAAGATGGCATGGGAGAGCTCGTTAAGCAGCGCAGGGATGTTGACCCGGCGGCGCAACGGCGGATACCGGTGCAGCCAGTTGCCGACCAGACGCAATGCGGCCAGATCGGTAGCGACAATCGCCTCAATGTTCGGGCGCTGAATTTTGACAACGACGTGGGAGATTTCGCCGCTCAATTGGGCCCGGTGCGCCTGGCCCAATGAGGCCGAGGCCAGGGGGACCTCCTCAAAGGCGACGAAGCGCTCGGCCAGCGCCCCACCCAGCTCCGCTTCAGCCAGCTGGCGGAGGGCGGCAAACGGTTCTGGCGCGACAGCATCCTGCAAGCCGGAGAGTTCCGAGGTGACCTCCGGCGGTAGCACATCCACGCGCGCCGAAAGGAACTGCCCGACCTTGATCAACACACCGCCGAGATGTGTCGCCAGCGCCCGGAAATCGGCGGCAATCCGGCGCAGGCGCTCAGCGCGGGTAGCCTGCACCCGCGACCGGAAACCGAGCCCGGGCAGGATCAGTTCCCACCAGATCAACGCCAGGATGACGCGGGCGAAGAAGAAGACAATGCGACGATAACGGGCGCGTAATTTCATAGGGATTGTTCTACCACAAAGTGCCGCAGGAGCAAGAGAAACACGAGGGAATATGATTGCCCGCCCGCCGGGATCAATTTTGGAGTTGCGATTTCGGATTTGGATTGAAAACGCCGGCGCGCTCAGAGCGTCGTCGCCGTCGTTTGGAGAAACTCGGCAAAGAGAGGATGGTAGCGATAGGCGGTGCGCCGCTCATTCACTGGGGCCAAAAAGAGGCCGGCCCGTTCCAGCGCTTCCAGCAGCAACCAGCTGTCATGGCGGCCGGTGAGGGCGTCGCACGCCGGCCCGGTCAGTTGCGCCAGGCCCGCCGTCTGCACCAGAAACCGCCGAATGGGGAGTGGCTGCGGCGCGAAGACCTCGTGGGTGAAATAATCGGCCAACGTTGCCGGTAACGCTTGAGCCGTGGATGGCTGGCCGGCTGTCCAGGCCTGCGCCAGCAGCGCCAGGCCGGTGACCCACCCGGCGGCCCGCTCGGCCAGCGAGAGGGGCGCGCCCCGGTCGGCCAGGAAGAGCAACGCCTCGTCAGCCGTTAAGCGCAGCTCGTCGGTGTGCAGTTCGTGCAAATGCGCGCGGACGCGCAGCCGGGGCAGCAGCGGCAGGGGCGGCTCACTCCGCGAGGACAGAACCACCTGCAAAGTGGGGGGCAAATATTCCAGGAGAAAAGCCATGGCCCGATGAACCGGCCCCGCCTGGATGACTTCGTAACCGTCCAATACCAGTGTGATCGTCTGCGGTGTAGCGGCCAGCATGTTGATGAGGGGGCGTAGCGCCGCCTCAGGCGTGGGGGCCGGCAGCGGCAGGGAATAGACGGCCGGCCAGATCGCGCCCAGCGCAGCCTGGAGATGCACCAGGAACACGTGAAGGGCGTTATCCTCGGGCTGTAGGCCGAGCCAGGCCACGGCGCGCGGACTTTGTGCCGCCCACGTGCGCAAAAGCGTGCTCTTGCCGTAACCCGCCGGCGCAGTAACCAGCAGCAACCGGCAGCAAGGGCCGCAGCTGTCCAAACGGGCCAGCAGTCCCGTCCGCACCAGATGGCCGGCCGGCGGCTCTGTGGCAGAGGCCATCCTGAGGGAAAGGCAAGACCCCGCCTGATGGGCCAGGTGCTGCGCTTCACTCAACATGGTCGGTATGCTACGAGAGGTCATCGGAAATTCTCGGTGCAAAAACTCCTGGGGTCGCCGTCGGGTGATGGTGTGACGGTCAAACCCCAGGAGTCGGGTGAAAGGTCGCGTTAAGATGTCGCATCGTTCCCCCGGCTACTTGCGCGGCTGCTGCCGGGTCTGCTTGTGGGCTTCGCGGCTCAGCCGGGCCTGCCGGGACTCTTCCCGCCGTTCCCTGGCATAGGATTCGGCAAATTGATAGGTTTCTAACAGATTGGTGTTCATGGTAACCTCCTTAAAAATAATCGCTTAGAAAAAGCGTGCAGCTCGGTGTTAAGCTTTGCTTCCCTGGTGGGTCAAGCCCCACAACGGCTCAGATTACTTCCGCTTGGACTGGGTGAGCTTAGCGATGCGGACCAACCACTCCCGGCGAGCTTCGTCCCGCCGCTGGCGGCTGTAGGTCTCCGCGATCAGCTGTGACTCGTAAATATTGATGTGCATCTCTTCATCTCCTTGAATCCTTAAATCCTTAAAAAGTGTACTTCTTGCTCTGGCACTGCGCCTCCCGGATCAGCCGGGCGTTGCGCGCCTCCTGCTGCAACTCCTTGACAAAGGCTTCGGCCACCACCTGGGCCTCATACACGTTAATCATCGTTACCTCCTGAATTGACCTTTTTAACTTTGTGACTCTGCTTTTCTGACTCGCCGGGTGTTCCCTGCTCAACTGTCTCTATCATAGCAGTAACCCCGGGGGCTGTCAGCGGCCAAAAGGCGTATTGAGAGGATTATTCTGCGGAAGAGCCAGCAGTAACCCCCGGCGGTTGGGGAGCAGGGGGTTATATCACAAAAAAAGGTTTGGTGCAGGTGGGCAATGCCACTTACACCAAACCCCTTCAGTCCTAAACGGCCGGTAGGTCGCCAGAGCTACGCCAACAACCCTAATTCTCGCGCCCGGACCAGCGCCTGCGTCCGGGAGTTGACCCCCAGTTTGGTATAGATGTTGTTGACATGCTTTTTGACGGTGCCGGTCGCCAGATAGAGGGTGTTGGCGATCTCGCGGTTGGAATGGCCGGCCGCGATCAACCGCAGCACCTCCAGCTCGCGCTCACTGAGCGGCTCCACGAGCGGCGGTACGCCCGCCGGCGTGGAAGTCCGGCCGGCTGCCGGCGGGGCCGCTGCTTCATCATGCACCCCAAAAGCAGCCAGTAGTTCCTGCACGTAAGCGGGGAAAAGTCCACGGGCCGCCAACCGGCAGAGCAGTTTGGACATGGAGGGGCTCTCGTTGAGCAGGAAGTTAATCGGGCCATCGGGGCCGGCGATCCGCAACGCCTGCTCCAGATGAGCCAGTGCCTCGTCGGTATGGCCCTCAATCTCCAGCGCGACGGCCTGGAGCGCGAGCATCTGGCTCATCCGCAGGCTCAAGCCGTGCGCCTCGGCCACGGAGAAGACCCGCTCTGAAAGCGCCAGCGCCTCCGCCGTCCGCCCCTGGGCCACCAGCAATTGCGCCAGGACCACATATCTATACTCATGTCGCAGACCGGAAATCGGATCCTGGGAGGTTAAGTGCCGTTCCTCCACCCAACGCTCGGCAGCGGCCAGATCGCCCGCCATCATTTTGAACTGAGCCTCGCGCATAGCGATGAAATCAGTCACCTCCGGGCTGAGATGGTGCTCGCGTGCCGTCTGCCAGGCCTGATCAAACGCCGCTTGCATTCCCAGGTGGTCGCCCTGCATCCGCCGGACGCGCGCCACGCTGATATACCCCCCGACGAGCGCATGGAGGTTGCCCCATTGGCGACAAAGGACCAGGCCCTGGTTAAGATAGGCCAGGGCTCCATCCAGATCGTGGCGCAACGCCAGCAGTTCACCCAGGCCCAGATAAGCCAGTCCGGCCACCGGGAGGCGTTGCCCGCCCCGCTCGGTCGCCCACTCCACTGCCTGCTGGTAGAGCTGGATTGGCCGTTGCAGCTGCCCCTGAAACATCAAGACGTCGGCCAGTTGATGAGTGGCGGTGAGTGCCGTCTGAATGTTGCCGGCAGCCCAACTGAGGTCGCGGGCCTGTTCCAGCGCCCGGAGGCTCTCATCTATGTTGCCGTTGAGGAGATAGGCGCTGCCCAGATTGAGAGCCACAATGCCTCGCAAATAGAGCTCCGTTTCAGGAATGCCCTGGAGCGCCAGCTGCGACAGTTCAATCGTGCGGGCCAGATCACCGCGGTCGGCAGCCGCCGCAGCCCGAAGGGCGGCCACTTCGCTCAGCAAGTGCGCCCACGGTTCACTGCCCGGCTCCAACCCGGCGGTCTCCTGGGGCAATTTCTGTTCCGCCGCCTGCAGCCAATGCTCCACTCCCTCCCAATCCCCATAGGGCAGCAGCAACCAGGCCTCGAGCAGGCAAAGCCGGGGACGGGTGCGCACCAACGGTTCCGGCAAAGTCTCCAACCAACGTCCCAGGGTACGGAGCTCGCCACGCAAAAGCAGTGGGCGGGCGGCCCGCTCAATCAACTCCACTGCGTTCTCCAGTCTCCCAGCGGCCAGGGCGTGCCCCACGGCCTCTGCCAGCTGCCCCTGTCGCTCGTACCAGGCGCAGGCCCGACTGTGCAACTCGGCCACCTGGTCGGGCTGCGTGCGCTGCAACCGGTCGCGCAAAAAATCGGCAAAGAGGTGGTGGTAGCGATACCAGCGTCGCTCGTCGTCCAGCGGCACGACGAAAAGGTTATGGCGTTCCAATTCCTGCAGGATAAAGGACGAAGGGGACGAAAAAGACCCCGGTGAGGCTTCATTTTTCACCCGCCCATCCTCGTTCTCCCGCCAGACCGCATCGCACAGCGGCCCGCTCAGCCGGTCCAGCACGGACGTTTCCAGCAGGAACCGCTGCACCTCCGGCGGTTGGCGGCGGAAGACCTCCTCGGCCAGATAATCGGCCAGGTAACGGTGGCCGCCGCCGAAATCCTGGATGAAGGCCCCCACGTCGCGCCGCTTGCCCAGCGAGATCGCGGCCAGCTGCAAGCCGGCCACCCAGCCTTCAGTTCGCTCCTCCAGCGCCGCTACATCCTCGCTATCCAGGGCCAGTCCCATCACCTGATTCAAAAACGCCTCGGCCTCCTCCGGCGTGAAGCGGAGATCATCGGCGCGGATCTCGGTCAGCTCATCGCGCACGCGCAACAGTGCCAGCGGCAACGGTGGATCTACCCGGCTGAGGATAACCAGGTGGAGCTGCGGCGGGAGCCGCTCCAGCAGGAAAGCCACGGCGTTATGGACGGCCAGCGCATCAATCGTGTGGTAATCATCCAGCACCAGCACAATGTCACCGGGCAGAGCCGCCAGTTCGTTAACCAGGGCGATCAGCGCCAGCGGCAGCGCCGGCGGTCGCGGTGAGTGTAACGCTCCCAGGACACCCTCCCCCAACTCCGGCTGGACGGTCTGTAAGGCGGCGATCAGGTAAACCAGGAAGCGGACCGGATCGTTATCCCCCTCATCCAACGAGAGCCAGGCCGTCTGCCGGGATGGGACGCGGAAAGCCGCGGGCAGCACGTCGTCCGCCAATCCCCGGCCCTGATTCGTCGCGTGCCCTGCTCGCTCCTGGTGCAGGCAGGCCGCGATCAGCGTGGTTTTGCCAAACCCGGGTGGCGCAGAGATCAACGTCAGCTTGTGAGCCAAGCCCGCCGCCACTTGCGCCAGAAGGCGCGGACGCGGGACCAGGTTGGGACGCACAATCGGCGCATAGAGTTTGGTCGCCAGCAGAGGGGCGGTCTGTAGCATTACCTCGTAGTTTGTCTGCGTATCCACGGCGCTACCTTTCTCCGCAACGAAACAGCGAAGCAGCGATCCGGCATTGTCCATGGAGTGTAACACAAAATGGCGGCGGGGCAATTAAAAGCGGTCGGCACTGCCTGAACCAGCGCCGGCCGCTTCCACAAACTGATGTATCCCCAGCGTTAAAACTCCCCCTACCGCCGCAGTAGCCGCCAACCTGCCGGCAACAGGAGCGCGGCCAGCGCTAACTTGAGCAGGTCGCCGGGGATGAAGGGCAGCAACCCCAGTGCCGGGGCCGCTTGCAGTCCGACAAAGACCGCCAGCCAGGCCAGGCCCAAGAGATAAAGTACGCCGTTGCCCGCAGCCAGGGCCGCCACCGTCGTCAGCACGTGGCGATCCCAACCCCGCTCGGCCAACGCCCCGGTGACATAGGCAGCCGCAACAAAACCGATCAGATAGCCGCCGGTCGGCCCCAGCAGATGGGCCAGGCCGGGCAGGCCGCCCGCAAAGACCGGCAACCCGGCAATTCCTTCCACCAGATAGGCCAGGACCGCCAGGGCCCCGCGCCGGCTGCCCAGCAGCGCCCCCAAAAAGAGAACGGCAAAGGTCTGGCCGGTCACGGGCACGGGGCTGAAGGGCAGGTAGAAAGTGAGCCGGGATGCCAGTGCCAGCAACAGCGAACCGCCCACGACCAGCGCAGCGTCGTAGGCCAGAGCCGGGCGTTTCACCGCCGGCCGCCACACATCAGCATAGGTGGGGTATAGCATAAATCAAGAACCTCCTTACCGAAAAAGATTGCCCCCAGTATAAAATAAACAGTAACCGGGAAACAGGGTAGTCCTTCCTGTTTTCCCGGTTACCGTTTGCAGGTTTAAGAATGAGTCCACACCCAAAGCCGGGCTGCCCTACTCCACGGGCTGCGCTACCGTTTCCTCGCGCTGAACTTCGTCCAAAATCTCTTTCCAGTTCTCCGTTTCGGGCGACTCACCCGGCACCACTTGCTTGAGGCTGAAGGCCACCCGCCGCTCCGCCGGCCGCAGCGAGATAATCCGCGCCACCCGCCGTTCTCCCACCTTAACCACCTCGTCGGGCCGGACCACCGGGCGCTCGCTCAATTCAGAAATGTGGATCAATCCCTCCAACTCGGGAATATCCACCGGCGTGGCAAACGCGCCAAAAGTGGTAAGATTGACGATCTGCACCTCCACCAGCTGCCCTTCGGCGTACTGCCGCGCGATCAACTCCCAGGGATCAGGGGTGCGTCGTTTCAGGCTGAGGCTGAGCCGCTCGTGCTCTACCTCTATGTCCAGCACGATGACCTCTACCTCCTGCCCGGGCTGCACTACCTCGGAAGGGTGGTTGACCCGCCGCCAGGAAATCTCAGAGATGTGCACCAGGCCATCTACCCCATTGACGTTGACAAACGCCCCAAAAGGCACCACATTGCTGACAGTCCCTTTGTAAATGGAACCGACCTGCAATTGTTCCAGAACAGTGCGCTTACGGCTCTTGGGATCGGCCGCCCCCCGTTCCGAGAGGATCAAACGGTTGCGTTCCGGCGCGACCTCAATAACCCGCAGCGTCAACATCTTGCCGACCAAACCGTCCCAGCGGTGTTCCGGGTCTTCAGAATTCTGGAGCGTACGCCAGCCGGGCAACAGTTGCGAACTGGGGACAAATCCCCGCAAGCGTCCCAAGGCTACAATCACCCCCCCCCGGTTGGCTTCAATCACTTTTAACGTGACCGGATTCCCTCGCTCTAACAGGTGTGCTGCTTCAGCCCAATCTCCCTCTTGTGCCGCCCGCGCCAGCGATACAAGGACTACGCCGTTTTCTTCGCCGGTCTCTACCACATAAACGTTGACCGGCTGGCCAGGCTTCAGCGCGGATAGGGCTGCCGGGCTCATCTGTTCCACCTCGCGGAAGACCACCGCCGCGTCGCACTTGCCGCCGATGTCCACCAGAATAGCTTTGGGGGAAACAGAAGCAATCACGCCCTGCATGAGGTCACCCTTACGACAATGGCCGGGGTTCATAAAATGGCTCATCATGGCCGCCATGGAGTCACCCTCTGGACCCCGCTGAGACATGGAGGAAGTTCGTTTCATCAGCGATTCTCCTGGCATTGTTTGCATCTATTATAGACGCATTCTGATAAACAGCAATTCCCCTCCCCATCGGGAGAACGTCTCCCTGGTGGGGCAACCCTTCCCGCCTGCTTTAACCTACCCGTTAAGCCAACGGGGTTCTGGGCTGGCATCTTCCCCAAAATGCGTTATGATAGGCCCGCTCGCTGGCTCCGGCAACCAGGGCGATTCCAGGTTGGAAATCGTGGTCCGTGAAAACGCCGGCGTGATCCATGGGGGGAGAGAAACCTATGTTACCAAACGGAGTGCTTACCTGGGCCGAAATTGACCTGGACGCCATTGCACATAACGTGCAGGCGATCCGCCAGTTCGTCGGTCCGACCGTGGAAATTATCGCCGTGGTCAAAGCCAATGCTTACGGCCACGGAGCCGTGCCGGTGGCGCGCGCTGTGCTGGAGGCCGGCGCGACGCGCCTGGCCGTGCATCGCGTCCAGGAGGGAGTGGAATTGCGCGAGGCCGGCCTCACCGCGCCGATCTTGCTGCTCGGCTACCTGCCGCCCTCCGGCGTGCCGCTGCTGGCCGAGCACCGGCTCACCCCCGCGCTCACCGACCGTGAGACGGCCGCGCTCCTGGCGGCGCAACCGGGCGGCCCGTTCCCGGTCCACATCAAAGTGGATACCGGCATGAGCCGGTACGGATTGATGCCGGACGAAGTACTGCCCTTCGTCCGTTACCTGGCCACGTTGCCCAACCTGCAACTGGAAGGGCTGTTCTCGCACTTTGCCACCGCCGACGCGGCCGATCCGGCCCCGATGTTAGCGCAGTGGGCCACCTTCAAGGCCCTGCTGGCGGCGTTGGAGGCTGCCGGCTTCCATTTCCCGGTGCGCCACATCTGCCACGGCCCCGCGTTGACCCGGTTGCCGGAGGCGCACTTAGAGGCCGTCCGGCCCGGCATCCTTCTCTACGGCCTCCAGCCTTCCGGTGAATGGCGCTGCCCGCTCCTGCTCCGGCCCGCCCTGACGCTCAAGAGCACGGTGGTGCGCGTCCAATCCCTGGCCGTGGGGAGCGCCATCGGCTACGGGCGGACTTACGTGGTGCGCGAGCCCATGGTCGCGGCGCTGGTCCCCATCGGCTACGGAGATGGGTATCACCGGCTGCTCTCCAACCGGGGCGCGGTGTTGATCCACGGGCAGCGTGCGCCGCTCCGCGGGCGTGTGAGCATGGACCAGATCGTCGTGGACGTGACGGGCATCCCCGGCGTCCAGGTGGGCGACGAGGTGGTCGTCGTCGGCCGCCAGGGCAACGGCGAGATCACCGCCGAAGAGGTCGGCCGCTGGGCCGAGACGATCAACTACGAAGTAACCACCGCGCTCCTGCCGCGCGTCGCCCGGGCTTACCTGCGGGAGGGGCGGATCATCGCCTGCGTGCCGTGAGCCAGTTTCAGGGGATCATCTTTGACTTCAACGGCGTGCTCTGGTGGGACAGCCCGCTCCAGGAGCGCTCCTGGCGAGAATTTTCGGCAGCTGTGCGCGGCACGCCCTTTTCGGATGCAGAGATCGCCATCCACGTCCACGGCCGCAACAACCGGCACACGCTGGAATATCTCACCGGCCGGGCGCTGAGCGCCGGCGAGGTCGCGCAGCTCACCGACGAGAAAGAGGCCCGCTACCGGCAACTCTGTCTGGCGCTCGGCGCTGACTTCCGGCTGTCGCCGGGGGCAGAGGTGCTGTTGGATAGCCTGATCGCGCACCGAATCCCCCACACCATCGCTACCGCCTCAGGCCGGGGCAACCTGGATTTCTTCATAGACTGTCTGCACCTGGACCGCTGGTTTGACCCGGCGCAGCTGGTCTACGATGATGGCACGCGGCCGGGCAAGCCTGCCCCTGATATCTACCTGCAAGCGGCGCGCTGCCTGGGGCTGGCGCCGGGACAATGTGTCGTCGTGGAGGATTCCCGTGCCGGTCTGGCGGCGGCCCACGCGGCCGGGATCGGCCAGCTCATCGCGTTAGGGCCGCGCGCCGACCACGCGCGGCTGGCGGCGCTACCGGGGGTCAGCGCAGTGGTGGAGAGCCTGCAAGAGGTCTCTGTAGAGCAATTATTCCTCTGAAATGAAAATAATCCCTCAGTCCGTCGCCAACGTAACGCGAACTTATGGCCTTTAAAAATTAAATGCGGTAACGCCGGGCGATCAATCGCCCGGCTACCCAAGCCACGCCCGGTAAACCGGGCTGC
>CAYTGR010000045.1:0-41758 GCA_964437445.1 uncultured Anaerolineales bacterium | reverse complement strand
TGGTAGTGACGCGCTTTAGCGCGGCAAAACGGCGCTGAAGCGCCTCACTACAAGCCAAGCGCTATTTTCAGGGGAGGGCACTTATCTTTCAGAAGTCAACTTTTGTTTTCAGAGCCGGCAGTCAAGCGTTCCGGGTGGGTGTAAAGACGCCACCGCTCGCCGCGCAGATAGCCGATCACGGTGATACCGGCTTCCTCGGCTAAGGCGACTGCCAGTGAGGAAACCGCCGTCAGGCTGGCGACGACCGGCGTTCCCATCCGGGCGGCTTTGCTCAGCATTTCGGAGGAGATGCGCCCCGTGGTCAACAGGATGAGCCCCTCCGTAGCCACTTGCTGCAAAAGCGCCAGGCCCATCAGCCGGTCCAGCGTGTTGTGGCGGCCAATATCTTCGGCCAGCAGGAGGAGCGCTCCTGCGGGGGTGAAAAGTCCGCTGCTGTGCATCCCATGCGTTTGGTGATAGAGTGTGGCCTGCTGCTGCAGGGTGCGCATCATCGCCGGCAGCGTAGCCGGATTGAGCGGCGAGTCGGCGGGAAGGGGGGCCGCCGGCCGGTAGAGCTCGCCCATCACGGTCCCACCGCCGCACCCGGAGGTGAGCAGCTGGCGGGAGGGCAACGGGCCGGGGTCGTGGGCCAGCCAGACGTCGGCACAGGGGCCCTGGCTGAAGTGCAACGCCGCAATGTCGGCCGGCGATTGAATCAGGTTGGCGTAGTACAGGAAACCGATCACCAGCGCCTCTAATTGCTGGGGGGAAGCGGCTAACGCGATCCATTCCTGGCCGTTGATGTGCAGGCTGAGCTGGATCTCAGCCGGCAACCGGACCTGCCGGGGTGTCAGTCCCTGGGCAGTCCATTGATAGACAAGGCGTTCTTCCATAAAACAGCGTCTTTCCGTTGGACCAGAATCGGCGGGCTATGCCGCGCGCGGCCTGATTGTAACACAGGGCAGGCGCGGGGCAAGGGAGAGGGGAAGCGTTTGAGCTTTTGGGCAAGCAGGGTATAAAGCATGGCGTGGTGGGGCTGAAGTTGACAAGGAGGTTGAGCTTTGGGCGCAGGTTGGGATTTAGAATATCGGGCCGCTTCCGCGATCCGCTACACGGGGGTGGTGCTGGCCGGGGGGCAGAGCCGCCGGCTGGGCCGTGATAAGCGCTTTCTGGAGCTGGGAGGCCGGCCGCTGATTGCCTGGGTGCTGGAACGGTTGGCCCCACTGGTGGATGAGCTGCTCATCGTGGCGTCTGATCCAACACCGTTGGGGACGCTGGGTGTGCCGGTGGTGATGGATCGGTTCCCCGGTCAGGGCGTGCTGGCCGGCGTTCATGCGGGCTTGGCGGCGGCGCAGGGCGAATGGGCCTTTGTGGTAGCCGCCGACATGCCCTGGTTGAACCCGGCTTTGCTGCAAGCGATGAGCCGGCTGGGGGGGGATGATGAAGACGCGGTGGTGCCACGTTGGCGGGGTGAACTGGAGCCGCTCCACGCACTTTACCGGCCGGCGGTCTGTGCGCCGGCCGCAGAGGCCGCTTTGCAGCGCGGTGAACGGCGAGTGATCGCTTTTTACCCGGCGGTCCGAGTTCGGATCATGGAGGAAGCTGCCGTCGCCTGCTGGGATCCGGCCGGCCAGTCCTTTTCTAACATTAACACGGCGGCCGATTGGGAGGACGCCTTGCGCCGTCAGTTCTCAAGCTCAGATGAAATCTTTTTGCCAGAAGAACCGGGGCAAGAGCAGTCGTGATAGATTGCCGGGGAGATTCTTGGGCCCCATCGCTAATAATACCGGTATTGGGGGATTTCCCCTAACCAATTTGGGGGAAATTTCTGCTTTTTTAGGGGGAGAAAAAGTCCAACAGGTCGCCATTTTGTGGTTTTATTAGTATGGTTTGCTATCATGCCGTCGTGCGTCTGATCAAACAAATTCCGCACCCCAGTATCGCACCCTGTCGACGGCAGCGTGTGTGATAGATGGGCAGAGCAAAGCCACTGTTCTGGCGCAACTATCACCAGTTGTGTTCATGGTGGTTTAAGGAGGTGGTTCGCAGAAAAACGATTGGAAATGTGACCCCACACTCGACAGTTCGCTTTAATTTCTCTCAGATGTTGACCCAACAAACGAAGTAAGGAGAATCCCTATGTTTAAGAAGAGTTTGCCATTGGCCTTGATGGCCCTGTTGGTTATGGCTTCCATGATTCTTTCTGCCTGTGGAGGCACCAAAACCCCGGAAGCCACAACGGTCCCGCAGAGCAAGCTGGCGGTAGGCATCGTGCTGCCGACGAAGGACGAGCCGCGCTGGATTCAGGACGAGACGCGGTTCCGCGATGCGTTGAAGGCGGCCGGCTACGATGTGGAGATCCTCTTCAGCCAGGGTTCCTCGGCTAAGGAGAAGGAGAACGTAGAGGCCCTGATCACCAAGGGGGTCAAAGTCATCATCATCTGCCCGCAGGACGGTACTGCGGCGGCTGCGGCGGCTGAAGCGGCCCGTGCAGCGGGGGTGAAGGTGATCTCCTACGACCGGTTGATCCGGGACACGGAAGCGGTGGACTACTACGTGACGTTTGACAGCATCGCGGTGGGGGCGCAGCAGGCGCAATACCTGGTGGATCACGCCACCGGGACGGGGAACCCGCTGTATCTCTACGCGGGGGCGGCCTCGGACAACAATGCGTTCATCTTCTTTGAAGGCGCGTGGGGCGTGCTCCAGCCCAAGATCGCCGACGGGACCTTCGTGATCAAGAACTCCAGCGAGGCGGTGGCGCTGCAGGGTAAGGCGACGCTGACCCGCGACGAGCAGGCCAAGATCATCGGCCAGATCACCACGAACTGGGACTTCAACACGGCCAAGAACCTGGCCGAGGCCAACCTGACCGCCGCGACCGCCGCCGACAAGGGCAACGTCTTCATCCTGGCCCCGAACGACGGCACCGCTCGCGCTATCGCCGATGCGTTCGCGGCCGACAAGGACGTCAAGAGCTACCTGGTGACCGGGCAGGACGCGGAGAAGGCCTCCGTGCAGTACATCATTGACGGCAAGCAGTCCATGACCGTCTTCAAGGACGTGCGGACGCTGGTCAAGGATGCCATCAGCGCGGCGGTGGCCCTGCTGGAAGGCAAGACCCCGACCTCCAAGGGTTCCTACAACAACGGCAAGATTGATGTGCCGGCGATTCAATCAGCGGTGGTCTCGGTGGACAAGGCGAATGTCCAGGCCGCGCTGATTGATTCCGGGTACTATCAGGCCAGTGATTTCACTGGTCTGGGCGGCGGCGCTGCTCCAGCTGGCAAGTTGGCGGTAGGCATCGTGCTGCCGACGAAGGACGAGCCGCGCTGGATTCAGGATGAGACGCGGTTCCGCGACGCACTGAAGGCGGCCGGCTATGACGTGGAGATCCTCTTCAGCCAGGGTTCCTCGGCTAAGGAGAAGGAGAACGTAGAGGCCCTGATCACCAAGGGGGTCAAAGTCATCATCATCTGCCCGCAGGACGGTACTGCGGCGGCTGCGGCGGCTGAAGCGGCCCGTGCAGCGGGGGTGAAGGTGATCTCCTACGACCGGTTGATCCGGGACACGGAAGCGGTGGACTACTACGTGACGTTTGACAGCATCGCGGTGGGGGCGCAGCAGGCGCAATACCTGGTGGATCACGCCACCGGGACGGGGAACCCGCTGTATCTCTACGCGGGGGCGGCCTCGGACAACAATGCGTTCATCTTCTTTGAAGGCGCGTGGGGCGTGCTCCAGCCCAAGATCGCCGACGGGACCTTCGTGATCAAGAACTCCAGCGAGGCGGTGGCGCTGCAGGGTAAGGCGACGCTGACCCGCGACGAGCAGGCCAAGATCATCGGCCAGATCACCACGAACTGGGACTTCAACACGGCCAAGAACCTGGCCGAGGCCAACCTGACCGCCGCGACCGCCGCCGACAAGGGCAACGTCTTCATCCTGGCCCCGAACGACGGCACCGCTCGCGCTATCGCCGATGCGTTCGCGGCCGACAAGGACGTCAAGAGCTACCTGGTGACCGGGCAGGACGCGGAGAAGGCCTCCGTGCAGTACATCATTGACGGCAAGCAGTCCATGACCGTCTTCAAGGACGTGCGGACGCTGGTCAAGGATGCCATCAGCGCGGCGGTGGCCCTGCTGGAAGGCAAGACCCCGACCTCCAAGGGTTCCTACAACAACGGCAAGATTGATGTGCCGGCGATTCAGTCGGCCGTGGTTTCGGTGGACAAGGCGAATGTCCGGGCCGCGTTGATTGATTCCGGGTACTATCAGGCCAGCGATTTTTCCAATCTGCCTTGATGGCGGTGGGGTTGAAACCGGTGCTTGCACTCCATGATCACCGGTAACGGATTGAGCGCTGGTATGTATCGTGCGGTAATTGTAAAATAAGTTGTATCTCAAGCAGGAATAGTGATATACCCATATCACTATTCCTGCCACTTACGCCAGTTTTAAGAGCCGGAGGTGCTATGAGTGCTCCCATTTTAGAGATGCGCAATATCGTGAAAGAATTTCCCGGCGTGAGAGCGTTGAGCAATGTCAGCTTTCAAGTGGCTGAGGGCGAGATCCACGGGTTGGTGGGGGAAAACGGCGCCGGCAAATCCACCTTGATGAAAGTCTTAAGTGGGGTCTATCCTGACGGGACCTATAGCGGCGAGATTTTGTTTGGCGGCGAAGTTCAGCATTTTCACGGTATTCGTGACAGCGAGAAGGTAGGGATCGCCATTATTTATCAGGAATTGGAGTTGATCCCTGAACTGACGGTGTACGAAAATATTTTCCTCGGTCATGAAATAAGAAACGGCATGGTGGTGGATTGGAATGAAACCATCCGGCGTGCCACAGAGGTGCTGAAGAAGGTGAAATTGTCCATCAATCCTGATACCAAGATCAGGGACTTGGGCGTGGGCAAGCAGCAGCTGGTGGAAATTGCCAAAGCGTTGAGCCGCAACGTGCGCTTACTGATTTTGGACGAGCCCACGGCTGCACTGAATGAGGACGATAGCAAAAACCTGTTAAATCTACTGCGTGACCTCAGAGCGCATGGTGTGACCTGTATTTTGATCTCCCACAAATTGCGAGAGGTGATTGAGATCGCTGACACGGTGACCGTCTTACGTGACGGGCAAACCATTTGCACGTTGGATGCCCACAAAGGCGAGGTCTCTGAGCCGGTGTTGATCAAGCATATGGTAGGGCGCGAAATTACGAATATTTATCCCTCCCGCCACAGCAAACCGGCCGATGAGGTGGTATTTGAAGTACGGGATTGGAGCGCTTACGCGCCGCGTTTAGGGCGCACCATTTTGCAAGATATCAACTTCCATGTGAAAAAGGGGGAGATTGTCGGCCTGGCGGGCCTGATGGGGTCGGGCCGCACGGAACTGGCTTTGAGCCTCTTCGGCAATCCTGAAGGCTACCGCATCACCGGCGATATCTTCATTAAGGGACAGCGCAGTTTCCGCCACCCCCAGCAGGCGATTGCCGCCGGTCTGGCCTATGTTACCGAGGACCGCAAGGGCAAAGGATTGATTTTGATCCAGGATGTGCGGCAGAATTTGACGTTAGCCAACTTGCGGACGCTGGCCCACCGCGGTGTGATTGACGCCAACGCCGAAATTCAGGTGGCCAACGAATACCGGACCTCGCTTAACATCAAAACCCCCAGCATTGAGCAGCGCGTGGGCAATTTGAGCGGCGGCAATCAACAAAAAGTTTGCCTGGGCAAATGGTTGTTTGTCAAGCCCGACGTGCTGATTCTGGATGAGCCGACGCGCGGGATTGATGTCGGCGCGAAATATGAAATCTACACCATCATGAATCAGCTGGTACAACAGGGCATGAGCATTATTATGATTTCCTCCGAGCTACCCGAGATATTAGGCATGAGTGATCGGATCTACGTCGTCTCCGGCGGGCGGATTGCCGGCGAGATGCCAGCCGCGGAAGCAACCCAAGAAAAAGTCATGCAGCTGGCAACAAATTATTAAGGAGGCCCCCATGTTTTTCAAAGATCTCCAGAAGGTATTGAAGCAAAACATTCGTGAGTACGGGATGTATATTGCCCTGTTCGCGATCATGGCTATTTTTACCGTCACGACGAAAGGCATCTTCATTTCATCCCGTAATATCAGCAATCTGGTCAATCAGACCGGCTATATCGCCGTGCTGGCCGTTGGGATGACGTTGGTGATTGTCATTCGGCATATTGATTTGTCGGTGGGATTTTTAGCTGGCTTCCTGGGTGCCGTAGCGGCTATTGCGCTGGCTTTCTGGAAATGGCCTGTCTACGTGACGATTCCCTTTGTCTTGGGACTGGGGATCCTGGCCGGGTTGCTGACTGCTTTCCTGGTAGCGCAATTCAACATTCCCGCTTTTGTGGCCTCCCTGGCCGGCTGGTTGATTTACCGCGGGGCGTTGTTACTGGTCACAGCGGCCACCGGGACCATTATTATTTCGGATGCGGCGTTCAATGCGATCGGCAATGGCTACATTCCAGACCTTTTGGCCATGGACTTCTTGCCGAAAGTGCACAAACTCACTCTGTTGCTTGGCCTGGTGGCTATCGTCTGGTTCATCTTCAGCCAAATCAGCAGCCGCCGCAAGAAGCTGGCCTACAACTTTGAGGTGTTGCCGACAGAAATCTTCATTCTGGAAATAGTTTTCGTTTCTATCTTGATCGGTTTGATCACGTGGGTTCTGGCGGGGTACAATGGCCTCTCCTGGACCATGGTGATCGTCCTGCTGGTGGTCGGCATCTACCATTTTGTGACGACCCAAACGGTTCTGGGCCGCCATATCTATGCCGTCGGTGGTAATCCAGAGGCCGCCGAATTGAGCGGCATCAACGTGAAGAAAATCACCTACGTGGTTTTTGGCTCTATGGGGATGCTATCTGCGTTGTCGGGTATCCTGTTTGCCTCTCGCCTGCAATCCGCCACCACGACAGCCGGCACCCTCTTTGAGCTGGACGCCATTGCCGCCGCCTACATCGGTGGCGTCTCGGCGGCCGGTGGGGTGGGCAAAATCATGGGTTCATTGATCGGGGCGTTGGTCTACATGTCTCTGACCAGCGGCATGAACTTGATGAACGTTGATATTGCCTACCAGTATGTCGTGCGCGGTGCAGTCCTGGTGGCGGCCGTGGTCTTTGACGTCGCTACCCGCAGCCGGGGCCAGTAAGCGATTTCCTCTCACGCCCATACGGGGCAGCTAACCCAACGGTTTTGGCGGGCCTGTCACCAGTGCCCGCCAAAACCTTCCAAGAGGCTGGTTTGTGAAACTGCTCAGCGTTAACGCCCTCTCCCGTTCTTTTGGCGCTATACCGGCCCTGACCAATGTGACATTTGATCTCGCCGCCGGCGAAGTGCTTGGCGTGGTGGGACAACGCGGCGCCGGCAAATCCACTTTGTTTAACCTGCTCGGCGGCGTCTATCCTCCGACCGGTGGCGACATCGTTTTCGCCGGTCAGTTGATCACCTTCAAAACGGCCACGCAGGCGCTACAGCTGGGGATTGAACTGGTCCATCAAACCCCGCAAATGGCGGACAACCTGGATCTCCTGAGCAATGTTTTTCTGGGACGGGAATTGCGCCGTCGCGGCCTGGGGCGATCGCGACCGGATGAAAAAGCGATGTGGATGGCGACCCGGGACCTGCTGGCTACTTTTGAGCTCTCTCCCAGCCTGATGCAGGAACGCCTGGTCAATCTTTCCAATGAACAACGCCAGATCGTAGCGCTGGCGCGGGCCTTGTGCCGTCCCTGCCGCCTGTTGTTACTGGATGATACCCTGGCCGCGTTGAGTTTTGCCCGCCAGCAGATGATGCTCCGGCGGATTCGGGAGCTGGCCGACCAGAACGTAGCGGTCATCATCAGCAGCGATGATCTCAAACAGATTTTTGCCGTCACCGACCGCATCTTGGTGCTCTATCAGGGCCGGCAAATGGCGCTCCGGCGTACCGTGGAAACGACCCCGCGCGATATTGTGGAGCTCATTGTGGGCTCCAGCCGGCAGGAGCAGGTGACCCCGGTGATCTGGGCGTTTGAAAATTACTATGTGGCGCAGCAGCAAGCCGAAGAACTACGGCGCGCGCAATTGGAACTCAAGCAGAACCTGGCGGCACAAGACTCGCTCAATCGGGAGCTGATTGAACGACTTCACCACCAGGTTGAAGCATTGGATCGGTTGAACCTGGCGTTGCAGGAGGCCAATCGCCGTTTATTCACCGAACGCGAGGCCGAGCGGAAGGCACTGGCGCGGGAATTGCACGATTCGGTGATCCAGGATTTGTTAAGCTACAACTACCAACTGGAGGAAGTGGAAAGCGAGATCACCGATGAGAAACTGGTCCTGACGTTGCAGAAAATCCGTTATGGGATCCGCGAAGTGGTGGGCAGCCTGCGCCAGATTTGCAGCGACCTGCGCCCCCCCACGCTGGATCATCACGGCCTGCCGGCCGCCATCCGCTCGCTGGTCAGCCAATGGTCCGAGCAAAGTGGCATCCCGGTGGACCTGGAGGTTGATCCCGCGTTGGGCCGTTTACCGGAGGTGATTGAACTCTCGGTTTTTCGCATCATCCAGGAGGGGTTGAGCAACGTGCGCAAACACGCGGCGGCCACGCAAGTGACGTTGGTGTTGCAGCGGACCCCCACCGCCAGTCTCCTGGTGCGGCTTTCTGATAATGGTCAGGGGTTAGCGGCCCCCTTGAATCTGGCTACCCTGACCGAGCAAAAGCATTTTGGCCTGGTCAGCATCAGCGAACGGGTGTCGCTGCTGGGGGGAACGTTGGAAGTGAAGTCGGTTGCTCAGGGGGGAGTGGAACTGCAAATTGAGATTCCCAGTCCTTATCCTTCCATTTAACCCGAGCTGCCACCTTTCAGCCGGCCGTTCAAAACATCCTCCACTACCTGGCGGACGGTGGCGGCGTCTAAATCTTTCTTGTCCAGAAATGCTATGGCTCCAGCACTCAGCCCCAAACGCCGAAACTCCCGGTCGGGATAAGCGCTGATTAACACAATCCGGGTTGTCGTACTCAGGGCCTTGATCCGGCGGGCACATTGAATGCCGTCCCCCTCTGGCAGCACTACATCCATAAACACCAGTTGTGGTGTCACCTGCTGCACCAATCGCAACGCTTCGGCGCAATCTTCCGCTTCATAAAGTGAGGCCGCCGGGCAAGTTTTGCCGATCAGCTTGCCCAGCTGGGTCCGATACCGGGCATTGTCATCCACTACCAGGACGGTCAGATCGTTCACCACTTCCGACTCGACACTGGTCTGCGCCACTTCGTATCCCGGCGTAGCCAGCACTTCTGGATGGCGCATGGCGTAATTGTGCGCCTCCAGCCGGCTGGATACCCCGATGGCGCGGTAGAGCGCCGTGAGGTGGTTTTCCACAGTTTTGATGCTGAGCTCCATCTCCTGCGCGATGCGTCGGTTATCGTAACCCAGCGTCAACAAGCGCAATAGATCACGTTGCCGCCGGGTCAACAGCGTTGCTGGCGCGCTGGTAGGGGCTGGCTGGGATTGTACCAGCCGATTGATCAACGAACCGGAAATCCACCGCTCGCCGGCCAGAATTCGCCGCACGGCCAGCTGCAAATCCGCCAGGGGTTGATCTTTCAGGTGGTATCCGTTCACGCCGGCCGCCAGCAGTCCCACCACGTAGGCCTGGTCATCGTAGGCACTGACCACGAGAATTTTGAGCGCCGGGTACTCAAAATGGATTCGCCGCACGGCCACCACCGGATCAAATTCCGGCATGTTGACATCTACCACCAACAGGTCCACCGCGAGCGTTTCCAGGGCCTGTGTTAATTCGCGGCCATTGCCCACTTCTCCCACAATTTCCAGCTCGGGCAAACTGGCCAACGCATTGCGCAACCCGGCCCGTACGATCACATGATCGTCGGCCAACAAAACCTTGATGGATTCCATGTTTGAGCCAACAACCTTCCGCTGAAAAATTCTTTCGTCTCACGTTTGTCGCGGTGGACGTTTTTGACCGTCAGTGGCGCTTGCCGGAGCAGACCCCGCGCTTCCGGGCTGTCTGTTGCGTGGCCCACTCCTTGATCAACTGCCGCTTTCACTCCCGAACTGGCGAATCCCCGGGTATATCCGGCAATGTGCTGGATAGCAATACCTCCCGGACCGCGGCATAATCTGCTGTGGCGCGCTCAATCTGAGCAGCGGCGGTGGCGGGCAGGTCGGTGGCGGTTGCTGCTTCCAATTCCTGAGCGTGGGCGGCTAATGCCGCAGCGCCGATGGCGGCACTGGTGGATTTGAGGGTGTGCGCGGCGCGGTGCAGCGTCTCACGGTCCCCGGTCGCCAACGCCTGACGCGCCTGGGCCAGCAGCCGCTCGGCACTCTCGTAGAAGCTCTCAATGAGTACGCGCACTTTTTGCGCGCCGCGTTTCCCCAGCGAAATCTCCAACTGTTGCAGTACTGCTCTATCCAAAATCACCGCGGGTGTTTCTGGCGGGCGCTCAGACGGTACAGCGGGAGGCGTCGGCGACGCGCCGGCGGTGTCCGGGGCGGGAGCACAGCGTTTGAGCGCTTCAATGAGCGTTCCGATTTGGATGGGTTTGCTGATGTAATCGTCCATTCCGGCTGCGAAACACCGCTCGCGATCCTGCTGCATCGCGTTGGCGGTGAGCGCCACGATGCGAGGCTGGTACTCGCGCGGCCATTCGGCGCGGATCCGGCGAGCCGCCTCCAGGCCATCCAACAGTGGCATTTGCACATCCATCAAAATAACGTCGTAAGGACGCAACCGGAGCATTTGCAACACTTCCTGCCCATCGTTAGCGACGTGGGCCTGATACCCCAACCGTTCCAGTAACAGCAGGGCCAGTTTTTGGTTCACCGGGTTGTCTTCGGCCAGTAAAATCCGCAGGGGCACTTTGCCGGCCAGTTGAGGATCAAATTCGGAGAGACCGGCCGTGCGCTCGCTGCTGGTGGCCCATTTGTGTAACCTGGCCCAATCCTGGTGCACAATGGCCTGGAGCACCCGGTGCAGGTGTGGTATTTTGATGGGCTTGTAGAGCACCGTGGCGAATTGCGCGGCCAGCGAGTCCACATTCCAACCGACCGGTGCCAGCAGGACGCGCGGCAGGCTGGAGGGCCATTCGGCCAAGGCGTCCGGCCCGGACTGGTGGAAAATGGATTCGTCCAGCAGAGCCAGCGTGACCGGGGGGTCCCGTTCCAGTAGCGTCCGCGCCTCTTCCAGCGTGTCGGCGGCCAGTGTTTCACAACCCCAGAAGTGCAGGGCGGCATTGAGCAGCTGGCCGCTGGCAGGGTGAGGGTAGACCAGCAAGACGCGCTGTCCCTGCAAGGTGGGCTGTACCGGCGCCAGGTGAGCGGGTGGTTCGCTGCCGGGCGCGGCCGGTGCCAGGACCGTGAAAGTAAAAGTGGAACCCTGGTCTTGAACACTTTCAACTTCCATTGTGCCGCCCATCAGTTCGCACAGATGCTGGCTGATGGCTAATCCCAGACCCGTGCCGCCATACTGGCGTGTCGTGGAACTGTCTACCTGGCTGAAGGCGTGAAACAGGCGGTCGCGCCGGTCCGCCGGGATACCGATGCCGGTATCGCGCACGGCAAAGCGCCAGCGGGGCTCCGGGGTGGCGGCGGCGCTGACGTGAACCGTAACTTCGCCGTGGGGTGTGAACTTGATGGCGTTGCTGAGCAGGTTGAGCAGGATCTGGCGTAACCGGGTTTCATCTCCTATCAAGACCGGTGGGACATCCGGTTCAATCCAATAGGCCAGCTCCAGCTGTTTGGCGGTGGCCTTGGGGGCTACCAGCTCTAAAGCAGATTCAACGCAGCAGTACAGGTCAAAAGGTTGCTGTTCCAGTTCCAGTTTGCCGGCCTCAATTTTGGAAAAATCCAGGATGTCGTTGATCAGGGCCATCAGCGCGTCACCGCTACTCTGGATCGTATGGATAAAGTCGCGTTGCTGTCCGGTGAGCTGAGTGTCCAACAACAGCTCGGTCATCCCTATAATCGCATTCATCGGGGTGCGAATTTCGTGGCTCATATTGGCCACAAAATCACTTTTGGCGCGGGAAGCGCTTTCTGCCAACGCGCGCGCCTCTTGCGCTTCCACGATGGCGCGCTCTAAATCGGCAGTCCGCAGCTGCACCAGCTCCTCCAAATGTTCCTGGGTGGCACGGACCTCACGGGCCATCTGGCCGAACACCTGGCTCAACTGGCTGATTTCATCGGTGCCGGGGGTTTGTTCCAACGCAAGGGCTTGTGCGGTGGTCAATTGCCCGGTGCGCATCAAGCCGGCAGCTCCGTTGAGCCGCTCTAAGGAACGGATGATATTTTGGGCGATCAGCGCGGCGTTAGTGATTGTGAACAACAACGTCAGCAGAATCGTGAACAGCAATCGCCCGGTCGTCTCTGTGGGATTGCCGGCGCTTTGCTGTGAGAGAAAAATGCCCAGGAGCATGACCGGCAGTCCCGCTGAAATGAGGATGGCTACCAGCAGCCGCCGCATTAACCCGGATTGCCGCCAATGGATGGCGTGCAGGTCAATGTGGGCATAATTGAAAAGCAAAATGGGCACCAGTACGACGGCGTTCGCGAAGTTGCCTAACACGACCGGAATATAGATACTGCGCAGAACCTCGCTGAAAGGCAACTGGTTCAGTGGAATGTAGGCAAACGCCGCTACTGCCATTCCGGCGCTGATTGCGAGTACAATGAAGGCCAGCGCGCGTAAATAGTCAACACCGCGTCTATAGCGATGGCAAAGGAGCGCGCTCAGGCCGGGGATCAATCCCATCAACCCGTTGCCCAACTGCCAGTTGAGCAACAATCCCCGGATGAGATCCAACACCAGACCCCCAGTACGGATATCGGGTGGATAAGTGATGTAGCCCGAAACGAAATCGCCCAGAAGATTGCCCACCCCGCCCACGAGGAAACCCACGACCGGTCCAAAAGCAAAACCAAAGAAGATCGGCACCGCCACACCGGGGCGCACGGAAAGCTGGACGGTCAACCCGGACCCCAGAGGAATCGGGGCGGCGTCAATCAACGGGAATTTGTTGGTGAGCCAGGATAGCCCGGCGTAACATAAAATACCCCCCAGCGTCGCGGCTAACTCGCGGCGGCCAAAGGTGAGCCGTAATTTGGGTTGCATCACTTTTTCTCCCTCAGTCCAGCCTGTTCCTAACCCTATCATAGCATTTTTTAGGATGAACTGCAATACGAGGGCAGAGCCAGGGCTATCGTATTTAAAAAATGGCGGGCGCTTGATCTTGGTGTCATTTGAAATTTCTTTTCCACACGTTGAGTTTACCGGTTTTGAGATTAAAATCATTATGCCGGATGCAGTAATTCTGGCGTGGGGGGCCTGGCCCGGTGCCGGACAGGGCTGGTCGCTGGCTGTCAGGATGAGGGGGTGAACGATGCCTGCATGGGGATATCTGATCGGTCCGCCGCTGATCATCTGGTTGATCGCCGTGGCGCTCGCCTTGCGCCGGAAGTTCCCCTATCTCACCTGGCCGCGCCAGCTGGCTCAAATCCTCTCTTCACGGCTCTACGAGGAAACCGGGCCGGAAGGGCAGCTGCTCTATCATCTGGAAGTACGCTACGTTTGCATCATCCGGCCCGCGCAGTCGGCCTACGAACAGATTTACACCCACGTCTACACCCGTACCACGCCGTTCCCGGCGGAGTGGGTAGCACAACTGGCCCCGCACCGGACGATCACGGTGCGTTACAATCCCCGCCATCCCCAGGAAGCGATTCTGGAGCCGTAACCTCCTGCTAAGAAACTTTCAGTTTCCTCCTGAAAGCATGGGCCTCTGCCAGTGCCCGTTTGAAAATAACGCTCTTGGTTTGTAGTAAGGCGCTTTAGCGCCGTCTCACGCGCTAAAGTACGTCAGGTTGTACCTCCGGCCAGTCTTGGTATAATCTGGTCGTTACCGGCTGTGGGACGCGGCCAAGTGGTAAGGCCACAGACTTCGGATTACCGTCGGTGCGAATCCTATCGCCCCAGCCTGAAGGTGTGGATGGCCCGGCCTGCTGTGTCGGGCCGTTTGCATATCATCATTCGTGGAGCCAACCGAGTAACTATGCCTCCTCTGACCGTCACTGAAACCTGGAGCGGACCGGGCCGCAATGATGCAATGATCGTGCCCCTGCGCCCGGAAGAGAATGCCGCGCATCCGCTGCCGCCCCGCCGGGCTTTTGAGCACTGGTATTTTGATGCGCGCCTGGATAACGGCTGGTCGGTCATCGGTTTCTTGTTCGTGGCCGATATGGTGACCGGCAAGTCGGGAGTGGAGTTGCATCTCTACCAGCCCAACGGCGTGCATTACCGGACCGAGCGCCGGTACAGTCCAGCAGAGATTCAGACTTCGCTGACTCGCTGCGAGGTTCATATCGGCGACAACTACGTGGTGGAGGAGCCTGTTGCTGATCAAGGGGCGGTCTTTCACCTGCGCCTGGCTGCGGGCGACCTGGCGTTTGAGCTGACCTATCGCAGTCTGCTCCCCGGCTGGAAACCCGGCGCCGGCCTGACTCGCTATGGCGACACCGATTTCCTGGCCTGGGTGGTGCCGGCGCCCCGGGCGGCCGTGACCGGCACGGTCCGCCTGGGGGAGACCGCGACCGCTGTTTCTGGGGTTGGCTACCATGATCACAACTGGGGAGTGGCCGATCTCAAACGCATTCTGCGGTACTGGTATTGGGGCCGGTTGTATACCGATGAGGTCACGCTACTTTACGCGGTGGTCCAGACGGGCCGGCGTTATGGTGAGGCCTGTTCCACCCCGTTGATGCTGGCTTATGGCGACCGGATTGTGCTCAGTACCGGTGAGATCACGGTGACGGCTGGACCGGGGGTCTTTCATCCCCGTGCTCAGCGCACTTACCCGGCCTGGTTGCGTCTGGCCGGCCCCCAGGAGTTGTGCCTGCAACTGGAGGTTCAAGAGGTGATTGACGCGCACAATTTCCTGGACGATGTGCCGGTCGTGCGAGCACCGTGGCTGCAACCGCTGGCACACCGCCTTTGGGGCCGGCCCGGCTATTTCCGTTTCAACTCCGCCTTCACGCTCCGGGTGCAGCTGGAGGACCGCCGGTTAGAGCAGCAAGGCACGCTGTTGCACGAAATGATCGCGCTCCGCTGAATCCCGACCGGGCCTGCCCCCAGACCGGTCAGGGTAGCCGGGCCAGGGCATCCACGACCGGCAGGAAGACCTGCTCGCGCAGGTCCGCTGCTGTTGCGGGCGGCGCGTAAAGTCCGACAAGGTAGACGCCGGTTTCGGTTTGCGCTATAGCGATTGCCGCCTGGGCCGTGCCGAGACCCGCGATCTGCCCCGTAAAGCTGTACAAGTCCCAGGTAAAAGCCGCCGTCTCGCGCGTGCCGCTGGGGGCAGGGAATTCGGTAATGCCGTAAGTGGGCAACCACGACGCGATCTGCTCCTCCAAAGGCTGGTCGGGCAGCCTGACAACTTCCAGCAACGTCGCGCGCTGCTGGGTATCCACGTAGAGATAGATTCCCGGTTGGACTTCGGCCCAGCCGACCGGCAACATCCCCTGGAGGCCAAAAGTCTTGTCGGCGAAGGGGGCCAGCTGGAGATTCGCCGTGGGAATGACGAACTGCACGCTCATATCAGCCAGGCAGTCGCTAACGGGCGCGTGGGTTGGATCGCGCAGGAAATCCAACACCATGAGCGTGGGACACCGATGTTTCAAAAACGTCCCATGGCCGCGACCGGGCAATGTGTAGGCAAAACTATGGCGCAACCGCTGAGCCAGGAGCTCCGCGTTGGTAGCTGGCGTCACCGGGTCAAATTCGCCGGAGAGGATCAGCGTAGGGATCTCGCTGGCGACCGGTTGCAAAGCCGTCTCCGGCAACGGCGGCACCGCCCAGACCTGGCAGTCGGCCTGGATGGAGAACGCTTCGCGCAGCGTTGCCGCGACCTGGGGATGCACGCCGGTCAGGTCGGGTTCAGCCCCTAACTGCGCGGCTTCATCGGCGCAGCGGACTGAGAAGCTCATCCCGTTGGTGGGCATGGAAAGCAGCAACTCCGGGCCCAGGGCGGTGATCAGGTCATCTCCGCGCTGGTCGGCAAATGCCGCCAGCCAGGCCGGCAGCATTGGCAGGGTGGCATAGTAGAGATGCTGGTACAGCATCCAGACCAGTGTATCCCCGGTCACCACCGCCTCCACCGCGGGTGATTCAAAATGGACGATGCGCGGGTGTGCCTTGAGCTCCTCCACCAGCTCAAAGAAGCGCTTTTCCAGGTCTGGGTAGGCGACCGCGCAAGCCGGATCGGCCGCACAGTATTCAAAAAAGCGCCGGAAGGCCCGCTGGGTGTTGGCGGGCGCCGCCGCTGCGTAATCCACCCCCAGCGGCACCGGCGCGTCCAGGATCACACTGCGCAGGCGCTCAGGATAATCGCGCATGAGATGCTGCGCCAGCAGGGTGGCGTAGGAGATACCGTAGAAGTTGAACCGGTCATATCCTAAGGCGCTGACCACCCAGGGGATGTCCGCTGCACTTTCTAAGCTGTTATAGGCAGCCAGGTTGATCCCTTCTGCGGTAAGCCGTTCGCGGCAGGCCGCCACCGTTTCCGCCCGGCGGGCGGCCCGTTCGGCGGCCGGCAGCGGCCGGGAGACCCACGCCCTGGCTAACGTTTGCAGCTCCGGGCAGAACAAAAATGGCTCGGAGTAGCGCACGCCGCGTTGCTCTATCAGTACAATGTCACGCTGCCCGCGCAAATCGGGGTCGGTGACCGCCAGCAGCGCCGGTGCCGAGACCACAATGGAGGCCCCCGGCCCGCCGGCCGCCATCACCAGCGGATCGGGGGCCGGGGCAACGCTGGTGCTCTTGATGATCACCACCGCCAGGCGCAACGTAGCGCCCGCCGGCTGGGCGTGCTCCTCCGGGACGGTCACGTAGCCGCAGACTACGTCTTTCCCTTCCGTAATGCCTGGCGGCAGGGTAAAAGGGCAGGCCGCCGGAGCGAATTGTGGTACCAGCGGTGTCGCCGGGGGTGTGCCGGCCGGCGACAGCGCCGTAGGAGTCGGTTTGGTTGCCAGTTGACTACAGCCGGCCAGCACCAGGATAAGCCCTAACCAGGTCCAACGATTCTTTTTCATCTTGGCCTTACGCTCCCGTTGCCTCATTCCACCAATTTGTCCAGCCGCCGCTTGCCGAAATAGGCAATCAGGGTGTAGACCGCCATGATGACCGCTACCCCGATAAAGGGATAGAGCACCTCGTACCAGCGTTCCGGCGCTGGCCAGCCTACGATGAGCAGCGTCGGAATGAAGATGAGGGCTACCGCCCCCACATAAATCACAGCCAGCGTCTTGAGCGGGATCACCGGCAACACTCCGTTGAAGTAAAGCCGGGCCGCCCAATAACCGCCCATGGAGAGCCCCACGAGCCAGTTCAGCTCGTCATACTCTGCCATCGGGAGTCCCAATCCATACCGTTTGTAGACAATCACGCCCACCAGCGCCAGCTGCGTGAGCATCAGGCAGACAAACGAAATGCGGCCGTTAAGCTGTTCGGTGCGTTCATCCACTGCAAATGACTTAGACATTTTAGCGTTCCCCCTTGATCCAGAATAGTTCATCCAGGCTTTTGCCGGTCACCTTCGCCAGCATCAGACAGAGTTTGAGGGTGGGGTTGTATTTCCCCGCCTCCAGCAAGCCGATCGTCTGGCGGGTCACGCCGACCTCATCGGCCAGTTGCTCCTGCGTCAGCCCCTTTTCCACGCGGGCTAATTTGACTCGATTTTCTACCTCTATCTCCTTCATAGGCCATGACTCCTTTCCGTTGTTTGCTTATCACCGAACTGTCTCTATTGTAATATATATATTTCATAATGTCAAGTATATAATGCTTTTTGTAATCTATAAATGACATATTGGCTGCGGACCTGAGTCGCAGGGCTATTGCATTTAAAAACAGCGGGTGCTTGGGGGCCGGCCCCGCGCGCAGCACGGGGGAGGAATCATGCCGGGTGATTTGGGGGCGCGCTGAAGCGTGCCACTACGGACTCTCCCCTCACTTTTTTGAGAGAAACCAAAATAGAGGGATTTTGCACACGACGGAAGTACGGTGTGCAAAATCCCTCTAACTGTTAACGGACGCGACAATCCATGACAGGTCTGAGCCAAGATGATTGTTACCGCAAGCACTCATGCCGCTCAAGACCTGGGCAGCGCTACCGGCTCACGGCGCGGCGATCTTGACGACAGCCGTCATGCCCCACCGCAGGCCGGTGGGGTCGCCTTCTAAGGCAATCGTAACGGGATAGGTCACGTCGCCCCGGTATTCTATGGCCTGCTGGTCAATGGCGATGACCCGTCCCTGGAATTCGCGCCTCGGCAGTGCATCCAGCGTGAGTGTCACAGCCTGCCCCGGCTGGACCCGCGCCACCGCCAGCTCGGTCAGGTCGGTGGTGACCGCTTGCAGCTGCTCCACAGTGGCCAGCATGAGCATAACCTCGCCCGGTCCGGCCAGCTCGCCGGGCTTGACGGCCAGCCGGGTAACGGTGCCGGCAAAGGGCGCGCGGAGCTCGGTGCGCTCCAGCGCCAGCCGGGCGGCGGCCAGTGTTGCCTGCGCCTGCTGGCAGGTTGCTTCGGCCGCTGCCAGCTGTTCCGGCGAGGCCCCGGTCTGGAGCCGGTTCAGCTGTGCCTCGGCCAGCGCCCGCTGGGCGGCGGCCGCGGAGACCGCTGCGTTGGCCGCGCGGATTTGCGCCGCGCCCCCTTCTTGCGCCTGGACCTGTTCGGCTTCAGCCGCGTCTAACGTGGCCTCAGCCGCTTGCCATTGTTTGGTAGCGCCGTCGCCCAGCTGCCAGCCGTAGTGGTCGTAGATATTTTTGGCCTCCCAGGCGGCCGCCTCGGCGGTGGCGACCTGGGCCGCAGCGACGGCACGCGCGCTCTGGGTACCGCTCTGGAGCGCGTCGCGTTGCGCCACGGCCTGCGTCAGTCCGGCCTGGGCGGCCTTGACCTGAGCCTCAGCCGCCGCGAGCTCCTCTGGGCGAGCTCCGGCCTGGAGCTCGGCCAGCTGCGCTTCGGCTGCCGCGACCGCCGCCGTGGCCTGTTGCACGGCAATCTGGGCGTCCCGATCGTCCAACCTGACCAGCAGCTGGCCGGCGGCCACGCGGTCACCTTCCGCTACCAGGACGGCGGCGACCGGCCCCCCGGTGGTGGCGCGGAGCGCAATCCATTGCACCGGTTCCAGGGTCGCCTCGGCGATCACCAGTCCGGCATCGGCCGCCTGCACCGGCGTGGCCGGTGGCTGCGCCGCTGTTCCCTGGCTGCACGCTGTCAGCGCCAGCCCCATGACCATCAACCCTCCCAACGTGCGTAAACTTAGTTTCATCTCAACCTCCCTGATTTTTAAGAGACCGCCGATGACGGACCACAAATCTGCTAAGGCTGGAGGCCGGTGCCGTTCTCGCAAGGACCGGTATCCAGTTGCCGGCCGCCAGAAATTTCCACCTTTGTTTTGTAGGCTGTTGTCTGTGGTCCGTGGTCGCTCTTCCTGACCGCTTGCCATGACGCCCTTACTCATACGCCAGCACCTCGCGCACGGTCAAGCGGGCCGCATTCCGGGCCGGGATGAAGCTCGCCACGGCGCTGAGCAACAGCACGCTGAGCAGCCAGAGCCAGGCGCCGGCCGGTGCATAACTGAACGTGAGTGGCGTCCCCATGAGGGGCTGGCCGACTGCGTCGCTGAGCAAGTGGCCTAAAGGGAAGGCCAGGAGCGCTCCGCCCAGCCAGCTGAGGCCGCCGATAACCAGGCCCTCCAGGATAAAGACCAGCGCCACGCCTTGATGGGGGGCACCGATGGCACGCAGGATGCCGATCTCGCGGGTCCGTTCCAGCACGTTGATGCTCATGGTGCCCATCAGGCCCAGCCCGCCGACCAGGGCCAGCAGCACGGCCATGATCAACAACAGGACGATGATGACACCAAAGGCCGCCCCGGCCTCAGCGCGCTCGGCCGTGGTCAACTGGGTGCTGTTGACCTGCAGCCCGGCGTGCTCAAAATGCTCTTCCAGGCGCGCCGTCGCGGCGGCGATGCTGGCCGGATCGCGCCGGTCAAAGATTACCAGCACAGCGTTGGCCCGGTCCGCCTCACCGACCAGGCGGGAGACATAGGAGTAAGGTGTGTAGACCATGGGGGCAATTACGCCCTGGCTGATCCCGACGATGTGGAAACTCCGCTCCCGGCCGGCCAGCTTGAGCACCAGATCGCTCCCCAGCTGCAAATCCGGCTCATCCTGTAGCAGCACAGCGCTGACCACAATGGCGTTCTCATCCGCCGGCAGCAGCCAGCGGCCGGCGACGAGCGCCGGCATCACCTCTATGGTTGAATCCAGCCGTGGCGCGAACATAAAAATGCCTTCGCTTTCGCTGCCATCGGGACGGACCCGGCGGGTGGGCAGTTGGAGCCAGACGTCGCTTTGCACCACTCCCGGCGCAGTTTGGGCGGTCTGGAGCAGCTTTTCCACCCGGTAGGGGTAATTGAGCCCGACCAGGGTATCAAAATTCCACCAGCGCATCAGATCGTCCAGGGTGCGGAACAGCGAGGCCCGCACGCTAAAGACGCTGATGAAGATGGCACTCCCCAGCGTCAACGTGATGAGCGTGAGGGCCAGGCGTCCCCGGCTGCGGAAGGTGTTGCGGGCCGCCAGCAGGAGCGGGCGGCGCAGCCAGTTACGGGCGAACCAGAGCCGCGCCCCGGCCAGCAGCTGCGCGCCAGCCCCGTGCCGGGGCACCTGGTAGCTGCTCATTGCCGCTGCTGCCGTGATGCGCAGGTTTGCCAGGAAGGGGAAAAGCGAGGCCAGCGCCGGCGTGAGCAAGCCCACGGCCAGTTGCAGCCCGAGGGCGACCGGGGTGACGTGAACCTCGCTCAGGTCAAAGTTGAACATGGCGGCGATGAAACGACTGAGGCCGCGCGCCCCCACGCTGCTCAAAGGGACCGCCAGCAGCAACGCCAGCGCCCCATAGGTGGTCACCATCACCAGATACATGCTCAAGAGCTGGCCGGTCTGCGCGCCGAGAGCTTTCATCACGCCGATTTGCCGGCGTTGTTGCGTTAACAGCGCCGACACAGTGTTGATGATGAGAAAGGCGCTCAAAAACAGTGCCAGCAGCCCCAGGATTCCCATCAGCAGCAGGACCGCCTGGAGAATATCCTCCACCGGTAACTGTCCCGGCTCCAGCGCCAGGTTCAGGGGGATGGTCAGCCCGTTCTTTTCGGCCTTGTCTTTGACGGCATTGACGGCGGCCTGCGCGGCGGCGGGATTGGTGGCGTCAACTGCCGCAATATCCAGCGCATTGAACCCATAGGGTTCCCCTAACCATTTCAACGTCTCCAGTGAAATGTAAGCGTAGGGCGTGCCGTCAAGGGGGGCGGGCAGCTGCGCCAGATCGTGTGCCGTCCCGGCGACCGGCAGGGTGCGCTGTTTGCCGTCGGCGGTCTCAATGAGCAGGTTCTCGCCGATCTGGGTGTTGAGCAGCGCCAGCGCCGCCCGCTCCACCAGCAAAGCCCGTTCCGGCGGCGGCCAGGCACCGGCCTGCGGGCGGATTTTGTTGACCTGCATGGCGTCGTAATCGGCTACCGCAAAGAGGGTCAGGTTGACCCAGGTATCGGGGCCGACCTGCGCCCGCACCTCCAGGACCCGCCGGGGTTCCACCGCGGCCACCCCCGGCAGAGCTCGCACCGCCTGGACAAAGTCCGCGTCAAAGAGCTGGAGCGTTCGCAGCGAGCCGCTGGAAGGCTGAATGGCGGCGTAGCTGCGGTGCAGCTCGGTGTCGAGGATGGCCCGCGTGCTGACGATCATCCCGACGGCGAAAAGTCCCACGGCGATGGACAGCACGATCAGGGCCGTGCGGGTCTTGTTACCCCCTAAATCGTTCCAGACTTTGTACCAGCGAACACTTATCATCTTAGAGCTCTCCCATGGCAGGTAAAAGACGATAGACCACGAGTTTCTGAGCGGTCTGTGGTCTGTCGTCCATGGTCTATCCACCGGTCAATTCTCCATCGCTGAGTGTGATAACCCGCGTTGCCTGGCGGGCGACGTCGTGGTCGTGCGTGACCAGGACGACAGTCTTGCCCTGGGCCACCAGCCGGGTGAAGATCTGTACCACTGTGGCGGCTGTGGCCGAGTCCAGGCTGCCGGTCGGCTCGTCGGCGACCACCAGGGGCGGATCGTTGGCTAAGGCGCGGGCGATGGCGACACGCTGTTGCTGGCCACCGGAAATGGCCGTCGGCGGCTTGTGCGCGTGGTCAGCGAGCTCCAGCTCGGCCAACAGTGCCAGCGCCCGCTCGCGCTGCCGGGCCGGTGCGCCGTGCCGGGCGAAATCCATCGGCAGCATCACGTTTTGGAGCAGGGTCAGCGTGGGCAGCAGCTCAAACGCCTGGAAGACGACACCGATGGTCTGTCCCCGCCAGCGAGCGGCTGCCCCTGCGCTCAGGCGATGGACGGGGGCGGCCGCGACCCAGACTTCGCCGGCCGTGACCCGGTCCAGGCCGGTGAGCAGGTTGACCAGCGTGGTCTTGCCGCTGCCCGATTTGCCCAACACGACCAGGAATTCGCCGTGCTGCACGTCCAGGTCAATTCCCCGGAGGGCCACCACTGCGCCGGCTGCCCCCTGATAATGTTTGACAACGCCGCGCAGGCGGATGAACGGCGTGGTGTCAGGGATATGGTCTTGCATCATTTCACGCTCCATGGCGCTGATCCTGTACGATGGCACCGTCGGCGATGACCACGCACCGCCCGGCGCGCCGCGCCAGTTCGTCATCGTGGGTGACCATCAAGATGGTCTTGCCCTGGGCAACCAGGGCTTCAAAGAGCGTCAGGATCGTGGCCGCAGTTTTGGAATCCAGGTTGCCGGTCGGCTCGTCGGCGGTGAGCAGCGGCGGATCGTTGGCTAAAGCGCGGGCAATGGCGACGCACTGTTGTTGCCCGCCGGAGAGCTGGGCCGGCAGGCGGTGGGCACAATTGGCCAGGCCGACCTGCTCCAGCAAGCGCAGCGCCCGGGCCGGCCGATCCGGCGGTGGAAAGCGGTGGCCGTAATCCATCGCCAGCAGGATGTTTTCCACCGCGGTCAGGGTGGGGAGCAGCTGGAAGAACTGGAAGATGACGCCGATAGCCTGCCCCCGCCAGACCGCGATCTGTTCTTCGGTGAGTGCCTGGAGCGGTGTGCCGTTGACGATTACCGCGCCGGTCGTGGGCCGGTCAATGCCGGTGATCATGTTAATCAGCGTGGATTTGCCGCTGCCCGATTTGCCGACGATGGCGACGAATTCGCCTGCGTTCACGCTCAAGTCTACCCCCTTGAGTGCCGTGAAGGGACCGGCGGCGGTCTGATAGGTCTTGACGACCCGTTGCAATCCCACCAGCGGTCCCGGGCCGCCCGGCCCGGCCTGGAGGGGAGTCCCCTGGCGTTTATGGATGATTGTTCTCATAATCCCTCTCTATGTGGACCACCAGTAACGTCACACCCAGATCGCGCAACTGGTTCAGCAAGCCATACAAGGCCGCTTGGTCCGGCAGCCGGCCGGTCAGGATGGCCTCGCGGCCCACGTTCGCCAGCGTCAGCCCGGCAAACCGCTCGGCCCAGTGGGCGTTCAACGTCCCCTGCAGACGAATGTGACAGACTAACGGGTGATTCAAGGCGCTCTCCTGTTGCTGATCGGTCAGCCTGAACCTCTATCCGTAGTGTAACGCCAAAGGGGGTGGAGCGTCTATCCCCCGAGCGGTGGATTCGGGGGGTGGATTAAAGGGAAGGCGGAAAGCAGTGGGATGAAGGCGGAAAAGCCAGGGAATTCCCCCATGAATGCCAGTTCATGGGGGAGATATTGATCAACAGCAGACGCAAACTTTAGTTTGCGCTGCTTGCTGATAAGCGACTATCCTCAGAGCAGCCCTAAGTCGCGGGCGCGGGTGACGGCCGGGAGGCGACCGCTGGCGTTCAGTTTGCGGTAGAGGTTGTTGAGATGGGTTTTGACGGTGCTGGGCGCGACGAACAGCCGGGCGGCAATCTCCTGGTTGGATAGCCCGGCGGCGACCAGACGCAACACTTCCAGCTCGCGCTCACTCAGCGGTTCCGGCAAGGGTGCCCGGTCTGTCGCCGGGGGGCCGGCGGGCGCGTTCACCTCCACCGGCTGGTCCTCAAACGCAGCCAGCAACCGCATCACGTAGGTGCAGCTCACCGGCGGTTCCCGGCCGGGGGCGGCGGCCAGATAGCGCTCTAACAGCGCTTGCAGCGGCGCGCCGAGATCCACGAACGTGCGGACGAAGCCCTCCGGCTCCGCTAAGGCCAACGCCCGTTGGAGGGTATCTAAGGCCCGGTCAGGGTGACCGGCGGCCTGCCAGGTGATAGCCTGGAGAGCCAGCAGTTCTATCACCACTCCCCACCATTCCACCGCTTCCACTTGTGGGATCAACGCGGCCCAGAGCGCCAGGGCGTCAGTGTAGCGGCCCTGGGCCAACCGCAGCCGTCCAACCACGGCCTGCTCCAGCACCCGGGGATAAACATAGGCCAGCCCTTGTGGCCCGGCTGCATCCGGCCAGGCCTGGAGGTTGGCGGCCCACCGCTCAACCGCTGCCAGCTCCTCGGGGAGAGCTACCTGCATCTGCCATAGCCGGATATACTGCACGGTCAAGGGCGAGAGCTGCCCCTGGTGCTCCAGGGCTGCGGCCTGTTCCAGAGCCAGCCGGGCGGTCGGCCGGTTGTGCTGCGCCAGCCGCAGGCGTGCCAGGACGATGTAGCTATCCACCAGTACTTCAGCGTTGCCCCAGGCCTCGGCCAGCGCCAGGCAGCGTTGCAGCCAGCTCTCGGCGGCGGCCAGTTCGTTGCGCTCACGGGCCAGGTTGGCCAGTCCCTGGTAAATCACACTGACCACCGGTGAGGAGGTGTCCTCATGGGCCTGCGTCAACCAAAGCCCCTGTTCCAGGCTGCTTTGAGCTGCGCGGAGCCCTCCATGCAGCTGATGCAAATAGCTATGCATATAGATTGTTAAGAGTAGCGTCAGCAAGCTATCGGTGGGCAGTTGGTTGATCACCTGCTCCAGCTGGGCATCCACTGCCGTGATCTCCCCGGTGAAAAAGGCAGCGAAGCTGAGCAACCAGTGGGTGATGTCGCGCAACAGTGAGGGCCGGTCGGGCGGGGTTGCCGCCGCGGCCTGTTGTGCCAACGTCAGGGCCGCTTCAATCTGTCCCAGCAGCATGGCCTGGTAAGCGCGAATGGCCTGGATCATGCCGCGCGGCTCGGCCGGCAGGGGATCCCCGGAGAGCCGCTGTTCGGCCAGCTGGAGATAGGGCTCCACCCGCTGCATTTGCCCGGCCAGCGTGAGGGCACTGGCGTAATAGAGCGCCAGCCAGGGGTGGGCCTGGATCACGCTGGCCGGTAAAGCTTCCAGCCAGCCCAACAAGGTGGTGATCGCGCCGCGCAGCAGGAGCGATTCAGCCAACGGCGTGATCAGCCGCGCTGCTCCTTCCCAATCGGCGGCTTGGAGCGCGTGATCCACCGCCTGGACCGGCGCGCCCTGTTGCTCGTACCAGGCGGCCGCCCGCCAGTGTAAGGCTGCTATCTGTTCGGGATGGAGCTGGCGCAGACGCTCCTGGAGGAAGTGAGCGAAAAGATGGTGGTAGCGATACCACTCCCGGTGGTCATCCAGTGGCACCACGAACAGGTTGGATTGCTCCAGCAGCGGTAGAATGACTGCTGCCGGTTGGGAGAGCTCCGCCTGAGGATCGCTGGCATCTCCCAGGGCATCGCAGAGCGGCCCGGAAAGGCGTTCCAGGATGGAGGTGCGCAGCAGGAATTCCTGGAGGGCGGGCGGCTGGCGACGCAACACCTCTTCCATCAGGTAATCCAGGATGAACCGGTGGCTACCGGTAAAGGCCGCGATAAAACCGGCCCGGTCATGGTGATCGCGCAGGGAGAGCGCTGCCAGTTGCAGGCCGGCGATCCAGCCCTCGGTGCGGGCCTCCAGCGCGTTCAGGTCGGCCGGCGTCAGTCCCAGTCCCATGATCTCATTGAGCAGCGTTGCGGCCTCGGCCGACGTGAAGCGCAAGTCGGCCGCCCGCAGCTCGGTGAGCTGGCCCCGGGCGCGGAGCCGGGCCAGCGGCAGGGGCGGGTCGGCGCGGGTGGCAATGACCAGATGAAATGACGGCGGCAGATGCTCAACGAAGTAGGCCACGGCCTCGTGGATGGCGGGAGTGTTCAGCGTCTGGTAATCATCCAGGACCAGGAGCTGGCGTTCAGGACGCGCGGCCAGCTCATTGAGCAGCAGGGTCGCCAGCGTTTGCGGAGGGGGTAACTGGGGAGATGACCAGAGCTGTTGGGGCGTCACTTCTGCGTCGGCCGGGCGCAGGCGCAACGCCGCCAGCAGATATGCCCAAAAGCGCATCGGATCGTTATCACTTTCGTCCAGGGAAAGCCAGGCCACCTCGGCCGCTCTGCTGTAGAGCCACTCGCTCAGCAGGGTCGTCTTGCCGTAGCCGGCCGGCGCAGAGATCAGCGTCAGCCGGCGGTCCAGGCGCAGTCCCTCCTCCAGCCGGGCGAGCAGGCGGCCGCGTGGTACCCGATCCGCCCGTGGCGGCGGGAGGTAGAGCTTGGTGGTCAGCAACGGAAAAGTCATGGGACCTCAACCTGCCGCTTTCAGCACGCGCAGGGCGCGCAGCGTGACCCAGGGGTTGGGCTGGCGCGGTGCGCCGAAGTCGCCCCAGGTCTTGCCGGTGTAATCATATTCCAGGGGCCAGCGGCCCTCGGCGTCCTGTTTGGCGCGGATGAGGGTGAGCGCCTGGCTCAGCCGGGGATCGCTGCCGTAGCCCAGGGCAACCAGTGCGGCCACATTTTGGAGCAAATCGGTGACGTAAAAGACCGGGAAGCCAAACTTCCACCAGTTCCCGCTGGGTTTGGCCGCGTAGCCGTTGGGATAAGCTGCCGTTGCCGGGTCGGGGGCCAGCAAGAACTCGGCGCCCTGCTGGATGGCCCGCTCTATGAGCGGCGTGCGGCGCTCCAGCGGCCAGACGCTGAAAGCCAGCATCACCTTGACCGCACCCCAGGCGCAGGGCAGCTTGTTGTTGGCGCCGCACGCGAACAAGGGGCCACATTTCCCGGCATAATAACGCACCGCCGCCTGCCGGTCCGCCATCGGCGCGATTCCCTCTCCGGTCACACTGCGCGCCATCCACTCAAAAGCGGTGGCCAACCGGGGGTCCTCGTAGCCTAAGGTGACCAGAGCCCAGCACAGGTTTCCGTGGAGACAGTCGGCGGTGCCTGAAGGCGCGCCGTTGGTCGTGAACTGGCCTCCCGGTGCCAGGGCATGGTCCATGAGATAGGCGCACGCCCGCGCGATGCGTGCATCCTGAGCGGCGGCCGCCCCCAGTTGGGCCAGCAGGATAATGGACCAGACGGTGGCGCGATATTTGGGATTGTACCCCGGCCCTGGCGCGACCCAATAACCGGTCTCGTCCATGGCCTCCAGGACGGTTGCTATGGGGCCGGCACGGTAGGCCAGCTGGCGGGCTGCGTGCAGCTCTGGATCGTCCGCCGGGACGTCCAGCAGGTCGCGCAACGCCAGGTAGCGCACCCCTGGCCCTCCCGCCGATAGCAACCAGGAAAGGCTATCTCCCTTTAACCGGTTTTGCCAGACCATAGCATACCTCCATGGGAAAGGCTGAAGAGTCGCGCAGGATGGCCCCGTCTGCCATCAGGCGCATCCATGAAAGCCTGCCGCCTGCCAGAGCTAATTTTGGATTTCAGATTTCGGATTTGCCTACATAACTCTGCGACCTCTGTAAATCCGGCTTTCATGGGAGACCCCAGAGACAGACCACCGACTACTCAGATTGGCGCTAAAGCGATCTCGGTTCTGGGCGCTCCTTCTCACCACGGCGGGCGACCCGCCCCCAGATAGATCATCCAACCTCACTCCTGGTCAAGCCGTGGTCCGTCGTCCGTGGTCTGTGGTCTATCTTATCACAGCCCGGCGTAGATTCAACCGTTTCTGCCTTGCGCTTTGCCCCCTCTGCGTTACAATCTCCTGGCTGGGGGGCCATTCACGAATCAAACAGAATCCACTGTGTATTGGTGGAGTCGCGTGGATTTGGATGGATTCGTGGACGGTTACCGATTACTTAGAGGAACCATCATAGACCATGGAAGAAGCTACTGCCCTTATGGCTGCCGTCGCCGCCGACCTGGGGCTGGCGCTGCCGCGTGTGCAGGCCGCGGTGACGCTGCTGGACGACGGCAACACGATTCCCTTCATCGCCCGTTACCGCAAAGAGGTCACCGGCCTGCTGGATGAAGAGCAGCTGCGCCAGATCGCTGAGCGGCTCAATTACCGCCGCAATCTGGAGGAGCGCCGCACCACTGTGCTCCGCTCGCTGGAGGAACAGGGCGTGCTCACCGACGAATTGCGCGCTGAAGTTTCTGCCGCCGATACCCTCCAACGGCTGGAGGACCTCTACCGCCCTTACAAGCCCAAGCGCCGCACTCGCGCCACCATCGCCAAAGAAAAGGGGCTGGAACCGTTAGCGCAGCTGATCTTAGCGCAGCCGGAGGAGGGCGACCGGGCGGCGCTGGCCGCTCCCTTCCTGGGCGAGGCGGTGCCGACGGTGGAGGAGGCTTACGCCGGCGCGCGCGACATTGTGGCCGAGCTTGTCGCCGATGATCCGGAGGTGCGCGCGCAGCTGCGTGATCTGGCCCAGCGACGCGGTCAGCTGCAAGTGACCGGGGCCGATGCCGGCAAAGATGCGGAAGGCGTCTACCAGTTCTACTACACTTTTGCCGGCGTTGTGCACGGGCTGCGCCCGCACCAGACGCTCGCCTTGAATCGGGGCGAGCGCGCGGAGGTGTTCCGTTTGAGCCTGGAGGTGCCGGAAGCCGAGGCCCTGGGGCTGGTGGCGCGGCGCTTCCCGGCAGTAGCTGGCAGCCCGCTGGCCGGGGAGCTGGTCGCCGCGCGCGAGGACGGTTACTCGCGCCTGCTTTTCCCCGCCGTGGAGCGCGAGCTGCGCGCCGCCCTCACCGAGACCGCCGACGCACACGCCATCGGCGTCTTCGCCACCAATCTCAAGGCGTTGCTGCTCCAGCCACCGCTGCGCGGGCAGACGGTCTTGGGGATTGATCCCGGCATCCGTACCGGCTGCAAAATCGCCATTGTGGACCCCACCGGCAAGGTGCTGGCGACCGATGTCATCTATCCCGACCGCCACAAAGAGGAAGCGCAGGCCAAACTTCGCCGGTTGGTGCAACAACACCGCGTGACTGTCATCGCCATCGGCAACGGCACGGCCAGCCGTGAGACGGAGGCGCTGGTAGCGGAGACCATCGGGGCCGGGTTACCGGTCAAGTACGCTATTGTGAACGAGGCCGGCGCCTCGGTCTACTCGGCCTCGCCGCTGGCCCGGCAGGAGTTGCCCGAGCTGGATGTCTCGTTGCGCGGCGCGGTCTCCATTGCCCGCCGCCTGCAAGACCCGCTGGCGGAGCTGGTCAAGATTGATCCCAAATCCATCGGCGTCGGCCTCTACCAGCACGATGTGGACCAGAAGGCGCTCGGGGCGGCGCTGGATACGGTGGTGGAGTCGGCGGTCAACCACGTAGGTGTGGACCTGAACACGGCTTCACCGGCGCTGCTCCAATACGTTTCGGGCATCGGCCCGAAGCTGGCGCAGGCGATTGTAGCTTACCGCGACGCCAACGGTCCCTTCCCGACCCGCGAAGCACTGCGGAAAGTGCCCGGCCTGGGACCGAAAACTTTCCAGCAAGCGGCGGGCTTTTTGCGCCTCTCCGGCGGGGCCGAGCCCCTGGATGCCACGCCCATTCACCCGGAGAGCTACGCTGTAGCGCGTGTGTTGCTGGCGCGCCTGGGCTTGCCGCTCGGCACGCGGGACTTAGCGCGGCAGCTGGCCGATCTGCGCCGTACGGCGGACCTGGACGCCCTCGCGGCGGAGCTCGGCACGGGCCGCCCGACGTTAGAGGATATCCTGGATGCCTTAGCCCGGCCGGGGCGCGATCCCCGCGATGACCTGCCCGGCCCCATCCTGCGCAGCGACGTGTTGAGCCTAGAGGACCTCAAGCCGGGGATGCGGCTGCGCGGCACCGTCCGCAACGTCGTGGACTTCGGCGCGTTCGTGGACATCGGCGTCAAGCGCGACGGCCTCATCCACATCAGCCGGATGGGGAGCGGCTACGTCCGCTCACCCCACGAGAAGGTCGCCGTTGGCGACATCGTGGAGGTGGAGGTGGTGGAGGTAGACCTCCAGCGGGGACGGATTAGCCTGGGATTGGTAGAGTGATAGAAAAAACGTGAAACGTAAAACGTGAAACGTGAGACGTGAGACGTGACATGAAAGAGCATTCTGCCGCCATTGTCTCTGTCGCTCCACGCAGCACCGCCGCGCGCGCCGGGCTGCGCGCCGGCGACCGTCTGCTGGCGCTCAACGGACAGCCGCTCCGCGACGTGATTGATGTGCAGGTCTACGCCGACGCAGCCGACCTGGAGTTTCTGGTGGAGCGCGATGGCACGCGGTTGACTTTGCGCGCCCGGCGGCGATACGGCCAACCGCTGGGGCTGGAATTCGCCGAGCCGCTCTTTGACGGCCCGCCGCGCGTCTGCCGCAACGGGTGCGATTTCTGCTTTGTGGCGCAGATGCCGCCGGGCCTGCGGCGCTCGCTCTATCTCAAGGATGACGACTACCGGCTCTCGTTCCTGCACGGCAACTTCATCACGCTCACCAATCTGAGCGAGGCCGATTGGCAGCGGATCGGCGAGCAGTACCTCAGCCCGCTCTACGTCTCGGTCCACGCCACAGAGCCGGAGGTGCGCGTGGCGCTGCTGCGCAATCCCCACGCCGGCGCGATCTTAGCGCAGCTGCGTCGCCTGCTGGCGCTGCGGGTGGAGGTCCACACGCAAGCGGTGCTCGTGCCGGGGCGCAACGACGGCCCACACCTGGAGCGCACCATCGCCGATCTGGCCGCGCTCTACCCCGGCGTTCGCTCGCTTTCGGTGGTGCCGGTGGGGTTGACGCGGTGGGGGCTATGGGGAGAGGGGACTACGGACCACAGACCACAAACCGCGCAGACCGGAGGCCGAGCTCTGGTCGCCGGCCTGCGGCCCTACACGGAGACAGAGGCCGGGGCGGTGTTGGAGCAGGTGCTGGCCTGGCAGGCACGGCTGCGGCGCGAGCTGGGTGTGGGCTTTGTCTATCCCTCCGACGAGTGGTATCTGCGCGCGGGCGTTCCCCTGCCCCCGCTGGCGGCTTACGACGGCGCGCTCCCGGCCGTGATTGAAAACGGCGTCGGCATGGTGGCTTCCTTCCTGGCAGAGTGGCCCAGAACGCAAGCCCGGTTGGCCGCGTTGGGCGGCCCCCGGCAGACCTGGGTGACCGGCACACTCTTCGCGCCGGTGCTGGCGGAGCGCGCGGCCGCTCTGTCCGCTGCCACCGGCCTGATCGTGGAGGTCGTGCCCGTCCCCAACCGCTTCCTGGGGGAGACGGTGACGGTAGCCGGCCTGCTCACAGTGCAGGATGTGCTGGCAACGCTGGCAGAGCGCGCCCCCGGCGACGTGATCGTGCTGCCGGCGGCCATGTTTCGTGGCCCGGAGGGGCGCGCCTTAGACGACCATACCGTGGCAGCCGTCGCCGCCGCTACCGGGTGGCGGGTGGAGGTGAGTGAGTGAGCGCCCCCCTTCACATTACGGCACCCGCTGCTCACACCGGCGGGCGCTGACGCGGGGGAGGTGGAAAGAATAGGTTCGTAGTAACGCGCTTTAGCGCGGCAAAACGGCGCTGAAGCGCCTCACTACGAACAACATGAACTGGCGTTCACCGCGGGGGGATGAAAATGTGAGCAGTGAGCGGTGAGCAGGAAACAGGAGCTTCTACCTGCTGCTCTCTGCTCACTCCTTAAACTGGTTTCTATTTTCAAGGGAGGTCTTTCCATGTGTGGCATTGTGGGTTACGTGGGGGGGCGGCCGGCCGCGCCGGTGATTTTAGAGGGACTCAGGCGGCTGGAATATCGCGGCTACGATTCGGCAGGCATCGCTGTGCTCTCAGGCAACACCATTGAGATCCGCCGGGCGGTGGGCAAGCTACACAATCTGGCGGAACGGCTGATGGAAACACCCCTGCCTGGCACCGTTGGAATGGGCCATACCCGCTGGGCTACTCACGGCGGCGTCACCGAGCAGAACGCCCATCCGCATTTGGGCATGAACGGGCGCGTCGCGGTGGTCCACAACGGCATCGTGGAGAATTTCGCCCAACTCCGGCGCGAGATGGAGGCCGAGGGGGTGGTCTTCGCCTCGCAGACCGATACCGAGGTCGTGGCGCATCTGGTGGAGGGGTACCTGGCCGGCGGCGCCGATCTGCTCACGGCGGTACAACGGGCGCTGCCGCAACTGCAAGGGGCGGGCGCGTTTGTCTTCCTCGGCGCGCAGGAGCCAGACCGGTTGGTGGTGGCGCGCCTGGGCAACGCGGGCGGCATCGTCATCGGCCTGGGCGAGGGGGAGACGCTGGTCTCCTCTGACCTGCCGGCGATCCTGGAGCATACGCGGCGGGTAGTCTTTCTGGAGAGCCGGCAAGTGGGGCTGATCACCGCTGCTGGCGCGCAGCTCTTCTCGCTGGCCGGGCAGCCGCTCCCGGTCACGGTCCATACCATCCCCTGGGATCCGGTGGCGGCGGAAAAGGGCCCCTACCGCCACTTTATGCAGAAAGAGATCGCCGAGCAACCCCGCGCCATCACCGATACCATTCGCGGTCGCGCCGATTTCCACCGGGGCCGGCTGGAGCTGGAGACTCTATCCTTGACGGCAGGTGAAGCGGCGGCGTTGCACAAGCTGGTCATCGTGGCGTGCGGCACCTCGTATCATGCCGGGCTGGTGGGCAAATTCATGTTGGAGACGTTGGCGCGCCTGCCCGTGGAAGTGGATTACGGCTCCGAGTTCCGTTACCGCGACCCGCTGTTGGGGCCGCAGACGGCGGTGCTGGCCATCACTCAATCGGGCGAGACGGTGGACACCTTAGCCGCGATGGAAGAGGGACGCGCCAAAGGCACACGGCTCTGGTCTATCGTCAACGTGTTGGGCAGCCAGGCCCAACGGCTGGCCGATGGCTATATCCTCATGCAGGCCGGGCCGGAGATCGGCGTGGCTTCAACCAAAGCGTTCACGGCCAGTCTGGTGGATCTTTACCTGCTGGCCGTCTACCTGGGACAGCAACGGGGGGTCTTGACCGGGACGGCGTTGCGGCGCGCGGTGGATGACCTGGCCCGGCTGCCGGAGCTGGTAGGACAGGTGGCCGTGGAGCGGCCCGAGGTCCATGGGCTGGCCGAGCTCTTCCACAAACGCGAGCACTTTCTCTACCTGGGGCGCGGGATCAATTACCCGATTGCGCTGGAAGGGGCGCTCAAGCTCAAAGAGATTTCCTACATCCACGCGGAGGGCTATCCGGCCGGTGAGATGAAGCATGGCCCCATCGCGCTGATTGATGAGCGGATGCCGGTGGTCACGCTGGCCCCGCGCGATGGCGTCTACGACAAGATGCTCAGCCAGATGGAGCAGGTGAAAGCGCGCGGCGGGACGGTCATCGCGTTAGTGCAGGAAGGGGACGAGGTAGCCCGCCGCAAGGCCGATTATCTGCTGGAAGTCCCCGCCGCCCCGCCGTTGCTGGCGCCCATTGTCAACACCATCCCGTTGCAGTGGCTGGCCTATGCCATGGCCGTCCGGCGCGGCGCGGATGTGGATCAGCCGCGCAACCTGGCTAAGAGCGTGACGGTGGAATAATAGCGAATGGCGAATGGCGAATAGCAAATAGCGAATGGCAAATGGCGGAATGGCGGAATGGCGGAATGGCGGTGAGAGAGCGCCCGTCCTTCCATGAAAGCCGGATTTACAGAGGTCGCGAGTTGTGTAGGCAAATCCGAAATCTGAAATCCCAAATCCGAAATTAGCTCTGGCAGGCGGGGCCATCCTGCGCGACTCTACGCCTTAGCGGTCAAAACCGGCTTTCATGTCTTATGTCTCATGGAAGAAGGTAAATGAGCAAGAGGGGATTTTGTGCACGGCAGAGCCGGGCGCAAGATCCCCTTAAATTTTATCCCACCCCCCGTGTGCGCCCCAGTGCCCAGGACCGGAGAGACAGCTGGTGTGATGTACGTCATTGTTAGAGACTAACTGAGCGGGTATACTGAGATCAGAAGTAAGGAAATCATCCAGCTAACGACATTCCTGATTAACGCGAGGAGGTGTCACATGGTCTACCTGATGCTGCTGGCGCATTTGTTGGGAGATTACGTGTTTCAATGGGATGGCCTGGCTCGCTTGAAGATGCGCTCGCTGTGGGGTGTGGTGGCCCACGGCGGGATTGTCACCGCGGTCACGCTGCTCCTGGCGCTACTGGCTGAGCCGACCTGGTGGCCCTACGCCCTCTTGATCGGGGCAACGCACACGGCCATTGACGTGGTGCGCGCGCGATTGCTCCATCCCAAACGCACGAGCTGGGAGATGGTCTGGTATCTGTTGGACCAGGTTGCGCACCTGGGTGTGATCGGGCTGGCCGTGGCCGCGGGCGGTGACCCCTGGCAGGCCGGGTTGACCGCGCTCGGGCTGCCGCTGAATCGCGAGGTCATCCTCTACGCAGCCGGGTATCTGTTACTGGCGCAGCCAGCCTGGGTGCTCCTGCGCTTCGTCGTGCGCGGCATTTGGGGACCGGAGGCTGCGCCCCGGCTCGGGCTGGGTGAGAAGTACGGCCCGATGGCAGAGCGAGTGGTCATCGCCACCAGCGTGGTCCTGGGACAACCGTTCCTGATTCCGGTGGTATTGCTGCCGCGCCGCCTGGCCTCCATCCAGGTGCGTGAGGAGGGGGTTGCGCTCCTGGTCCGTCCCACCGGCAGCTGGCTGGAGACGTTGCTGGGGGTCGCGCTGGCGGTGGTGGTAGGATTGTTCCTGCGGATGCTGTGAAGTCTGCCGAAGTGTGCGGAGGTGTGCCATGGAGAGTTTGCAAACGAGACCACGCATTGACGGTACCGTGAAGGTCGGTTACAATAATAATCGGTGGAACAGACCGATGGATGACTGGAAAGCGCTGCAATCGTTGGCCCTCTTTCACAACCTCAACGAGGCAACTCTGCGCTGTCTGGTAGGCGAGGCGACCCGCTGTCACTTTAAAACCGGCGAGACGATCATGCGCCAGGGGGCGTCGGGTGTGACCTGTCATGTCATTCAACGGGGAAGAGTTCGGGTCTTTGTCATCGGTGAAGATGGCCGTGAGCTCTCGGTGCGGATTTTAGGGCCGGGCGAGATCGTGGGGGAAATGGCGATCTTTGAGGACCTGCCCCGCTCGGCCAACGTGGAGGCGCTGGAGGAGACCTGGACGCTGGAGTTGAACCGCGAATCTTTGATCCACTGCCTCCAGAAAAGCCCCGACCTGGCGCTCAAACTGTTAGCCACGCTGAGCGCGCGCCTGCGCCACGCAACTGCCGAGGCGGGCGATCTGGCGTTGCTGCCGGTGCCGGAGCGGCTGATGCATCACCTGGAGAAGCTGGCCCACTGGGCCGGGCGCCCTGTCTCCGACGGCCTGCAAATCATGGTCCCGATGACCCAACAAGAGCTGGCGACGCTGGTCGGCACCAGCCGGGAAAGCATCAATCGGGCACTGGTCCGCCTGCGCCAGCAGGGCAAAATCCGGATGGAGGGCGGCTGGATTATTGTGGTGGAGCAGGAGTGATCGTGAAACGTGAAACGTGAAGCGTGAAGCGTGAAACGTAAAGCGTCTATCGTCCGTTTAGAGCAGCTCTACCTGCGAGCCGGCCTCTGTTTTGGTCACCTGGATGCGGCTGGGGAAGGCATCCTGCATTTCTTCAATGTGGGTAATGACCAGGATCAGGTCAAACTCATCTTGTACGGCTTTAACTGCCTCTACCAGGCGACGCCGGCCCTCGGCATCCAGGGCACCGAAGCCCTCATCCACAAAGAGCGACCGTAGCCGGACGCCCGAGCGCTGCGCCAGCAGGCGCGAAAGGGCGACCCGGATGGCGAAATTCGCCCGGAACTGTTCCCCGCCGGAGAAATTCTCGTAGGGCCGTGTCCCTTTCTCATCGCTGATGATGATGTCTAAGGTCTCGTGCAGGCCACCGGTTTTGGTCTGCCGCTGAGTCTCAAAGCGGATGTGCATTCGCCCGCCGGTCAGCTGCTCCAGGATACGATTGGCCTCTCGTTCTAACGCCGGCAGGGTGTGGTCAATGATCATCGCCGGGACCCCGTTGACACTGAAGGCGTCGCGCAGCTCAGTGAGAATGGCGCTGCGCCGATTCAAGGATTCCCGGCTGCGGCGGAGCTCTCCTAAGCGTGTTTCCAGCGTCTGGAGGGCGGCCAGGTTCTGGCGGGCCGCGCCGACGCGCTGCCGGGCGTTCGCTTCGGCCTGGCGCGCTTCGTTCAAGGCCTGGTTGATGCGGGGAGCCTGGGCCAGCTGGGGCCGGAGGGCTTCCAGGGCGGCGGTCTGGGCTGCGTGTGCGGTCTCTATTTCGGCCCGGCGAGCGGTCTGGGCGGCAAGTTCCTGAGCCAGTCGCTTCAGCGCCTCTTCTTCGCCCTGGATACCGACGCGGGCCTTTTCCAGCTCGCGGTACTCCTCTTCGGCCGGGGCCAGTGCGCGCATCTGGGCTTTCACCTGCTCGTGCGCGGCGGCGTCGTAACCGAGTGCGCTCAGGTCAGCCAGGACAGCGGCGAGTGCAGCGCGTTCCTCGGCCGCGTAATCGTTTTCTTCCAGCCGGGCCTGGAGCGCGGCGCGCTCAGCCCGGAGCCGGGCCAGCGTTTCCCGCTCGGCGGCGGCGTAGGCCTCGTGGTCCAGCTGGGCCTGCAATTCACCGGCCTGGGCGCGGAGTTGCTCTGCGCGTTGGCGAGCCGCCTCGCCCTGTTCCACTTGCTGATGTAACCGCGCGACTGCCTGTTCGCGGCGTGGCCGCTCCTGGAGCGCGCGTTCCCACTCGCGCAGCTGGCCCTGGAGCGTGGTTTTTTGTTCGGCCAGCACCTGGCTGCGGGCGAGGTTGGCCCGGAACTCGTCGCCCATGGCCGTTCCCTCTGCCTGGAGTTCGGCCAGCAGGCGCACGCGGTGCTCCTCGGTAAGCGGCTGGCGGCAAAGCGGGCAGACCGCTCCGGCTTCCGCCAGTGTGTCCAGGTTGGCCTTGGTTTCGTTCATCAGGGCTTTTAGCTGGCGGTTGCGCTCGGTCAGGCGGCTGTTTTCCACTTCGGCTTCGTGGACGATGGTGCGCGTCTGTTCCAGTTCCTCGGCCAGCCGTTCCAGGGCTGCCAGCCGCGCTTGAGCTTCGGCCAGCTCGGCCGCGAGCGTTGCGCCGGCCAGGCGCTCCTCCTGGGCCCGCAGCTGGCCCCGGAGGTCGCCGAGGGCTTTATCCAGCCGGGCGCGTTGGTCGGCGATAAGCCGCTCAAAACGGCTCTCTTCGCGTTCTATGGTCTGCGCCTGGCGTGCAAGTGCCTCGGCCGCCTGGGCGATGGCACGTTCGGCTTCGGCTTTGGCGGTTTGCAGCCGGGCTGCCTGGCTTAGTCGCTCCCCCCAGGCGCGCTCTTCGGCGAGCGTCGCCTGATAAGTGCGATAACGGCCCTCAATGGCTTCCGCCTGGGCGATCCGCTCCTGGTAATCCGCCAGCCGCCGCTGGTGGCTGGACATTTCTCCTTGCAGGGCGTTCTGTCGCTCCTCTTCCTGTTTGAGCCGCCGTTCCAGGTCCGCTAATTGCCGTTGGAGCGCGGCGGCCTGCTCCTGGAGGCGCGCCAGCGCTTCGGCCTCTTGCTGGACCGCCTGCAGCCGCGCCGCGACCTCCTGAGCGGCGGCCTCGGCCTGGGCCAGCGCTGCTTCGTGCTCTGGCCGCCGGGCGAGCTCCGCCTCGGTATCGGTCAGACGACGCTCCAGCTCTTTGGCCTGTCCCTGGACTTCGGCAAGCCGCTTTTTCACCTGTTCGCTGTAATCCGCCCAGCGCTCCAGCCCTAAGATGAGGCTGAGCACGCGCTTGCGGTTGGCCGGCGTCTGAACGGTGAACTCGTCAGCGTGACCCTGGCGCAGATACGCGGAATTGATGAAGGTATCGTAATCCAACCCCAGTTGCTGGATGATACGGGCCTGCGTGTCGCGGATGGAATCGGCGTTGAGTGTGCGCCAGTTCTGCTCGCTCTGCACCTGGAAATCCAGCAGGCTGTTGGCAGAACGGCGGCCATGGACTTCACGGCGGCGGAGGATGCGGAAACGGCGCTCGTCGCCACCCTGGTAGGGCATCCGGAACGTGAATTCCACCTCCACGGCCGACTCGCCATGATAGATGAGATTTTCCTCTAAGCCGTAAGCCGTGCGCGAGCGGCCCCAGACTGCCCAGGTGATGGCGTCCAGCAATGAAGATTTGCCCGCGCCGTTCTCGCCGACGAGCGCGGCCAGGTGGATGCCGCGCAGATCCAGGTCGGTCGCGCGGTGGGAGAGGAAATTGCGGAGATGGAGCTCTTCGGGAATCACACTACCCCCTGCTGTAAAAATAACTCCACTGCCCAAAGGATCTTACCGCTGAGTGCGCAGCGAAGTTTATTAAATGAGAGACTTGGCAGGTCATTCTTTGGGTGGTGAGGTGTCGGGGGGGACCGGGCACAGGCTGGTGCCTTGTCCCCGCCAGGGCAGACGACGGATGAAGGTCGCCAGGGTATCACGTCCGCTGATCTCAATGCGCCGCAGGGCCCATGGTTGCGCCGGGTTCTGGATGGCTGTGCCGCTGACGGCGACGGCGGAGGTGTAGCCGGCCTTCTGCACCAAATCGGCATATTTCACGAGGCCGTAGGGATAGGAGAAGGTGGTGACCGAGATGCCCAGCTGGGCTTCCAGCTCACTTTTGGAGAGCGCTACCTGCCCCCAGGCGGCCGGTTCCCAGCGGTGCGTGCGCGTGTGCGAGCCAATTTCCATACCGGCCTGGTTCATTTCGCGCAGCTGGTCCCAGCTGAGCGTGGATCTCGCACCGGGGTAACGGCTGGGGACGTAGAAAGTGGCCGTCATACCATATTTTTGCAACAGCGGGAAAGCGGTGGTGTACTGATTGGCCCAGGCGTCGTCAAAGGTGAGGGCGATTGGGCGGGGGGGCAGCGAGGATTCACCGCGTAAAGCGGCGGCCAGCTGACTGACGGTCAGGCTTTGATAGCCCAGCTGTTGCAGGAGCGCCAGCTGGGTTTCAAATCCGGCGGCCGTCACGTCAAAACGAGTGGACTGACTTCCTTCCAGGCCAGCGTTGCCGACGTGGTGGTAGAGCAGAATGGGCGCAACAAGCTGTCCCGCTGTGAGCGGTATTGCCGGATCGGGCGCGCAGAGCAGCTCGCGCAGCGCCGGGTCGGCTTGCAATGCCGCCGTCACAGGGTCAGCCGGCGGCGGGGGACTCTCGGCCAGAAGGGGCTGCGCCGTCGCTAACAGGAGCAGGAAACACCCTAAAATACTCCATCCGCCGCTTGGTCCATGCGGTCTTTTTTGACGTTTGGCGTTTGGCGTGGCTTGTTTCACGTTGCGCCTCCCCGGTAGCCCTGCGCTATGATAAACGTTTCCTTGCTTTCCTGTCGGGAGGCGGCAGGGGCATGGATGCGGGCCGATTGAAAGCGCTGTTGGACCTCTTTGAGGAAAGCGGGCAGGTCCGGCCCTTCAAAAATCTTAATGACCAGGTGCCCGCCAGGCCGGAGTAGCGTTTGGGCGACCGCCAGCGCGGCGCGCGCCAGCGTAAGCGAGCGAGCCTGATCCTGCAATTTGATGCCGCTGGTGAACGGCGCGGCGTCGCTGAGCACCACGTCGGCCCGGCCGCCGGCGGCGTCCACAACGCGGGCCTGCACTGCCGGGTCGGTCATGTCACCCTGGAGGATGGTGACGCCGGGGAGTGGCGCGATCTCTTGCAGGTCCAGCGCCACGACGCGCCCGGTCGCCCCGACAATCCCGGCGGCGACCTGTGACCAGGAACCCGGCGCCGCGCCGAGATCCACCACCACGCCGCCCGGCCGCAGGAGGTGAAATTTCTCCTGGATTTGCAGCAGCTTGTAGGCGGAGCGGGCCCGGTAGCCTTCCGCCTTTGCCTTGCGGAAGTAAGGATCCTTTTGTTGTTGTTCGCGCCAGTGTGGCATAATCCACGCATCCACGAATAGAATGCACGAATACACGAATGACTCTACTGCCAAAACTCAGCGCATAGACGCTGAGCCTTAAATCAATGTCTCTGCATGTCTCGGCGGTGGAACAGGCTTTTTGCAGTGGACTCACGAATGAGTCTCTTGCCAAAAGCCCGGAATCTTCACGCCAAGATGCCAGACCCGCCAGGGTTTCCTGCAAAAAGTCCGCTGATTACCTGGCGTCTTGGCGACTTTGCGTACGACTTTACGGTTATCCCTTGTCTCTGGTTTTCTGCCGGAACGGTTCAAACTGCGGCAGGAGTGCGTGCGGCAGCCGCCCAGTGAGGCGGGTCCCCTGACCGGTGTGTTCCTCGCTTTCCAGCAAGCCCCGTTCATGGAAGAGGTTGACCAGCTCGCCGCGGTCAAAGGGAATCAGCAGTGTTACCCGGATCATCTCCGCCTCCAGTGCCTCCTCCACCCGTGCCTTGAGCGTCTCCAGCCCGATCCGGCCGAGCGCCGAGATGGCGATGCTGTCGGGCAGGTCGCCCAGGGCACTGCGCGCCGCTTCCGGGTCGGGCAGGCGGTCAATCTTGTTGAGGACGTTGAGCAACGGCAGGTCGGCCGCGCCGATGGCCTCTAACGTCTCGCGGACGGCGCGAGCTTGTTCCAGCGCGCGGGGATGGCTGGCATCAATGACATGCAGCAATAGATCGGCCTCCGTCACTTCCTCCAGGGTCGCGCGGAAGGCGGCGATCAGCTGCGTGGGCAGTTTTTGGATGAAGCCGACGGTGTCGGTCGCCAGGATGACTGTGCCGGCGGGCAGCTCCACGCGGCGGGTGGTGGGATCCAACGTGGCGAAGAGCTGGTCGGCAACGTAGACCTCTGCGCCGCTGAGCGCATTGAGCAGCGTGGATTTCCCGGCATTGGTATAGCCGATGAGCGCCACAGTCGGGATACCGCTGCGGCGGCGTTGGGCCCGATAGCGGGCGCGGTGCGCGCGGACGTTCTCCAGCTCACGCTTAAGCTGGGCAATCCGCTGGCGAATGACGCGGCGATCCATTTCCAGCTTGGTCTCGCCGGGGCCACGCAGGCCGACGCCGCCCCCGGCCCCGCCGGCCTGACCACCGGCCTGGCGGGTGAAGGCCCGCTGCGTCCAGATCTGCGTGAGGCGCGGCAGGCGGTACTCGTATTGCGCCAGCTCTACCTGGAGCGCCCCTTCGCGGGTGTGGGCGTGTTGCGCGAAAATATCCAAGATGACGCCCGTGCGGTCCAGCACCTTGATCTTGTCGCCGAAGATTTCTTCCAGCTCGCGCTGGTGAGTTGGCTTGAGCTCGTCATCAAAGATGACAACACTCGCGCCGGCCATCCGTAACGTCTCGGCGATCTCGGTCGCTTTGCCCCGTCCGATGAAGGTATCGGGGTGAGGACGTTCCAGCTTTTGGATGGTCTGCCCGACCACCTCCAGCCCGGCAGTGAGCGCCAGCTGCTCCAGCTCGGCCAATGATTCCACGGCCGGCCAATCCGCCGGCGCGAATTTGCCCGCTGGCTGGCTTTTCCATTCCACTCCCACCAGAAACGCGCGCTCCGGCGGGGCTAAGGTCACATTGAGTTCATCGTAATCGTGCATGGTTCCCTGTTATT
>CAYTGR010000044.1:0-42054 GCA_964437445.1 uncultured Anaerolineales bacterium | reverse complement strand
TCAGTTCCTGGCGAGCAGGTGTAGCAGCTCGTCAACGCGGGCCCACCAGGCCTGGCGGCGTTCTTCCTGCAGGGCCAGCATCTCGGCCCGGTAGTCATCGTAATGGTCCCGCAATTCTTGAATGCTCTGGCGAATCTGGTCGGTAGAATTATCTACGTACAGGGTCCCCCGGCTGAAATAGTGTTGCAAGATCGGCCATTGGGAGGTGATGAGCGGCTTGCCCAACCACAAGGCTTCGTTGTCGCCGCTGAGAAAGGTGTTGTCTTCGGTGGTCAGACAGAGGATGGCATCGGCGGCCTTGAGCAGCGCAAAGTAACCTTCCCGTAAATAGCCGGTGAAGTGGACATTGGCGGGGGCCTGATCTTGAATGCCATGATGGTGTAGCGAGTGCGCAAAGTCGCCGGTGATATAGAAATCCACGTCCGGGAGGCTGGCGGCTGCGGCTACGACTTCAGCCACGGGTTCATCGTAGTCGGCAGTGCTGATCATCACGATCTTGAAGTGCGAGCCCGGCAGCGAAGCGGGCTCCCCTTCCTCTCCTATTCCTATCAGCGGCGGGTCAGGGAGGGTGAAGCTGCGATTCCCCCAGCTTTCTACCAGCTGGCGCAGGGCGTCGTTGGTGACCACCGTGGTGACTGCCCGGCGCTCCAGGAAGCGGTGCAGTGGCAGCGTCCAGCGCCACCAGGAGGCTTGCAGCGCGTCGGTGTGGGAATCTATGAAGAATTGGGCCCCTGAAACCAGACTATAGAGATAGACCGGCAGGACGGCAAAGATCGGGGGGTCCTGGACGAAGATGACCCGATAGCGATGCCTTGCCAGAAACACCAGCGTGGCAAAAAACTGGTAGAAGTATTTAAACGGGGCGTAATATTTGCCTTGCCTGGCGGTGAGGTAAATAAACTGTAAATCCATGCCCAGATGACGGGCGATCAGCTGGCTGCGGTGCGACCCTTGCGGCGCGCCCCAAACGAGAAATAGAGCCGGGAGATGCATCTTCTTGAAGGGCGGTTCAGGGGGCATCATGTTCAGGACCTCCATAACGCAGGAAAATTTCGTAGACTTTATGCACATTCTGGTTGAGGTCAAATTGCTCTTTGACCGCCCGGCGACCCTGCTCACCCAACTGCCAGCGCAGTGCCGGATCGTCTAACAACCGCGCCAGGGCCGCAGCCAGGGCGGTGACCTCCCCCGGTGGCACCAACAGGCCGTTGGACCCGTCTACCACCAGTTCCGGGATGGCGGAGACCGGCGTGGAGACCACCGGCACCCCGGAGGCCATCGCTTCCGGCAGGACGTTGGGGATGCCGTCTAAGCTGCCATCCTGCCCCTGCACGCACGGCAGGGCGAAAAGCGTGGCCCGGTTGTATTCGTCCACTACCTGATCGTGGGGCAAGATGCCGCGCAGGAACACGGTCTCTTGCAGTTCCAGTTCCTGGATCAGGGCGTGCAGGTGTTCGCGCTCCGGCCCGGAGCCGATGATGTGGCAGACGAACTCCCGGCCCTGATCCCGCAGCAGGCGGCAGGCGCGGATCAGGTAATCCAGCCCCTTTTTCTCCACCAGCCGCCCGACGGAGAGCAGCAGGGGCGGCGTTTGCGGCTGGGGTTCGGTGCCGTAATGCTCAAAATCCAGCCCGTGATGGATGGCAAAGGCTTTGCGATCCAGGTCGGGAATCCCCAGCCGCTTCAGGTAATCCAGGTTGTATTGGGTGCAGGAGATGACAAATTTGGCCCCGGCGAACTTTTCGCGGAGTAAGACCGGGTGGACATAAATGTCCTCGCCGGCGTGGACCGCCAGGCTGTAGGGAATCTTTAACAGGCGGGCCGCGACCAGCGCGACGGTGGCTGCCCGGTCCACAAAATGGGCGTGGAGGTGGTTGACCCCCAGGGGCCGTAGCAGGTAGGCTGCGTAGACGCCCTCGGCGAAGTGCAGCAGCGTCATGGCCTGATCCCGCAGTGTGGGATGGCGGCGGGTCAGCAAGTAAAACAGGGTGCTGAGATAAGTCCACGGTTGCTTCAGCAGAAAATAGAAGTGCCCGCGCCAGAACTTCTCCCACTGAACCGGGATCAGGTAGATTACCTCACGCCGGTTGGCCTGCTGCTCAGCGGAGAGGGTTCTGCCCGGATCGGCCGGGCGGATGGAGAGCAACTGCATCGGGATGCCCCACTGCCGCATCATGCGGATCTCGCGGTCAATGAAGGTGGAGCTAAACCCCGGATAGGTGCCGATGATGTAACAGATTTTCAGGGTGGGTTCTGCCATGGCTTATTTCTCAAGATAAGTTTCCACGTACTCGCTGGCGGTGGGGAAGACCACGTCAGGGAAAGCGGCCATATACTTGAACAGATCGCGGGTGCTGGCCAGGAGCGCCGTGCCGTTGACCCGGTAGAGCAGGTTGCGCGGGCGGAAGCCGTGGGCGCGGATGAAGGCCGGCGAGAAGTAGCGGAGCTTCACATGTTCGCGGAGCCGGCTCTCGCCGCCGGTTTTGCGGTTGCGGAATTCGGTGGGATGCGCCAGGTAGACGATGGGTTTGCCGGTCACTCTGGCTTCGGTATAGAGCAGGCGGAAGAAGAATTTCATCGCGGCCGGCCCTAAAACCCGATAGGCCGAGGAGATGAACGGCACCAGCAGCGCCGAGACCGGCACCTCCCACAACGGCAGATCGCCGGCGCGGTAGGGATGGTCGGCGCGGGGGTGGTAGGGGCGGCGGGGGGCCAGCAGCCAGTTCGTGTTGATCAGGTTGGAGCTGATCAAGTCGGCCCGCTGGGAGCAGACGGTGCTATCCACCCGGTAGCCGTGCTCGGCCAGCAGTCGCAGCGTGAGCGCCGAGGTCTTGACGCGCGGGCTGCGGAAGGCGCGCACCGGCCGGCCGGTAAGCGTTTGCAGGGTAGCGGTGGCGCGGGCCAGGTAGTCGCGCTGGACCATCTCCGGCAGCCGGTCGTAATTCTCCTCGTCGCCGTGCGTCCAGCCGTGACAGCCGATCTCGTGCCCCTGCGCCAGCAGGTTGGGCAGATCATCCTGGTAGAGCGCGGCCGGTTCAGCCGTGAGGAAAAAGGTGGCGTGGATGTTGAAGCCGGCGCAGAGCGCGGCGGCGGTTTGCAGCGCCCAGCGCCGCTTCTCCGGCTCAATCCAGCCGTCGGGGTCAACATCCCAGGTGATCAGGACCGGTACGGGATGGCGGGTGCGGGTCATAGGGATAGACTCCTGGATTTGAGGTGGGCCAGCCGGTGGCGGCCTTCCAGCACGACCAGATCGCGCGCGGTCAGGGCTTTGCATTCCCAGCAGGCGGCAGCGTCACCGGCGCGACAGCGCAACATGGCGACCAGATACCGCCCGTCGCGATAGAGGGTCTGGCCGTGACGTGGCAGCGTCGGCGCGCCCCAGCGGATCAGGTAGCGTGGCTCTGGGCGGGCGCGGCGCGGATCGGCAGAGCTCAGCGTCGTTGCCAGGTAGCCCAGTTCCTGCGCGAGGCGCTCGGTGGCGGCGTTGTAGCCGCCGCCGGGCCAGCAGAGGAACCGGACGGGCTGGTGCAGGTGGGTTTCCAACTGGGCTTTGGAGTCGCCCAGCTCGTGCCGGAGGCGGGCTTCGTATTCCGTCGGGCTTTCCCAGGTATCGTGGAGCTCGTGTTGGGCGCGGAAGTCAGCCGCCTGCGCCTGCAGCCGTTCGCGCCAGCCCGGTTCCTGGAACAGCGCCGCGCCGCCGTGTGCTGCCACCTGGGCCGCCATCCACTCGGCTAAGCGCGGGTCGGGGAAGTAGCGCCGGGCGACGAGCGCCTTGTCGTGCCGGTGCACCGGCGTCCCCCAGGGCACCAGCGGGGCCTGATCTTCGTCCAGCCAGCGGTATTTGCGCTCCGGGTAGGCGTTCCAGGCCAGCCAGGGGTAGGGCGCGCCGGGACGGTGGAAATCCACGATGGCCGGCTCCGTGAAATACCAGGTGTGCGTTAGTGCGTGGGCCTGCACATCCATCACGCCGCTGTTGACCATGAGGCGCAGCTCGGCCCAGGAGAGGTAGCCCCGCCGGGGCAAGGCGGTCGCGGCGCTGCGCCCGGCCGCCACGTCGTCCAGGTTGGGCCGGGGCTGCGGGGTGGGATCCACAAAGTCGGGGCTGACAAAGATCGTGCCCCGGAAGCCGTACCGTTTGAGGAGCGGGTAGGCGTAGACCCAGTTATCCAGGTAGCCGTCGTCAAAGGTCAGCACGATGGGCTGGGATGGCAGCGGCGCCCCGGCGGTCTGGTGAGCGTAGAGCTCGGGCAAAGAGACGGTGTGGAAACCGGCCTCGGCCAGCGCGCGCAGGTGATCTTCAAAGACGCGGACCGGGCAGGCCAGATGGCCCCAGAGCCAGGCCCGGTCGTCGGAGATGCTGTGGTACATCAAAATCGGTACGTTGGTCATAGCAATCCCATGGGTCAGACGGGGTTTGTGGTCTGTCGTCCGTGGTCCAGGATATACTGCCCCCAGCTGTTCAAGATCAGCAGCCGCAAAATCAACCGCTCTGGCTCCAGGGTGTGATCCAGCCGCTCCAGCTGCTTTTTGACCCGGTAGACGCCCCCATGCAGCCAGTAATAGAGCCGGGGCTGCGCCTCCAGCCGCTGCAGCCAGCCGCTCCCCGCCGGCGCGGCGGTGGCCGGGCGTGGGGCAAAGAAGCGATCCAGGTAAGCCTGCAACGCTGGCCGGTTGAACCAGTCGCTCAAAAAGGACTGCGGGTCTAACAGTTGTTGGCGCACCCAGGATTCAGTTTCCGGCGTGGCCCGCAACGCCGCCGGCCAGCGGATCATGTTATCCCGGCGGGCCAGGGCGGTGTAGAGCTGCGGGAAGAGCTGCACCGCGGTCGCGCGCCAGAACCGCTTGCCCAACCGGTATTTCAACGGCAACCGCGTGACCAGCTCCAGGATGTCATCATCCAGCAGCGGCCGCGGTGACTCCAAGGCAAAGTTTTTAACGTAGTTGAGCGGGTTAAGATAATATTTTACTCGCGCATTCAAATAATAAAAGTCTTTCCGGTTGTGGAGCCGGCGGGCAGGACATTGCGCCGAAAGCTGCTGCCGGGTGGCCGCATCCATCTCACAAAATTCCCGGTAGCGCGCGGGCTGGAGCAGGGCTTGCAGGTCGCGCATGTAGCGCAGCACCCGCAAATCCAGCGCCCGGAACATGGAGAGCTCGTCATGCACCGTGGTCCAGCGGGAATAGCCAAAGCATTCGTCGCCCCGCAGGACGGCTTCCAGCCCCTGCTGCGCCCGAATCCGGTCAAAGACGGTGTAGGATTCGGGGAAATCGGTCAGCCCCTCGCCCAGATGGATGAAGGTCTCCCAATCGGCCAGGATTTCAGCGCCGGAGAGCCGGTAGAAGCCGTGTTGAGTCCCTAAGGTCTCCGCCAGCTGCCGGGCGATCAGGCAATCGCTGTCGGGGAGGGCCTCCTCCCGGCCCCAGGAGACGGTGGCGAGGGTGGCTGCCGGTTGCGCTTCCAGGCAGCAGCCGAGGATGGCGCGGGAATCGTAGCCGCCGCTGAGCAGGACGCCGTACCGGGGGGTGACGGCGCGAGTCCGTTGCACGGCCTGCCGCAGCCGGGCGCTGAGCTCGGCGCGATAGTGCTCTGCGCCCAGGTCCCGCGCCTCTTCGTCAAAGGTGAAGGTCCAGTACCGGTGTTGGGTGTACCGCTCGCCCTGGAAGTGCAGGAGGGTGGCGCTGTCTAAGGTTTTGACGCCCTCAATCAGGGTGTGAGCGGCGGTGAAGTGGCAGTTGGTGAGGAAATCGGCAGCGGCCGGTAAATAGAGCCGGCGGGGGAGCGAGGGGATTTGAAGCAGACTCTTCTGCTCCGGCGCGAAGTAAAAAGCGGCCTGATCCTGGTAGTAATAGAGGGGCCGGCTGCCGATCCGGTCGTTGACCAGATAAAGGCTCTGCTGATCCTCATCCACCAGCAGCAGTTGAAAGGAGCCGTGCAGCCGGGTCAAGGCTGCGGGGCCGGCCTGTTCGTACTGCTGGCAGATCCACTCTGGCGTGGCGAGCGTGGTCTCGCGGTAGAACTCTCCGTAGAGGAAGAGCTTGACCCGTCCCTGGCGTGCCAGGTAGGGTTGGGGTTGCGGGTAGAGCGTGCCCAGATGGATGCGGGCTACCGCCAGCCGACAGTCGGGGCTGCGGTAAACCTCCACCTGATACCACGGGCGGTGTAGCAAGGCGCGCTGCATGGCGTTAAAGACCGCCGGTTCAATTTCCCCGGGGGCTAACTGAATGATTCCTGCTAAGCCTGGCATTGTTCATTCTCTTGAACTCTTGAAAAATAGAAATCAGTTAAGGAGTGAGCAGAGAGCAGAAAGTAGTAAAGTAGAAGTTCCTGTTTCCGCTCACCACTCACGGCTCACGTTTGAAAAGGATGAAGGATGAAGGCGAAAGGATGAAATCTCCTTTGAAAATAACGCTCTTCGTTTGTGGTGAGGCGCTTCAGCGCCGTTGAAAGGATGAAGGATGAAGGCGAAAGGATGAAACCTCCTCCCTTGAATAACGCTCTTCGTTTGTGGTGAGGCGCTTCAGCGCCGTTGGACGCGCTAAAGCGCGTCACTACAAACACTACCAACACGCTAAAACGCTGAGACGCTAAGACGCTGAAACGCTGACTTGAGCGCCGTTTTGCCGCGCTAAAGCGTGTCACTACCGGCTTTCACGGATAGCCCGCCGGTAGAGCTCCAGATAGCGCAGCGCCTGGCGCTGGGCGCTGAACTCGCGGATGGCCCGCCGTTGGGCCGCCGCGCCCAGCTGTTGCGCGCGTTCTGGCTCTGCCAGCAGGGCGGCAAGGGCCGCCTGCAAGGCCGGCACATCCCCCGGTGGGACCAGCAATCCCTCCACCTCCGGCGTGATCGCCTGCACGGTGCCGGAGACGGCAGAGGCCACAATCGGCAGGCCGGTCGCCATCGCCTCTAAGAGCGCCATGGAAAGCCCTTCCCACAGCGAGGGGAGCACAAAAAGATCGGCGGCGGCCAGCAGGGTGGGCACGTCGTCACGGTTGCCTAAGAAGTGGACGTGGTCGCGCACCCCTAAGGCGGTGGCCTGAGCTGCCAGGTCGGCGCGCAACTCGCCATCGCCGATGAGCGCCAGGTGGATGGTGGGGTCAACAGCGAGCAACGCCGGCAACGCTTCTAACATATAGCGGTGGCCCTTGACCGGTTTGAGCGTCCCGACCATGACCAGGAGGCGCGCCGCAACGGGAATCCCGGCCGCCGCGCGGATGGCCGCGCGGTCCACGGGCCGGCCGTAACGGTCGGTATCCACGCCGTTGGGGATGACGGTGATTTGGGGCGCGAGGGCCGGGCCGAAGGTCTGGAGCAGCGTTTCCTGAATTTGCTCGGAGACGGCGATGAAGCCGTCGCACCGGCGGGCGGCCAGCCGGTAGAGCTGCCGTTGCACTGCCCACTTGGGGCGCAGCAGCCAGCGGTGGCGGGGTAGATGCTCGGCCCGCAGCGCAAACCGGGCGCTGTGGAAGGTCCAGAAGACGGCCGGGCGGGGCGGGCGGAGTTTCAGCCCTAAGGTCAGGAAGTCCAGGATGTGGAGCAGGTGAGTTTGGACCACCTGAATCTGGTATTGCCGAACCACGGCCAGCAGGGCGTGGTAGATGCGGCGCATATCGGCCAGGAAACCCGGCAGCCAGAGGATGCTATGGCGGCGCGGTGGCAACAAGAGCACCGGAATCCCCAGCGCCTCTATCGGCGGGCGCAGGGGGCCATCCCGGAAGGTGCAGACGACCGGCCGGCTGCCGTTACGTGCCAGATACTCCACCAGCGTCCGCACCACCATCTGCCCGCCGCCGATCTCCAGATCGGCGATGACATGCAGGACGCGGACAGGGGGAGCCGGGCGATGACTCATCGGGAGTTCCTCTCGGCGCTCAGCAGTAACCACGCCGGAATCTGGCGCGGCTCATGCGACTGATACCGTTCCACCAGGCTGCCGATCAGGCCCAGGGTCGCCCACCAGGTGCCGATCTGGAACCAGAAGAAGCGCATATCCACTACCTGGCTGGCGACCAGGTAGAAAAGGATGGAGAGCCACAACACGGCCAGCAAGCGGCGACTCCAGAACCCTCGCCGGGGCATCCGCCGCCAGACCCGGAGGCTTTGGATGGCCCACCAGAAGAGCGGGAAGAACTGGGTGCTAAAGCCGACCAGGCCGGTTTCGGCTAAGATTGTCAGAAAAGTGTTGTGGGAGGTGCCGTATTGTACATCCCAGTTGGTGGGAGCGGCATTCCCCACCCGCTCCATGAACTGCCAGTCGTAGCGGTCATAGTTGCCGAAGCCCCAGCCGGTGATGGGTTTGAGGGCGAACATCCGTTCGCCAGCGTGCGCCAGGACAATCCGGCTATCCACAGTGTCCTGGGTTTCCAGGCGTGTTAAGGCGGTGGCGAACTCCTGGGCCATCAGGCCGCCGAAGAGTAGCAGGAAGAGCGGCAGGCCGAAGATGATGAAGCGCGCGACCGTCCGGGGATAGAGGAGCAGCAGGCCTAGCAGCATGACCAGGGCCGCGCCCCAACAGCCTCGCGTGAAGGTCAGGAAGATGCAGACCAAGCCCAGGCCGAAAACTCCCAGCAGCAGCGTGCGGGCGGTGCCGGTAAAGCGCGTAAGGGCGGTGTGGAAGAGCAGCGGCAGGCAGAAGCTCAGCGTATAGGCATAGGGCGTAGGATTGGCAAAGCTGCCCGACATCCGGTCCCCCATGCGCTCAATTTGCCAGAGCGGCGGCAGGAATCCCGGCAGGTAGCGCGCCCAGAAGCCGATGAGGATTTCGGCCAGGCACAGGCCCAGGAGCAGGGGCAACAACCGCTTGAAGTCGTGTTTGTCTGGCGTGGTCAGCCGCATTAGCCAGTAGGCCGCAAACGGCACACCCATCCGGTCGTAGAGCTCGTACAGGTACAGGAGGGGCGCTTTGCGGGTTGCCAGGACGGTCACGGCACCGAAGAGCAGGTAGAGGACCATCATCAGCTCCGGCCAGCCCAACTTCACTGGATCGTAAGGCCGGTCGCGCAACAACCGCCCGGCAATGACCAGGATGAGCGCCAGCGGGATCAGCGCGCGGTGCACGACCCAGAAGACCTGCGGGGGGACGGTCTGGAAGGGCAGAAGGGGCATCGTGGCGCACCACAGGAAGAAAGCGCCCAGGGGATAACGGTTGAGCACAATCAGCAGGGGGATGCCCAGCACCGCCCCGGCCGCAATGGCCCATTGGCCCCGTGAGACCAGGTAGGCGATCCCCCCTCCCAGCCCCAGGCCGCCGACGAGCAGCAAAAGCTCCACCAGCCAGGTGTTCTGCTGCAACCGGCTCAAAATCCCTTCGTCGTCGCCAAAAGGCAGGGGGCTTAGTGCTGGATGTTTCATGATAGCGCTCTTGCGGTTTTAAGCCCGGCCCGGCAAGGCCCGGCGTACCCGGCGGTAGAGGCGGTCTAAGATCAGGCGATCCTCAGGGGAAAGCCCTAAGGCCACCAGCGCGCCGCCGTAGGTGATTCCCAGCAGCGCCAGACCCAACAGGGTCGGCCCCCACGTTTCCTGTCCCCCAAAGCCCCACTGTTTGAGCGCGTAGGTCAGGCCGCCGGCCACCAGACCGGCCAGCAACGGTTTGAGGATGGTGCGGTTGTAAGGGGTCAGGCGAAACAGAAGGAAGACCTCCACGGTCAGGATGAGGTTCACGGCAATCAGGCTGATGGCCGTGGCCAGCGCAGCGCCGTTCACGCCGCCGGTGGGGATCAGCCAGAAACTGAACGTGACCGTGAAAATCAGGCGCAGGGCGGCGTTGAAGGTGTTCAGCCAGACGTTGTTGGTCATGATCACTACCACACCGCAAAGCCCCGTGGCGGCGGCGATGAGATTGCTCAGGGCCAGGATCAGCAGGCCGGTGGCGCCGGCCACATAGCTGGCGCCGAACAGGGAGAGGATGGGCCGCGCAAACAGCAGGACGATCAGGAAAAAGGGGAGATTGAAGGCAAAGGTCCACTTGGTGGCCGTCTGGTAGAACTGGCGCAGTTTTTGCGTTTCGTGGTTGGCGTAGAGCTCGGAGACGATGGGCATGGAGATGGTAGAGATGCCGTTCAGGAAGATGGAGCCGACCATGTTGACGCGCGCGGCGACCGTGAAAACGCCGGCGGCGCGCATGGTGTTCAGGGAGCCTAACAGCAGGGTGCGGATGTTGGGACCGAAGAGGGTGAGCATCTCGGCCAGGTAGACCGGCAGCGAGAACTTGAACATGTTGCGGAGGTGGCTCCCCTCCCAGAGCAGACGCCGGGGGCGCTCGCGCGGCAGGAGCCGGTTGAGAAAGTAGAGCAGCGCCAGGCAGGAGAGCACCATGGAGAAGGAGTAAACGGACATAGCCTTGACGACGTTCAGGCCGGTCAGGGCCAGCACTCCGGTGAGGACCAGCTTGCTCAACGTGAGCAGCAGGTCTTGCGCGATCACCTTGTACCTCATCACCTTGAAGCTCTGGGTGGCGGCGACCAGGATGCTCCCCAACGTTCCCGCCGGGACTGCGATGGCGGTCAGGCGCAGGAGGTTGGCGATGCGCGGCTCATGGAAGAGGTTAACGGCTAAGGTGTCGGCCAGGCCCAGGAAGCCCAGGCCGATGCCTAAGCTCAAGAGCAACGGCAGGAGCAGGCTGATCTGGAGGGTCTGCCAGAGCATCTTTTCATCGTGCCGGCTGGTAGCGATGGGGATAAAATGCAGCAGGCCGGTGCCCAGGCCTAAAGGGGCCAGCCCAATCATCAGGTAGACGGCGGAATCGGTGACGCTGTAGAGGCCGTATTGTTCATCGCCCATCAGGCGCGCCAGCAGAAACCCCAACAGGAAGCGGCCAGCGTACTCAATCAAGGCGCCGATAAAGGTGATGCCGCTGCCTTTAGCCGCGGTCACCAGATAGTCATTGGCGGTCGGGCGGGCGGCGGTGACCGGCGGTGGCAGTTCTCCGCTTTCAGACATGGCCCGGCTCCTACCGGCGGCGTGAGGGGGAGCGGGCTGCCCGGCGGCTTTGCCAGAAAGCGAGTCCCAGGATGGCGGCGATGGTTAGAACGACCAGGCCCAGGAAGGGGAAAAGCCAGTGCGGGGTCGTGGCTGGGGGGACGGGGGTGGGCGTCTCGCCCACCGGGGTGGGGGTAGGGGTCGCCGGCTGGGGGGTGGGCGTCGGGGTGACGGTTGCCACGGCGGTCATCTCTGGGACGGCGGTCAGCACGGCACTCGCTTTACCGCTGCTGGTCAAGGTGCGGGTATCCACGTTCCTGAGCGTGGTGGCGCGCAGCAGGGTGAGGTTGCCGGCCAGGTCCCAGGGGCGGGTGCGCAACGCGGCGACGGCGTCGGCCAGCCCTTGATCGGTGGTGCCGGTGACGGCCAGCAGCGCGCGCTGTGGGTTCAGCGGCGAGGCGATCAGCTGCACCAGCCCCAGGTCTAAGTTGGGCGGCAGGCGGAAGATCACCCGGTCCAGCCGCTGTTCAATGGCGTCTGTGCCGGGGCGGAACGGTTGCGGCAGGTCGGCGTTGACCTGCTGGAGCAGGGGATTCCGGGAGGGACGTCCCAGCACCAGGAGGTGATAGTCTGCCCAGGTCGTGGCGGTAAATGGGATCGTGGTTTCCCCATGGAGGACCACAGCCGGCTGGATGGCGCTGCCCCCCGCCGCTTTGCCGAAAGCCGCCGCCAGCTGCAACGCCGGTTCCCATTCGTTGACCCGCGGGTTGGCCGGCAGGACGAACAAGAGGTTGCTCAGGTCAGGCTGCTGGTCCAGCGGATGGGGATAATATTTGAGATTCAACGACGCTTCCGGCTGCTCGGTGCGTTCCAGGTGGATACGGGAACTGTTGCTGATTTGCAGCCAGAGGCTGGCGTAGCCGCACTGGTTGAGCGGATAGAGCTGGGCCCGCAGGGTCAGGCGGTTGGTCTTGCCCGGCGCCAGTTGGGAAGGGCGCAGGTTCAGGCGCAGCGCGCCCTGCGTGGCGGTCTCCTGGTTGAGCGGGATGGTGGTCAGTGGCTTGCCGTTGATGAGGACGCTGAACTCGGAGTTGTTGTAGTTCAGCATCTGCGAATGGCTGAAGATCAGGTCCAGGAACGAACCCTCGTTGAACTGCCAGCCGATGGGCAGGTCAAAGTAATATTCCGTTTCCTGAGAGAAGCCTTCCAGCAGCGTGTCCTCGTAACCCAGGTCGGACAGGGTTAGATCGCTTGCCTGGGAGGCTGGCGGGGCTGGCGGGGCCGGGCGGGTCTCCTGAATCAGCGCGAAAGCGCCGCGCAGGCCGGGGAATTGGCTCTCCGCACTGAGCGCCAGGCTGGCGTGAGCCACGGCGGCGTCACTCAACCCCGTCACGACCAGCAGGGCGCGGGTGGGATCCCAGGGCGCCAGCACTTCCTGGAGCAGGCCATCGGTTTCCGGGACGGCGCGGTTCTCCTGCATGAAGAAGAATCCCGGCGGGGCGGAAACGGTGCTGTGCCAGGTGGTGAACTCTGGCGGCAGCAACTGCAAGGTGGTGGTCAGCGTGCTGACGTTGAGGGCGGCGCCTTCAGCGGGGAGCAGCGTGGCGGTGGTATCCACAACGACCTCGGTGATCAGCTGGCCGGCCTGTACCACCCAGCGGTACTGTTGGACGCTCCCCGGCGGCAGCAGCGGGATCTCCCAGCCGATTTCGGTCCCGGCGGGCTGGTAGGTGCAGGTGGGCGTGCAGGTGAGCCATGCGGAATAGGCCGGCAGGGCTGCGTAGAGCTGCAGCGTGGTCCAGGTCACGGGCGTGGTGTTGGTCAGCGCCAGCGTATAGGTCAGCGGTTGCCCGGGGGCAGCGGCCAGGGGGCCGACCAGGCTCAGGGCTAGCTGGCGCTCGTGCAGGGAGAGCGGCAGAGCCTGATACTGCTGGAGCGCTCGAATGGCCTGATTGCGTTCGGGCGTGCCGATCAGGATCGCGTGTTCCGGGAAGGGGTCGCCGTTGACCAGTCGCTCGGTCCAGGCGACATCGGTGGTGCCGCTGAGGGTCAGCTGGGCAGCCAGATCGCCCAATTTGGCCGCGATGGTCACCGCGGCCTGAATTTCGGCGGTGGTGGGCTGCTCCGGTAGCACAAACCGGAGCTGATCGGGGGCGAAGGCGCGCTGGTAAAAGGGGCGCGGGTAGAGCGCCAGATCGGCGGTGAGCGGTAACTGCCGGTAAGTGAAGAGAAAGCGGGAGGTGGGGTGGATGACCAGCTCGGCCTCATGCTGCAAGCGGCAGATCAACTCGGCGTTCAGCGTGAGTCGGATGGTGTGCGTCCGGCGGGTGGAGCTGTTGAAGGACGCTAAGGGCAGGGGGATTCGCACCAGTTGATGCTCCAGGGTGGCGTCTTGCAAAGGGATGACGGTGGGGGACTGCTCATCAATCATCACCTCCAAATGCCCAAAGCGGGTAGGGAAAGTCTGCGCATTTGGCGACTCCAGGATTTGGAAGGTATAGCTGAAGTCCAGCTCTAAGAAACTGTTGTCCAGCAGTTGCCAGCCTTCCGGCAGCCGTAGATTGTACTCGGTCATGCCGTAGGGACTGTGTAAGGTGCGCTGACCATATCCCAACCCGGCAAAGGTGATCTGGAAGGTGTTCTCAGGCGGCGGCTCGGCCGCCGCTACGACGAGCGGCCCGACCGGCCCCCAGAAGCCGCTGCTGATGGAGATCAGGAGGAGGGCGAACGCAAATTGGCGGTAGGGTAGCTGTTTCATGCTGTTTGATCCGTGTCTAATCGGCTTCTGAAGGGCTGGGAGGGACGAAGATCTGAGTCTTGTTTTCGCCGGCCGCCTCGGCCTCGGTGAGGGCTTCATGGGCTTGTAGCAGCAGTTCGTCCGCCCGGGTCCCATTGTAATGATAACCCGCGATGCCGGCGGCGCTGTTCAGGTTGAGCGTCACGCCACTTTGTTCTAAACGGTAAGGAGTCCAGGCAATGCGGGTCTGCAAATCTTCAATCACGCGCCGGGCCTGTTCATCTCCCATGTTCATGAGCAGGCAGGCAAATGTCGTCCCTTCCAGGCGGGCCACAATATCCTCTTCGTGCAGGAACTGCTTCAGGAAGGTCGCCAGCTCACGGGTCATCTCGGCGCGTACCCGGCCGGGAAAAGTGGCGTTGACGCTACCCGATTGATCTATTTTGATGACGACCAGGGAAAGCGGATAGTGGTGGCGTTTGGCGCGGACCATCTCTTCCCGCAGGCGTTGCAGGAAATAAGCGCGGGTGTAGGCGCCACTCTCGTAATCGTACAGGGTGGTAAGGGTAAGATTCTTCAGCGGGGTTTGCAGGTATTCCAGGAGCAGCGCCAGGGCCACGCCCAGCGCCAGGCCGAAAGCGCCTCCCAACCCCAGGTTGAGCGTTTTGTTGGGCTTGACCGGTATCGTGGGGACCATGGCTGGATCCAGCGGCTTCAGGTCAAAAACTTCGTACAGGTTTTCGGTATAGGTTAGCGTCTCTTCGCCTACCGTGTTGACAAAGTCGGTGATCTGCTGGGGCTCATGGCCGGCCGCTTTGATCTCCAGCACGTTGCTGCCGGTGCGCAACCGGCTGGTCAAAGTCAGATCGGCCAGCTGGGCGGAGGATAGTCCCAACCGTTCCGCGACCCGTTGCTTGACTGAGCGACTGAGGGCGACTTCGGCGTAGGTGGTGGCGATTTCGGTGCGCCGGCTGAGGGTATCCAGCCCGTTGACAAACGAGCCGGTATCTTCAAAGGAACTGGTGGGGGCCACGATGAACGTGGCCGTCGCTTCATAGGTGGGGCGTTGGGTAAACGTGAACACGACGGCGCCGGCAAAGGTAGCCAGAAAGACCGGCAGAATCACCCACCATCTGCGCAACAAGATCCGCAGGTAAATTTTTAGTTCCATAAACTTATCTCCATCCCCTCAGCTCAATCTCACAGGCAAAAATAAAACTTCGGAAGCCTTTGGACGAAGGGCTGGTTGAGCGGAAAATCCAACCCTTTTCCTGGGGGCTTCCGAAGTTCATGCGGTTATAGGATCCCTACTTCGCACCTGCCCCCCGTAGTACTGTGCTGAACGTCCACCAGATGATTTGAAAGTCCAGAATCAGGTTTTGCCGTTCAACGTACTCTATATCATATTGTACTATACGATCAAAAGAAATGCCACTCCGGCCGCGCACCTGGGCCAACCCGGTGATGCCCGGCAATACTTCCAGCCGCTCGTAGTGCCAGGGCTCGTACTCTTCCACTTCCCAGGGAACATTGGGCCGGGGCCCTACCAGGCTCATTTCCCCCCGCAGGATGTTGAGGAGCTGGGGCAGTTCATCCAGGCTGGTCTTGCGCAGAATCCGCCCGACGCGGGTGATCTGAGCATCCTGGGCCGGTTTGAAAACTTGCCCGCTGGTGGTCCCCTCGCCACCAATCTGGCCACGGACAAAAGCCTTCATGAAAGCGCGGTGGGAGCTATCATCCAACTTGTGGTACATAGTGCGGAACTTGTAAATCTTGAAGCGCTTACCGTCTTTCCCAATCCGTTCCTGGGTAAAGAAGACTGGCCCCGGCGAATCCAGGGCGATGGCTACGGCACAAACCACAATAATCGGGGCGACCAAGGGGATCAGCAGGATGCTTATCAGCATATCTACGAGACGCTTGGTCAACTGGCGATACTGCCGGCGATAGTCGTAAGCCCTGCTTTGACTGGCGATAGCGAAGTTCATGATACTTCCTCCACGTTTTATGATTTTTGGTTGTTCGTAAGGGCTTGCTACCCGTTTACTCTCTTGCTATTACGTCCGATTGTAACCGGGAACCGTGATAGCCGTGTATCAAAACTGCTAAAAATTCTTAAATTTTTTCGCTGCGCGCCAGACAGAGGCCGTCAGGCCGTCTTTGAGGTGGGAAGGTGTACTATCCGGAACCGGAGCCGGATGTCCCATGAAAACTGGTGGGCCTCCTCAAAAGGAGGCCCACCAGTTTTTTTCTGTTAGGGGTTGGGGGGACTTTGCTTAGTGGTGAAGGACGAATGACTTTAAGGAGTCGGATAGGATGGCCTGCCCGCCATCATGCGCCCCCATGAAAGCCTTGACGCCCGCCATGCGCTGGGGGGCAAGAAAAACTCGGCGTGTTCTGCGCCTCTGCGGTTCAATCTGGCTTTCACGGGAGGAAAACCTGGCGTCTTAGCGTGAGATCTTGGGCTTTTGGCAGGGGACCTCTTTCTTGCGCTATGGCTTGAGCGGATCCTGCTGCGCTGGCTGCGTCGGCAGGAAGCGGCCCGCGCCCGGCGCGGCGACGATCTCGCCGTCGCGCAGCACCGGATGCCCACGCTGGAACGAGGCCTCCGGCCAGCCGAGCACGGTGCGGCCCTCAAAGAGCGTGTAGCCCACCGCGCTATGCTGGTTCTCCGCGCGGATGGTGAACTCGCGGCGCGGGTCAAAAATCACCAGATCGGCGTCCGCGCCGGCCGCCAGCGTTCCCTTCTGCGGGTAAAGCCCGAAGATACGGGCCGGGTTTTCGCACAACACTTGCGCCAACCGCACCAGGCTGATCCGCCCGTGGTTGATGCCCTCGTCGTAGACCAGCGGCAGCAGCGTCTCGATCTGCGGCGCACCGAAGCCCTGCGTCAAGAAATCGCCCTGCGGGTCTTTCTTCTTCGGCGCGTGGTCCGAGGCGACCACTGAGAGCGTGCCGTCGCGCAGCGCCGCCCAGAGCGCCAGCCGGTCGGCCTCGGTGCGGATCGGCGGCCCGATTTTAGCCAGCGCCCCGCGCTCGGTGATGATCTGCTCGGTCAGCGTGAGGTATTGGGGGCAGGTTTCCCCGTAGACGCGGCGACCCTCGGCCTGGGCGGCGCGAATCGGGCGCAGCGCCCGCGTGGAGGTGACATGTGGGATGTAGAGCGGGCAGCCGGTCACCTCGGCCAGGCAGATGGCGCGGAAGATGGCCTCTTCCTCCAGCGCAGGGGGGCGCGAACGGGCGAAGAGCTCGCGCCAGCCCCCTGCGGTGGGCGGCGTCACCGGCGGGGTGAGGTATTTGTCTTCCAGGTAGTCAATCGCGCCGCCGTTTTCCGCGTGGACCATTGCCATGCCGCCGCGCGCGGCCAGCAGGTCCATCGCCTTGGTCAGCTGGTAATCGTCGGTGTACCAGCCCTGTTTGAGATAGCTCAGGAAAAACTTGAAGGTGCGGACGCCTAATTCCATCACCGCTGGGATTTCCGGGACCTGCCGGGGGGCTTCAAACATCCCGCCATGCAGGCCGAAATCCAGCCGGGAGCGGCGGGAGGCGTCTTCCAGCATCAGCGTCACTTGCTCCAGCAGGCTTTCGCCGGTGCGGGCGTAGGCAAAGTGCAACAGCGTCGTCGTGCCGGCGTAGGCCGCCACGCGCGAGCTGCCCTCCACGTCGTCCAGGTAGACCGGGTGGACGTGGACATCAAGGATGCCGGGGAAGATATATTTGCCGGTGGCATCAATAACCTCACGCGCGCCGTCGCGGGGCAGGTCGGGGGCAAGTGCGGCAATCGTCTCGCCGCGCACGCCCACATCGGCGCGCCGAATGCCGGCCCCGGTCACAACGAGGCCGCCGGTGATCAGCAAATCAAACGGTTCGTGCATCAAGGACCTCCTGAAGGATGGATTAGACCACGGACCCCGGTAAGGCCGTGGCCCACTGATTCATGAGTCCACTGCCAAATGATCGTGCCCGGTGGGCCTCACTCCCACGCGCAGAGGGTTTCCAGGTATGCGGCCGAGCCGTCGCGCAACCAGCCATCCAGCTGCGCCGGCTCCTTGAGCTGCTGCCCGCGCAGGCGCGGCACGACGATGTAGTGGGATGTCATCTCCGGCAGCGCTGTCATATCGCCCCAGAGCTTCTCAAATTGCGCCACGGGGAAGATGTCCTCCTGCCCGTGCCCCCAGCGCTTTTTCACCTCCTTGAGTGTGATGTAGGTCGGCATCCGCAGCGCCACGGCCCGCACGGCGGCGGTGACCCGCTCCGGGTCCTGGAGGGTGTTCCGCGTCAGGCCGAAAACCGCCAATAGCCGGTCAATATCCAGCCAGAATGTGTTGGAGTTGTAATACGAAAGGCGGAACTCATCTTCCTCACGGGGCAACGCCAGACCTTCAATGAGCCGCAGCTGCCCATCCACCCGGGCCAATCCGCCACCACGATCCTCCACCCGGCGCGTGATGACCTCCACCGTCATGGTCGCGCCGGAATGCAGATGCGCGCCCAGCATGGCGGGGTCCACGTCCGCGCCGACCGTGTCAATGTTGTGCAGCATCAGCACCCGCAATTGCGGGCGTTCGGCGAGCAGGCGCGCCAGCACTCCATTCTTGAGGAGATTGGGGACCTCAAACCAGTGCCCCACTGGATGCAGGCACTGCAACGGCAGGTTGTCGGTGTAATCGCTGCCCTCGCCCGCCTGCTGCGCCCACGCGATCAACGCGGCATGTAGGCTGTCGCGCACTTTCTGGGCCTGCTCGTCCAGCAGCTGCTGCGGTAGCTCTTCCCAGGCAAAGCGCAAATCCCGCGTCATGGGGACAAGTCGCAGCCCCACGGTCCGCCCCGGCGAAAGCAGCAAGGGACCGGGGTAGCCGTGCCCGGCGTTGACTTCCAGGTAGTGCGCGATGGGTGCGTGGGTCAGATAACCCGTGGTGATGATGTGCGGGAGCGGCACGCCTGCTGCGCGACTCACGCGGCGGCTTTTCGCCAGGTGAACCTCAATGAAGGAGCGATGGCGTCCGCTTAGCTTGCAGAAGGGGTTCAGCGCTTTGACCACCCCCGCGCCCTGCGTCCAGCGGCTGCCGGCGCCTGCGGCGAGCGTCACCGCCGCCACCGCGCCCTCACGCAACGCCTCCAGCCCCAGCGCGCGCAACGAGTCAGGCAAGCCCTCCGTAGCGTCGGTCACATCGGCAAGGCTCACGTCGCGGATCTCAGTGCTCGCCGGGAGGCGGTTCTGCGCCAGCCCGATCCGTCCACTGCGCAGGTCGGCGCGAATTTGCTCGTGCTGCACGCGGTCAAAACCCCACTCCGCCAGGGCCGCTTCCAGCGATTGGCCCGCGCTCGTTTCCTGCCGGGTGCGCGGCAACAAGCGGTCAAAGAGCGTCTGCACCATACCGGCGAGCTCCGGGCGCGTGCGACATGCCGCCCCGAAGCGGTCAAGCTCAGCCCGGCCCATGGGCGAGAGCGTCTGCGGATCACGGTGCAACAGGGCCGGCAGGGTGAGCGCATAGTAGCCTGACGGCATGAGCGCTGCATCGCCCACCAGCAGCTCCGCCCAAGTCCCCCGATCGTTGATCGCGAAATCGTAGACCACCGGCTCCATGGCGAAAGGCAGCGCCGATTCCAGGGCGCGCTTGGTGGTCAGCATGATCTCGTGAAGGCGGGATTGGGCCTCGGCGCGGCGCTCTGGAGCAAAGATGAAGCCCATCCCGCCCCCAGACATGCCGCCAAGCATCCAGAAACCCCAGAAATCGGGCCCGAAGGCCGCCTGCGCCTGCTCAATGAGGCGCTCCGTGTAGAAATTTGTGGACCAGGGGATGATGGTGCAGATGGGACTGAAGAAGTTGCGCGTCGTCGCCTGCCCGATGCCGTGAATGTCGCCGGCTTTGAGCAGCGCCACGATCTGATCAAAGATGCGGCAGGCTTCCAGACGTCCCTGCCATTCCGCGGCGGAGCGCAGCAGATATTTCTCGGTGACCATTTCCAGGATGGTACCGACATTCTGCGCCATGCCGCCATGGACGAGGACCAGGCTTTCCTGCAGACGGCGGCGCGTCGCGGCATCCACCTCGTCAGGTCCAAGAATGTGATGCGCGGGCAGCAGGCGCCCCCGGCTCACGCCAGCTTCAGGGTCGTCAGGGCCGGCGAGCTCGCCCGTGATGAGCTTCATCCCAGGCCAGATGCCTCCCGAATCCTGCCAGCCGCCGCCAGAACCGGCGAGCCATTCGCCCAGAATGGCGCGCGCCGCGACGAGTCGCCGTTCGTGTTCCTCCAGCACACCGGTTAGCGCGTGGGTCTGCCCGGTCGCCCGCATACAGACGGTGATCAGGCACGCCAGCAAGCTCGTGGAGACGGCGAGCCGCGAGCCTTTAGGGATGCCGTTGACGGCACTGACGATCTCAATGCCGCCTCCAGGGCCCACGAGGCGGGCGAGCAGCTCTTCCAGGGCCTCTTCGGCGCCCTCTATGCCGGGCGGGATCAGCCCGGCGGCGATGATCGCGGCCTTGAGCAGGCCCAGGTAATCTTTGGCGAAGTCAAAAATCTCGCGGAGGGTGGTGATTTCGGCGACTGCACCGAGATCCACGCTTGCCAGCCGCAACACGGGGCGGTCAATCACGCGGAAATAAGCCTCCACGGGCGGCCTGGGGCTTGCATCGCGCCCGTGCACGCCGAGATCAATGGAGACATTAAGCACCCGCGCCCCCTCAGGAAAATCCATCCCCAGGAAGAAGATGTCGCTCCAGCCGCTGTGGCTCAGATCCATGCGCACGGGCGTGACCTCACGCAGGAGAGGATAGAGCCCATCGGCGGTAGCGGCGCACAGCTCCGGGCGCACGCGCAAAGGCTGATCTGCTGGATGCCCGATGCGGAACATCCACTGATTGCCCCGCGCCGAGCGCACGCTCCGCCGTACCTGATCTGCTAACGTCTGGAATCCCAGCCGATGATACGCCGCCGCCAGCGCGCTGGAAAGCGCTTCCGAAGGGCCGTCTTGTGCCTGGGCCGTCAGGAAAACATCAATGGCTTCCTCAAAGCGACGGTTGAGTAGGTGCACGTAGCCGTCGTAGGGGATCAGGCCCCGCCGCTGCAAGGCAGCATTTTGGGGCAGGTGGAAGCGATGCAGAGCATACAGAAAGAAGAGCGCCCGCACCCGTTCGTAGAGATTCTGGCTGTTACGGCGGAAGTCTTCCAGGGCAGCACATTCGGCCAGCAGGGAGGGCAGGTCCGCCGTGCGGCAAAAGTGTTCCAGAGAGCGGTTACGCATCTCTGCGTCGGCGGAACAGATGATGGAAACCAGGGCGCTTTTCATGCGTTTGACTCCAAAGCGCGTGTGGCGAGCAATTCCAGCAGGCGGCTGAGCACCAGCTCGCGGTCCTTGCCGTTGAGGGCGAGCGCCAGCTGGGCCGTGAACAGCCCGTATTTGACGCCCACATCGTAGCGCGCGGCGCCCTCCTCAAGGGCCAGGTATTTCTCACCACGTGCGAGTTCCGCCAGTGCCGCCGAGAGTGTGATGCCCGTTCGCTGCTGTGCCAGCTGCTCGCCCAGGATGTCCATCACGGTGGGGGTGAGGACGTGCATCCCAAAGAAGCAGAGGTAATGTCCTGTTCGCAGTCCCGGCACGAGCAGGCGCAGTTCTGCTTCAGTGGGGGTGGGCTTCTCAAGGACGGTCTCAATGAGGTAGAGATCTTTGCGCCCCGGCACGCGCCGTCCGCCGACGGTCCCGTAATAGGGCAGCAACGTCTCCCGCGTGGCCTGTACGGCGGAGATGGCGCAATCCTCAACGTGCGCGGTTTCAACCAGCTGTTGCGCGCAGCTGCGGGGGCCGCTGCTCACGTAAAGGTGATCGCCCACCAGGTGCAGGAAGGGCGCCGTGCCCACGAAATTCCGCGCGCAGTAGACGGCATGGCCGTAACCCAGCGGCTCTTCCTGGGGGATGAAGGTGAGGCAGCGGGCGTGATCTCCGGCGGCCTCGGCGTAAGTGGCCTCGTCTCCAGGCGCTACGACCACGCCAATTTCCGTTATCCCCGCGCTGAGCACTTCCTCAACCAGGATCATCAGCACGGATTTCTCAGTTCCATCGCGGTCAATGAGCGTTTGGAGCGGCAACCGGCGCTGCGCGCGCCCGGCGGCCGTGATCACAGCTTTGGTGATGTGCATGTTCCCTCCTTGTTTTGATCCTGTCATCAATTATACCTTTATTTGTCAATCCCAGGACCTTTGCAAGCCGGCTCCCGTGCAGGGGGAACTTCGCGTGTTCTTAGAAGCTAAGAGTGGCTCAAGCCGCCATGCAAACGGAAATTTGAGTCAATCCTGATAAACTGTCGCCCTTTTCAAACGGTGATAGAATGCCCTCATGCTTTGCGGGTGGTCTGTGGTCTGTTTAGTTCACGTCATCTAATTTTTAAGGAGACTCCATATGGGCAATTGTGACATGTGCAACCGGCCGGTGGATGATGCCACAGCGGCCCGGTTTTCGCCGGCGCAGGTCCAGGCGGCCGCGCGCGTGGGCTATCGGCCGGCTCTGGCGCGGGGGGAATCCCCGCTCATGCAGGGCCTGGGGCTGACGCCGGACGAGGTGCGGCAGCAGGCGGAGGCGGCGTGGCTCCGGCTGGTGCAGAGCAGTCCCACGGATTGGGTGTTGTGTGCGTTCTGCGCCGCTGAACTGCGGACTTATTTGCCGCACTCGGCCGTCTCCGCGCCGGTTGCGCGCGCCACCCGCCCCCAGGCTGCGCCCAAGGCGGCTGCTACCGGCTGGGCCTGGGTGCGGCAGCGCCCCTGGCTGTTGCTACTGGTGGTCTTGCTGCTGCTGGTGGGGCTGGCGCGCGTGGTGTTGAATGCACTGACGGCGCGCGCGACGACGCTGCCGGCCCCTACGCTGGTGCAGACTCTTTCTACCCCTGCCCAGGTGGTGAAGTCGCCTGTCTTCAGCCCGGATAGCCGGTGGCTGGCGGTGGGCAGCTACAGGGATCAGGGGACGGTTCAGGAAAAACGGGTAGAAATCTGGGATGTGACTACCGGACAGGTGGTGCACAGCCTGACACCGGGCACGAACGGCGTTGAGCAGCTGGCGTTCGGCCCGGAGGGGCAGACGCTGGCGGTGGCCGGGATGGGGGATCAGGTGGAGCTGTGGGACCTATCCACTGAGCAGCAGCGCTGGAGCCAGAATCTACCGGCGCTGACCTTTCAGCAGGATATGGTGTTGGGGCTGGCTTTTAGCCCGGATGGGCAATGGCTGGCAGCCGGCGGTTTAGAAACGGTGACCCTGTGGGATGTGGAGACCGGCGCGCCGGCCCAAGCCCTGGCCTTAGCGGCCTGCAATGCCTTGACCTTTAGCCCGGATGGCCGCTGGCTGGTCTGCCAGTCTCTTTCGCGCCCGGTGCTCACGGTGTGGAATATGGCGCAGAATCAGCTGGGCGTGATACTGGACTGCGGCAGCCTCCGCGCGGTAGCACCGCGCTTCAGCCCGGATGGGCAGTGGCTGGCGGCGGTGGGGGGCAGCGCGACGGGAGCCGCGCCGCGTCTTTGCCGCTGGCAGGTGGCCGATTGGCAGTCGTTGCCGGCGCCGGCCCTGGATGAGCTCCAGAATGTCTCGGCGCTGGCCTTTAGCCCCGATGGCCGCCTGGAGCTGGTGGTGGGGACTGCCCAGGCGCAGCCAGGGGAGACCAGCACGTTATGGCTTTGGGATCTCGCTCAGGGCAAGGTACGCGGCAGCCGGTCGGATTTGCCGGGGTCAGCAGGGATTTTCAGCCCCCAGGGGCAGCTGCTGGTGATGGGGAACTGGACTTATGCCACCGCAGGCCTGAAGGTTTGGGATCTGACGGCGCTCTTCCCGTAAGCAGAGCGGTTAATGACGTTCAAGTAACTCTTCATGGAGGTAAAAATGAAACGCTGGGGGGGCATCGTTTGGGTTTTGGTGTTGGTCCTGGCCGGCTGCCAATCCGGCCCCGGCTCTCAGCCTGCCACCGCAGGCGCATCCGCACCGACGGCGACGTTCACTCTCTTGGCGCCGGCGGCCACGGTCACTCCCACGGTGCCCCCGGCCACTCCCACTGCTACGCCGGTTGGGTGGGGAACCGTCTCCATTGTGCAGAGCGATCTCTATCGTGATAACTTCGGTGATTATCAAATCACCGGGTTGTTGTTTAACGGGACCGCGCAGGGTATTGCCAAAATCAAACTGGAAGTGCGGGCCAGCGATAAAAACGGTCGGTCGGTGGTGACCAACCAGATTGCGGAGGTGGTGGAGGTGGCAGAGGTTGCCCCACTGCTGGAGCGAGTCGCGCCCAACAGCTACGCACCCTTTGCCGTGGTCATCAATGCCGGCGTGCCCGTGACCTACTCCGTGGCCGTTAAGAGCTACCAGCCGGATAAGAAGCCTTTTGCGACGGTGCAGCTGGAGAATGCGCAGCTCTGGCACGATGGCGACGGCAACCATTTTGTGGTCGGCGAACTGGTCAACACCGGTGCCCAGACAGTGACCGTGGAACAGGTGGCGGGCGCGGTGCTGGATGCGGAGAGCCTGGTGCGGGCGGCGGGACGGGCCGCCTTCTGGAGTGAATATCTCCTGCCCGCCGGCGATGCCGAGGGCCGGGAGCGAGCGCCGTTCTCGGCGTGGATCTACGGTCCTTTCAAGACCTATCCGGCGCTGGCGGTCTATCCCCTGGCGGCTGAGGGGACGCCGCGAGAAGCGTTGGCTTATCAGCTTACCCTCACCCATCGCTTTGTGGATTCGGGCGGGTGGTATCACCTGGTGGGCCAGCTGACCAATACGGGCAGCGTGACCGCCTCGGTGGAGGTCCTGGGGGGGCTGTACGACGCCGCCGGCCGGGTGGTGGATGCCTACAAGCTATACACCCCTCTGGCCGCCGGGCCTGGCGAGAGCGTGCCGTTTGACCTGGCGGGCTTTGAGGCCGTGGCCCATCTGGATTCCCTGGCCGATCAGGTGGCTACCTGCCGTCTCCTGGTCAACCCGGGCGGCATTTTGACCTGGCGCAACGTCTACGCGCTGCCCACCCGGAACCTGCGCCTGGTGGAAAAACAGGCGGGCGGGTCCTGGCATTTTGCGGGGGGGGTGGATAACACCCGTGGGAAGCCCATCAGCTCGGCTAAAGTGGTCGTTGCTCTTTACGATGCTGAGGCTACCCTGGTGGGCGTCGGTTTTGCTTCTGCTTACGGCAGCAGCGGCAAAATCGCCGCCGGCAGCGCAACCAAATTTGATGTCTATGTCCAGGTGGATCCGGCGCTGGATGCCAGTACGTTGACCTATCGGGCGTTCGCCCAAACGACTGACTGAAGGCTACTCAGCGGTTGACTGCCGGGCGCAAGGGGCAAACCCCGGTGGCTCAGGCTCTGGCGCGACGCGCTGTCAGCTCTTTTTCCAGCTCCACCAGCCCGAAGCCGACGGCGCTGAAGGCCAGAATCCGCCACCATTCAGCCCAACCCAGCGGGGCGCTGCTGAAGATGCTCTGCATCACCGGCAGGTAGGTGAACGCCGCCTGGAGCAGAATCATGCCACCCACGCCCAACCAGAGCCAGCGGTTGGAGAAAAGCCCGATCTTGAACGGCGAATAGGTCAGCGAGCGGCTGTTGAAGAGATAGAACAGTTCCACGAAGACCACCAGGTTCACAGCCACCGTGCGGGCGACCTCCAGCGAGGCGCCGCGCTGCCGTTCCCACTCAAACAGTCCAAAGGCGCCGATGAGAATCAACGTGCCGACGATGACGATGCGCCGGAGTAACGCTGGGGTGAGAAGAGGGGCCTCCGGATCGCGGGGGGGCCGTTGCATGATGCCCGGTTCGCGCGGCTCCAGCGCCAGCACCAGCCCCAGCACAGCCACGGTGGCCATGTTGATCCAGAGGATTTGCACCGGCAGGATGGGCAACACCTCGCCGATCAGGAGCGCAGCCAGAATCACCAACCCTTCGCCTAAGTTGGTCGGCAGGGTCCAGGTGATGATTTTGGTGAGATTGTCAAAGACGCTGCGCCCTTCTTCCACCGCGGCCTCAATCGTGGCGAAATTGTCATCGGTCAGCACCATATCGGCCGCCTCTTTGGAGACATCGGTGCCGGCAACGCCCATCGCCACGCCGATATTGGCCTGTTTGAGCGCGGGTGCGTCGTTCACCCCGTCGCCCGTCATCGCTACGATATGGCCTCTGGCCTGAAGCGCCTCTACCAGCCGCAATTTCTGCTCCGGCGAGACGCGGGCAAAGACGCCGGTAGGTTCCGCCGCCGCGATGAGCTCATCGTCGCTGAGTGCCGCCAGCTGTTGTCCGGTCAACACCCTATCTGCCTCAGCAATGCCGATGGCGCGGGCGATGGCGGCGGCGGTGAGCGGGTGGTCACCGGTGATCATTTTGACCCGGATGCCCGCTTCCTGGCTGGCGCGGACGGCGGCGCCGGCTTCGGGGCGGGGCGGGTCCATCATGCCCTGCAAGCCCAGGAAGGTCAATCCTGCCGTGATGTCGCTGTGCTCCAGTTTTGATGTGCCGGCGGGCAGCTCTTTTTCGGCCAGAGCTAAGACGCGCAGCCCCCGCGCGGCTAACATGTCCACGGCTTGCAGGATCGCGGCTTTGTCTAAGGGGACGATCTGCCCATCGGCGGAGAGGGCCTGGGCGCTACGTTCCAGGATGGCCTCTACCGAACCTTTGATGAAGGCGCGGCGCGGTTGGCCCGGCCCGGCGTCGTGCAGCGTCGCCATATATTGGCGCGCTGACTCAAAGGGAATGGCGTCCAGGCGCGGCAGCTGTTGGGCGAGCGCGGTTTCGTCCAGACTGGCCTTGCGCGCTGCGACAAGCAACGCCCCTTCGGTGGGATCGCCCTGAATGGTCCAGCGGCCCTCGGTCTGGAGCAGCTGACTATCGTTGGCGAGCGCCCCTGCCATGAGCGTGGCGCGCAGCGCGGGTGAAAGCTGCTCTGGCTCGAGCGGGACGCCGTCTCGCACGAGGTGTCCGGTTGGTGTATACCCGCCGCCTTCCACGGTGAACCATGCGCCGCCGGCGACGATTTCCTGCACCGTCATCTGGTTCTGCGTCAGCGTGCCGGTTTTGTCGGAGCCGATCACGGTGACGCTGCCGAGCGCTTCCACCGCCGGCAGCTTGCGGATGATGGCGCGCCGCCGGGCCATCCGCGAAACGCCGATGGCGAGCGTGACGGTCACGGCGGTGGGCAGCCCTTCGGGAATGGAGGCAACGGCTAAAGCGATGCTGGTGGTGAGGGCCTCGGCCAGCGGTTGACCACGCAGCAGGCCGATGCCGAACGCCAGCGCTGCCACGCCGAGCAGCGCGTAGAGCAGCAGTCGGCTGAACTCCCCGATTTTGCGGGTCAGCGGCGTCTCCAGCTCTTCAGCGGTGGCGATGAGCTGCGAAATGCGCCCGATTTCGGTGGAATCGCCGGTGGCAATGACAATGCCTGTGCCCTGCCCATAGGTCACTAAGGTGGTGGCGTAGGCCATGTTGCGCCGGTCGCCGAGCGGCGTTTCTACCGGCAGCGTCGCTGCGGCTACCTTTTCCACCGGGACAGATTCACCGGTCAGAGCGGCCTCGGCAATTTGCAGCTCCCGGCTCTGGATGAGGCGCAGGTCGGCGGGAACCTTGTCGCCGGATTGCAGCAAGACCACATCCCCCGGCACCAGCTCCGTGGCCGGGAGACGCTGCTTCTGGCCGGCGCGGATGACCACAGCTTCGGCCACCATACTATTTGCCAGCGCGGCGATGGCGTTTTCGGCGCGCGCTTCCTGGATAAAGCCAACGATGGCATTGATGAGAACCACGCCGACGATGATGCCCGCATCCACCGGCCCTTTGACCAGCGCGGTGATCACGCTGGCCACCAGCAGCACATAGATGAGGGGGTTATTGAATTGCAGCAGGAAGCGCTGCAAGGGAGTCTTACCCCGACGGGGGGTCAAGGCATTGGGGCCAAACCGCGCCTGGCGGTGTTGGATTTCAAAGCGATCTAACCCGCGCTCTACGTCGGTTCCCAGCAGTTGCTCAACTTCCGCCGGAGGCAAGTGGTGCCAGTGTTGGCTGAGTAGCTGTTGCATGGCTCAGTCTCCTCTGAATCTGAAACCAGTTAAGGGGTGAGCAGAGAGCAGTAATTCTTGTTTCCTGCTCACTGCTCACTGCGAACTGCGAACTTACTCTTTGACCACAGACCACTCACCTTGAACCGGCGGTGGTCTGTGGTCTGTCGTCCGTGGTCCCCTGATTGTGCCGGCCATGAGGTCATTTTACCCCACCGCCGGTAAGAGACCAACCCTTCATACCGGCGCTAACGTCCCGGCGAAGATCTGCCAGGCCAGGGCGGTCTTAGCCAACAGGCTCAGGATGATGTAGACCCGCTCGCCGAAGAGGTAATCCTTCCACGGGCCGATCTTTTTATATTGCAAAACCATATTGATCGCGAAAATGTTGAAGAAGACGAAGATGGAAGCGATGATCCCGTAGACGAAGGCCGGCGGCTCAGCGCCGCTGGAGTTCAACGCGCCGAAGAAGTACATCCCGATCACCACCCACGGCACGAGTCCGGCAAAGACGCCGTAGAAGTAAGAGGTCCAGTTGACCCGGTCAGTATACTGGTTGTGGACTTCCATCATGATACCGAAGAGGTTCATCGTGGCGTTCAGGGCGAAGATCAGCACCAGGCTGGGCACATCCCACATCCCCACGAGCATGGCGATCAGGACGATCATCCACGAAGAGCTGAGCGCGTACTCGTAGAAACGCACGGGGTTCATGCCCTGCTTCAGGTTCTCCACATAGCGCCGGTAGCCGAGGGTGGCGAGATAAAAGTGAGCGACGGCTGAGATGAGCAGGAAGAGCGCCACTGCCGGGCCAAAACGCAGGTCGCCCACAAATTGCGGGTTGGGTACCAGGCGGAAAGTGGTCCGGTCAAAGGTCAGGTAAGCGGTGGTGAAGGGATAGGTTTTGTCGTTGCTGATGAGGATCATTAAGAGGCCCTGGATCAGATGCAGAAAGCCCATCCCCGCGTTGAAGCGGCGCAAGCCTAAGAAAGTCTTTTCAGTTCCGGTATTCATGGTCTGTCTCCTTTTTGTACATTATTTGTCTATATTGTACCCGATTTTCTTATATTTGTCAAGTGTTTTTCTGGTTTTTGTCCAAATTCCTGCCGGTTTGGACCACGGACCGCGGATCACAATGGGGCTTTGCGTCATGGGGCCTGGATATAAACCATCGCCGGGGGCAACTCTTGCCCCCGGCGAATTCTCTAAAATCCCGTGTCACGGTTTGCAGTTTGGTGGCCGGGCCATACAATCAATGGCGGGCAAAGCGTACACGAGTTTCGGTAACAACAACAAATTGGTTCTCTAGTTGCTGAGCGTAAGTGATCAGCAGTCGACGTAAAACAGCAATTTTTTGGCTTGCGCGTTCATCTTCTAAACGTAGCAAGATCACGCCGCAATGGGGATAACGTTGGCGGTAAATTTTGTCGCCAAAATCTTTATCGTTGGTAATTAAAATGCGTCTCTCGGTGTGGGCTTTTTGGATGATGGTTTCATCGTTCAGGCCACGCGCTGTCTCATAGACTGAAACTACATCATGGCCTTGTTCTGATAGCCAGCGCGCCACTGCCGGGCCGGTACACTCATCCACCAAGAAACGCATCAGGCTGGTTCCAGGGCTAGAGGCATGAACACCGAGTTTTCCAGGGATTTAGCGGCGAAAAGCAGACAGGCTTGAATATCTTCGGCAGTCAGCCCTGTGTATTCGGCTAAAATTTCATCGGTAGTGGCGCCGTGCGCAAGAAGCCCCAGGATGTATTCTACTGTGAGGCGAGTACCACGAATCACGGCCTTGCCTGCCATAACCTGTGGGTCCACGGTGATGTGTGCTAGCAAGCGTGCCTCATTCATAAGTGACACCCTCCTGTATTTATTCCCAATTATACCTCATTTATCTCTGGTATAGCAACCGCCAGAACCTGTAAAGGTTCTGGCGGCCGCTCTTTATCCTGATATGGCTATCGCTGGCGGTCTACTTCTTCGCTCGTTCCACCGCTTCCAGAACTCGCTCCGGGGTGAGCGGCAGCCGGTAGATGCGCGCGCCGATGGCGTCGGCGACAGCGTTCGCCACGGCGGGCGCGGCCGGCGTGAGCGAGGGTTCCCCAATTCCCTTAGCGCCAAACGGCCCCAGCCCTGTCCCCGATTCTAAGATGATCGCCTTCGTCGTCGGGATATCGCGGATGGTGGGGATCAGGTACTCTGCCAGCGAGGGCGTCTGGAGCCGGCCTTCTTTGACAATGAGGTCCTCCATCAGCGCGTAACCTATCCCTTGCGCGCTGCCGCCCTGAATCTGTCCCTCCACCGCGTCAGGGTTGATGGCGCGGCCCACATCATGGCAGGCGACGCTTTTGAGGAGCGTCACCTCGCCGGTCTCGGTATCCACTGCTACTTCCACCGCGTGCGCGCCGAAGGTGAAATCGGGCCAGACCTGCCCCTGCCCGGTCTCCGGGTCCAGCGGATCGGTGAACGGCGCTTTGAACAGCGCCAGGTTCGCCAGCGGCAACCCTTCGGCGGCGCAGAGCGCGGCCAGTTCCCGCAAGGGCATTCCCTGCTCCGGGTGGTCTTTGACGAAAACCCGGCTGTCGGCCAGGTCCAGCGCCTCCGGCGGTTCTTCCAATTTCTTGGAGGCGCGCTCCAATAGCACCTGGCGGACGGCGCTGGCGGCCATGTGGGTAGCGTTGCCCGACATGTAGAGCTGCCGCGTGGCCGTAGAGGTGCCGGCCAGCGGCGTGAGCGCGGAGTCGTGGGTGTAGACGGTCACTTTGTCCAGCGGCACTCCCAGCAGCTCGGCGACGATCTGCGCCAGCGCCGAGGCCTGCCCGGCGCCCAGGTCGGGCACGCCGCTGCGGACAATGGCGGTGCCATCCAGCTCCAGGCCCACCCACGATTGCGACGTGTCGTGCAGCCAGGTGATGCGACCGTAGCTCTGCATGTAGGAAGCAAAGCCCCAGCCGATCTTCACCGGCCCGTGATCCGGCGTCTTTTCCCCCAATCCCTCCAATGCGCGGGTGGCGGTCTCCTCCAGCCAGGCCGCGCTTTGAATCGGCTGGTTGGTCGCGGTCCGGTCGCCGGTGTGGAGGTAATTGACTTTGCGGAACTCCAGCGGATCCATCCCCAACGCTTTGGCGATCTCGTCCATCTGCTGCTCGTAGGCCACACAGGCCTGCGCCGCGCCGAAGCCCCGGAAGGCGCTGGTGAACGGGTTGTTGGTTGCTACCGACCAGCTATCCACGGCCACGTTGTCAATCCGGTAGGGGCCGGTGGCAACCGCTGTGGCGTAGAGCAGCACGTAGGGGCTGAGGTAGACGTAAGCGCCGGAGTTGGAGATCAGCTTGATCTCGGCGGCGGTGATGCGCCCGTTTTTCTTCACGCCGGTGCGGTGGGTGATGATGAAGGGGTGGCGTTTGGCGTGGGCCAGCAGCGACTCCTCGCGGGTGTATTCCAGCCGCACCGGGCGGCGAGTTTTCAGCGCCAGCATCCCGATGAAGATCTCCACCGTGATGTCTTCCTTGCCGCCGAAGCCGCCGCCCAACATCACGCCGTGGATGTGGATTTTGTTGTGCGGCACGCCTAAGGCCAGCGCGATGCTGCGGTAGTGTTCAATTACCTGCGTGTTGACCATGATGTTGATGACGCCCTGGTCATCCACCCAGGCGACGCCCGATTCCATCTCCAAATAGGCGTGGTCAATGAACGGGACCTCAAAGGTGTTTTCCACGATCAGGTCGGCCTCGGCCATGCCGCGCGCCACATCGCCTTTGCGGATCTTCCAGCGGGCGACGATGTTATCCGGCGGCGTGACAATGGGCGCGCCCGGCTTCATCGCCTCCAGCGGATCAAAGACGGCCGGCAGCGGTTCGTATTCAATCTCAATCAGCTTGAGCGCCTGCTCGGCGATCTCCAGCGTCTCGGCGGCGACCAGCGCGATCGGCTCGCCCACAAAACGGACCACTTCGCGGGCCAGCACCGGCGCATCGGTGCCGGCGCGGCGCTTCTGCCCGGTCTGGCCGGGCATGTCGGTCACGAGCGTGCCGCCGGGGACATCGTCGGCGGTCAGCACGCAGGCGACTCCCGGCAGCGCCGCCGCTTTGCTGATGTCCAGCCGCTTGATGCGCGCCGACGGCTCGGTGCTGCGGAAAACTTTGGCGTGCAACATCTTGGGCAGGGCGAAATCGCCGGAATAAATGATCGTGCCGGTCGTCTTGCCCAGGGCGTCCGTGCGGCGCAGCGGTTTACCGACCTGGTGCAATTCCGGCAACTGCACCGGCGGCAGGGGTTTGGCTTGATATTTGCTCATAAAGGTGCTCCTTCAATGTTTGAGTCTATTGCCAAAAGGTTGTTTCACCGCCGAGACCCAGAGGGTGCAGAGGACTTGTGCGCATAGATCTGCGCCCTCGGTGTATCTCTGCGGTGAGTTTTACGGTTTCACTTGACCGGGTGGTCTGGGGGCTGCCGTCCGTGGTCTCCTGTGAGGCGTTCCGCCGCCAGTTCTACCGCCTCAATGATCTGCCCGTAGCCGGTGCAACGGCAGAGGTTGCCGGAGAGTGCTTCGCGGATCTCCGCCTTGGTGGGGTGGGGGTTTTCATCCAGCAAGGCTTTGGCAGAGATGATCATGCCGGGGGTGCAGTAGCCGCACTGGGCCGCGCCGGTGTCGGCAAAGGCCGTTTGGAGCGGGTGCGGGTGATCTAACGTTCCCAGCCCGGCGTTGGTGATGATCTCTTTCCCTTCCGCCTGCCAGGCGAGCATCATGCAGCTGTTGATGGCCTGTCCGTCAACCAGCACCGCGCACGCGCCGCAGTCGCCCTTCTCGCAGCCGTTCTTGATGTCGGTGTAGCCCAGATCGCGCAGGGCGCGCAGCAGGGTCACGTTGGGGTTCAGCGCCACGTGGTGTACACGGCCGTTGACAATCAGTTTAACCAGTTTGGGTTCCATGTTGACCTCGTTTCGTTTTTTCGGTGACGGTGACACGCTCTCGCTCACGCGCCACTGGCGGCCGCCGTGAGCAGCCGGCGGACCAGGACTTCTGCCATCCGGCGGCGATAGCCGGCCCCGCTGCGGACATCGCTGATGGGTGCCACGGCCTCGGCGGCCAGGCGGGCGGCCTCGGCGATGGCGGCAGGGGTGAGCGGTTGGTCTTGCAGCACAGCTTCGGCGGTAGGAATCCGCAACGGCGTGGGCGCGACCGCCCCTAAGGCGATGCGCGCTTCCCGGCAGCGACCGGCCTCATCGGTGGTCACGCGCACGGCGGCATTGATGACGGCGATGGCATCGGCTTTGCGCAGGCCGATTTTGTGGAAGGCGGTGGTGGTGCGCGGCGGCAGCACCGGCCAGCGAAGCGCGGTGATCAGCTCGTCGGGCCGGCGGACCGTTTTCCGCACGCCGGTGAAGAACTCATGGAGCGGCACGGTGCGGGTCCCGGCCTGGCTGGTCAGCTCTACCTCCGCATCCAGTACCAAGAGCGCCGGGGCCGTGTCGGCGGCGGGGGAGGCGTCGGCCAGGTTCCCGCCGACGGTGGCCCGGTTCCGCACGAGCGGGTTGGCGAAGACCGCCGCCGCCTGGTGCAGCACGGGCGCTTGCTCGGCGATCAGCGCGCTCTTGAGCACCTCGGTCAAGGTCACGCCGCCGCCGAGGATGAGGTGACCATCGTCCCGGCGCAGCTCGCCGAGGCCAGGGAGCCGTTCCACGTTGACGAGCACTTGCGGGGTGTGGCGGCCGCTGCGCAGGTCCGGCACAAGGTTGGTCCCGCCGGCCAGCGGAGCCACGTCGGGCGCGTGCGCGGCGAGCAGCCCTAACGCTTCAGGCAGCGTCTTGGGCAACAAGAGTTCAAATTCTGGGAGCATAAAAACCTCCTTAGCGTAAATATCGTGTTCATCGTGCGGCGCTGGAGCGCCATCTGGATCGCGCTCTAGCTTGGCGCTCCAGGCCCATTCCTCTTTTATCAACCCCCGGCTGCTTTGAGCACGGCCCGCACGATGCTGGCGTAACCGGTGCAGCGACAGCGGTTGCCCTTCAGGTAATCGCGGATCTCCATCTCGGTCGGCTGTGGGAGCTCGTGCAGCAGGCAGTGCGCGGTCATGATCATCCCCGGCGTGCAGTAGCCGCACTGGAAGGCCGCCTCGTCAATGAATGCTTGCTGGAGCGGGTGGAGCGTGCCATCCGGCCGCTGGAGGCCCTCAATGGTAGTGATGGAGCGCCCGTTGGCCGCAATAGCCAGGGTAAGACAGGCCAGCGCCGGCCGGCCGTCTATGGCTACGGTGCAGGCCCCGCACTCGCCGACGCCGCAACCATACTTCGTGCCGGTCAGCTGGAGCCGCTCGCGCAGCACGTTGAGCAGCAGCTCATGCGGCATGACGCTGAGGCGCTCCGATTTGCCGTTGACCAGCAGCTCAATGGGCTGGGGCGTGTTGCGCAGGGCGTGTTGCACCGGGCGTGAGGGGGCGACTTGTTGACCCGTTGGCTCGTTGGCTCGCTGACTCGCCGGCCCGCTGGCACGTTGACTCGCTAACGTCAGCGCATCCTGGACCATCGCGTTGATCAGGCGGCGGCGGTACCAGGCGGTGGAGCGGACATCGTCAATCGGGCTGATCTCCTCGCCGGCCAGGCGCCCGGCTTCGGCCAGGAGCTCCGGCGTGAGCGGTTGCCCGCGCAGCGCCGCCTCGGTGCGCGGCAGGCGGATGGCCGTCGGCGCAACGGAGCCGCAGGCTAAGCGCACTTCGGTGAGGCGGTCACCTTCGCGGACCAGCAGGGCGGCGACGCTGGCCTTGGCCAGGTCGGCGGCGACGCGCGCGACTTTGGCAAAGAGGCTCACCGCGCCGGGGGGCGGCGGGGGCAGCCGCACCGCGATCAGCAGCTCGCCCGGCTGTAAATCCACCTTGCCCGGCCCTAACAGGAAGTCGGCCAGGGCCGTTTCCCGCTCGCCGTTCGGCCCGGCGATGAGCAGCCGCGCCTCTAAAGCCAGCAGCGCCGGGACGGTGTCGGAGGCGGGCGAGCCGTTGCAGAGATTGCCGCCGATGGTCCCCATCATCTGGATTTGGGTGCTGCCGAACGCCAGACAGGCTTCGGCCAGCGCCGGGTAGCGCGCCTGCACCACCGGGTGCGTGCCGACGGCGCGAATGGTCGCCGTAGCGCCGATGCGCAGGCCGTCCCCCTCCGGCTCAATGGCATCCAGCCCCGGAATGTGGCTGATGTTGACCAGCAGTTCGGGCGCTTCGCGCTCCATCTTCATGGCGACCAGCACATTGGTCCCGCCGGCCAGCACCCGCGCCCGCTCCCCTGCTTCGTAGAGCACGGCTACCGCTTCGCTTACGGTTGCTGCTTCCCAATAGCCAAACGGGTTGACCAAAAGATGGCTATTGGTCATCTGGTTGTGATGTTTTTCGGTCATGGTTCTGTCCTTCCGCGTATAAATGACAACGGACGACGGACAACAGACGACTAAAGAAGAGGTGGTCTGTGGTCAGTGGTCGGCAGTCTGTTGTCGGTGGTCTGTCACCTATTTCCGCCCCTCCAGCGCCGCCACGATCTTTTCCGGGGTGATGGGCAGCTCGTAGAAGCGGACGCCGATGGCGTTGGCGACGGCGTTGGCATAGGCCGCCGCGACCGGGTTGGTGGCAGCTTCGCCGATGCCTTTGGCGCCCAGGGGGCCGGTCGGCTCGTAGGTGTGCGCGAAGTGCGTGCGCAGGTCGGCCAGCAGCGGGCTTTCGGCGATGGCGGGCGTTTTGGCGTCAATCCAGTAGCCGCGCGAGGTGAGCTGCCCTTCGGCGTCCCAGGTGTTGCTCTCGTAGAGGGCGTAGCCGGCCCCTTTGGAAAGCCCGCCTTCCAGCTGGCCGGCGGCGAGATCGGGGTTGACGACGGTGCCGCAGTCGCTGCCCAACACCGCCTTCAGCGTGCGGACGATGCCGGTCCAGGTATCCACTTCCACTTCCACGAAGACGGTCACGTAGGCCGGCGGGCAACTGGTCGGGCGGTAGCTATCCACCTGGGCGATAGTTTTGCGGCTCTCGGTCCAGCAGCGGGTCGCCAGTTCGCCTAACGTCATCTGGCGACCGGGGATGTCGGGCGCGTAGATGACACTTTGTCCCAGGCCGGCATCCAGCCGCAGGGCCAGCGCACCGGGCATGACGTTGAGGTAGTGGGCCGCCGTCTCAAAAATCTCCTGCCGGACCTGCTCGGCGACCCGGACGGCAGCGCCGCAGCCGGCGTAGACGCCGCGCGTGGCGTGCGTGGTCACGTCGTAGACGGTGGAGCAGGTCTCCGCCGGGGCGACGTTGACTTTGTCCAGCGGCACGCAGAGCGTCTCGGCGACCAGTTTCGCCATCGCTTCCAACGTCCCGCCGCCGTGATCCATTACCGCCGAGACGATGTCTACCGAGCCATCCTGGTTGACTTTGACCAGCGCGCCGGAGTAGTCAATCACGTCGCCGGGTTGGGGGGCGCCGGCGCTGGAGGTGTGAAACCCGCGTCCCAGCCCGATCCCGCGCCGGTACCGCCCGGTCTGGCTGCCGGGGCGGGGACGCTGCTCCCAGCCGATCAGCTCGGCGCCGGTGCGCAGCAGCTCGGGCACGCCGTCGCTCTTGACGATGGAGCGGACCAGCGGCCCCTGGCCCCAGAAGGTATCGCCCAGGCCGACGTAGTTCTTCAGCCGCAGCTCCAGCGGGTCCATATCCAGCTGTTCGGCCAGCTCATCCATGAGGGATTCCATCATGAAGGTCGCCTGCGGGTTGCCGAAGCCCTGCATGGCGCAGGCGGGCGCCTTGTTGGTGTAGACGGCGACGCCGTGGTAGCGGATGTGGGGGATGCGGTAGAGCGAGACCGCCCAGCCGATGGAGACGCCCAGGAACGAGTAGCCCTGGACGATGTGCGCGCCGATGTCGGTGATGAGCTCCATCTTGAGGCCCAGCAGCGTGCCGTCTTTCCTGGCTGCCAGCTGGACGTGCGTCTGTACGGGGTAGCGGGCGTGGTCGTGCATATCCTCTTCGCGCGCCAGCGTCATTTTAACCGGGCGCCGCGCCTTGAGCGCTAACGCCGCGCAGATGGGGACCACGGAATTCATCTGGATGCTGGAGCCGAAGGTGCCGCCGACCGGCATCCGTTTGACGTTGATCTTGCTCAGCGGGATGCCGAAGATCTGCCCTAAGACGATACGGGTGTTGTGGATGGATTGCACCGTACCCCAGACGGTCAGCCCGCCATCCGGCTCCGGGCGGCAGACGGCGGTCTTGGTCTCCATTTGGGCGTGGTAGATGCGCTGCGTGGTGAAGGTGCGCTCTAAGATGATGTCGGCCTCGGCGAAGGCGGTTTCTACGTCGCCTTCCACCACGTCGCGGGTGCAGGCGATGTTGCGCTCCACCGGGATCTCTTGATCGCCGTACATCACCGTCTCGTAGAGCGGCTCGGCCTCCGGTTCCAGCGCGGCGACCGGGTCCAGCACCACCGGCAGCGGCTCGTATTCCACGACGACGGCGCGGGCGGCGCGCTCGGCCAGTTCCTCGGTCTCGGCAGCGACGGCGGCGACCGCCTCGCCCATCCGTCGCACCTTATCCGCCAGCACGTAGTGATCCCTGTGCAGCGCCCAGGGCACGGTGATGATCCGCTCGTTGTAGCGGACCGGGGGGATGTCGGCGAAGGTGATGACAACCGCGCCCATGGCCTCGGCGGCGCTGGTATCTATGCTTTTGATGCGCGCGTGGGCGTAGGGAGCCGCCACCACGCGCCCGTGCAACATCCGGGGCAGCGTGATATCTACCGAGAATTGTTCCTGCCCCGTGACGCGGGCAATCCCATCCTTGCGTGGCGTGACGTGCCCGACAATCTTAAATTTTTGGTCTTCCATCTTACCTCCTGAAATCAAACAACCTGGGACGACCGGCCAGGTTGGACCAGCGGTGGTCTGTGGTCACAACAGCGGGCGCCTGCGTCCCTTTATATTTTTCCCAACACCAGCGCAATCAACGCCATGCGTACGTAGACGCCGTTCTTCGCCTGGCGGAAGTAGGCGGCGTTGGTGAGCGGATCCACGTCAGGGGCGATTTCGTTGACGCGCGGGAGCGGGTGCATGACTTTGACGTGCGGGTTGAGCCGTTCCACCATCTCGCGGGTGAGGATGTAGCTGCCCTTCAGCCGTTCGTATTCGGCCACGTCGGCAAAGCGCTCTTTCTGGATGCGGGTCATGTAGAGCACGTCGGCCTCTTTCAGAGCGGCGGCCAGATCGGGCGTCTCTTCCACGGTGACGCCCCGGGCGCGCAGCCGGGCGGTGATCTCGGCGGGCATTTGCAACGCCTCCGGCGCTACCAGGATCAACCGGATGCCGTAGTGCTTGTAGAGCTCCACGCCGGAATGCACGGTCCGGCCGTATTTGAGATCGCCACAGAGGACGAGCGTTTTGCCGTCCAGCCCGCCGCATTCGCGCTGGATGGTGTAGAGATCCAGCAGCGCCTGGGTGGGATGTTGCCCGGCCCCGTCACCGCCGTTAAGGACGGGGGCCTGCGCGACGGCCGCCGCTTCCTTCGCCGAGCCGATGGCCGGATGGCGCATGGCGATCACGTCCACGTATTGGTCCACGGTGCGGATCGTGTCGGCCAGCGTCTCGCCCTTGGCCACGGAGGTGGATTCCGCCGACGAGAAGCCGACGACGGCGCCGCCCAGCCGGTGCATGGCCGTCTCAAACGAGAGGCGCGTGCGGGTGCTCGGCTCAAAGAAGAGCGCGCCCAGCACGTAGCCGTGCAACAGGTCCAGCCCTGGCCGTGTCTCCAGCTCCAGACGGAACTCGTCCGCCACCGCCAGGATGGCGTTCAGCTCCGGGCGCGTGAATTGTGCGCCATCCAAAATGTCCTTCCCTTTAAAGTCCAACATCATTGAGTTAACCTCCCTTTGAAAAGTATGAAGAAAGCATGAAGGATGAAGGCGGAAGGCTGAAATATTGCTATGCCTTCTGCCAAAATCTGCTTAGCCGATGTACTGTGAACTTCAGTTCGCTCTTAAGCGGTATTTCTCGTCAGAAAAGTTCGTTGTCAAGCGCTTCAGCGCTGCCCGTTATAGACTGTCAGGGTTGCTTCCGCCCGGACATCCGAGCGCAGGGTGCGGGCGAGAATCCCGCGCAGGCACCAGCTCAAGGTGCCCTCTTGCCCCTCCAGGCTGGGAACCGCGTTGGCCGGCAGCATCACCTGGAAGGGAAACCGCTGGGCCTGACCGGCGCGCAAGGCGGTCTTGCTTGCCAGTTTCACTTTCGCCGCGATGGTATCGGCGACATTGCCCTGTTCGCGGGGGACCCATTCGTGCTGCACTAGTTCCAATCGGACCTCGTTCGCTGTGAACTCTTTGCGCGGGTAGACTCGCAGCTCGCCGGTGAGGGTTTGGCCGGGTCCCCATTCCAGGCCGGGCAGGAAGAGCGTGAGGTCGGCGTCGTTAGGGTGGTTGGAGTCGCCGTATTCACCCGGCGTGACCTGTTGACCGCGCGGCGGGGCGAGGACCGTCAGGTCCGCGCGACCGTGCACATCGGCGGCCAGCTTGCGATCCAGCTTGACCTCAACGAACCATTGGAGGCGGAAAATAGAGCCGCTGCCGCTGGGCGGAGCCGCAGGGGGGATCACGAAGGTGAAAGCATAGCTCTGATGGGTGTTGGCGGGGAAAACGGTCTCGCCCAGGAAATCCCGCCGGTCCACTTCATGCCGGGTCTGGCCCCACCGGCTGCCGGTTGAGCGATCGCCCTCTGAGTCGGTCTCCTCGTAGTTATATTTGTAATCCTCTTGGGCGATGAGGGCAATTTGACCGGCGCGCACTTTGAGCTCCCGCGAGCTCTCCAGGGTCACGGTCGCCTGGACGGTCTCGCCGGGATAGTAAATCGGCGAGGGTTTGTCTACCGTCACGGTTAATGGCGTTTTGCCGCCTTTGAGAAAGTCTAACATGGAGCTCCTTTGTTATTCGACGGGTTTTGCCAGCCAGACCCCGGTGGATACTACCTGAAAACCTACGGCGGTGGCGGCCCGCAGCATCCTTTCGTTTTCGCTGCTGGTGCCCATGACGGCGGTTTCCATCCCCCGCGCCTGGAGCAGACGCAGGCCGGTCAAGAGTAATGCGCGGGCCAATCCTCGCTGTTGGTAATCGGGGTGCGTCGCCACCGGATCGGTGTACCCTTCCTTGCGCCCTGTCCGGGCATTTTCTTCCTGGCTGATCCAACAGACGCAGTAGGCGGCCAGGCGGCCCTCCGGCGCTACTACGACCAGGTCTAGTTCCGGGTCGTAATCCGGGCCGCTCAGCATGGCACTCCGTCCCTCTACGGTCATGTGCTCGGTGCCCCAGGCCGCCCGATGGAGCGCCACCCACGCTTCCACCTCATCCTGGCCGGTGGTGGGCCGCAGGGTGAACCCGGCGGGTAAGACCGGCTCTGGGATCGGGTCATGCAGCGAGCGCTTCAGGCGCAGCGTGCGTGTGGGTTGCTGGGTGAAGCCGTGCCGGGTCAGCAGGGCTAAGCGCTCCTCATCGTCGGCGCGGCAGCAGAAATCCAGCGTCACAGGTTCCCCTTCTTCCGTTGGTTGACGCCGGCGGCACGTCACGCCCCATTGGATGAGCTCTGCGGGCAGATCGGGGCCGGCGATGTCGCCCTCAAACTCAAAGAGCAGGTTGTGGTAGGTATCTACGAGGGCAAAGGCGCGGAGCTGACCCGCTTCCGTTTCCCACAGGCGAGTATTGGCCTGGATGTCGGGCACGGCCAGCAGCTCGCGCAGGTCGGCCGGAGCGGGGTAATCGGTGCATCGCTCCGGTGCTCTGACCCGGTGCAGTAACGCTAAGATACTGTCCAGATCATGGGCGTCAGCATAAGGACGACTGGTGCAGGCTGGCAAGTTTATTCGGCTCCTCCTTTGAAAATAGCGCTTTGCTTGTAGTCAGGCGCTTTAGCGCCGTCCAACGCGCTGAAGCGCGTTACTACGAGCCAATTTTCATCCCACGGCTGGTGAACGCCAGTTCATGGGGAATCCTCTGAAAATAGAAACCAGTTAAGGAGTGAGCAGAGAGCAGCCGGTAGCAGTGCCTGTTTCCTGCTCACCGCTCACGACTTATTCATCCCATGGCTGGTGAACGCCTTCTGAAAGGATGAAGGATGAAGGCGGAAGGATGAAATCGCCTCTGAAAATAACGCTCTTCGTCTGTAGTGAGGCGCTTCAGCGCCGTTTTGCCGCGCTAAAGCGCGTCACTGCCAACCCGCTAAAACGCTGAAACGTTACAACGCTGACTTGAGCGCCGTCTGAGTCGCGCTGAAGCGCGGCACTACGAACCTCTCGTCTATCCCAGGCTCTGGATCACGCCGGCCAGCCGCCGGATGCCCTCCCGGATTTCTTCCGGCGTCAGCGCGCAGAAGGGCAGCCGGACGAAGCGGTCGCCGCCGCCGCTGGCGAAGAAGCCGCGCCCATCGGTCAACTGCAACCCGGCGGCTTTCGCCTGGGCCAGCAGCACCTTGGCGCGCACCTCGGCCTGGAGCGTCATCCCGACGAAGAAGCCGCCGTCGGGCCGGCGCCAGGTCGCCAGGCCGGCCATATGCTCGTCCAGCGCGCCGAGCATGGCGTCCAGACGCGGCTCGTAAAGCGCCTTGAGCGTCTCAATGTTCGGCTCCAGCCAGCCGCGCTGGATATACTCGTAGACGATGGCCTGCGCCAGGTACCCCGGCGTGATGTAGGTGTCCTCAATGAACTTGAGCAGCGGGCGGGCGATGGTCTCCGGCATGATCATGTACCCTACGCGCAGTCCCGGGCTGATCAGCTTGCTGTAAGATGACATCAGGAAGACCCGGTCGGGGGCCAGGCTGTAGACGGTGGGCGGCTCTGCGCCACGATAGCGCAACCGGCGGTAGGGCACATCCTCAATGATCCAGAAGCCGTACTCCTGCGCCAGGGCCGCGATGCGTTCGCGCTTTTTGAGGGAGAGCACCGTTCCGCTGGGATTTTGGAAATCGGGGATGATGTAGAAGAGCAGCGGCCGTTCGCCCTCGTCCTTGAGCCGTTCCTCAAGGGCGTCCACGTCAGGCCCATCGCCGTCTAAGGGGAAGCCGATGACCAGGGCGCCGGCCCGTCGCAGGATGGTGAGCGTGCGGTCGTAGGTTGGCTCTTCCACATACGTGATCGCGCCCGGCGTGATCATCATCCGGGCGCAGAGATCTTGCAATTGCAGCGAGCCCTGCCCGACCACGACGCGGTACTCCGGCACGCCGTGTAATTGCGCCAGATATTGCCGCAGCGGCAGGAAGCCGCCGGCCGGCCCGTATTGCAGGATCGCGTCGCTGTACTTGTGCAGCACCGCTACTGCACATTCGGCCAGCTGTTCCACCGGGAACGACTCGGGTGGGGGGACGCCCCGGGTCAACTTGATCGGCTGTTGGATCATAGGATAGTCTACTCCTCCT
>CAYTGR010000043.1:33889-42302 GCA_964437445.1 uncultured Anaerolineales bacterium | reverse complement strand
ATTGTACTGCAAATTTTCACTTTGTCGGTGGTCTAGTTTTTGGGGGGCAGCTCAGTCCTTTCCTACGAGACCAGTGATGAACCGACGCAATCTAACGCTAACTACACCGATATTCCAGTGACAGCGCAGACGGTAGACGGGCAGCAGATCACGATTAAATACACCGTGCTGTTTCGGGTGCCGCCAGACAAGGCCGTGACTATTGTGCAGAACGTTGGATTCACTGACAGGGTCGTTGAGAATGTGATCAAGGCTTACTCGCGTAACCAGTCCCGATTGCTGGCGCAGAACTACACCGCCGCCAATCTTTATGGCGGTCAGGGTATCTTTGATTATGAAAACAAAGTGCGTGAGGCTTTGACCGTTAACTATGCCGAATTCGGCCTGGTGTTAGACGATTTTCTGGTCCGCAAGGTAGAATTCAGCCAGGATTACATCACGGCCGTGGAGCAGAAGCAGATCGCACAAGAGGGGATTGAAACGGCCAAATATAAATCCGAAGCGGCGGAATATGAGAAAGAGCAGCAGATTCGCCTGGCCGAGGCCGATGCCCAGCGAATCAAACTGACCGCCGCTGCCGACGCTGAGCGCATCAAGGTAACGGCTCAGGCCGACGCTGAGAAACAGCGCCTGCTGGCTGATGCTGAAGCTTACAGCATCAAAGCGCGAGGCGAGGCCCTCAAGCAATATCCCGGGCTGATTCAATGGCAATTTGTCAGCAACCTGCAGAATGTCCAGTGGGGCATCTTGCCGAGCGAAGGGATCACGCCGCTGGTGCCGATCCCCTCTTTTGAGGGGACCACACCTTAGCCACGGCTGCTCAGCGCGTGGGGGCTGGTTATCGTCGGGCTTTTCACGGGGAAGGTCGTTGGGGCGCACCGGGCTGCGCCCCTGCTTTTTGTCCACATCCTTATATTCACAAGGTGGTAGATCACAGTCCATGAAGCAACGTCGTTGGCTTTGGTTGGCTTTGGGGGCCCTGCTGAGTCTGATTTTCCTCTGGTCCTCTCTGGGAAGCCTGCATCTGCCGGAGGTCTGGGCCGCGATGCGGGCGGCCCAATATGGGTGGGTGATCCCAGGGCTGGCGGTTTACTTTTTATCGGTGCTGGTGCGTTCCTGGCGCTGGGCCTACCTGCTCCGTGGCGCTAAACGGTTGAGCGGGACACGGCTTTTTCCCATCATGGTGATCGGTTATATGGGGAATGATCTTTTCCCCTTCCGCTTGGGTGAGTTGCTGCGGGCTTACGTGCTCTGGCGCCAGGAGCGCGTGAACTTAGGCACTACCTTCACAACGGCGGTGGTGGAGCGGTTGTTTGATGGCCTGACGATGGTGCTCTTTGTGCTGGTTGGATTGCTTTTCATCCCGTTGACTGCTTTGTTGCAACGGGTCGTGACCGTGGGCGGGGCTGTGTTTGCCGGCGCGCTCGTGCTCTTCCTGGCCTTGGCCGCCAGCCCTGAGCTGTTACGCCGGATCGCTCATGTCGTGAGTGGGGTACTGGTACCGCACCGTTGGCGCGAGCCGGTGCTCGGCTTGCTGGAGGGAGTCATCGCCGGCCTGGCGGTATTCCGCAATTTGGGCGACGTGCTGGTCACTTTCGGCCTGACGGTATTGGTCTGGTTGCTGGAGACCGGCAAGTACTGGTTGGTGAGCCAGGCCTTTGCGTTGCACCTTTCCTATCCGGCCATCTTGCTGATGGGGGGCGCGGTCAACCTGCTCACCGCGTTGCCCTCCCTGCCGGGCTACGTGGGCACTTTTGAACTGGGGATCAAGATCCTCCAGGGGATCGGTGCGCCGGCCGACGTGGCCGGCAGCTATATTCTGGTGCTCCACGCGCTGCTTTGGCTGCCGGTGGTTTTATTGGGATTGTTCTTCTTCACCCGCGAGGGACTGACCTGGGCCGATGTGCAAAGCGCGGCGGCCGAGCGGGTGCCGGAGCAACCGGTCGCCCCACGAGTGGATGAGTGACCTGGCACCATTCCTGGTAACGTTTGCCCATTCGGGTGATTCTGGTATGATAACCAGCATATTTCCTTTTTCCATGGATTTCATGATCTTAACCGGAGGATGAGGTTGTGAAGCAGGCCTGGGCGTTATTCAAGACCATGCGCCCCAAACAGTGGACGAAGAATGTCTTTATTTTTGCGGCGCTGGTCTTTGACCAAAAGCTTTTCCAGTGGCAATACCTCTGGCCAACCTTGGTCGGTTTCCTGCTCTTCTGTCTGGTGTCCGGCGTCGTCTATATCATCAACGACCTGGTAGACATGGAAAAGGATCGCCAGCATCCCCGGAAGCGCAACCGTCCACTGGCGGCTGGCCAGCTCTCCCCTGGTCTGGCCATCGGAGCGGCCATCGTGTTGGGGAGCGGTTCCCTGGCGGCGGCGGTGGCGGTCTCACCGGTCTTTGCGCTGATCCTGGGGCTGTATTTAGGATTGCAGCTGGCCTATTCGTTTTGGCTCAAGCAGATCGTGCTCGTGGACGTAATCACCCTGGCCGCGGGCTTCGTATTGCGCGTGGGGGCTGGGGTTCCTCTCGTGACGGCGGAGCGCTTCTCACCCTGGCTCTATCTTTGTATGACGCTCCTGGCGCTCTTCCTGGCGCTGGGGAAGCGGCGCGGGGAGCTGATCCTGCTGGCCGATAACGCGGCCAGCCATCGCGAGAGCTTGCAAGAGTACAATCTGCCGTTGCTGGATCAGCTCATGAGCATGGTGACTTCCTCCACGATTCTGGCTTATTCTCTCTACACCGTCTTTGCGCCCAACCTCCCGCCCAACCACATGATGATGCTGACCATCCCCTTTGTTATTTATGCCCTGTTTCGGTATCTCTACCTGGTCCACGTCAAAGGGACTACGCTGGCCCCTGATGAGGTTCTGTTAACCGACCGTCCCTTTCAGGTGGACCTGGTGTTGTGGGGCCTGGCCGCGATTGGAATTCTCTATTGGGGTGGCCGCTTGTGACAGATTTGGGTTGGGCGCATAGATATCCGCTGACGCTTTATTGGCGACAGGCGCACATGCCTATGGAGACACGGCTGCGCCAGGTAGATTTGTTTGCGGGCTTGACCGTCGCCGAGGTGATGGATACCCATCCGCTGACCGTGACGGAAACGTTGCCGCTGCGGATGGTGGCCGCGATCATGGAGCAGTTTCACACCCACGGGGTTGCAGTCGTGACGCCCCAGGGTGAGTTGTGTGGCATCATCACAATTGGCGATCTGGAGCGGGTGACTGCCTCCAGTCCGGCGGAGTTGCGCCAACCGGTTGGGCAGTTTTGCACGCGCGAGCCGGTGGTTGCGTATCCCGATGAGACGATGCAGACCGCGTTGCAGCGGATGGGGGCCAGAGCGTTGGGCCGCTTGCCGGTGGTGGAGCGAGCCAATCCGCGCCGGATGGTGGGGTGGTTACATCGTGCGGATTTCATCCGCGCTTACGAACTGGCATGCCAGCGCCAGCTACATCTCTATGAGGACAAAATGCACCGGCAACTGGCGGTGGCCGGGATAGTGATCTTAGAAGTGACGGTGGCGGCCGGCTCGCCGGTGGCCGGCTGTGCGATTGCCGACTTGCCCTGGCCTACGGAATGCCTGGTGGCCGGTCTGCACCGGGCAGGGGAGACGATTATTCCACGGGGGTCGGTTGTCCTGCAAGGGGGCGATCGACTGACGGTCGTGGTAGCATTGGAGGATGAGGCGCGGTTGAGAGCGCTGGTTGAACAACGTAGAGGTGGGGCATGACCTACGAATGGGGGGGTGAAATCCTGGAACGCAGTGCATCGGGCAAAGTGATCCTTTGCGGAGAACATGCCGTAGTCTACGGCCGGCCGGCCATTGCCGTACCGGTGAGTGATTTGCGCGCGCGGGCGCGGGTCCGGCCGGCGCCGCCGGGGAGTGGGTTGACGGTGGTGGCAGCCGACCTGGGGGAAGAGAAACGGTTGCGGGAGTCGCCTCCCGACAACCCGCTGGCCGCCATTGCCCGGCTGACGTTGGCGCACCTTGAAGCGCCGGAGCCGGATGCGGTTTTGACCGTGCTCTCCGATCTGCCCATTGCCGCCGGTCTGGGCAGCGGGGCCGCAGTGTCCGTGGCGGCGGCGCGAGCGCTGGCCGCCTACCTGGGCAGCGAGCTCGCCCCGGACGAGGTGAGTGCGCTGGCCTACGAGGTAGAGAAGCTCCATCATGGGACTCCCAGCGGCATTGATAACACCGTCATCGCCTGGGAGCGGCCGGTCTATTTCACCAAAGGGGAACAGCCGGAGACCTTTACCATCCGTGCGCCGCTGCGATTGGTCATTGCGAACAGCGGGCTGGTAGGCTCCACACGGCAGGCAGTGGCGCGCGTGCGCCGTGGCTGGGAGACAGAACGGGAGCGGTATGAGGCGCTCTTTAACCGTATCGGTGCTATCGCCAAAGCTGCCCGGCAGGCCATTGAGCGGGGGGACATCCCCGCGCTGGCACCACTCTTGAATGAAAATCACCTCTTACTGGTGGACCTGGGCATCTCCTTGCCCGATTTGGATATCCTGGTCGCCGAGGCGCAGCGGGCCGGGGCGCTCGGGGCCAAGCTGACCGGCGGCGGCATGGGGGGCAACATCATCGCTTTGGTAGAGCCAACGACCGTGGCGCCGGTTACGGCGGCACTCCAGGCCGCCGGCGCGACCGAGGTCTGGCACACCACCGTAGGCTAACCCTCCAGAGTTGGCAGATCGCCGATCCTGTTTTTTGTGGTCTGTGGTCCGCCGTCTGTGGTCGGTCAAGGAGACCTTATGCCTGATATGATCCAAATCATCACCACTACCGCCACCCGCGCCGAGGCCCTCCACCTGGCGCGGGCGCTGGTAGAGCAGCGGTTAGCCGCCTGCGTGCAGATTGACGGGCCGCTCACCAGCGTCTACCGCTGGCAGGGCGCGATAGAAGAGGCCGAGGAGTGGCGCTGTCTCATCAAAACCGGCGCCGCGCTTTATCCGCAGGTAGAGGCCGCGATCCGCGCGTTGCATTCCTACACCACCCCCGAAATCCTGGCCGTGCCCGTGGTAGCCGGCAACGCCGATTACCTGGCCTGGTTAGAGGCCGCCCTCCAGCCTGAGAGTTGAGGGCTGAGGACTGAAAAACGATGGCTGAAGGCTTAACCTTCGTCAAACTGGGCGGCTCGCTCATCACCGATAAGCACACGCCGCTCACGCCCCACACGGCGCTCCTGGCCCGGCTGGCGCAGGAGATCAGAGCGGTGCGGGATGTAGCTCCTGCTTTGCCCTTGCTCGTGGGCCACGGCTCCGGCTCTTTCGGCCACTGGGAAGCCAGCCACTACGGGACGCGGCACGGCGTCCACACGCCGGAGGAGTGGCGTGGCCTGGCACGGGTCGGCGCGGCGGCAGCGCAGCTCAACCGCCTGGTGACCGATACCTTTCTCAAAGCCGGGGTGCCGGTGTTCAGCCTGGCCCCGTCGGCCACGGTCATCGGCGAGGCAGGCCACCTGGTCGCCTGGGAGCTGGAACCGCTCCGGCGCGTCCTGGCGGCCGGCCTGATCCCGCTCATCTACGGCGACGTGGCCCTGGATCGCGCCTGGGGCGGCACCATCTTTTCCACCGAAGACCTCTTTGTCTACCTGGCTCGACAGCTGCAACCGGCGCGCATCCTGCTGCTGGGCCAGGCGCCCGGTGTTTTGGACGCTCAGGGGCAGGTGATCCCGCAGATCACCCCCGCCACCTATCCGGCCCTTGCGCCACTGCTGGGCGGCTCGGCCGCCGTGGATGTGACCGGCGGCATGGCCGACAAGGTCGCGCAGATGGTGGCGCTGGTAGAGCAGGTGCCGGGATTGCGGGTCTGGATTCTCTCCGGGCAACCGCCGGGCGCGCTCCAACGCGCCCTGCTGGAGCCGGAAGCCACCGGCGGCACCTGTATCTGCGCAGCCGAAGACCGTTGAGAGGCAGCTGTGGTAAGACCGGCCCATCAACAGTTAGCCCTCTTTGCCCTTCCGACCGTCCCCACCTTCCCTTCTACCCGTTATCAAGGCAGCAAGGCTAAACTGGCGGATTGGATTTGGGAGCAGGTGGCTCCATTGGATTTTCAAACCTGCCTGGATGCTTTTGGGGGCACCGGAGCGATGGCCTATCGCTTTAAACAAGCCGGGAAGCAAGTCACTTATAACGATTATTTGCGATTTAATTACCTGATTGGATTGGCACTGATTGAAAATGCCGAGACTCGTTTGGAGCCTGACGAAATAGAATGGTTACTGGCGCCCCATGCTGAGCTCGCTTACCCCCGTTGGATCCAGGAAACCTTTGCGGATATTTATTTCACCCCTGAGGAAAATGCCTGGCTTGACCGTACTTTGACAAATCTCCGGCAATGGAACCACCCTTATAAATTTGCTCTGGCCTTTTTTGCGCTTTGCCAATCTTGTCTCATCAAACGTCCCTATAATTTATTTCACCGCAAAAACCTTTATTTGCGTTTTGCCGAAGTGGAACGCTCGTTTGGCAACAAAGCCAGCTGGGATCGTCCCTTTGACGAATGGTTTCGGATTTTTGCCGCCGAGGGCAACCAAGCGGTCTTTGATAACGGACAGGATAACCGGGCCTTCAATTTGGATGCCATTGCTGTACCGGGGGATTATGATTTAGTTTACTGTGATCCTCCTTATCTCTCACAGCGGGGCACAGGAGTAGATTACCGTGACTTTTACCACTTTTTAGAGGGTATGGCCAGGTACGATGAATGGGCAACGCAAATTGATTGGCGTTCCAAACATCGGCGCTTGAAACCCGTGGCCAGTGAATGGACCGATAAACAACGCATCTACCAGGCTTTTGCCCAATTGTTTGAACGTTATCAGCAAAGTATCCTGGTAGTTTCCTATCGCAGCGACGGAATTCCTACCGAACAAGAGCTGGTAGAGCTATTGCGACACTACAAACATCAGGTCCAGGTGCAACATTTCGGACAATATCAATATGCCTTGTCAACCAATGCAGAATCCAAAGAGATTCTACTCATCGGTCAGTGAGACATAGTATGGACATTGAAAAGTTTCGGACTGCCTTGTTAAGTCGCTTCACTCAACTTCAACAAGTATTGGCTACACCTCAAGGTGATTGGACTGTCAAAGGGTTTGTGGATGTTTATCGGAATGTGTACACCATTTCAGTAGACACGAAAGTGGTATCTAAAATTATTGAGTTGATGCTCCTCCCTGTTATTTCACAGTTCGCTGCCGATGATGGATACAACCTGATTTTGTGCGAATATCAAAACCATTACCCCGACATAACTTTAATCGCTTCTGATGGCACCAAAATCGCCCTGGATTTAAAAAGTACGTACCGCACCGGCGATGAGACGGTCAACGGCTTCACTTTAGGGGCTTTTACAGGATATTTCAGGCAGCGTCATATTACTAAAAACATTGTCTTCCCCTATCAGGATTATGCGGCTCATTTCATCTTGGGTGTCATTTACAGCCGTAGTGCAGAGCTTGGAGATGAGCGCCAGATTTATTCTCTGGATGAATTGGCCGATATTGTTTCCGTCGCGCGTCATTTTACTTTTCTGCTCCAGGAAAAATGGCGCATTGCTGCCGATCGCCCTGGCAGTGGCAATACTAAAAACATTGGCTCCGTTATTCATATCCCCGATCTGGTCAGCGGGAATGGCCCTTTTGCTCCCTATGGTCTGGAAGTTTTTGATGATTACTGGATGAACTATTTGACTGCCGACATGGCACGGGCCATTGACTCTGAGATTCCGTACCGGAGTCTGGCCGAATACTGGGCCTGGCGAGAGCGAGCGCCACGCCGTGAGGGGTAGCGGGCGATGAAGTCTGCTTTCTGGCGGCACCGCCTCCTCGTGCTCGGCCTGCTCCTGCTCGGCGCCGGGCTGCGGCTGTGGGCGCGCGCGGAGCTGCCGCCGGGCCTCTACCACGATGAGGCGCAAAACGGGCTGGACGCGCTGACCGTGCTCGGAGGGCACTTCCCGCTCTATTTTGCGGCCAACAATGGGCGCGAGCCGCTGTTCATCTACCTCGTGACAGCCTCGGTGGGCCTGTTTGGACGCAGCCCCTGGGCGGTACGCCTGCCCTCGTTCTTCGTGGGCTTTCTCACGCTGGCAGCGACCTACGATCTGGCGCGGGTGCTCTGGGGACGCCGGACGGGACGCTGGGCGCTGGCGGTGCTGGCGGTCACCTTCTGGCATGTACACCTGAGCCGGCTGGGTTTCCGGGCGGTGTCGCTGCCGCTGTTCACGGCGCTTCTGCTGGCGCAAGGGGCGCGTGCGGTCAAAACGGGCCGCCGCCGCTATTGGATCGCGGCGGGGGCGCTCTACGGCGCGGCCTGGTATACCTACATGGCGGTCCGCTTCACGCCGGTGACGCTGGCCGTGCTGGCCGGGTATGCATGGCTGAGGCAAACCTCCCAGCGCCA
>CAYTGR010000043.1:30429-33789 GCA_964437445.1 uncultured Anaerolineales bacterium | reverse complement strand
TGACGCTGGCCGTGCTGGCCGGGTATGCATGGCTGAGGCAAACCTCCCAGCGCCATTCGCCCTTCGCCTTTCGCCATTGGCCCTTCGCTCTTGGCGCTGCGCTGCTGGTGCTGTTGCCCCTGGGCTTCTACACGGCCCTGCATCCTGAGGTTGTCTTCGCCCGCACCGGTCAGGTGACCATCTTCAGCCCGGCCATCAACGGCGGTGACGTGTGGGGAACGCTGCTCCGTCACACGCTGCGCACGGCAGGGATGTTTTTCGTGCGCGGGGATCGCATCTGGCGGCACAACCTGGCCTGGCGCCCCGTCTGGGAGCCGGCGCTGGGACTGGCTTTCATCCTCGGCCTGGGGGTAGCCCTGCGCCGCTGCTGGCGCGACGCCGGCGCGGCCCTGACGTTGCTCTGGACAGCAGTGATGGCACTGCCAACGTTGCTGGCAGAAGATGCCCCGCACTTCCTGCGCGGCGTGGGGGTACTCCCAACGGCGGCGCTCCTCCCCGCCTTAGGGCTGGCCTGGCTGGAAGCGCGAATCAGCGAAGCAACGAGTCAACGAGTCAACGAGTCAACGAGTCAACGAGTCAACGAGTCAACGAGCACGGTTCACGGCTCACGTTTCACGTTTCACGCCTCACGTTTCACGTCTCACGCCTCACGTTTCACGTCTCACGCCTCACGCCTCACGCTTCACGCCTCACGCTTCACGTTTCACGCCTCACGCTTCACGCCTCACGTTTCACGCCTCACGCTTCACGTTTTACGTTTTACGCCGGTGCTCATCTTGCTCATCGGCGCGACCAGCACGGTCTACGATTATTTCGTCCGCTACGCGCAAGCGCCGCTGGCCTATCACTGGCTGGAGGGCGGGCCGGTGGCGCTGGCAGGCCAGATCAATACGCTGCTGGGTGAGGGCTGGGATGGCGAGCGGATGCGGCATGGCCCGGCCACCGGGCGGACGGTCTATGTAGACCGGCTGTTATGGGAAGCCTGGACGGCGGTGCCGTTGCTGGTGCCGGAAGAACGGGTGCGCTTCTTCCCGCCGGCAGAAAATCCGGCCCTGGGCGCGGGCGTGGCCTTCGTCGTCTGGCCCTACCAGGGCGCGCCTGCTCAGGCCAGCGCGCTACTTCCCCATCCGGCCTACCTGAGCGTGGAGGAGGGGCCAACAGCGCAAGGGGACAAGGATCCGCAACCGTTCACGGCAGCGCTGATCCTGCAAGCCGATCCGCGCCCGACGGTACCGGAGCCGGTCGCGCGCTTTGAGGGCGGCCTGCTCTTGCGCGCGGCGCTGGTCAAGCCGGAGGGGACGGGGGTGCGGGTGCGTCTGTGGTGGGATGTGACGGCGGCGCCGGCGGCCGGCTATACCGTCTTTGTCCACTACCTGCGCGCCGGCGAACAGCTCGCCCAACATGACGGCGCGCCGGGCCGGGGATTCCTCCTGACAACCTCCTGGCAACCGGGCGATCTGATCCTGGATGAGCACGATTTGCCCGGCGTGACCGCCGACCCGGCACGCGATACGCTGCGGATCGGCCTTTATCGCAGCGATACCGGCGCGCCCCTCCCGGTGGTGGATGCCGCCGGCAACCCGCTGGGGACGTTTGTGGACCTGGGGGTGATCCTCAGCCCGTGAGCCATTCTATCTTGACCAACCGCTCCACGGCATGGAATTCGGGATCGCCTGTGACTAAGGTGGCCTGCAATTCCTGGGCTAAGGCCACCGCAAAGGCATCGGCGTAGGAAAGGGGGTATTGAGCCTTAATGTGCGCGGCTGCCAGGATGCGCGCCCGGTCAACCTGCCATAAGGTGATGGGGAAGGCGTCCATATAAAGATGCAATTTCTCAACCGCAATCCAATCATAACGTCGCTCTACGTTATAGACGCATTCACCGTAATTGATGAGAGACATGGCCAGCATCACAGCCCCCTCACTGGCCTGGCGCAGCAATTGTTGGACCCGTGCGCCGCGCGGCTCACCAAGGAACAACGCCAGGAGCGCATAAGCATCAAGCACGTACTGGTTCACCGGTGACCTCCGTGGCGGCGGGTTCGGCGGTCGCTTGTTCTCGTTCCACTTCCTGGCGGTGCTCAGTGATCAATGCTTCAGTCAAGGAGACTCCCTGGTAACGTTCGGGACACTCTTTTAACATGCCGTAAGCCGACGCAATCGGATCTTCTGGCACGGGCAAAAGATACAGGATGCCTTCGCCATCCACAATCCGCACCTTGCGCCCCGGATAGAAGCCATACCGGTCGCGGATCTCTTTAGGGATAACAACCCAACCTTTTGCGGATACGGTGGTGATGGTCATAGCACCTGCTCCTTCCTGAGTATTACTTTCTCAATCTTAGTATAACCAATGAACCATTCTATGTCAACCACTTCTCCATCACGACTGACGTTTCACGCTTCACGTCTCACGTCTGACGTTTCACGTCTGACGTTTCACGTTTCACGCTTCACGCTTCACGCTTCACGTCTGGCGTCTGACGTAGCACGCTCGCCGCTCCTTTACACCCTGCTCCTGGCGCTGCTGGCCGCCGGCCCGCTGCTGGGACCAGGCCTGGTCAACACGCGCGGCGGCGGCGACAGCCCCTTTCTGCTCGTGCGCACACTGGAGATGGCGGATAATCTCCGGCATGGCCTCTTCCCGCCGCGTTGGATGAGCCACGCCGCCTATGACCTGGGCTATCCCTTCTTCAACCACTATGCGGCACTCCCCTACTATCTCAGCGGCGGCCTGACCGCGTTGGGTCTCAGCCCGCTGCTGGCGATTCAGGCCACGCAGACGTTCGGCTTCCTGCTGGCAGCGCTGACCATGGCACTCTGGGCGCGACGGCATTACCGTGCGGCGTGGGCGGTAGTGCTGGCGGCGGCAGCCTACACCTTTGCGCCCTTTCACCTGGTCAACGTTTACGTCCGGGGCGATTCCCTCTCCGAGTTCTACGCCTTCGTCTGGTATCCCCTTATCCTCTGGACGGTAGACCGGCTGGCCGAGCAGCGTACCGCCGGGCGCGTGGTCGCCGTCGCCCTGGCTTACGGTGCGTTGATTCTCACGCACAACGTCTCGGCGGCCATTTTCACCCCGTTTGTGCTGCTCTACATCCTGGTGCGGCCGGTGAGCCGTGAGCAGTCAGCAGTGAGCGGTGAGCAGTCAGGGGTGAGCGGTGAGCAGGTAGTAGTGCACAGGCAGCCGTCAAGCGGCGTGGTGCGTATCGCGCCCTACGTAACACGCACCACGCCCTACGCAACGCGCCTCATGCACCACGCCCTACGCCAGATCAATTATGCCGCGCTGGCCGCTCTATTGTTGGGAATGGCGCTCACGGCCTGGTTCTGGCTGCCGGCGGTGGCGGAGATCGGTTA
>CAYTGR010000043.1:0-30329 GCA_964437445.1 uncultured Anaerolineales bacterium | reverse complement strand
TGGGAATGGCGCTCACGGCCTGGTTCTGGCTGCCGGCGGTGGCGGAGATCGGTTACGGGCAATTAGGGCCGGCCTTCACGGAGGGCTACTTCAACTACAGCAACCACTTCCGGGGCCTGAACCTGGTGCAGCCGACCTTCGCGTTCAATTACAGCGTCGCCGGCGAGATGAGCGCCGCCGGGCCATTTGCCATGGGCCTGGTGCAGGCGCTCCTGGCGCTCGTGGGCAGCCTGGCCTTGCTCTGGCAGGGGATTCGTCAAGCGTCCAACGTCAGCCGTCCAACGTCCAACGTCCAACGTCAACCCTTCACGTCTCACGTCTCACGCCTCACGTCTCACGTTTCACGTCTCACGTTTCACGTCTCACGTCTTACGTTTCACGTCTCACGTTTCACGTCTTACGTCTTGTTCTCCCTCGCCCTTGCCACCTTCATGATCACACCACTTTCCAAACCGCTGTGGGATCACCTGCCGGTACTGCCGACCACGCAATTCCCCTGGCGTTTCCTTTCTGTGCAGGCACTTTTCACCGCTATCGTCACCGGGGCTATAGCGAATGGCGAATGGCGAATGGCGGATGGCGAATGGCGGATGGCGAATAGCGAAGGGAGAGGGGAGAAAGGAGAAGGGAGAGGGGCAAAGGGCGAGACAGAAAAGCAAATCAACGAATCAACGAGCCAACGAGCCGGCGAGCCCGCTGCCCGCACCCCACACCCTCCTTCACGTTTCACGTTTCACGTTTCACGTATCGCGCTTCACGTCGCCCTGCTCGCTCTACTCGTGGCCGCCGCTTTACTCTCCCTGCGCCCGGAACGGTTGTGGATTACCGCCGACGATGTGACCTGGGACAATTTGCTGCTCTACGAATCCTTCACCGGCAACATTGGCACCACGATCCGCTATGAGTATCTGCCGCGTGACGTGGTGCCCCGGCTTTACATCTCGGAAGCGGTGGTGGATGGCGTGGACTCCATGCAGCCCATCGCCGACGCCGACGGGGTGACGTTAACGGCGGAATGCCAGGGGCGGACGCCAGCCCGTCAGGAATGGCGTATCAGGCTGGAAGGAGGCCCGGCGCCGGTCGTCTTCCCGCTCAACGGGTGGCCCGGCTGGCGCGCCGAAGTGGATGGCGTGCCCGCCGCGACCTATCCGCTGACCGGCTCCGGCCGGCTGACGGTGGACCTTTCCGCCGGCGAGCACACTGTCGTGCTGCGGCTGGGCCATACGCCGTTGCGGCTGGCGGCGGAGCTCGGCTCAGCGTTAGTGGCCCTCGCTGTGGGGGTGTGGCTGGCCTTACAGCGGCGCAGCGTTGCAGTGGCGCAACGGCGTGGTCAACTGCCCTGGTTCGTTGCGGCTGTGGCCCCGGCTCTGCTCATCGCCGGTCTGTTGGCCCTGGCCCTGCTGCTCACGGCGGCCTGCTCTCTGCTCCCCGCTCCTTACCCCCTGCTCCACGCCTTTGACTTCATCCATGCGCCTTACCCCCACCGGGAGCCGGTCCAGTTTGGTCCGCTGCGGCTGGAGGAGGTGAGCGCCACCTCTGGCGGGACGACCGACCCCCTCGCGCTGGTGGCAGCGCCAGGCGAGCGGATTGGGTTGGCGCTGCGCTGGTACCAGACGGACGCGCTCCCCATCACCGGGACTTTGCGCCTGATCTCACCGGCAGAGCCGCGCCACGGGATTCCCTACCCGCTGGCCGAGACCGCTTTCACGTTGCCGCCGACCTCTGGCGGAGCCGGCGCCGCCGGCTACTCGTTGACCCTGCCGCCCGACCTGGCACGCGGTCTCTACCTGCTGGAATTGCGGTTCTACGGCCCTGAAGGCGAATGGGTCCCCCAAACTCCGGCGGGCACGGCACGCGGGACGCTTTATGTGGGTGCGGTGCGGGTGCGCGCTACCCCCGCGCGCCGCCCGGATGCGCCGGTCGTGGCGCCAATGGGCGAGTTGACCCTGCACAGCGTGACTGTGTTGCGCTCAGACCCCGGCGCAGCGCGCCTGCAACTGATCTGGTCACTGGCGCGGCAGACCCCGCGCAACTACAGCCTTTCGCTCCGCCTGCGCGATGCAACCGGCAATGCGGTGGTCACGCAGGATTTCCAGCCGGGTTATGGCTACCTGCCGACCACCTTATGGCACCCCGACGAGATGATCACAGATTATCCGGTCCTGCCCCTGCCGGAAGGTCTTGCTCCCGGCGACTATACGCTCAAAGTGGTGGTCTATTTGCAGGCGACACTTCAGGCCGTTGGAGAAGTGGACGTGCCGCTGGCGCTGACGGGCGTCACCCAACACAACCCGAACTGCTGCGAACTTTCACAAAAGGGCGCGAATGTGCTCTGTGAGGCCGGCGGCGTCCGCCTGACCGGGTTGGAGTTGCCGGAGCACGTGAACGAGGGGGAAGGGTTGACCTTCCACGTGCAATGGAGTGCCATGGTCACCCCCACCACCGACCTGGCTGCTCGCTGGGAGCTGCTCACGCCCGAGGGCGCTGTGGTCGGCACCACAGAGGGGCCGCTCGCGCCCGGCTCCCGCACGACCGCCTGGCCGCAATTTGCCTGGGTACGCGCCCCTGTCCACCTGGACCTGCCGGCGGCGTTGCCGGCCGGCCCCTATCGTTTACGGCTGACCCTGCATGAGCATCCCTGCCTTCTGCCGCCGGAACTCCCGGTGCAACTCCGGGCGCGGGCATTCACGGTGCCGCCGCTGTCGCATCCTCAGGGGGCAGCTTTCGGCGGTCTCATCCGCCTGCACGGTTATGACCTGCTCCAGGAGCGGGACCGGCTCACGCTCACACTCTGGTGGCAGGCGGAAGAAGCCCCTGGCCGTGACTACAAACGTTTCGTCCACCTCTTTGATCCGGCCACCGAACAGGTGCCGGTGCAGGATGACGCCATGCCCCGCGCCTGGACCTATCCCACCTCCCAATGGGTGGCGGGCGAAGTGGTGAGCGAGACGGTGACTCTCCCGCTGAGCGGGCTGGCGGCGGGCGAGTATCGCCTGGCGGTTGGCTGGTATGACCCCGACACCGTGACCCGCCTGCCGGCCACCGATGCCGCCGGGCAACCGCTCCCGCTGGATCGGGCCGTGCTGGACGTGCCGGTGCAGGTCGGCCCGTAACCACTCCTCATAATAAGCGCAGAACGGCCCCAGGGGAGTTTGCCTGGGGCTTTCCTTTTACCATCAAATGCGCTATAATCGTAATACATTGTTTGGGGGATAGACCAGGGAAACGCTGCTCGTCAAATTATTATTTTCAGGACTGATCGCGTGCTGCCATTTTATTCCGCAGCCGCATCCGATCTCCTTGGACTTTCTCCCCTTATTCAGGCCGCCGGTATTGCTTGCCGGTGGCATGTTGTGTTGTCTTTTTGAGTCTTTTAAGTCCAAGGAGGTTGTCAATGATTCATTTAGTGACAGATACAACAGCTTATTTACCCCCTGAGATTGCAAAAAAATTAAAAATCAGGACGGTTCCGCTCAAAGTAACTATTGGTGACACGGGCGTAGACGAGAATCAGATTGCCTTAGAGGATTTTTACACTCGCCTGGCCCAGGTGGAGACGACCCCTCGTACCAGCCAGCCCTCGCCGGGGGAATTTATGGTACTTTACGAGGAACTGACCCGTGGCGGCGATGAGGTACTTTCCGTGCACATTTCCTCTGGGTTGAGCGGCACCTCGTTAGTGGCAGAGATGGCGGCGCAGCAGGTAGCGCCCGACCGCATCACGGTAGTGGATTCGCGCTCGGCGACTTGCGGCCTGGCGATGATGGTTCGAGTCGCCGCCAAGGCGTTGAGCGCCGGTGCTTCCCGTGAGGACGCCGCGGCCTTAGTGCGCCAGATGACCCAGCGGTACACAGGCGTTTTCCTGGTGGAGACGCTGGATTATCTGGCGAGGGGAGGGCGGATCAACGGTGCGGCCCGATTCCTGGGGACGGTGCTCCATCTACACCCGCTGCTTTACATGAATGACGGCAAGATTGATGGCCTGGGGCTGGCCCGCACCCGTAAACGGGGTCTCCAACAGGTGCTGGATGAGGTGGAGAAGCGGGTGGGCCAGGGCCCGATTTATGCCTGCGTTACGCACATTCTTTGCCCGGAGGATGCCCAGGCCTTGGCCGAGCAGATTCAGGGCCGCTTCCAGTGTGTGGACTTTTTCGTCAACGAGACCGGCCCGGCGATTGGTTCGCACGTCGGGCCAGGGTTCATCGGCTTTGCAGCCTGCCCGGTCCTGCTGGACGACCGGGGCGGGGTGTGAGTCGCACCCTACAGCAGGAAATCCTTTTTCACCGGCAGGACCCCGGCCGTGTTGGGGTCCTGCCGGTGGGTAAAAGCCATGGGTGCAGCTGATACCCGATTTGGCGGGCTGTGATAAAATGGGCGGGTAACTCAAAACCCGTGGTTGGCAGGTGAAGAGACCGATGCCCTTGACGATCGTTTTCGGCAGCAGCGCCACGCAGGACCCGGCCTACCTGGCAGAGGCGGAACGGCTCGGCCAATTGCTGGCGCAGGCCGGCTACACCGTCGGGACCGGCGGCTATGGCGCGATCATGGAGGCCGCCAGCCGGGGGGCGGCGCAGGCCGGCGGCTACGTCATCGGCTACACTTGCGATGAGTTTCCCGACCGCACGCCCAATCCCTGGCTCCACGAGGAGCGCCGCACCTCCGATCTTTTGCTGCGTCTGCGGCGGATGATGGCCGAGGGCGACGCTTTCCTGGCGCTCTGGGGGGGCAGTGGGACCCTGGCCGAGGTCTTCCTGGCCTGGACTTTAGGGCAGATCGCCCAACGGTACGGGCGGCCGGTCAAGCCGTTGTTGCTGGTGGGAGAGCACTGGTCGCCCCTGCTGGCAGCCATCCACGCTCACAGTGAGCCGGCCCCTGCGACCCCTCACGTCCCGCAGGTCGTGGCGACGCCGGCAGAGGCGCTGTTATGGCTGGGGTGCTGGCAACACGATGAGGAAACGTGAATGGCGATAGAAATCTATTTTAAGGGCGAACTGTTAGGCCGCATTGAAGCCGACGCCTTGCAGGATGCGTTCCCCTGGTACACCGGCCGGGTGATCCCCACTGAAAAATTGACGCTCTACCAGGAATTTTTCCGTTGGTATAGTGGCCGGTGCGAGTTCCCCTATGAGCCATTTGACCCGGACCTCTACGAGGAAATGGGACACGACGATGGCCGTTATCCCCGTGACAACGAGGCTCGCTATCGTCAGAGCGATTTGTATGCTTATACCGAATTTCTGAGGTCACTCCAGGCCTGTTTCCGTGCCGGAGGGCAGGCGCCGACGTTGCAGACGTTGACGGAAGCGGATGCCTGGGATACCGGGCGCTGGCTGGAACTGTGGCACGCCGGCCGTTACGATGATGCCCAGTTCTCTGCCTATCTGGAGTTTTTGGATTACCGGAATTGGAAAATCACCGACGGCGATGTGGAAGTGCCGTGGTTTTCTTATCCCCCTGCAATAGACGCCGAGACACTGTTCATCGCGTGGCGTTAGAGGTGACACCTTGACCTGGCTGGATTATCTTTTAGTGGCTCTGGCGGCCGTGGCGGCGGGTATGGTCAATGCGCTGGCCGGCGGCGGTACCCTGATTACATTTCCCATGCTGACCGCGGTGGGATTGCCGGCGGTGGCCGCCAACGTGACCAACACGGTGGCGCTCTGCCCCGGCTACCTGGGCGCGACGCTGGCGCAATCTAAAGAGCTCGCCAGCCAGCGCGGGCGGCTCTGGCTGCTGTTGCCGTTCAGTGCGCTGGGCGGGGTGGTCGGCGGCGTGCTGCTGCTCTGGACCGGCGAACGGGTTTTTCGCTCCATCGTCCCCTATCTCATCCTGCTGGCCTCCGGGTTGCTGGCGGTCCAGGAACCGGTGCGCGCCTGGGTCACGCGGCGGGCCGCCCAAACAGGAGCCGCGCCGGCCTCGGAGCGCTGGGCTGCGCTGCCGGTGGGATTGGCCGCCATTTACGGCGGTTACTTCGGCGCCGGGTTGAGCGTGATCGTCCTGGCCGTGCTGGGATTGGTGCTGGACGATTCGCTGACCCGCCTGAATGCGCTGAAACAAGCGATTGCGCTCAGCGTCAATGTGGCGGCCGCGATTTTCTTTGTCTTTTCCGGGCAGGTCGTCTGGCTGGCGGCGCTGGTGATGGCCGGGGGCGCGCTGGCGGGCGGCGCTTTGGGCGGCCGGCTGGCCGGCCGGATCAAGCCGGCCACCTTGCGCTGGCTGGTCGTGACGATCGGGGTGACGGTGGCCCTCATTTACCTCCTGCGTTAAATACTGAGTGGTCGGTGGTCCGTCGTCCGTGGTCAATCTAAAGATCTATTTTTCGGAGGAGCTCAATGCCCAACGCAACCTTTCATTTCCCGCCCGATTTCCGCTGGGGGACGGCGGCCGCCTCCCATCAGGCAGAGGGCAACAACACCAACAATCAGTGGTGGGCCTGGGAACAGCAGGCGGGCCGCATCAAAGAGGGCCATACCTCTGGCCTGGCCTGCGATTGGTGGCGCAACGCCGAGGCTGACTTTGACCGGATGGCGGCGTTAGGGCTGAACGCGCTGCGCCTTTCGGTGGAGTGGAGCCGGATTGAACCCAAGGAAGGCTTTCTGGACACCAACGCCGTGGATCGCTACCGGCAGCTGCTGCGCGGATTGCGCGAGCGCGGCATTGAACCGCTGGTCACGTTGCATCATTTCTCCGATCCCCTGTGGCTGACCGAACAGGGCGGCTGGGAGAACGAGCGCGTCATTCCCCTCTTTGCCCGCTACGTGGAGCATACCGTCCGGGCCCTCAGCAGTGAGGCCACGCTCTGGTGCACGATCAACGAGCCGAATGTCTACAGCTTCATGGGCTATTTGGAGGGCGTTTTCCCACCCGGCAAACAGGAGCTGGGGACAGCGTTGAAGGTCCTGCGGAATATGCTCCAGGCTCATGTTGCGGCCTACCGGGCCATCCACCGGGTGCAGCCGGAGGCCAAAGTCGGTCTGGCGCACAATCTTCGCTTCTTTGACCCGCTCAATCCGCGCGCGCCGCTGGACCGGCTGGCGGCCTGGGTGCAAGACCTCAGCTTCAACACGGCGACGCTGTCGCCGTTGGGCCGGCGGTGGTGGAGCCTGCCGTTGGGCGTCGGCCCGGCTTTTGGCCTGCGGCGCACGTTAGATTGGATTGGACTGAACTACTACACCCGCGATCTCATTGCCTTTGACCGCACCTCTACGCGCGGCTACGGGCGCGTCTCGCATACGCCGACCGCCGAAGCGTTGGATGGCGGCTACGGCGAGCTCTACCCGGAAGGAATGTTCCGCGCCCTCAAACGGCTCTCACGGTTTGGCCTGCCGATCTACGTGACCGAGAACGGCATCCCCGACAGTGACGACGACCAGCGGCCCCGCGCGCTCCTGTTGCACCTGCATCAAATGTGGAAGGCAATGCAGGAAAACATCCCGGTGCAGGGCTATTACCACTGGACCTTTGTGGATAACTTTGAGTGGGCCGAGGGCTGGACGCTCCGCTTTGGGCTGATTGAACTGGAGCCTGAGACGGGAGCCCGTAAGCCGCGTCCCAGTGCGGACCTGTACGGCGCCATCGCGCGGGGTAACGCGCTCACGCCGGAACTGATTGATGCCTACGCGCCGGAGCTGCGGCCTCTCCTGCTGCCGGGAGAGGATAAGTCCCAGGCAGAAGGCTGAAGGCGGAAAATTGCAAAAGTTGAAGGTGAAAATCTAATTGGCGGCTGGCCGCTAATTTTGGAGGAACAATGCCCAAAACTGAACTGGACCAACGTTGTATCAATACCCTGCGCTTTCTGGCGGTAGATGGCGTGCAGAAGGCCAATTCCGGCCATCCGGGAATGCCCATGGGGATGGCCGATGTCGCCTACGTGCTCTGGACGCGCTTTCTCAAACACAACCCACGCAACCCGGAATGGCCCAACCGCGACCGTTTTATCCTCTCCCCGGGCCACGGCTCCATGTTGCTCTACGGGCTGCTGCATCTCACCGGCTACCCCATTCTCATGACCGACCTCAAGCAATTCCGCCAGTGGGAGAGCAAGACGGCCGGCCACCCGGAATACGATGTCAGCCTGGGCATTGAGATGACCACCGGGCCGCTGGGCCAGGGCTTTGCGACCGGTGTCGGGATGGCGATGGCGGAAAGACACCTGGCGGCCCGCTTCAACCGCCCCGGTTATGCTCTCATAGATCACTACATTTACGCATTGGTCTCCGACGGGGACTTGATGGAAGGGGTTTCCCATGAGGCCGCCTCGCTGGCGGGACATTTGCAGCTGGGCAACCTGATCTACCTCTACGACGACAACGACATCTCCATTGAAGGTTCCACCGATGTGACATTTACCGAGGATGTCGGGGCGCGCTTCCGGGCCTACGGCTGGCACGTCCAGGCCGTGGATGGCTACGATCTGGACGCGATTGAGGCTGCCATTCGGGCGGCGCAGGCTGAGACGGCGCGCCCCTCGTTGATCATCTGCCGGACCCACATAGCCTATGGCAGCCCGAACCTGCATGACAATGCCGAGGCGCACGGCGCGCCGTTGGGGGTGGAAGAGGTGCGGCTGACCAAAGCGGCGCTCGGTTGGCCGCCGGACGAGGACTTTTTCGTGCCGGGGGATGCCCTGGCCCATTACCGCCTGGCGCTCCCGCGCGGGGCGCAGGCCGAAGCCGTCTGGCGTGATCTGTTGACCCGCTACGAAAAGGAATTTCCCACCGAGGCGGCCGAACTGCGGCGGATCTGGAGTGGCGCGCTGCCCGCCGGTTGGGAAAAGGCGCTGCCGGTCTTCCGCGCGGACCAGGGCGCGCTGGCGACGCGCGCTGCCTCCGGCAAAGTGCTCAATGCACTCGCGCCGGTTCTCCCGGAGTTGATCGGTGGTTCGGCGGACCTGGCTCCTTCTAACAACACCTACCTCAAAGGGTTAGGCGACTTCCAGGCGGCGACACCGGCCGGGCGCAACCTGCACTTTGGTGTGCGGGAGCACGGGATGGGCGCGGCCCTCAACGGGATGGCACTCTACGCGCCGCTGCGGGTTTACGGTGGCACCTTCCTGGTCTTTTCCGACTACATGCGCCCGGCGGTGCGGCTGGCCGCGCTGATGAAACTGCCGGTCATCTACGTCTGGACACACGACTCGCTCTGGTTGGGCGAGGATGGGCCGACACATCAGCCGGTGGAACATCTGGCAGCACTGCGCGCCATCCCCAACCTGGTGGTGATCCGCCCGGCAGACGCCACCGAGACAGCGGCGGCCTGGAAAGTCGCCCTGGAACGGCGCGACGGCCCGACCGCGCTGATCCTCAGCCGCCAGGGGTTGCCCATCTACCCGCAACCGGCGGCGCAGGCCTGGGAAAATGTGGGACACGGGGGGTATATCTTCAGCGAGTGCCCCCTGGAGCGGACCGACCTGCTGCTCATCGCCAGCGGCTCCGAGGTCACGCTGGCAATGGAGGCGCAAAAGCTGCTGGCCGAGCGGCGGGTGGGTGCGCGCGTGGTCAGTCTTCCCTCGTGGGAGCTTTTTGACCAGCAATCGCTCTTCTACCGGCTGACGGTGTTGCCGCCCGCCGTGCCCAAGCGGCTGGCGATAGAAGCCGGCATGGCCCTGGGCTGGGAACGCTATGTGGGCCCGCAGGGCGCGGTGCTGGGCCTGGATCGTTTTGGTGCGTCGGCTCCGGTCAAGGTCCTGCAACGCGAGTTTGGCTTCACGCCGGAGCGCGTGGTGGAGCGGGCGCTCGCACTGATAGCGGAGTAGCATGGCCGGCGCGCGTGTGAGGGCGGGGTGGTCCACCGCCGGTTCCCGCCGGCTGACCGGTACCGGCCGTGTTTACGCCGTCCTGTGGTTGGCCTTCTTCTCGCTCTACGCGGCCACCACGGTGCGCGACGTGCTGCCGGCCGACAGCGGCGAATTCCAGCTGGCGGCAGCGAAGTGGGGGATTCTCCACCCGCCGGGCTATCCGCTTTACACGATGGTGGGCGCGCTCTGGGTGCGTTTGCTGCCGTTGGGCAGTCTGGCTTTCCGGCTGAATTTGCTGAGCGCGGCGCTGGCCGCGACCACGCTGGTCCTGCTGGCCGCCGCGACGCGGACTTTCGCCGTCCGGCGCTTGCGGTTGAGCCAACCGGCCGCAGTGATCGGCAGCGTCACTGCGGCGCTGTTGCTGGGCACCGCCCCTACTTTTTGGGCCCAGGCGACTACCGCCAACATTCGGATGCCGACCCTCCTCTTCTGCGCGTGGGGCTTCCTGGCCCTGGCGCGTTATGAGGCCCCCCGGCCGGCCGCCCGACCTTCAACGTTCAACGTTCAACTTTTAACGCTGGCCCTGGTGCTGGGATTGGGCGTCGGCCACCATCCTTCGCTGGTCTTCCTGGCGGTGGGCTGGGCCGTTTATCTGTGGGCGGTGGATGGGCGATTGCTGCTGCGCCCGCGCGAATGGCTGCCCGCCGTGGGGGTCGCGGCGCTGGCCTGGCTGCTCCCACAACTCTACATCCCCCTGCGAGGCGGCATGGCGAACGTCCCGCTGGCCGATCCGGGGCTGAACACCTGGAGCGGCTTCTGGCAGCATGTCCTGGCGCAGGGCTTCAGCGGCGATATGTTCGCCTACGCCAACGCGACCGATCTCCAGCTCCGGCTGCCGCTGTTGCCCCAGCTGTTCGCCTTGCAGTTCCCACCTCTGCTGCTGGTCGGCACACTGTTGGGCTGGGCGGTGCTGCAAAACCTGGACGCGGAACTGGCGGCCCCGCTCCTGGTTTCCTGGCTGGTGCACAGCTTTGTCACCATCACCTACCGCGCGCCGCAAACGGTGGAATACCTGATGCCGGCCTACCTGCCTGTAGCGCTCACCTTCGGCCTGAGTGTCGCTCTGTACATCCAATACGCCATACGCCACACGCGACTCACTTCACGAATCCCGCATCCCGCTTCACGCATCACGTCTCACGCATCCCGCTTCACGCATCACGTCTCACGTCTCACGCATCACGCCTCACGTCTCACGTTTCACGTATCACGTTTCACGTTTTACGTTTTACTGGCTTTCCTCTGCCTGCGCCCCTTCACCTTTCTGGGCGATTTCCTGAAGCTGGCCGCCGACCGCTCCATTCGTGAACGGGTGGCCCCGCTGTTGGAGGCTGCGCCGCCCGGCGCGTTGATTCTGGCCGACTGGCACTGGGCCACGCCGCTCTGGGTCTTGCAGCAGGTGGAAGGCGTGCGGCCTGACGTGGAGGTGGCTTACGTCTACCCGCAGCCGCCCACCGATTACGATCAGGTCTGGCGTGACCGGGCCGAGGCGGCGGGCGACCGTCCGCTCTTCACCACGCATTCCTACGAATGGCCTGATTGGACCTTTATGCCGGTGGGTGGCGGATACCGGCTCTATCGCCGCCCGCTGACCGAATTGCCGGCGGAGCCCGGTTTCACGCCGCTGGTGGCAGAGCTCGGCCCGGTGCGGCTGCTCGGCTACCGGCTGGAGGGGGTGCTGCAACCGGGGCGCTCGGTGGAGGTGCGCCTGGCCTGGCAGGCGACCGGCGCACAGGAACCGCCCCCCTCGTTCACCGTCCGCTTCTTTGATCCCGACGGCGGGCTGGTCGCGCAGGCGGATCGTTTCCTCGGCAGCGACAGCGCCGCCGGTGAGGTACGTTTCACCCAGGTGACGCTGCAACTGCCGGTGGACCGCTGCCCGGCTTTGCTCTATCCTCACGTAGGCGTCTATACTACCCAGGCGGGCACTTTCTTGAACCTGGGTGAGGTGGCCTTGCCGGAGCAGACCCCAGGTTGTCGCTTCCCCACGCTGCCGGTGGTGCGCTTCTGGCCTGGCGTGGCCTCAGGGAAGGGGCCGTTCCTGCGCGGGGTGGATTACGACGTGGTCTACGACCAGGCGACGGCCTACCTGCACTGGTGTGGGCCGGGTAACGCGCTGGTGGTGCACTCGGGCGAGACGCAGCGGGTGGTCTGGCCGCTGGGACCGGGCCGTTGCCAGACGGTGGCACTGCCGGTCGCCGCGACCGCGCGCCCGCAATTTACCTTTACCCGGCTGGATGGTAGCCCGGTGCAGTTGCTCGCGCTGCTGTTGCCGGTGCCGCGCCCGGGTGAGCGGTATCTTCCCTTCGGCGACGCGGCCGTACTGGTCGGCGCCGAGTGTGGGCAGCGGGCCGGTCAATGGGTGGCCGATCTCCGCTGGCGGGTCACCACGCCCTGGGTGGACGATTATGCTGTCAGCGTGCGGCCGCTCCGGGGCGACGGCAGCGGGTTGGGGGCGCAACATGATTCGCAGCCGGCGCTGAGCACGCTGCCCACGCTCAAATGGGTGGTACACGGCGCGCGCGTCCTGGATTCCCATCCCCTGGCCGGGCTGACGGAGCCGCCGGCCCTGCTCAGCGTCGCCGTCTACGAGCGCTTCCGGCTGACGCCGTTGCCGGCCTCCGGCGCTACGCCGGTTACCTTTCCGTTGCCGTGAGCGGGTGAGCCGGAGCCGGTCAAAACATCCAAGTTGCCGGGGAATTGAAACGCATCCTTCACGGTCCCCTGTTGCCAACTTATCTTCTCATGCTACAATAAGTTTATTGATCCCAACGCCCACTGCGCATGGGGGTAAAATGGTGTCAGAGATTTTGGAGATGGAAACAGGGGCCAGCGATCTATCATACACGGCACTGGTGCAAGATTTAAGCCATCGTGTGAAGGAACTGGAGGCGCTGCACTGGATCACCCAGGCGGTCACTTTCACGATGCCGCTGGATGATATTTTTGAACTGGTCTATACGCAGATCCGGCGTGTGACCCCGCTGCCGAATTTCCATGTGGCTTTGCATTTGCCCGAGAAAAATATTTTCCGCTACGCCTTCGTGGTGGAAGGGGATGAACGGCTCTATGCCACCGATGAGTGGCCGGATACGGTGGGCTTGACGAGCATTATCTTGCGCACCAGAGCCTCTCTGCGTACGGTGGATTATCTGCAAGAGTGCGAGCAACGAGGGGTACAGCCGCCCGATGGTCTCCGGCCGGCGCGTGCCTGGATGGCCGCGCCGCTGCTGGCGGGCAACCAGACTATCGGCGTAATGATCGCTTCCAGCTACGATGAGACCGTCACTTTTTCCGCCGAGGACGAGTCTTTTTTCACCAACGTGGCGACTTACGTGGGCGCGGTCATTGAACGGCAGCGGCTCTACGACCGGCTGGAGGCGCGCGCCCATCAGATGAGCACGCTCAACGTGATCGGCCAGCTGCTCGGCTCCAGTCTGGATCTGAACGAGGTGTTGGACCTGGTCGTGCGCAACGCGGCCGCGCTCTTGGACTCAGAGGCCGGCTCGCTGCTGCTGTTGGATGAGGGCAGCGGCGACCTGATCTTCCGCATCTCCAGCGGTCCGGCCGGGCAAAAGCTGGTGGGGATGAAAGTCCCGGCGGGCCGGGGGATTGCGGGGGTCGCCTTTTCTGAGAATAGCCCGGTCATTGTCAATGACACTCGCCATGATCCGCGCTGGTACGGCCAGTTTGACCAGCGGGCAGAATTTGTCACCCGTTCAGTGCTGGCCGTCCCCCTCACCTCACGGGGGCGGACCATCGGCGTGCTGGAAGTGATCAACCACAAGGACGACCGCCCCTATTCGCAAGAGGACGTGGGGTTGTTACTTTCCTTTGGCTCCCAGGCGGCGATTGCGATTGAGAACGCGACCCTGTTTACGCAAACCGACCAGGCGTTGCGGGCGCGCGTGGAAGAGCTGACGACACTCCAACAAATTGACCGCCAGCTCAACGCCAACCTGGATTATTCCGCAGTGATGGGGCAAACCCTGGCCTGGGCCGTGCGGTCCACCCAGGCGACGTTGGGGGTGATTGCGGCGCTGCAGGAGGCCGAGGATGGAACGCAAGGGCTGAGTTTCCTTGCCAGCCACGGGTATCCGCCTGGCATGATGGAGCGTTACCAGACCGAACTCTGGCCGCTGGATCGGGGGATTATCGGCCGGACGGTACGCCGTGGTGAGACCTGCCTGTTGAACGATGTCTCGCAGGATCCGGATTACCTGCCGGTGGTGGAGGGGATGCAGGCCCTGCTGGTGGTGCCGATTCAGCGCGAGCTGCGGGTGATCGGCGCCATTGCTCTGGAGACCTCCAGCCCTGGCGGCTTTGACCGCGACGCGGAAGCGTTCCTGGTCCGTCTGGCCGACCATGCTGCCATCGCCATTGAAAACGCGCGCCTTTTCCAGCAGGTTCAGCAGGCCAACCAGGCCAAGACTGAGTTCATCTCCTTTGTTGCCCACGAACTGAAGCAGCCAATGACGGCTATCAAAGGATACACCGATTTCCTGAGCAAAGGCATGGGCGGCCAGTTGACCGAGATGCAGCAGCAGTTCGTCCAGGTGATTCGCCGGAACATTGGGCGGATGGACGACATGGTGGCCGAATTGCTGGACATTTCTCGCATTGAGTCGGGGCGCATCCAACTCAAGATGGAATCGGTGCTGCCGGAAGAGATTGTGCACGAGGTTCTGCGCGCTTTTGAGCAGGTCATTGCCGCTAAAAACCAACAATTGCAGGTGGAACTCGCCCCTGATTTACCTTGCGTCTACGGAGATCGGGGGCGGCTCATTCAGGTTCTCAGCAATTTGGTCAGCAACGCCAACAAATACACTCCCGAGGGGGGGACTATCACCCTGCGGTTGGACTCGCAGCAGGTCAATGATCACGCTTATGTGCGCTGGAGCGTGCAAGATTCGGGCATCGGCATGACGCCCGAAGAGTTGGAGCGGCTTTTTACCAAATATTTCCGCTCCAGCAACCCCGCTGTGCGCAACGTGCCCGGCACCGGGCTGGGGTTGGTCATCACTCGCAGCCTGGTAGAACTCCACAATGGTCAGATTAATGTGGAGAGCGAGACCGGCAAAGGGAGTACATTCAGTTTTACCATCCCGGTGGCTTCGCAGTAAACAGGCCGCCCCGGCGTCTCACTTCCCCTACGGAGGTGCGGAATGGCAGAACCACAAGCCCTACCGACCGTCTCAGCGCCATCGGCGAAGGTGTGGTGGTTCCCTTCTATGGCCGTCCTGGTCTTTGGGCTGATTTTTATTGCTGCATTGCGCAACGGCTCTGCCATGATGAATACCGACGGCGATCTGGGCCGTCATCTCACGTTGGGGCGCTACATCCTGGCAACCGGCCAGATTCCGACCGAGGACCTGTTCTCGCACACGATGCCGGGCGCGTCGCTGGTGCCGCATGAGTGGTTGAGCGAAGTGCTCTTCGCCCTGGCCGAGCGCCTGGCCGGGCTGAATGGGGTCGTCTGGCTGAGTGCTCTGGTGCTGGCGAGCGTTTACACCGTGCTGGTGGTGGGGACGCAGCGACTCGGTCTCCGCGCGCCACTGGCGCTCGCGGCCGGTCTGCTGGCCGCACTGACCGGCGTGCTGCATTGGTTGACCCGTCCGCATATTTTCACCCTGTTGCTGTTTACCCTCTTTTTTCTGGGGCTGGAGCGGTACCGGCGGCAAGGGCGGTGGCAGACATTAGTGCCTTTGCCTTTCCTCATGGTGGTCTGGGTCAACCTGCACGGAGCTTTCATCACCGGGCTGATCCTGGTGCTCTGTTATGCCGCCGGTGCCATCCTGGAGCGACAACCGCGCCGGGCGCTGACGTTGGGGGCATTGCTGCTGGCGCTGCTATTGGCGAGCCTGGTCAACCCGGTGGGGCCGCGCTTGTTGGTCAACAGCTTTGGCTACCTGGGCGACCGGTACCTGGTGGATATGACCCAGGAATATCGCAGCCCCAACTTTCACAACCTGGCCACCTGGCCGTTTGCAGCGCTCTTGTTGGGCAGTTGGGCGCTGGGTTGGTTAGCCCGCCGACGGTTGGCCTGGACGCCGCTCGTGGTGCTGGGATTTTGGGCGGCCTTCGGGCTCTACTCGGCGCGCAACATTCCCCTCTATGCCCTGGCGGCTGCGCCGTTGCTGGCCTGGGAATTGGAGAGCTGGCTGCCGGAAGCGTGGCCCGGCCTGGGGCGTCTCGTGCAGCGGTTGGACGTTGTAGACCGGCGGACCTGGGGCTGGATGTGGGCGGTGGTGGTCGTCGCGGTCGGCATCGGACTGGAGGCCGCGGGGCGGCCCCTGGATTTTCACAAGAACGGCAACCGTTTTGACCCCGACGTTTTCCCGGTCGCGGCGGTAGATCGGCTAATGCTGGATCTGCCCGCAGGGCATGTTTTCAACCAATTTGAGTGGGGGGGCTACCTGCTCTATCGGCTCTGGCCGGCCCAACGGGTCTTCATTGACGGTCAGACCGATTTTTATGGTCCCGAACTCACCAAAGAATACAATGCTGTCATTCACGCCGACCCTGACTGGTCCGAAATTCTGGATCGCTACCAGGTGCGTTGGGTGATCTTACCGGCCGACCAGCCGCTCAACGACCTGCTGGCCTGTACAGAGGAGTGGCAGCTGCGCTACCAGGATGAGACCGCCGTGGTCTGGCAGCGGCCCTGACCGCTTGACGGGACCGCCGGAACTGGGTACAATGGACGTGACGTCAGCGAGTGGTTGTCATCGGATATTCTGATGAGTAAGGCGGGTGATCAGCCCTTTGGGACCTGGAGAGTGGAAAGGATTTTTTAGCCGACACAAGGAGCCAACCCGATGCCACTAACCAAACGAATTTTAATCATTGAAGACAATGACGACACACGGGCGCTCTATGCGCTGCTCCTGCGGAAGCTGAACTATGACGTGATGGAAGCCGCCAATGGCAATGACGGCTTACAACTGGCGCAGGCTCAGCCACCGGACTTGATCTTGCTGGACGTGATGATGCCCGACATGGACGGTTACACCGTCTGTGCCAAGCTGCGCGAGGACCCGCGTTTCCGGACTATCCCGATCCTCTTCGTCACGGCGTTGGACGGCATTGACGATCGGATCCGGGCCTACACGATGGGCGGCGACGACTACCTCACCAAGGGCCACTTTGCGCCCAAAGAGCTCTACGTGCGGATTGAGGCCGCGCTGCTGCGCACCCAACGTATTCAGCAGGGGCGGGGGGAGGGCGTAAAAGGTTCCCTCATCGGGTTATTGTCTTTGCGGGGCGGGGTGGGAGTGAGCACGTTGGCGCTCAATCTGGCCTACAAGGCGGCCCAGCTTGGCAGCCAGCCCACGTTTCTCGTTGACCTGGCGCTGCCGGTCGGGAGCATCGGCCTGTGGAGTGGCTTCTCGGGCAGTCGGCATATCGTGGAGCTGCTTTCCTATCCGCCGGGTAAACTCACGTTGCCGTTGATCAACCACTTCAGCTTGCAACACATCCACGGCTTTTTTGTCATCCCTGGCCCGACCGAGATGGTGGACCTGACCCGCATTCAGAGCGGCACACCGGAACAGCTTTTACTCCAGCTGCGTGAAGCAGGGTATTGCGTCATCCTGGATCTGGGGCGCGCCGTCCTGCCGTTACTCTGGCGGATGCCGTTGCAATTAGATTGGACTGTCGTGGTCACCTCGGCCGAAATCACCTCCCGCCGTATGGCGGGAATTGCGCTGGAGGCTCTGCCCAAGATGGGGGTGGAACAGCGGACCGTGTTGCTGGCTCTGAATGACTTAACCAATGACAACCCTGTGCCGACTGCGTTGGGCCTCCCCCGTGCGCCGGATGTGATCATCCCCTATCTGCCCGACCTGCAAGATTTGCCGGAGACGACGGCGCTGGACCCGCTGTGGGCAATCGTGCAGCCGGAGACGTCTTAGGCCACGTCAACTTGTGATTTTTGTGCGATCCAGTCCTGTTTTTAATCCGAAAGGTACAGGCTGGGGTTGTAAATTCAATTTTCATTTTGATTTCTATTTCCAAATGGAGGGAAACCATGAAGCTTGATTCTACAGTACGGTATACGGAAACTCATGAGTGGGCGCGCCCGGAGGGCGATGAATTTGTCGTGGGCATTTCTGACTACGCCCAATCCGAGTTGCCGGATGTCATGCGGGTGGAGCTGCCCGATGTGGGCGATACTTTCACCAAAGGCGAGGCTTTCGGCGTGGTGGAGACGGTGAAGGCGGCGGCGGAGATCTTCGTTCCGCTCAGCGGTGAAGTCACCGCACTCAATGAGGCTTTGGAAGCGACCCCCGAACTGGTCAACCAGGATCCCTATGGTGCCGGTTGGATGATTCGTCTGAAGGCCAGCGACCCGGCCGAATGGGATCAACTGCTGGACGGCGAGGCCTACACCAAAGTGGTAGAGGCTGAAAAGGCCAAGCACTAACGGCTGAAAAAAGTGAGCAGAGATGGGCGCGTAGGGAGCTGGCTTTCCGGCTCACTGTGAACTGCTCACTAACCACGGTTTTTATAAGGAGCCATCTATGGTCTACATACCCCATACCGACGAAGAGCGTCGGCAAATGCTGGCAACCATCGGCGTGGAGCGGATTGAAGAGCTTTTCACGGACATTCCGGAAAAATTCCGCTACCCTGACCTGGATCTGCCGGAGCCGGTCGCGGAACTGGAGGTGCTCCAGGAGTTGCAAGGACTGGCCGAGTTCAACCTGAACGCCAACGCCGTCCCCACGTTCCTGGGCGCGGGGGCATACCGTCACTGGGTCCCGGCGGTGGTGGATGCCATCATCAGCCGGGGCGAGTTCTACACGGCCTACACACCCTATCAACCGGAGATCAGCCAGGGCACGCTCCAGGCGATCTTTGAGTATCAGAGCCTGATCTGCGATTTGACCGGCATGGAGGTCGCCAACGCCAGCCACTACGACGGCGCGACCGCTACCGCCGAGGCCGTGGTCCAGGCTCTCAACGTCTTCCGTCTCAAGCGAAAGAAGGTGGTGCTGGCCCCCACCGTACATCCACTGTACCGGGCGGTGATCCATACCTACACGCAGGGGATGGGCCTGGAGATTGTCGGTGAGGAAGACGCCAGCGTTTCGTTGGATGACCTGATCGCGATGGTGGACGAGCAAACCGCCTGCCTGATCCTCCAGAATCCGAACTTCCTGGGCCAGCTGGAGTCGCTGGCCGGCGTAGCCGACCAGGTCCACGCGCGGGGTAAGGGGACCTTGCTTGGCGTCGCCGTCAACCCGCTCAGCCTGGCGCTCTTCACTCCACCCGGCGCGCTGGGGGCCGACATCGTCATGGGCGAAGGGCAGCCCCTGGGGTTGGGGCTTAACTTTGGGGGCCCCTACCTGGGCTTCTACGCCACCCGGACGCAGTATGTTCACCAGATGGCCGGCCGCCTGGTCGGCGAGACAACCGACGTGGAGGGCCGGCGGGCTTTCGTCCTGACGTTGACGGCGCGCGAGCAGCATATCCGCCGCGCCCGCGCTACCTCCAACATCTGCACCAACCAGGGATTGATGGTGTTAGCGGCGACGGTTTACCTCTCTGCGTTAGGCAAGCAGGGGTTGCGCCAGATCGCCGAGCTCAACTACCACAAGGCTCACTACGCAGCGGCTCGCATTGCCGAGCTGGAAGGGTATGAAGTGGGTACAGCCAGGCCCTTCTTCAACGAATTTGTCGTGCGCTGCCCGGCTCCCGTGGCCGAGGTCAACGAACATCTGCTGGACGAACACGAGATCATCGGCGGCTATGATTTGAGCCAGGATTACCCTGCGATGGAGAATGCCATGCTCGTTGCCGTCACCGAGATGAACTCGCGCGCCGAAATTGACGAGTTTGTGGAAGCGCTGGCCGAGTTTGAGGCTGAGGAGTAGGAGGGACGCCATGGGAGAACCACTCATCTATGAACTTTCGGTACCCGGACGCGCAGGGGCTAAGCCGCCCCGGCTGGATGTCCCGGAGAGCGACCTGCCGGCCGAGCTGTTGCGTGATGCGCTGCCGCTCCCCGAGGTCAGTGAGGTGGACGTCGTCCGCCACTTCCTGCGCCTCTCGCAGCTCAATTACGCCATTGATAAGGGCCTTTATCCGCTGGGCTCGTGCACGATGAAGTACAACCCCAAGATCAACGAGGTGACGGCCCGCATCCCCGGCCTGGCCGGGTTGCATCCCTTGCAGGATGTCAGCACCGTCCAGGGGGCCCTTTACGTCATCTACCAGGTGCAGGAGTACCTGAAGGCCATCGGTGGCTTCGCCGGCGTCACCGTCCAGCCGGCCGCCGGCGCGCACGGCGAGATGACCGGGGTGCTGATCATGCGCAAATACCACCTGGACCGGGGGGATACGCGGCGCGATACCATCCTCGTGCCCGATTCGGCGCACGGCACGAACCCGGCTTCCACCAGCATGAGCGGCCTCAAGGTGGTGGAGATCCCCTCCGATCCACGCGGTAACGTGGATTTGGAGGCACTCAAGCGGCAATGCGGCCCGCACGTTGTTGGCCTGATGCTGACCAACCCCAATACATTGGGGATGTTTGAGGAGCACCTGGAGGAGGTCATTGACCTGATCCACGGCTGCGGCGGCCTGGTCTACGGCGACGGCGCGAACATGAACGCCTTAATCGGTGTGATGCGCCCCGGCGACGTTGGCTTTGACGTGATGCACTTCAACCTGCACAAGACCTTCAGCACGCCGCACGGCGGCGGCGGCCCCGGCGCGGGCGCGGTCGGCGTCTCTGAGCGGCTGGTGGACTTCCTGCCCGGGCCGCTGGTCATCCTGGACCCCGAATCCACCGAGGATGATCCTTATTTCATCTTTGAGACGCCGCCCAAGTCCATCGGGCCGGTTAAAGCTTTCTGGGGTCACTTTGCGATGCTCGTTCGGGCCTACACTTACATGCGGATGTTGGGTGGCGAAGGGATGAAGCGGGTGGCGGAGCACGCGGTGCTCAATGCCAATTACCTGCGAGTGCTGGTGCGGGATGTCTATCCCATCCCTTACGACCGGCTTTGCAAGCACGAATTTGTGGCCGAAGGGCACTTGCCAGACGCGCCGGACGTCCGCGCGCTGGATATCGCCAAACGGTTGATTGATTACGGGGTCCATCCGCCGACCAACTACTTCCCGCTGATCGTCAAAGAGGCGCTGATGATTGAGCCAACCGAGACGGAGAGCAAACAGGAAGTGGACAACTTCGCTCGTATCCTGTTGCAGATTGCAGAGGAGGCGCGGACGCAGCCGGAGCTGCTCCACGAAGCGCCGCATCACTCGCCGGTGCGCCGTCTGGACGAGGTCAAGGCGGCCAAGCAGCTGATAGTCAGATATTCCCACAGCTGAGCGCTCCCCTTCCCATTGTCAGGCCGGCACTGCGAAAAGTGCCGGCCTGTTTTTGCCCAATTTTCCAATATCATGTAAAATATTTTATTTGGCACTTGACAATACTGTGTATTATATGGTATAATGTGAAGTATGATCAAGAAAACAGCGGAGCTCATAGACAATTTGGTGCTGGAACTACGGCGCGGCACTCTGGTGTTGAGTGTGCTCAGCCAGCTGGAGCAGCCCCAATACGGCTACTCCCTCATGGAGTGCCTGGCAGACAAAGGACTGACGATTGATCAGGGCACCCTCTACCCGCTCTTGCGGCGGCTGGAAAGCCAGGGACTGCTGGATAGCCAGTGGTCAGTAGAGGAATCCAGGCCCCGGCGCTACTATGTCCTTAACGCAGATGGCCGGTCGGTGTTGGCGGTCATGGCGGCTGAATGGCAACAATTGGTTCAAGTGATGCAGCGTCTGTTGCAAGAGCCGAGTGTGGCAGAAGGTGAAATGAAAGGAGTTGTAGACGATGGAACTGATTGAACGCTATGTTCACGAAGTGGGGCGGCGTTTGCCCCAGAAACAACGCGCCGATGTGGAGGCCGAGCTGCGCTCGCTGCTGATGGACGCCTTAGAGGCCCGAGCCGGTGCCACTCCGGCCGAAAGTGCGCCCAGCGAGGCAGATCAGGTTGCTGTGCTGGTGGAGTTTGGGCCGCCGGCCGAGGTCGCCGCCCGCTACGCTCTCCAGCCGCGTTACGTGATCGGCCCGCGCCTCTTTGATACTTACTGTCTGGTTGTGGGTATTGTTTTGGGAGCCCTGGCCCTGGCTATGGTAGTCGCTACCGTGGTGGGACAACTGAGTGCGCCAGACGGCGAGATCAGCCTCCTGGCCTTTTTCGCCCAATTTATCGCGCAGTATATCAATGCCGCAGCGGCCGGCCTGGGTTTCACAACCCTGGTCTTTTTCATTCTGGAGCGCACACTCCCGGAAGAAGACCTTGTATCGTTAACAGATCGGGAGCAGTGGGATCCGCGCACGTTGCCGCCTCTGGAAGACCCCAACCGGATCCAGCCGGTGGAGCTGATCGTTGCTATCTGTTTTATCCTTCTGGCGCTGGTGTTGTTCAACTTCTTTCCGGGTAAGATCGGGCTGGCCTATCTTCAAAGCGGGGCAGGCGAAGCCACTGGATGGCACGTCATTCCGGTGTTTAGCGAGCAGGCTTTGGCGGCTTACCTGCCCTTGTGGAACATCATCTGGGTGTTGACGATTGCTCTGGACCTGGTTCTGTTGCGTCAGGGGCGCTGGCGGTTGGGGACACGGCTTGCCGATTTGGGGATTGTCTTGGGCAGCATTTACGTGCTGGTGCGGATGATTACCGGCCCGGCGCTTTTCTCTACCCCCAGCTGGTGGCTGGACCTGCTGCCGGATTCAAGGGGGACGTTTATGCCCAACCTGGCTGAATTTGTGCGCATGGCATTGCTGGTGGCGCTGGCAGTCACTATCTTTGATGGCGGGAAGAAAGCGCTGGCGTTGCTCCGGGCTCGGGGATAGCCCGTGGCAAACCGTACACCATGGACGCCCCCGGCTTCTAAGCCGGGGGCGTTGCTGTTTGGTCTAAAACTGGCGTCCTGCTGCTCTGCGTCCCCCAGGGTTGTGTCATCAAAGGGCGAAAGCGTGCTACAATAAAAATGTCAGCTACATAATTGGCGTCTGGCTGGCCCATGTTGGTACAGGCAACCGTGCTGATTGCAAAAAAGCGGTTGGCCGGCTGCCCGAAGGGAGGCGCGAGACCATGGGGGATTTCAGCTTCAAGCCGCTCACGATGCAGGAATCTGGTGCTCTATTGCGCCACGCGAGGATTACCCTGTGCTGGAGCGTTCGCCGACACTCCAGCGGGTGGACTCTGCGCCGGTAGGGTAGGGGGGCCGGTATGAAGACAAAACGAGGGAAGATCCGGGGGATCTTCTGGGCCGCTTGCCTGTCGCTGCCGCTTTGCCTCGTCTCGGTACTGATGCTTACGCCCGACTTCCTGTTTCAGGGAACTTTCATCGTGACCAACCAGGCGGGCGAAACGCTCTATATTACCCCCATTTTTGAAGCCTATGGCCGGAGCTTTACCACGGTGCAGGCGTTCTCTCAGCCGCCCTATCTGCCGATCTTCCAGCGGGCCGCGCTGCGGCTCAAGCCCGGCCAATCTCTGCGCATCTATTGCGAGATAGATGAGGATTACACTTTTTCCGCCCTCGCCGTCCGCAATGTGAGCGGGGATTACCGCGAGTGGCGGGTTCCCTCTAACGTTCTTTTGGGACCTGTGGTGCCTGAACCGAGCTTTACAATTCCTCCCTTTCAAGAACTGCCGGTGATTTCCGCTCCGGCCTTGGAGGTAGCCCGGCAAGCCGAGCGGCCGAACCCCAGAGCGTTGGGGGCCATCGGCCTGGGACTTGTCCCGCTGGGGCTGTTCGCGCTGTGGAATTACCTGCGACGAGGCCGTGACCCGCGGGAGGTTTAGAAGTTTTGTGTGATCTTTAGGGATCTTCTGGAGATAAGGGGGATCTATGCAGGAGGATTTTCACTACTACTGTATCGCCGTCCTGGCCCGGGCGGCCGGCTTCAGCCCGCCGGAGGCACTCGTGGTGGCCTACGCTTCGCAGTACACCGATGATGCCACCGAAAATCTTCCGGTCACGCTGGTAGATCCGGGGAGTGGCTTGACGCTCAAGTTTGACCCGGTCCGTACGCAGTATACCGGCCTCAAAGCCAACAGCTGGACCGTCCAGAAACAGGTCTACATGCCATTCCATTTTCTGCCGCCATTGCCGCTGCAATATCCCTACCTGGAAGGCTATCTGAATTTTGTGCCGGATCGTGCGTTTGATTTTGTCACGCGGCCCGATAGCCCCTTGGCCCGCTGGTTGCTGCGGTCGGCGGCCGCTGACTCCAATCCGCGCCGCCGCCTCTGCCGGATCGGCATCGCTTTGCATACCTACGCCGATACCTGGGCGCATCAGGCCTTTTCCGGCCGGGAATCCGCGGCTGAAAATGCCCTGGAAGACCCGGATTATTTTGATGGTCAGTGGCACCGGGAGGGTCTGACCGATTACCTTATTGAACGGATCACGGCCCTGGTTGCAAAAGACACCGGCCACGCTAACGCGGGTTATCTGCCCGATTTATCGTTTTTGCACTGGCGATATAAAAACGCCCAGGGGGAGCTGGTAGAGCGGAACAACGCTGAGCTTTTCCTGACCGCGGCCCGGACAATCTACGAGCAGCTGCGCCAGCTCAACGTGGCTCCGGCTGTCTCCCCCTTGCCCTGGCAGGCCATTGAGGGGGGAATCTGGCATTGCCTCACTTATCGCGGCAGCCTGGGGGATGATCTCTCCACCTGGGACCTGTATGGGCGGCTGACGGAAGCGCTGGCGGAGCGTTGCGCTGAGTGGCAGCGAACCTTCCCGCATTTGTTTGACCAGCCGGAGCGGTACCGGTATGACCGCCTGCTCTGGCGTCGGATTGCTTTGGCCCCGCGCCTGGTTGATGATTCCTACTTTGGCCCTGGCGCTTCTGAGGGACGCGCCGAGGGGAGCGAGGAATGGACTCAATGGGGTCGCGCCAGCGGTTATCTTCGGGAGCGGGGTGATGGCTGGACCTGGGAGGAATGGGCCGAGTGCTACGATTGGGATCGTGAGTTCAAGTATGATGAGCGCAACCTGGAATGGGACGACTGGTCGCGCACCAAACGCTTTGAGCGTTTACAGTTTCCCTTGAAGCCCAACTTCCCTGATTCGTGGTGGGTCCACTTCCACCGCGCAGCTTTGCGCCAGCGGCATTTGGTGCTGGAGGGGTTGCCCTGAGCGGCCAGGAGCGGCTCGCGTTCCAGATCCGACACCGGGCTGCGAGCTGATAGCGGATCGCGGACGGCTAAAAAAACGCCGGGTACTGCGCCTGGAGTTCCGCCTGCAAATCCCCAAACACGGTTGGCGCGTGCGGCACCAACAGTCCCAGCATCTGCACGGCCACTTCCCGGATCTCCCATTGCGCTGCGGGTGTGATCCGCAGCCGGAAGAAGTGGCGCAGCTCGCGGAAGTTCATCGTCACGACCAGGCGCGTGGCCGTGGCGTTGGGCAGAACAAAGCGCGCGTCTTCTTTGCGGATGCCCCGTGCACGGAGTGCCTCGTAGGCCGCGCCGACCTGGGCGGTGAACTGCTCCCAGACCGCTCGCGCCTCCGGGTCGGCTTGAATGGCCGGGGGCACTACCCACTCCGGCGCGGTCAGCTCCACATACCGCTGGCTCTCCTGCGAATAGGAGGCCAGCCGGTGGCGCACCAGCTGGTGGCTGCACGCCCGGCTGATGCCGCTCAGCTCAAAGGTGGCGCTGGCGTGCTCAATCAGGCTCTCGTGGCCCTCGCGCAGGCGGGCGCGCAGAAAGGCCGCCGGCTCTCCCCGGCTCTCGCTGCGATAACAGACGCGCCCGGCGTGCTCCAACAGCGCCTCCGGGCTGCCGTCGCCCTGCAGATAGTGGGTCATGGCAATCAATTCAACGCGCATAGATTATCCTTGATCTTGCTTTGTCTTGTGGCGATAGACCACAGACCACGGACCACAGACCGCGGTTTGCTCAGGGCTGTGGTCTGTCGTCGGCTGTCCGCGGTCGCTTGAATCTCCAGATGAGGACCCCCAACGCCGCGACGATGACCAGCCCGCCGGCGCGCGCGGCCCGTTCGGCGGCGCGGCTATCAAAGAAATAGCGGCGCAGGCCGAGCCGCTGCTCCACCGGCCGGCGATCGGTCTCGGTGCGGGGCGCGCCGCCCAGTAGCATCCAGCGGACGATGGCAGTCATCACCGGGGCGGGCAGCAACCGGTCGCCCAGCCAGATGAGCTGCGCCTCCAGGCCGACGCGGTAGCGCAGGCGGGGCCGGGGAGAATCTACGATGCGCCGGATGAGACGGGCCACCTGTTCAGGCTGGCAGCCATGCCGGATGCTGTACCGGTTCACCTCCGCCACGTGGCGGCGCAACGTGGCATACTCGGCCAGCGGCCAATCAGGGGCTTCCATCGTCTCGGCGATGGCGGTCTGGCACCAGCCCGGCTCCACCAGCGACACGCGAATGTTAAACGGGCGCACCTCATAGGCCAGCGCCTCGGCGTAGCCTTCCAGCGCGTGCTTGCTGGCGCCGTAGAAGCTGAAAAAGGGGACGCAGCCGCTCACGCCGCTGATGGAACTGAGGTAAATCAGCCGGCCCCCGCCCTGTTGCCGCATGACCGGCAACACGGCCTGGGTCAACGCCACAGCGCCGAAAAAGTTGGTCTCCAAGAGCGCGCGGATGCGCTCCGGCGCGGTCTCTTCGCTGGCCGCCAGCGGGCCGAGATAGCCCGCGCAGTGGATCACCCCATCCAGCCGCCCCGCCTGGGCAACCACCTGCGCTATCGCGGCGCGGATGGATTCCGGTGAGCGAATGTCCAGGGGGAGCAAGGGAAAGCCCGCCGCCGGCACCGCCTCAGGCCGGCGGCTGGTGCCGAAGACGCGGTGGCCGGCCGCCGCCAGCAGGGTGGCCGTCGCCCGGCCAATCCCCGAAGACGCGCCCACAACCAGAATGACTTTCTCTGTTTTCATGGTTCCTCAGGCGGGAGGACTGCGATAACCGCCGGGACGGGGACGCCGCTCTCCAGCTGCGCTGCCGCCGTCCCGCCCATCAGCCAGAGGCCGGAGGAAGCGCCGCCATCTAAGTTGAGCGCCATATCCACCTCCAGGTCGGATTCGGTCAGCCAGACGGCCAGGCCGTGCAGGCTGAAGTTACCCCGCCGCGCCACCAGGAAGAGCAGCCGCCCCTGGCGATCCTGAGCGACCACCGAGCGCCGGGCCGGGCTGCCGTCGTCGGCGCCGCTGGGAAAGCCCATGACGCCCCCCGGCTTGACCAGCACCGGGAAGGATTGCAGCGCCTCGCGCAACGGCTCGGCGGGGTCGTAGGGCCAGGTGCGCAGCCAGCGGATGGAGGTCTGTTCATCAGGGGTAACGGCGAACATGCCGGCGAAGTCATCGTAGGTCACGCCGTAGCGTTCGCCGTGGGTGATGAGCAGGCCGGTGGCGCGGTAATCCTCGGTGAAGTAGCCGCCGTTGATCACCAGGAGCGCGCCGGATTGCCGGGCCCAGGCGCTGAGGGGCAACGGCTGTCCCGGCGCGTAGAGCACCCGACAGCGCACTGCCGCCGGGTCTACCCGGACCACCGTGACGCGCTCAGGGGCCAGATCGGCGGGTACATCCAGGCTGCGCACCTCCACCCCCGGCGCGACAGGCTGCCAGCCGGTATCGGGCGGCTCCGGCGTGGCGGTCGGTGGCCAGGGCGTCGGCGTCGGGGTGGGAAGCGGCGTCGGTGTGGGGGTGGGCAGCAGCGCCGGCGCCGCGCAGGCCAGCAGCGGCAGCAGGAACAGGCCGCAGCACCAGCGGACACCAGACCACGGACCACGGACACCAGACCACGGACCACGGACCACGGACCACAAAGACATTTCACGCCTCACGCTTCACGTTTCACGGAATACGCACCACGCCATACGGGATTCCACGAACTACCGAATCTCATTCCCGGGCCCCAGCCGGCGCGGCGGGAGCAACAGCGTGTACTCAAAGCCGTTCAGGCAGAGACGGGCCACCGGTTGGTAGCGGAACCAGATCGCGCCGAGCACCGGCGGCGGGTAGAACTGCGCCCGCAGGATGATGAGGTCAAATTCTTCGTCGTAGATGCGCTGGAGCAGGTCGGTGCCCTCCCACAGGCCGTTATAGTAGAGATTGTTGACCTGGGTGGGGTTGGTGACGACCGGTTTCCCGGCCAGCAGGCTGAACATCGCCTCTTCGCTCAGGATGGGACCGGGCGCGGCGCGGACGTATGCCATGATCTCCGCCCCGGCCTGATAGTCGGCCGCCGTGAGCCAGTGCCCCAGCTGCGTGTAGCCGGTCCGGTCGTAATAGGGGTAGGCGGCGCAGGCCAGCTGCTGAGGTTGGTCGGCCACGCTCAGCCAGCGCGCCAGCCGCCCCACCACCGGTCCATCCGTCGGCAGATGGAGCGCCGTGACGCCGTAGCTCAGGTAAAGCAGCGCCAGGCCCGCCTCCAGCCACGGGCGGCGACGGGCGCTCACCCACTGGAGCAGCCGCCCGCCGGCCAGCCCGGCCAGCAACGCGGAAGCCGCCACCGCTGTGATGAAGTAGCCCGGCCCCGCGCCCCATTTCCCGCTCAAGGCCCCGGTCCCCAGCGCAAAGAAGAACCAGAGCGTGTAAGCCGAAAGGCGATCCCAGAACAGCTCGTAGAGCGCGTAGCCGCCCGCCAGCAGGATCAGCGCCGGGTGCAGGCGGAACCACTGCCGGAACAGCGAGAGCGTCATCAGGTAGTCAAAGGCGTTCACATTGGCCTGGATGATGTTGACCCACCACTGGCCGGCCGTGGCGCGGTTCAACAGCCAGAAGAGCAGCCCGGCGACGGCGGCTAAGGCCGTCCCGGCCAGCAGCGCGCGTTTACTATCGCGCAAGAAGACGAAGCCAAGCCCGGCGGCGACGGTGAAGACGGCCAGCTGTTTGGTGTAGCCGGCCAGCAACAGCAAGAGCACGCCCAGCCAGAGATGGCGCCGGCCGTGGCGGGGGTCTTCAAAGCGGGCCAGGCAGCCGATGGCCAGGAGTTCCAGCAGCACCATCGTGGTATGAAGCCGAAACAGCGGCCCGGTCTGGTAGACGTAGGGCGAGACCAGAAAGGCCAGGCCGGAGAGCGCCGGGATGACGCGCCCGCCGACTTCACGGTGGACCAGCCAGGCGATGGCGGCAGCGGTCAGCCAGGTTGCCAGAAAAGAGAGCACCCGTCCGATGACCAGATGCGGCCCCCAGAGCGCCACCAGGGGAGCGGCGAGCAGGTGGAAGAGCGGCGGGTAATTGGAAGCGTAGTAGGGATAGACGGCATTATCGCGGTAGGGCCACTCCCCCCGGCTGAAGAGCAGCGCGTCGTTGAGCTCAAAGCCCTCGCCCTGATCATAATCGTAAGGCCAGCGGAAGAGCTGAACGGCATAAGCGGTATACAGCGCCGCGTAGCCCAGATACATGAGCAGCGCCAGCGCCAGCAACAGCCGCGCCGGATCAAACTGCCGGCGTTTGGGTTCAACCCCAGGGTTCAAGGCCAATCTCATGTCCCTTGATGCGCCCCCGGCTTATGCCGGGCGATTGCCGCGCGCGATCAGTCCCAGCCCGACCAGCAGCGACAGGCCGCTGAACAGGAGTCCATACCGCTGCAAGGGGCCGAACTCGCCCCAGCGGCCGGCGCCGAGCCAATCCACGCCCAGCACCGCGGCCGCCAGCAGCAGGCCGAGCGCGAGGATGAAGAAACCAAGTTGGCGTTTGGTGATCACAATGAATGTTTCCTGGCTAATGGATGACGGACGACCGACCACAAACCACTCAGAATACAGTGGTCTGTCGTCCGTGGTCTGTTGTCTCTTCACGCAGCTGCTGCCGGATGCGGGCAAAAACTTCATCCAGCATGGCCGGGGTGAGCCGGCCGGTCTGGGTGTTCTGGCGGCTGGGATGATAGCTGGCGACCAGGAGGGGTAACGGCGCCGGCAGCGGGTAAACCACGCCGTGAGCGAACTCCAGCCGGGGGAGCGCCTCTCCCTGGCTGCGGAGCAGGTCGGCGTACCCCTCAAAGGCCACGCGGCCTAACGCCAGCACGACCTGCACCCGCCTCAAAAGCGCCAGTTCGCGCAGCAGGAAGGGCCGGCAGGCGAGCAGCTCGTCGCGGGTGGGACGGTTGTCGGGCGGGGCGCAGCGCCCCACGGCGGTGATGAAAGCGTCGCGCAACTCCAGGCCGTCATTGGCGGCAGTGGCCGTTGGCCGGTTGGCAAAGCCGGCGCGATAGAGCGCCGCGTAGAGCGTCTCGCCGGAGCTGTCGCCGGTGAACATCCGCCCGGTGCGGTTGGAGCCGTGCGCCCCGGGCGCCAGCCCGATGATCAGCAGCCGCGCCGCCGGGTCGCCGAAGCCGGGAACAGGCCGCCCCCAGTAATCCCAATCCCGGTAGGCGCGCCGCCGGGTGCGGGCGATCTCCTGCCGGTAAGCCACCAGGCGCGGACAACGTTCGCAGGCGAGCAGCTCTCGGTTTAGGCTCTCCCAGGTGTCGTGCAAAAGAGACTCCTTCGGTTATGGCCAGAGTTCGCGGGCGGTGAAATCCACCCAGTAAAGATCGG
>CAYTGR010000042.1:0-42726 GCA_964437445.1 uncultured Anaerolineales bacterium | reverse complement strand
TCCGCGCGCGCCTGCTCTTTCGCTGGACGACCCGGCTGGCCTTACGGGCGGCGCGACGGGTCATAACCATTTCGGAGGCGACGCGCCGCGATCTGCTGGCGCGGTTCCGGCTGCCGGCGGAACGGGTCACCGCGATTCCCCTGGCGGCTGATCCGGCCCTGGCGCCCCAACCGCCGGCCGCCATTGCGGCTCTCCGCGCCCGCTATGCATTGCCGGAGCAGTTCTTGCTCTACCTGGGCAGCAACAAGCCTCACAAGAATCTGGTGCGGCTGGTGGAGGCGTTGGCAAAAGCGAAGGGCGAATGGCAAATGGCGAATAGCGAATGGCGAATGGCGAAGGGCGAAGGGAGAGGGGAGAAGGGAGAGGGGAGAAAGAAGGGGGAGGGGCCAGGGGGGAAGGGTGAGGTCGGGATGACGCTGGTGGTGGCGGGGGCGTGGGACGCGCGCTATCCTGAGGCCCGGCAGCGCGCTGAGGCGCTGGGATTGGGCGAGGCCGTTCGCTGGCTGGGACCTGTCCCCGAGGCCGACTTGCCCGCCCTCTACAGTGCGGCGACCGCTTTCGTCTTCCCCAGCCTCTACGAGGGCTTTGGCCTGCCGGTGCTGGAGGCTATGGCCTGCGGGACGCCGGTGGTCTGTGCCAACACTTCCAGCCTGCCGGAAGTGGCCGGGGAGGCGGCGGTTTATTTTGACCCTACCAATGTCAACCAGGTGGCCGAGGCGCTGGGGCAGGTGTGGGTAGATGCCGGGTTGCGTGCGGCGTTGCGGGAGCGGGGTCTGCTGCGGGCCCAGGCCTTTTCGTGGCACCGGACGGCTGAGCAGACGCGGCAGGTTTATCTGGCAGTTCAGGAGGAAGCAGGCACGCTATGAAATGGATATCGCGGTTAGCGGTGCTGGCTCAAACCGGCTGGGTACGGGGCGGCTTGTTCCTGGCTTTGGTTGGCCTGTACGGCGGTTGGAGCGGCTATGTGGTGGCGCGCAACAAGCCGGTGGACTTCAACCTTTACTATGTGGCGGCCTATGGCTTTGCCCAGGGGTATGACATCTACGGCGCGGATGAAGCCTTGTGGACGCAGGTGGGGGTAGAATCGGGGATGACCAATTATGCGCCGCCGTACCGCTACCCGCCGCTGACGGCGCTGGTGGTCTGGCCGTTGACGTTCTTCCCGCCCCGCGTGGCGGCTGGACTCTGGTTGGGCGCTACGGCCGCGGCCTTCATTCTCTCAGCCTGGCTGTTGGGACGCTTGTCGCCGGCGCCCTGGGGAGTTTCCCTGGGATGGGCGCTGTTGTTGGGCTTTGTCCCGGCGCTGACCACGCTCCACGCCGGGCAGATCAACGGCCTGGTGCTGTTGAGCCTGACGCTGGCGCTGTGGGGGCTGGTGCGTGGGCAGCCGGCGCTGGCCGGTGTGGGCGTCACCATTGGAGCCTTGTTGAAACTGGTGCCGCTGGCGCACCTGGGCTATCTGGGCTGGCGGCGGCGCTGGGCGGCCTTGGGGTGGGGAGTCCTGGCGCTGGGGCTGCTTTTGGGACTTTCGCTGGCATTCATGGGCGGGACCGGGCTGCAATCGTACTTCCGCCACTTCCTGGAATTGGGGGAGGCCGGCAATCTCTTACCGATGGGACCCAATCAGGCGCTAAATGGTTTCTGGTCGCGGGTGCTGTTGGGACGGTTAGCGCCGGGGACAATCCGGTGGATCTCATTGGGTTCAGTGGGGGTGTTAATCGCGGCTACCGTGGCGCTCTGCTGGCCACGGGGGGATGCGGCCCGCACGGTGCCGTTGGAGTTCGCTCTCGTCACTGTGGCGATCAACCTGATCACCCCCTATGCCTGGTATCACCAGTTTGTCCTGTTGCTGTTGCCTTTTTTCATTCTGGTGGAACACGCGCTGAATACCCCGGCGCAGCGCTGGCTGTTGTTCCCGCTCGGCCTGGGGTATCTGGTGACCGACATCCACGGCCTGTTCTGGCATCAGCTGGAGCCCTATCCGCTGCTGGTCTCCATGCCGTGCTATACGGCGCTGCTGGTGTGGGGGCTGCTGGCGTGGTTGCTCTGGCGCGAAAAATGGAGTGTGAGGCCTGGCCATGCAGGGGTTGCGTGACCGACCGCTCGCCCGTGGCGCGCTGGTGCTGGGGCTAGGCTGGCTCTTGGGGTTGCTCCTGCTGTTTAAACCGTGGATTCACGGCTTTGATACGGTGGCTTATTATTCCTGGCTGCGCAGCGCGGTGATAGATGGCGACCTCAACGTTGGCGACGAGTTTACCCACTATGGCTACGGCGCCGAGCGCGGTCTAACCGTGACCGGCTACACTTACAACGAGTGGGCGGTCGGCTCGGCGGTGCTCTGGTCTCCCTTCTTCCTGGCGGCCCACGGTGGGATGCTGGTTGCCCAGACGCTGGGTGCACCGGTTATCCCTGATGGCTACGCTGCCCCTTACATCTGGGCTATCAGTTTGGGCAGTGCTCTTTATGCCGGCCTGGGCCTGCTGTTGACATATCGCCTCTGTGCCGGGCTTTTCTCGCCCCGCCTGGGCTTGCTGGCGACTGTGACTTTGTGGCTGGCCAGTCCGTTGGTTTTCTACATGTATAGTCACCCGGCGATGTCGCACGCCAATGATGCCTTTGCTTTTGCGCTGTTGCTTTTTACCTGGCAGCGGACTCGTAAGCAGCAGACTTGGCAGGCTTGGGGGTGGCGGGGGCTGGCGGCCGGGCTATGCGCTCTGGTCCGCCAGCAGAATGCCGTGCTGGTGCTGGTACTGCTGGGTGAACTGGCGATAGATACTTTCAGGGCCTGGCGCGCCGAACGTTCCAGCGCTGTGTTTAAGACGGCAATGGGACAGGCGATGTTCTTTTCACTGGCCTGGTGGATAGTCTATTTTCCGCAACTGGTGGTTTGGAAAATCGTCTTCGGGCGCTGGATTGTGCTCAATCCCTATGCCGGAGGGGTGGGGCTTGGCTTTGATTGGCTCCACCCTCATTTACTGGAAGTGCTCTTTTCTACCAACCGGGGTCTTTTGGTCTGGCACCCGGTAGTGCTACCGGCATTATTGGGTTGGGGGCTGCTGGGCAAGTCTGAACGCCGCCTGGGATGGGTGCTCACGGCCTGTTTTGGCTTGCAACTTTACATGGTTTCGGCCTGGGGTGCCTGGAGTGGGGCCGCTGCGTTCGGGCAACGTTTTTTCACCAATTTTGTGCCGGCCTTTGCTGTGGGAGGGGCTGCACTGCTCGACCGATTGCAACGGCGTATGCCGTTTCCCTGGCTGGTGGGACTCTGTGGCCTGGCGGTGGCCTGGAACGGGATGCTGCTGGTGCGGTACGCGCTGGAAGATGTACCCCGTATGGGAGTAGTACCGTGGGAGCAGCTGATTGGCGGCCAGTTTACTGCACTACCCCGGCTGTTGGGCCGCGTCTGGCAGATTTTGCTCCATCGGATGGTGCCATGAAAATCTTACACGTTTACAAAGACTATTTCCCCGTCTTGGGCGGGATTGAAAACCACATCAAGGTGCTGGCCGAAGCGCAAGTGGCCGCCGGGCACAAGGTGATCGTGCTGGTCTGCGATCCTGGCCAGCGTACCCAGGTGGTGGAGCTCAACGGCGTCAAGGTGATCAAATCCGGCCGGCTGACCACCGCGGCCTCCATGCCGCTCAGCCTCTCACAGCCGCTCGCGCTGGCCCGTCTGCGCCCGGAGATCATCCATGTCCACTCGCCCTATCCGCTGGGGGAGGTGAGCGCCTGGCTCTTCGGGCGGCGGACGCCCCTGGTGATCACCTACCATTCCGACGTGGTGCGGCAGCAGGGCTGGCTACGGCTCTACGGGCCGCTCTTGCGCCGGGTTTTGCGCCGCGCCGATCGGATTCTGCCGACCAGCCCGCGTTACATGGAGACCTCGCCCTGGCTGGCGCCGGTGCGCGACCGGTGCACGGTGGTGCCGTTGGGGGTGGACGAGCAGCGGTTCCGGCCGCCGGAGCGCCCCTGGGCCGGGCCGCCGACGTTGCTCTTTGCCGGCAAATTGCGCTACTACAAGGGCCTGGATACGCTGTTGCACGCGCTGGTGGAACTGCCGGGCGTGCAGCTCAACGTGGTGGGCGATGGCGTGATGCGCGAGCCGTGGGAAGCGCTGGCACGTGACCTGGAGCTGGCCGACCGGGTGCATTTCCTGGGGGAGGTGGATGACGCCGACCTGCCGGCGCAGTATCAGCAAGCGCATCTCTTTGTGCTGCCGGCCAATGCCCGCGCCGAGGCCTTCGGCACTGTGCTGCTGGAGGCGATGGCCTCCGGCCTGCCCTGCGTGACCACCGAGGTGGGGACGGGTACCTCCTGGGTGGTGCAGGATGGCGTCACCGGGGCGGTGGTGCCCCCGCAAGAACCGGCGGCGCTGGCGGCGGCCATCCGCGCGCTCCTGGCCGACGAACCCCGCCGTCAGGCCCAGGGCCGCGCCGCCCGCGCCCGCGTGGAAGCGGAGTTCACGCAGGAGTTAATGATCCGCCGCGTAGAAGAAATTTACGTAGGGGCGAGTTTGCGTAGGGGCGAGGCAACGTCTCGCCCAGTGAAGCGCCAGTAGAGGCGAGGCCGCGCCTCGTCTAACCCGGGGGCAAGGCGTCGCCTTGCCCCCTACTGGATCGGCAACTGTAACGGCAGGTCGGTCCACGCCCCCAGGCGGACGTTGATCTTTTGCTCGCGCCCGTTGCGCAGAATTGTCAGCGTGACTTCATCGCCGGCGTTGTAAGATAGGATACGTTCGGCCAGTGGGTGATTCGCATTGACCGCTTTCCCATCCACGGCTGTGATGATATCACCCACTTGCAAGCCGGCCTCTTCGGCCGCCGTACCGGTTTCCACCTCTTGAATGAGCGCGCCCTCGGCCGTCATCGTATAGCGCACCCCCAGGCGGGCCTGCCCTGATCCCTGGTACGGGGTCGGCAGCGGCCATTCCTCGGTCGGTGGCAGGTAATATTCAGGTACCGACGTTTGGCTCCGGCGATTATTGCTGATAGCCGCGCCGATCAGCAGGCCAAACAGGCAGCCGATCAGGCAGGCGACCAGAGCCAGCAGCACCGCACCCGTGATGAATGCCGCCCACTTCCAGCCGCCGTTGGTAGCGGCAGAGGGGGTAGATCTCATTTCGGTTACTTCCAATACGGTTTTTTCGCTCATTGAGCCTCCTTGGCTTTTTGATAGACTCGCTGGAACTCCTCTAAATACTGCGCCGCGATCTCTGGACTGTAGATGATGAGCAAGTTCTCGTCGTTGTTGTTCTCGGCAGCGCTGGTGAAATTGTAGGAGCCGGTCACCACAATGGCTTCATCAATAATCAACACCTTGTGGTGCATCACATACGGGTTGCCGTCTTTGAGCAGGTCCACTTTGCCGCGCCGCAACCGCGTCCACTCCGACCCGCTGCCATCGGCGTTGCGGCTCTCCATGACGCCTTGCACGGTCAACCCGGCTTTGGCCTTGGCGACCAGCGCCTTGCCCAGCTCATCATCGGTGAAGGAGAAGGCCAGGAAGTAGATGCTTTTTTGGGCATTCTGCACCAATGGCAGGATATGCTGGCGGACACCATCTTCGGACGAGAAATAGTTTTCCAGGCGGACACCGTCCACTTCCAGCTGGGGATAGGGTGTGTCGCTGGGGGAGGTGGGACCGAACTGGTGATCCACGAACATCTCTTTGAACTCGCAGGTGTAGTTCTCGGCCAGCTGGGTGGATTCTATGACCACCATGTTGTTGTTATTGCGGTAGGTGCAATTATCGGTCAGATTCCAGGAGCCCATCCAGACCTGATGTCCATCTATGACAATGAATTTGTTATGCATGAATGGCTCCCGTTCGTCAAAGACTACCGTCACGCCGGCTGCTTGCAGCTGTTTGACCTGGTCTTCCTCGGCGTAATCGCTGTCGCTGACCAGGCCCACGTCTACGCCTCGCTGGTGCGCGCGGACGACCGCATCCGTCACCTTTTGCAGGTTGAACTCAAAGGCCGCGATGTAGACGCTGGTTTGGGCACTGTCAATGGCGGCGGCTATTTTCTCATCCAGGCCCCCGACATGGTACTCCGGTTTATCGGGGTACTTAGGCGTGGAGAAAAAGACCTGGAATGCCGGTGCGTTGTTGTCGCCGCCGCCCTCGGCGGTGGGAAGGGAGGGCGAACCGGTGGTGAGCATATCGCAGCCAGACATCAGTACCAGCAGGACTCCCAACAGCACCAGAAATAAGCTGTAATACCGTGTATGTTTCATGATTCCACATCCTCTCCTCTGAAAATAACGCTCTGAGTTTGTAGTGAGGCGCTTTAGCGCCGTCTGAGCCGCGCTGAAGCGCGGCACTACGAACCTATTTTCATCCCACGGCTGGGGAACGCCAGTTCATGGGGAATTCCAGAAATGAGTTTCAGGCGGTGGTTACCGCTGACGGTCCGCCCAGGCTGCAATCGCCGCCACCTGCGGCGGGGTGGGGCGGATGAAAGGCCGGACCCGGCGGATGGTGGCCCACGCTGCGTCTGCCGACAATCCCGTGGTGACCAGGTAGGCCGCGGCTGCGGTCGGCGCGCGGCCGACGCCGCTGGCACAGTGGACGTAGACACCGCGACCGGCAGCGATCTGGGCGGCGATGAAGGCGGCTCCTTGGGTCAGCTCTGCCGGGGTCGGCGCGGTGTCGTCAGTCACCTTCAGCCAGAGGTAGTGCTCCAGCGCTGCGCCGCGCGCGGCGTCGTCGGATTCAACCCGCAGGTTGAGTACCGCACCCATGCCGAGCGCCCGCATGGCGGCCAGCCCGCGGCGATAGTGCTGCCCCCCCACGTAAAGCAGCGGCTGGATGCGGCTGATCTCTGGCGGGGAAAAGCCTTGCTGCCGCCGGGCTACTTTGTCCTTGAGCCAGAGCCAGGTGGGGCGCAGGCCCTGCTCGTGGAGCCGGCGCATGACGATGAAGAGCAGCTTGGCCGGCGGGAAAGCGTCTAAACGTTTTTGCGTGGCGAAGATGTCCGAGTCCAAAGGATCACCCATACAGCAGCTCATTAGCCTTCGCCGGATCTATCCCCCGCCCGGCGATCTCCCCGTAGAGCGAGGCGTAATCGCGGGGCCGGATCACGATCGGCATCGGGACGGCGTGCCCTAAGATGAGGACCTGCTGCTTGGTCTCCAGGCGGGCCAACACCTCGCGCAGCGCCGCTGCCCCGGCCACCCCCGTGAAGACCGCGCGGATGTCGCTCTCCTCATCCAGCAGCGCCGTGACCCGCGTGCCGATCTGGCTCATGATCTCCGGATCAATCCCGCTGGGGCGTTGGTCCACTACCAGCAGCGTGACGTTGTACTTGCGCATCTCCCGCGCGATGGTACCGAAGATCGTGTGCCTGGCGATGGCCGGGTCCAGGAACTTATGCGCCTCTTCAATCGTGATGACCAGCGGGCGCGGCTCCTGTCCCTGGCCGCCCAGGTGCGCCTCTTTGCGGTCACGGTAAGCCTTGTGGATGCGCCGCGTGAGATAGTTCGCCACCAGGATGTAAGCTTCCAGCGCGTCACCGTAGCGCCCGAACTCCAAGACGACGTTGACGTTGCTGTTCAGGTACTCTAAGATGCGGCCGACCGGGTCATCCTCGGCTTTGTCGACCAGGAAGCCGAACCGGTGCAGTTGCGCGAGCTTGCGCTGGATCGCACCGAGGCTGCCCTCGTGCAGCTTGCCTTCCTCCACCAGCGCCGTCAGGTCGGGGTCCGGCTCGTCGGAGAGCAGCCGGTGGACCCAGCTCGCTCCCAGCCGGCGGCGCAGCATGTAGAGGGCGTTGGTTTGCACGTCACTGAAGCCGAAGAGCGGCGCGAGCATTTCCAGATCCTCCGGCTCCAACTGCTCGTAGCCGATGCGGACGGTGTAATCCACCTTGCTGCCGCGCCGCCGGGAGGATTCCGGATCCAGCGTGAAGACGCTGACGCGCCCATCGTAGAAGAGCTGGCGCAGCCCCTTGACTTCCTGCCGGGCCTCGTCCTGGCTTTTCCAGCCGTACTCATTGTGCATGTCAAAGACCAGGTTGACCGCTACGCCTTCCTTGACAATGCCGGCCAGTAACATCCGGGTGAGAAAGGTCTTGCCGGTACCGCTCTTGCCGAAGACGCCGCTGGAGCGTTCGGCGAAGCGCCGCAGGTCCAGCGCCACATGCGTCCCTTCCATTTCCAGCGGATCGCCGACGTAGAAACGCCCCGGCTCGCCCTCGTCGCCGAAAATCTGCGCGACCTCTTCGGGCGTGGCATCATAGACGTGGGTGAAGTGTGCAGGGACAGTCTTCGCCGGGCGGACCACTCCCTCCTCCAGCACCAACATGGGGGTCACGTGGACGCGCGCCTGCGTCAATGTGCCCCGGTAGGCCTGGGCGATGAAGCCGTCTGGCTCCTCCGGCGGCATCTGTTCCACCTCTGGATTGCGTGTCTCCAGGGCCACATCCGTCACCATCCCGAAGAAGCGGCGGTCGGTCTGCCCGCGGACGACGACGTAACGCCCGACGGCCAGCCCTTCCACCATCTGGTCAGGGGCGAGTTTAACTTCCAGCCCTTTGCTCAGGCTGCCTGCGACCACCGTGCCCAGGAATTGAGACTCCACGTGCTGGGGCCTGGGAAACCAGCGTGCAAGTTCGTCGGCCATTGAATGCTCCGTCAATTGGGATGTCAAGGCTTACGCAAGTTCCCGTTGGGAGTGGTGGCTTCAGCCGCTCAACTGCTGAGGGCGTCACTCCATCGTCTCTCCCGGATTGGAACTGGCTTGCGTAAGCCCTGCCGGGACTGTAGCCAGCTCAAGAGTGAATACCGGCACTCCGGCAACCGGCCTCTGCTGTCCCCATTATAGCGCAATTGCGGGAAATTCGGTCATGGCGGTTCAAGATTCTAATGGTCCCTGGATCGCCGCCAGAATTTCCACGGCCACGTATTGCCGGCTGCGCCGGCGACCGGTGGTTTCCCGTAGCAGGCCGGCCTGCGCCAGCTCTTCCAGGTAGTGGTAAGCGGTGGCCGGCGCGATTTCCAGCTGGGCGGCGACCTGGGGCCCGCTCACAAACGGCTGCTCAAACAAGCGCTCAATCAGCGTGAGCAGCTTGCCCGCGCTGCGGTAGTGTTCCTGGTAACGGGTATAAAGCGCCAGGAGCCGCTGTCCGCGCCGGACCGACTCCCGGCTTTGGACGGCCACCCCGCGCAGGAAAAAGAGCAACCAGCGCTCCCAGGCTCCGCTGCGGCTGACCTCCAGGAGCAGTGCGTAATAGTCGGCCCGTTGGCGCTCAAAATAGGCGCTCAGGTAGAGCAGCGGCTGCGGCAAGATCTCCCAGGCGTTTAGCAGCAGGGCGAGCAACAACCGGCCCACCCGCCCGTTGCCGTCCAAGAAGGGATGCAGGGCCTCAAACTGATAGTGGATCAACCCCAGGCGGATGAGGGGGGGTAATCCATCACGGGCGTGCAGGAAGGTCTCCCACGCACTGAGGGCCTCCAGCAGCAGCTCCGGCGGTGCCGGGACGAACGTGGCTTCCTCCAGCGTGCAGCCCACCGGACCGATCCAGTTCTGCCGCGTGCGAAATTCCCCGGGGCAGCACCATTGCCCGCGCGCCCCGTCGGCCAACAGGATGGCATGCAGCTCTCGCACTAAGCGCAGCGAGATAGGCTGCCCGGCCTGGATCTGTTCCAGGCCGTATTCCAGGGCCTGGACGTAGTTGCGGACTTCGCGGACGTCGTCAGGCAGCCCTGCGCCGGCTTCGGGCACCGCCTCATAGACGTAGAGATCCGCCAGCGAGGCCTGCGTCCCTTCAATGCGGGATGAGAGCACCGCTTCCTGGCGTTGGAAGGGGCGGATCAGCAGGTGCGGGTTGGGGAGGACCTGTCCCAGCCCGCCCAAGTAACCGACCGCCCGGTCGGCCTCAGACAGGGCCGCCACCAGAGCGGGCGACCACGTCAACGGCGGCGGGAGCGGGTGCGGGATGAAAGCGCGATGGCCGCCCAGTGCCGGGACCACGCGCCCAGCCGGACTGTTTTCAAACGTTGACCATTCCATGCTTATTTCAGTCGCTTAAAATAACGGGTTGCGTTATTTTAATTTTAACATGGAATTTGAAATAATAAAGGGGCGTAGGAGCCAACAGGGCTGAGGCCGGTTCTCTACTTTACGTCCTCCAGCATTTTCGCGAACTTTTCCAGTGACCAGGTCCCCTGCACGCGCAACCGGGGCCAGGTGAGGCGGTTGTCTAAGCGTTCGGTCACGCCCCATTCGGTGGTCACGCCGCCGAAGTAGCCCGCCGATGAGACCACCGCCAGCACGGCCTCATCGTACTTGCCCGAAGGGTAGCAGAAGAAGCGCACCGGCTGGCCGGTGTGGGCCTCCACTGCCTCTTGGATGCCCAGGATCTGGTAGACCAGAAAGTCGTTACTGCGTTTCCGTAGATCGTAGTGATCCCGCCCGTGACCCTGGACCGACATCCCGGCGTCGGCCAGGGCCTTGATCTGGGCCCAGGTCATGTAGCCAGGAGCTTCAAAGTGCGGTGGCGTGGCCAGCACAAAGAAGGTGGCAGTGAAGCCGTATTGCTGGAGCAGCGGCAACGCGACGGTATAAGCGTCCTCATAGCCATCGTCAAAGGTGAGAACGATCGGGTTCTCGGGCAACGGCCGGCCGGTGGTCAGCGCGTCGTAGAGGTCAAAGAGAGAGACGGTGTGATAGCCATGCTCCTGGAGATATTGCAGTTGCGCTTCAAACGTCTCCGGCGGGACAGTGAGTCCGATGCGGTAGCGGTCGGCGTCGGCCGGCAGCGCGGAGACGTAGTGATACATCAAAATAGGCACCCGCAGTTCCTGGGGGGGCGGCGGGAAGGTCGGTGTGGGCGGCATTGGCGTCGACGTGGGCGGCGGCGTGGGGGTGACGGTAGGGGTGGGTGTTGGGGTGGGGGGGGCGGTCGGTGTGGGCGTGACGGTGGCCGTGGGGGTCAACGTAGGGGTCGCGCTTGGCGTGATGGTCGGCGTGGGCGTCGCCAGCAGGGTACCCAACGCGGTCGGCGCTCCGCCGGCCACGAGCGCGGCCACAATCACCAGGCCTCCCGCCAACCATCCTATGGTGCGACGTTTCCCCATTTTCTTTGATCACTCCCTTGAAAATAGAACCAGTTTAAGGAGTGAGCAGAGAGCAGTAGGGAAGTTCCTGTTTCCTGCTCACTGCTCACGGCTTACATTGATACGATACCAGTGTTCCAGCGTCTGACGGGTGGCTTTGAAAGCCAGGGGTGGCAGGGCCTCCGGCGGGAAGAAAGCCGCCTCAGTCGCATCGTCGGCCGCGGCCAGCACGCCGCCGGTCACCCGGCCGGTGTAGACAATGACCAGGTCGGCCCCGCGCGGATGTTCGCGCCCGGCGACCACGTCCAGCAACCCGGTCACTTCGGTCTCCAGGCCGGTCTCCTCCCGGCATTCACGGCGTGCGGTCTCGGCGGGATCTTCGTCTATCTCGGCAAAGCCCGCCGGCAGGCTCCAGTAGCCTTGCATGGGATTCCAGGCCCGCCGGACCAACAGGACATGGCCGGCCTCGTTGGTCACCAACAAAGCCGCGGCGACCTTGTGTTCACGGAAGACGACCAATCCACAGCCTGGGCAAACGCGCCGGAGTCGCCCGTAGGCCCAACGATCTGCCAATGCCTGCCCGCAGCGCGGACAAAAGTTCAGTGCCAGCGCTGGGGAGACCTCGTGTTCAGAGGGGGCCGGGGATGGGGTCACGCCGGGTCCCTATTTGTGCCGTGCCAGCCACCAGGTGGCTATGCCCAACGCTAAGGTGAGCGAGCCCAGGATCGGCGCCAGCCAGCCGGGCAGCAGCTCCCGCCGGGCCAGGGGCTTCCGTTCCTCGTGGACCAATCCGGTGCCGGTTGATGGCTGGGGTGACGCGGTGGGGGGCAACAGGTAGGCTGTCTGGTTTGCCATGGGGGTAGGGGTCAGCGCGAGGCCTTTCTGGTTTGCCGAACAGGTAGGCGTGGGGTAAGGCAGCGGGGTGACGAGCGACGGCTTCGGCTCTGGGCTGGGGGTTAAGGCTGCATTCTCATCCCCACCACTCACCCCGGGCGGGAGGAACGGCTCACCGCCGCCACTGCCAATGCCGCCCCTTTCCAGCTGCGGCTCCGGTTCCGGTGTGGTAGCAATGGCCGCGGAATCTTCTGCGGTGGCCGGCGCAGGCACCGGTGTATCGGCCTGGGCTATGCGCGCCCCGGTTGCGGGCTCGCCGGTTTCGGCAAAACTCCGCATCTGTATGGCCTCCTCAGGGGCTTCTTCCTGGGCCACCATGGCAGCCGGGGCTTCCATTGCCTGGGTGGACTCCAGGACGGGGGCCGCCGCCGGCCTTGCGCCGGCGTTGGGAAGCAGTTGCAGTCCCACCGTCAGGATGAATGCCAGGCCAGCCAGCGCCGTCGTCAATCGCATGAACGGCAGCAGGAGCGGCCGGCGCTGGGGCCGCGGTGGGGCCACCATCGCCGGTGTGAGCAGGAAGTTGCGCGGGGGCTCGCGGAGCGGCAAGGCGCGCAGCAATGTCACCGTCTGGCGCAGCTCAGCGACCTGGCGCCGCAAAACGGGATCGCGTGCCAGGTCAGCCTCCAGGGCGACTTGCGCAGCTTGATCCAGGTGGCCGTCCAGGTAGGCCGAAAGCTCTTGATCGCTCCACCTCTCCCGGCTCATGATTGTTCCTCCAACATTAAACTATCCTTCAGACGGTACCGGGCGGGCAAAAGTTCCGCTTGCGTTTGCAGCAGGTCACGCATCCGGGCCCGCGCCCGGGCCAGGCGCGATTTGACCGTCCCCAGCTGCGTGTGCATGGTTTCCGCTGCTTCTTCGTAGGCAAACCCCATCACATCTACCAACAATAAGGCCATTTTTTGATCGGGAGGCAACGACTCCATACACTGTTCCAGGAAGTCCCGCAGCTCGCTGCGTTGCAGGGCCGCTTCCGGCTGCTCCCCGCCGTCGGCCAGGTGCGGGTTGGCTTCTTCATCCATGTCGCCGAAATCGTCCCACGAGACGGTCGGCCGCCGTTTGCGGCGGCGCAGCTCGTCGTAGCAGGCATTGGCAACAATGCGCAGCAGCCAGGCCCGGAATGAGCCACCCCGGAAGCCCGGCAGCGCCCGATAGGCGGAGATGAAAGCTTCTTGGGTCGCATCGGCCGCGGCCTCTTCGTCTTGTAATAAATGATAGGCCAGGTTATAGGCCTGTGTCTGGTAGCGCAAGATCAGCTCGTTGAAGGCGTCCAGTTGGCCGCGCAGGGCGATCTGGACCAGCTGCTGTTCGTCGCTTGCCGGTGCTATTGGCGTGCCGGTCAGGTCTTCCATAAAGCATTCAAGCCTTCGGTTTCAGTTTTGGGCCTGGTGAAGCCTTTTTCGGTGTTTGACGTTTCCGCAAATCCGGTTATACTTAAAGGGCAGGCCGGAGTGGCGGAATCGGCAGACGCAAACGACTCAAAATCGTTCGGGTGATCCCCGTGTGGGTTCAACTCCCACCTCCGGCATTATACCTTAATAGCAGGGCGAACGCAATGTTCGCCCTTTTTGTCATTCTATGGTGCTATGCTATACTGCTAAAGGGAAACTTTGACCGGGGCGAAGCCGGTCTTGTGGGATCAAGATGCGGATCGGACCGTGGCAACTTCAGCCGTACTCATTGCGCCTGGGATGGGGCGTGCTCGCCGGCTTGATCTGGCTGTGGGGGGCCGCTCCCCGGTATGGGCTCCGGCGTGACCAGAGCCTGGCCCTGCTGTGGTCAGTGGTTGGCGGGGCGCTGCTGGTGGGGCGGATGGGTTATGTGGCCGGGAACTTTTCCTACTTTGCTCAACATCCCTGGGCGGTGGTGCAGGTCGGGGCGGTGGGGGGCATCCACGGCGGTAGCGCCTGGGCCGGTGGGCTGGCGGCGCTGCTCCTGTGGTCCTGCCGGCGGCCGGCGGCCCGGTCAGCGGCGCTGGGACTTGTGACGCCGGCCGCGTTGGCGGTCGCTGCCGGGGCCTGGTGGGGCTGTGCCGGGGCCGGGTGCGCCTGGGGGCGGGAAGCGGCCGGTGTGCCGGCGTGGGCCCGCTGGACGGTGGTATCGGCTCCTGATCTGTATCACCTGGTGGCTCAGCGTTACACGGTACAGGGCGCGGCTGCACTCTGGGCGATGGTATTAATTCCCCTGGCGGTGGCGTTGAAGCGACGAGGTGCCTGGGCGGCCGTGCTTTATCTGGTGGGTGAGGCCGCGCTGACCTGGTGGCGGGCTGATCCGGTGCCCCTGGTGGGACGGTGGCGTGCTGATTTCTGGCTGGATGTGGGGTTGGCGGTCGGGCTGGCGGCCGTCCAGTGGTGGGCGGCGCGACCTGTTTCGCCTGCCAAGGTTACCGTGGGAAAGGAAGTGTAGCCCTATGTCATATGAGGTGACTTCGGAATCGCTGGTCATTGACCAGTTGCGCGCGCTGGCGGGTAGCCTGTTGACCGTGGAAGAGATCCGGGTCCTGGCCGGCGGTTCCCATCCAATGGTGGAATTTGCCGGCCATTTGGTGAGCGACCAGACGGACGAGGCGTTTGAACGACTCGTGGCCCAGCTGGAACCCCTGGGTTATACGCCCTTGCTGTTTCGGCGCGAGGACCTGGTTGTGCTCCAGGCTGTGCCGCAGGTGGCCGACAAGAAGACCGGCAAACCGTGGGTCAATCTGGTGCTTTTTATCCTTACGCTGCTCTCGGTCCTTTTTATCGGCGCAGCCAACGAGAATATAGATTTACTGGCTCACCCTGAGCAGCTCTTACTCGGTGTTCCGTTTGCCGCCACGCTGTTGGGCATTCTTACCGCCCATGAGTTGAGCCATTACTTTGTCGGGCGGCGTTACGGCTCGCCGGTCAGCCTGCCCTATTTTATCCCGTTGCCGTTGAGCTTGTTTGGCACCATGGGCGCGGTGATTTTGCAGCGCGCTCCCATGCGCAGCCGTAAAGCGCTGTTTGATATCGGGGTGGCGGGACCGCTGGGCGGACTGATTGTGGCTGTGCCGCTCCTCTTTTTTGGTCTCGGCGGGACCCTGGTGGGGAAAGCGGCGGAGTTCATGGGGGACCTGCCCGCCGGGTCGTTGATCAGTGAGGGCAACTCGCTGCTCTATCTGTTTGCCAAACTGGTCATGTTTGGCCGTATCCTGCCTGACGCGGCCGGTAACGATGTCTGGCTTTCCTCGCCCAGCCCGACCGGGGCAGTGGCTTTTGCAGCCTGGGCCGGCTTGTTGGTGACGGCGCTCAACCTCTTCCCCATTGGCCAGCTGGACGGTGGACACATCGCTTATGCGCTCTGGGGGCGCAAAGCCTGGACCCTGGCCCGTCTCTTTGTGGGACTGGCGTTTGGTTGGGGGGCTATTTTGTTGCTCTTGGGCAACGGGGCCGGCTGGACCTGGCTGTTGTGGGCCTTCCTGGGCCAGTTGATGGGACCCCGCCATCCGGCCCCGCTCAACGATCTGACGCCTTTGGACTCGCGCCGCCGGCTCTTAGGGTGGCTCGTGGTTGTGATTTTCATCCTGGTGCTGGTGCCAATTCCCATCGTGATAACCAATCCTTAGGTGGTGCCATGAAAAACTCCCGCGCGCCTCAGCCTCCCCCTCGTCCGGCCTGGCAGGCGATCAGCCGCAGTGATTCCTCCGCCGTTGCCATGCGTTCCGTTGCCGCCGCGTTACGGGGCGAGTTTGTCAGCCCCTGGGAAATCACCGCCAACCAGCGACGGCTGTTGTCGTGGCTGGCGCGGGGCGGCAAACGGCTCTCCACGACGGTGATAGAGCGTGTGATTGCCGCGTCGGCAGTGCCGCCCAGCTGGGCTGAACAGATCACGACCGACGATCTGGCTTCGTGGGCCGTCTCGCTCTATGCCGGATTGCGCGGGCCATGGGAGGCGATCATCGTGGGCGCGCCCAATGGTGGCGTCGCTCATCTGGCTATGGCGTTAGGGGTACCGTTCCTTTCTCAGCACTTTGTCACGGCTTACCGCGATCCCACACCGGCTGACGATGTAGTCACCTACCAGGAACACGGTGCCGCGCTGGCCCAGGCCATTTTGGGGCGTAACAAAGACCTGGCGATCATCAATCACTACGATCCGTTACACGACCGTTTCCTCATCAAGCATGTCAACCACATCCGTTACAAGCTGATGACGTTGCCTAAGGCCTATCAAAGTTTTATTGAACGAAACCTGCGGCCAGGGGGGACGATCATCTTCTCGGATTGCCGGTATCCCTGGCTGATGTATTTGATGGGGGAGCGGCACTGGTTTCAAGTTGGGGGCCTGGGGGCGGTCACGGCCCAGGAGTATCTGGAGGGTCGCCCGGAGATTGCGGCCTTGCAACAGCGCGGAGGTCAGAGCGGGCCGGGCCATTGGGGGCTGCCTGGGCGCCGGCCTTTTGCCTGGCCCGAATCCGAGTGGGGCGCGCTGCCGCCCTTCCGCGAAGAGATTGAGCAGTACGCCCGGGCCAATGCCTACCGGTTTGTCGGGTTGGATGGTGCCCATCCTGAGGCCTTCTCGCTGCTCGCCTTTCATGTTTGGAAGCGGTTGTTGGCCCAGGAAGGGATAGAGCCGCAAGGGGTGCTGGTGGAGACCTTCACCCAGGTGGCTCCTTTAGCGCCGCGTCGCAGCGCCCTGCTGCCGCTCTGGCTGCCCTGGAACTGTACCGATAGTCTGGCTTTCTTGCAACGCTCGCGGGCCTTCTTCCCTCCTGATCGTCCGGTGCTCTGGCTGCCGTTGCCTAATTTTGTGGAGACTTTTGACACGGTACTCTGGCAGGGCTGGTTGACTGCGTTGGAGGGATTGGAGGTCCAGGCCTTGGGGATGAACCCCCGGCTTTATCCCGCCGATCCAACGGCTCTCTTCACGGTCGGCGACGCCCTGCGGGCCTGGGTGGAGGCCCATCCCCGACCGGTAACCGGTGTTCTTACGGCTGATGCTGTGCTGGAGGAGGCCCTTGCCCTCCGTAATCGGCATTGACGCCAGCCGCGCGCTCAGTGCAGCCCCTACCGGCACCGAGGGATACTCCTATCACCTGATCCGCGCGCTGTTGCCACGACTGACCGACTATCGGGTACGGTTGTATTTCCGGTCGGCGCCGGGGGGCGACCCGACCGGTGGGGCGGACAGTACGCCCCCCTTCTGGACCGCCCCGCACGTGGAGCCGCGCGTCATCCCCTTTCCCCGTCTTTGGACGCACCTCCGTCTCTCGTGGGAGATGAGACAGCGTCCACCCGATCTGCTCTTTGTCCCGGCGCACCTGCTCCCGTTGATCCATCCCCGGCGGACCCTGGTCACGGTACACGATCTGGGGTATCGTTATTTCCCGGCCGCCCATCCCTGGCGCCAGCGGCTCTATCTGGAGTGGGGGACCCGGCGGGATGCCCGGACCGCCACCCATCTGCTGGCCGACTCACGGGCCACCCGTGACGCGCTCGTCCGCGAGTATGGGATCCCTGAACGCAAGATCACGGTCGCCTATCCCGGCTACGAGGCCACGTTGCAGCCGGTGCGCGACCCGGCGCGGCTAGCGGCTGTCCGCGCCCGCTACAAGATCTCTGACCCCTACGTGCTTTACCTGGGCCGCATCCAGCCCCGCAAAAATTTGGAGCGGCTGGTCAACGCTTTTGCGCGCCTGCTGCCCGATCACCCGGCCTTGAACCTTGTGTTGGCCGGCCCGCCCGGTTGGCTGGAGCAGCCGATCCGTGCTCAGGTGCAGGCATTGGGGTTAACGGGCCGCGTGCGTTTCCCCGGTTACATCGCCCCTGAGGATAAGGCCGCGCTGCTATCGGGGGCGCTGGTCTTTGCTTTCCCTTCGCTCTACGAGGGGTTTGGCTTCCCCGTGCTGGAGGCGCAGGCCTGCGGAGTGCCGGTGCTCACCAGCCTGACCTCCAGCCTGCCGGAGGTGGCGGGGAAGGGAGCCTGGCTGGTCAATCCGTTGGAAGAGAGTTCCATTGCTGCCGGCCTGGATTATCTGGTGCGCGACGAGGGAATGCGGCGGTATCTCGTCGCGCGTGGCCAGGAGAACCTGAGCCGCTTTTCGTGGGAGGCCACCGCCGAGACGGTCGCCGGCGTGATCCAGACGTTGATGGCATAGACGTTTACTTTTCCTTGAACCTGGGTTATACTGAAAGAGACCGGTTAGCCGGTTGGGGAGGTTAGGATGCCTGCTGGCCCTCGGTTGCGGTTGCCGTTAGCGGTGCGGTTGAAACTGGCCGTGGTGAGTGGGGCAAGTTTTTTCGTCACGGTGGCTTGCTCTCTTGTGCATCTACGGCCTACCCCAACGCCAACCGTCCTCTGCTATGAAGCCACAAGGCCACCGGAAGACCTGACGCCAACGCCGACCCCGCCCATGGTCATGTGTTACACACTCCCGCCACCTTCGCCCATGGCTACGCCGACCGCTACCCCTGAGATCACCCTTTGTTATATCGCCCAACCGGTTACTGCTACCCCGACCGCGACCCCGACCGCTGAGCCAACCCCGGAAATTCTATGCTATGCTCCCCCGCTGCCGGCCGTGACTGAGACCCCGGCCCCGGTTTGTTACACTCCGACGCCCGCCGTGACGTTGCCAGCGGCTGCCGCTGCCTTGCCGGTGCCGCTCACCCGCGACCGCTTGCTGGAACGATTCCGCGCGGCCGGGCGGTGGCCTCAGGCGGTGCTTGCCATTTTGGAGCCAGCGCAGGAAGATTGAGAGCCAGGAGGCTTGCCCATGAGTGGTCATGGATCCCGTTTACCGTTGACCTTGCGCTTTAAATTAGGGGTGCTGGCATTGTTGACCTCGGTGGTGACGGCGGCCTGCACGTTGTTCCCACCGCGCTGGCCGATACCTACCTGTTATGCCCGTGTGCCGCCGACCCCCTCGCCCACACCGGCAACGCCTACCCCCACCTGTTACGCGCCTGTGCCGCCGACTCCCTCGCCCACAGCGCCTCTCATTTCCCCTATTTCACCGCTGCCGACACCCACGCCCACGGCGCTCTTCCCATCTCGCCAGACCCTACGCGCGCAGCTGCTGGCAGCCCGCCAGTTCCCTGAAACGGTCGCCCACCTGCTGGACCTGTGACGCATGTCGGTCTATGCACGCCTGCAATCCACCCTGCTGCACTGGCAGCAGGCGCTGCAGGCCCGCCGGGCAGCGCTCACCGGTCAACCCTTGCTGGGGACTTACTACATTTTGGAATTGACCCCGCGCTGCACCCAGGATTGCCGTTACTGCTACAATGTTTGGAAACTCCGGCCGGAGCTCGTGACCAGTGAGCTGGATACCCGTGCCTGGTGTGAGCTGATCGCCAAACTCCAGGCCGAGACTGGCTGCCGAACGGTCACCTTCTCCGGTGGAGAACCGCTGTTGCGCCCCGATTTTCGGACTTTGCTGGACTTTTGCCACCGCCGCGGGCTGGCAAGTATCCTTATCACTAACGGCGGATTGCTGGATACCGACACGTTGTACTTTTGTCTGGACCACGGCGTGCAGATGTTTGAGCTGACTCTGTTGGGAGCGGAGGCAGCGACTCACGACCAGCTCACCCGCACGCCGGGCAGCTGGGAGCGGGCGTTAGCGGCGATGGCCCGGCTGGCTAAGGCCGGGGCCTCCTGGTGTGGCGTGTTCGTGGCTACCCGTGAGAACATTGGGGAGGTGCGGCCCACATTGGAGATGATGATCGCCTTAGGGGCGACGGCGCTCATGTTCAATCGCTTTAATCCCGGTGGTGAGGGCGCACGCCATCTGGAGCTGCTGCCGACCGTGGAGCAGGTCCAGGGGGCCCTGGCCGTGGTGGAAGAACTGGCGGTCGCCTATTCTCTTTTTGCCTCTGTCTCTATTCCGGTATTGCCCTGCCTGGTAGATATCCGCGCCTACCCGCACCTCAGCTTTGGGTTCTGCGCGGCCGGGCACGAGAACGCTTACACGACCATCGGCCCGGACGGGCGCGTGCGGCCCTGCAATCACACCGTCACCATCCTTGGCGATTTGCGCTCGCAATCGCTCACCGAAATCCTGGCCGGACCGGCCCTGGCCGGGTTCGTCGCGGCCGTGCCGGAGGTTTGCCGTCCCTGTCCCGGTTTGGCGACCTGTCGCGCCGGTTGCCGAGCGGCGGCTGAGGTTTGCTTCGGTTCTCTCTATGAGCCAGAACCCTGGCTGCACGCTAACCTGGATCGCGTGCCGGGGGCCTCTTCAAAATAGCTGCTGGCTAAAGTCTACACTTCGTTATGGCGTTCCGCGTTATTGTCCGTCGCTGGCCACAAGAGCCATAATTTTCCCCGTAAGGTGAAGAATGTCATCAAACAATAGTACTATAGTACTATTGTTTGTTAGTTCTAAGGTAGTGTATAATTCTGGTAAGAAAACAGTATTAGCCTGTCAGGTTGTCTGGTTTTAAAACAGTTAGAAAGCGAGGATTGTCATGAACACACAGCGCATCCGAAACTTGATTACTCTGCCGATCATTTGTGCCGTGCTATTGGTCACATTGGTGGGAGGGCCTACAGCGCCTTCTCCATTGGTGCGGGTCATTGTGCAGGGCACTGACGGCAAGGCCGCCGCCGCTGCCGTGGGGCAGTGCCAGGGGCAGGTGCTGGACACAGTGGAGATCATCAATGCCGTTGTCGCTGACGTGCCTCAGAATCGGCTGGCCCGGTTGGCTCAGCTGCCCGGCGTTGTCAGAGTGACGCAGGACTACCAGGTCCAGGTGGCCTGTAATGGGGTCGCCGATGTGGAATTTGCCAAGACCATTGGCACGCAGGAAGTCTGGCAGGCGGGCGATTTGGGCGCTGGGGTCACGGTGGCCGTGCTGGATTCCGGCATTGACCCGAGCTTCATTACGCTTCACTATGGTCCTGGTAACAATCGGAACAGCCGTTTCCTGGCTTACTATGATGCTTTCTCTGGTAAAGTGTACCAAACGCAACAGCTGTTCCGGTCGCCGGGGGATCCCAACGGGCATGGTACGCATGTGGCGGGTATTATCGCTAACAGCTTCTATGAACCGCTTGACCGGGAGTTTCGGGGTGTCGCACCGGCGGCCAATTTGGTAGCTGTGCGTGTCCTGGATCGGACCGGGGTCGGGACTTATTCTAATGTCCTGCGGGGGATCAACTGGGTGGTCCAGAACAAGAACAAGTATCACATCCGGGTCCTCAATATCTCCATGTACGCGACGCCCGTGGCTCCCTATTGGGCTGATCCCTATAACCTGGCGGTCATGGCCGCCTGGCAAGCCGGGATTGTGGTAGTGACCAGTGCGGGGAACGGTGGACCGGCTCCCCTCAGCATCGGCGTTCCGGGGAATACTCCTTACGTCATCACCGTGGGCGCGTTTACCGACAACTATACCCCGGCCAACTTCGGCGACGACTATATCCCGCCGTTCTCCGCCACTGGGCCCACCCTGGATGCTTTTGTCAAACCCGACGTGATCGCGCCAGGGGCTCACATGGTCTCCGTGATGAAGGAGGATACTTACCTCAGCCAGCAGTACCCGGAGAACAAGATCAACGGCCGCTATTTCAAGATGTCCGGCACTTCCATGTCGGCGGCGGTGGTGTCGGGGATTGTGGCGTTGATGCTCAGCGAGAATCCCGCTCTGACGCCGGATCAGGTCAAGTACCGGCTGGCGATGACGGCGCGCCCGCAGTTCAGCGAGTATAGCGGCGAGGCCGCCTACAGCATTTGGGAACAGGGCGCGGGCCGCGTCTGGGCCCCCGACGCTGTCTTCACCGACCTGGAGGGGACAGCGAATCAGGGCATGGATATCGCCGCCGACCTGGCCGGGACGCAGCACTATCAGGGTTGGACGGTCTATGATGCCGCAACCGGCCAGTTCAAGATCCAGGGCTATGAGAGTTGGGCCGGCGGTTACGAAAGCTGGGCGGGCGGTTACGAAAGCTGGGCCGGTGGCTATGAGAGTTGGGCGGGGGGCACAACGAACTGGAGCGGCTCGTTCAACAGCTGGATCACCGGGTATGAGAGTTGGGCTGGTGGGACTAATGCCTGGGCCGGCGGCTATGAGAGTTGGGCCGGTGGCTACGAGAGTTGGGCTGGCGGCTATGAGAGTTGGGCCGGTGGCTATGAAAGTTGGGCTGGCGGGTATACCACCTGGGCTGGTGGCTATGAGAGTTGGGCTGGCGGCTATGAGAGTTGGGCCGGCAACGTGGGCGATCCGACCTGGGCAGCGGCCTTTGCCAATTTGCAGAATTTGCCCTCGGGAACCGCCTCGGTGGGGATTAATGTGATTGCTGACGACGGTCAGTAAGCTGTTGGCAGACGTTGGGTCAAACAACACGGAGGCCTGAGGGCCTCCGTGTTGTTTTTGCCAGGATAGAAGCTTCAGGCTGTGAGGTCGGCCAACCCTTGTTCGGCGCGCTGGAGATCGGCCATGGCCCCGAAGCGTTGAAAGATCTGGCGGGCGGTCAGCAATTCGCCCCGCGCCCGTTCGGGCTGCTCCTGGGCCAGCGAGAGGATCGCGCTCCAATAGAGGGTGCGGGCATATTCAATTTCCGGCCCCCCCTGTTTGAAAATGGCAAGACTCAAGTTGAAGTGGTAACGGGCGGTTTCCAGATCGCCTGAGGCCTGGCTGAGCCGGCCCATCAGCTGCTCGTAGCGGCCCCATTCGGCCGAGTCGCCGGTCTTAGCGCCGGTGCTCTGGCGCAGCAATTCAAAACTACGCCAGGCCCATTGTTGGGCTGCATCTTTCTGGCCTTGTTCCAGGTTGAGAATGCCTGCTAAATTGTAGGCATCAATGAGACTGGCATTGGCCCGTGCTCCGGCTTCCTGGTAGAGCGGAATAGCTGCGTTGAGGTGATCAGCGCATTCGTTCCAGCGTTCCTGTAACAGGTAAAGCCGTCCCAGGTTCATGTGGGCCTGGGCCAGTTCAAATGGATGGGCGATTTGTTGTGCAATGGTAAAACTACGTAGCAACTTGTCTTCAGCTTGTTGCCATTTACCTGACTCTACGTAGACACTTCCAATGTTGGTGCAAGCAATGGCAATGCCTTCAATATCGCCGATGCGTTCCATCAGTTGCAGGCTCTCCTCATAGCTCTCCAGCGCACCAATCCAATCGCCGCTGTTCTTTTTAAGGATACCCAGGTTATTGTAGGAGCGGGCCAGGCCGACGATGTCGCCCAGTTGTTCACGCAGCGCTAAAGAACGTTCTACACACTCCATGGCTTGCTGCCAGGCGCCACGGTTGTAATGGATGGCGCCCAGGCGGTTGAGAATGGAGGAAAGCACATCGTAATGGGTGGTGTCGGTGACCAGGGCCAGCCCTTTTTCCAGCCATTGTTGGGCCTCAGGCAGGTTACCCCGGCGCAAGCTGAGCCACCCCAGTTCCGAGTAAATCTGGGCTTGCAGGTGCGGCACCGGCGGCGTGGCGCGGTAAGCCTCAGAGATTCCTTGCCGGAGCCAGGTCTCAGCCTCCTCCACATTTCCACGTTTATCCCAGACCTGGCCCAGCCGGAGCATAGCCTGGGCGCGGACCTCGGCACTGGCCTGGCGGCTGTCATCTAAGGCCGCCCGGAAGCAGGCAATGGATTCCTCGTACTGGCCGATGTGTTGCTCCACCTCGCCCAGGCCGATGACCGCCTGCCAGCGTTCGCTGTCGTGCCCGCTGATGTGTTGCGAGAGCTGGATGGCCCGGCTGTAGTGCTCAATGGCGGCCCGGTTATCAAAGCGACGCCGGGCCCGCTCCCCGGCCAGCAGCGAGTAGAAGAGCGCCTTTTCGCGCAGGTAGGCCCGGTCATAATGAAAAGCCAGGACTTCCGCCTGACTGTTCAGGTCAGAGGCGGCCAGGGTCTCAATGGCTTCGGCTACGGTACGGTGCAGGGTGGGGCGTTGGCTGCGCAACAGGCCGTTATAGATCGTTTCCTGGGCGACGATGTGGCGGAAGGCGTAGACCTGTTCCCCGGCTTCTGGCCGTTCCACCAGCAACCCCAGTTCCATGAGCCGTTGTAACGCGGGCAGTACATTGGCGCTGCCCCGCAGGCGATGGGCCATCTCTTCCAACAGGCGCGCGCTAAATTGCATACCGATAATGGCTGCCTGGCGGAGGATCTGTTGCAGATTCTCCGGTAAACGGTCCACGCGGGCCATGATTAGCCCCTGGAGGGAGGTGGGGATTTCCAACTCTTGCAAGGCCACGTCCGGGGCGACCTCCCAGCGGGTTGCGCCCGGTCGCAAGGCCTCCTTTTCAATCAACATGCGGACAAATTCTTCCAGGTAGAAGGGATTGCCTTCAGCGCGGGTCAAGATGGTCTCAATCAAGGACTCCGGTAATTGTTCCAGCGCCACCAGATGCTCCAGCAGCGCCCGGCTCTGTTCCCGGCTGAGGGGGGTGAGCTCTAACATGAGCGCTGTAGGATCTATGGCGGTGAGCTGTTGATCGGGGGGCAGCTCTGGCTGGGGGCGCGTGAGCACAATCAGAAGGATGGGGGCTACATGGATCAGGGTGATGATGGAGCTGAGCAGGTCCCGTGAGAGGTCATCGGCCCAATGGAAGTCGTCCAGGATGAACAGCAACGGCCGGCGGCGCGCCTGACCTAACACCCACTCGCGGAAAGCTAACGTGGTCAGTTCCTTGATGCGCTCCGGCTCCAGGTATCGCAACACATCCTGCTCGGCCGGTTCCAACGGCAATCCCAGAAGCTGGTACAGAAAGGGGCGGAGGGAGAGCGAGACCTCGTTATCCCAGGCGCTTTCCTGGTCACTGGAGCGGAGGGCATCCTGCATCAATGAGCGGAAGACCCCGTAGCCAATCCCCTGGGCATAGGGCAGCCCGCGTCCCTGCCAGACTAAGGGGCGGTCGGTGGCTAATCGGGCCAGACATTCGTTGATCAGGCGTGATTTGCCCATCCCGGCCTCGCCCTGGATCACGACCAGCCGGCCCTGTTGGGTTTTGCTCAGCGTGGTGGTCAGGGTACAGAGCTGGTTCAGCTCGTGGTCGCGTCCCAAAAAGACCGCCCGAACTCCCGCCACACCGCGCGTGGGCAGGGGGGCGGCGCGGCTACCGAGCGGCTCATAGACGGAGAGCAGTTGATCCAGCCCCTTTAATTGCATCAGTTCTAAGGCCTGGAAGTGGAAAACAGGCTGTGTTTGCTGGTAGATGCGCTCGCTGACCAGGATGTGACCTGGTTCGGCTCGGGCCTCCAACCGCGCTGCCACGTTGACCGTCTCGCCGATGACGGTATAGGCGACCTGCTCGGCCGTGCCGAGGATGCCGGCGATGGCCGGGCCGCTGTGGATGCCGATGCGGATTTGCAGGGGAGCGCCCAGTCGGGCCTGGGCGATCGGGGCAAATTCCGCGGCGGCTTGCTGCATATCCAGGGCCGCGCGCACGGCCAGTTCGGGGTCGTTCTCGTGGGCGACCGGCGCCCCAAAGACGGCCATCAGCCCATCCCCGGTGAACTTATCCACCAAACCGTCATAGCGATGGACGCAGGCCACCAGGCGGCCCAGCAGATCGTTGATCAGTTGGAAGGTGGCTTCCGCATCTAAAGAAGCTGAGAGGCGGGTGAAATTGACGGCATCGGCGAAGAGTACAGCGACTTCACGGCGTTCACCCCGCAACCGTTCCTGGTCGTGGAGCACGCCTTCGGCCACCACCGCCGGCAGGTAGCGGCGCAGGCGGCGGACCGCCTCCTGGGCCGCGTTCAGCGATTCCTGGCCAGTGACGGGAGCTCCCTGGGCTAACGCTGTGCCACAGTGGGCGCAATAGCGGGCCTGCTGGGGATTGGACCAACCGCAGTGTGGGCATTCCATGTAATGCTCATTTCCCCTTAACTATTTCATCCATATCCCGGTATGCTGTCTGCATTGTAACATAGAACAGATCATGGTTAGACGACCTTGTGGCTACAAGGTCCTTTTGTGGGCACTTCGCCGAGCTACCCACGGTGTGCGTTATGATTTCAGTGTAGCATAAGCATTCAAAAAGGCAACAGGTGCCAAAGGCCGGCGGGGGCGTTTTATCCTTACTTGCGAAATGAACATTTTCCTGGTCGGCGGCGTGAAATGAAATGAATTGAGAGGTTGGGCCGCGGAGGGCGGGCTGGTCGCCTGCGGTCAGTTTCTGTAATCTTAGGGGGAGAAAAATTAGGGGGGAGGAAAAGATGAACGCTCACACTCGTTTCATGTTGGCGGTACTGGTTCTGATGACCCTGATTATGGCCGGTTGCGCTACCCACGGCACAATGACAGCCGTCCCGGCTACCAGGGAGGCCATAGCCAGGGACGAAGTGGCAGCTGGGGACGCTCCTACTATGATGCCGACCCCGGCACCGGCGCTGCCTACCATGACGCCGGGCGCTTTGCCCTCACAACCGGGCGGGGATACGTTACCTGCCGGTGTTTATCGCCCCAATCGGGTCATCATTAAAAACGCGGAGATGAAGCTGTTGGTGGAAAATACCGACGTCGCCATTGATCGGATCACCCAGGTGGCCGGGGATACCGGGGGCTACATCATCAGCGCCCGGAGCTGGTACCAGGAGTGGCTGGGCCAGAATTACAAGTATGCTTCCATTACTCTCGGTGTACCGGTGGATCAATTTGAGACCTCGCTGCGACGGTTGCGGCAGCTCGCGCTGCGGGTGCAGGACGAGACTGCCGCCGGACAGGACGTCACCGATGAGTATGTGGACCTGCAATCCCGCCTGGGCAACCTGGAGGCGACCCGTGACCGGATCCGCGAATTCCTGGCGCAGTCCAAGAGTGTGACCGAGTCGCTCCAGATCAATGCGGAGCTGGCGAAAGTAGAAGCCGACATTGAGCAGGTCAAGGGGCGGATGAATTATCTGTTTGATCGGGGCGCTTATTCCACTATTACAGTGCAGGTCAATCCCGACCTGCCGCCGGCGCCCACCCCCACGCCCACTCCCACACCGACCCCCACGCCGACGCCCACGCCCCTGCCGGCCTGGAACCCGGTCCGCACTGCCGAGCAGGCCGTGGGTTTCTCCGGTACTATCCTGCGAGCATTGGTGGATGGGCTGATCTGGCTGTTGATTGTGTTGGGACCATTGGCGGTGCCGGCCGGGCTGATTGTCTGGGTAATCCGGCGGCGGGAGCGGCGTAAACACTCCGCCTGACCGGTCAACCGCCGACCGATCGGCTTAAGGGGCCTCGGTCGGCGGTTTTTCTTCCTCCCCGCGTGGATGGGCCTTCAGGTAGATTTCGCGGGCCCGTTTTTGGGTGACGTTGGCGTAAATCTGGGTGGTGGCGAGGCTGGCATGGCCCAGCAGTTCCTGGACTACACGCAGGTCGGCACCGCCGTCTAACAGGTGTGTGGCGAAGGTGTGGCGCAGCAGATGTGGCGTCACCTCCTGGTCAATCCCGGCGGCCCGGCCGGCCGTGCGCACGATTTCGTCCACGGAGCGGGCCGAGAGCCGGCCGCCAAAGCGGTTAAGGAAAAAAGCGTTGGTGGGGTGTGGCCCCACTAACGCCGGGCGTCCGGCCTCCAGGTAGATGCGCAGAGCCGCGATGGCCGGCTGGCCCAACAGCGCGATCCGCTCTTTATCGCCCTTGCCGATGACGTGCAGCTCCCCGGCCGTGAGCGAGACGTCGCGCAGGTCCAGCCCCACCAGCTCGCTGACGCGGACGCCGGAGGCGTAGAGTGTCTCCAGAATGGCCCGGTCGCGGATGCCCTGCGGCGAGGCCGGCTCCGGCACGGCGAGCAGCTGTTCCACCTCCTCCACAGTCAGGTAGCGCGGCAGACGTTGCGGCAGCCGGGGCGCGTAGATCTTGCGGAAGAGATTGTCGTCCCAGGCGTGGTCATGGACGAGAAAATCGCCCCAGGCGCGCAGCTCAAAGACGCGGCGGGCGATGCTGGGCCGGGCGTACTCGGCGGTCGCCAGCTCCTCCAGGTGATCGCGGATCAGGTCGCGTGTCAACCCCGCCAGCGTGGTCACGCCCCGCTCGGCGCAGAAGGCCAGGAATTGCCCAATGTCCGTTCGGTAATTTTTGACGGTATAGGGCGAGGCGTTTTCGCGCTCTAAAGCAGCTAAGTAACGGGCTAACTGGTCGGTGAGCATCGTCCAGATTGTAACACACCTCAGCCTCTGGGCAACAAGTGCCGGGCTATCACATGTGAAAAATAACGCCTTTCCGGTGGCTGCCCTTGCGCAGGGGGCAGAAGCGCGCCTCGGCAACAAAGTAACTGCCCGCGAACGTGATTAGGACAAACATCACTTGTCCCGCTGGCGGGGAAAAGGTATGCTCAAAAGGGCAACATCCAAATTTCAGTGGGGGGAGAGAAGATGATCAAATTGCTCACGTTTAACCGCGAACGCTGTACCGGCGCGCGCGAGTGCGAGCGGACCTGCGCTCAGACCTGGTTCAAGACACCGGCAGTGGAGTGCTCCAGTATCCGCATCCGCGAGGGGGAAGGAGGCTTTCGGGCTACGTTCTGCATTCAGTGCGGTGAGTGTATCGCTGTTTGCCCGGCTAATGCGCTCTACCGTGACAAACAGGGCATTGTCCGCGTGCGGAAGGCTGATTGCGTGGGCTGCCTGTCTTGCGTCGGGTTCTGCCCTTACGCTGCGATGTTTTACGACCCCCAGGAAGCCGTCCCCTTTAAGTGCGTTTCTTGCGGACAGTGTGTCAAGACCTGCCCGGCTCAGGCGCTGGCCATGACAGAAGCGCCAGACGCCACGCAGGTAGAGGCGCTCTCCGGCATTTGAGGCGAGTCAAAGAATCAAGAATCAACGAATCAGTGAAGAAACGGATTACGCATTTCTGATTTCTAAGAATTGAGGATGAAAACTATGACTGACAAGATCACCCGTCACGTTTTGGCCGAGTTTCCGTATCAGCGGTCACCGGTGGAGCGCGGCTACACCAACCAGACGCTCTACATCAACGTCTCTGATTACACGATTGCCGCCCGCCCTGTCACCGATTTCATGAAAGAGAAGTTCATCGGCGGCCGCGGTTTTGATCTCTGGCTGCTCTGGAATGCCGTCAAGGATACGACGCGGTGGAACGACCCGGAGAACGAGGTCGTCATCTCGCCCGGCCCGTGCAGCGGGGTCACGCAGTACCCCGGCTCCGGCAAATCCATTGTTGCCACGATTTCCCCCACCACACATGTGGTCACCGACTGCAATGTCGGTGGTCACTTCGGTCCCCAATTGAAGTTTGCCGGCTGGGACGCGCTGGAGTTGCAGGGCATCGCTGACCGGGACGTCATTGTTGTGATTGACGGGCCGGCAGGCAAGGTGACCATTGAAGAGCTGCCCGAGGCCCCGACCGATACACACCTGCTGGGCGCGTGGCTGACCGAGGCGCTGGCCAAGACGCCGGAGGACCGTTATGTGATCTCCACCGTGACCACCGGCACCGGGGCCGAACATACGCTGATCGGCTGCCTCAACTTCAGCCTCTTTGACCGCAAACGCAACGACATCCGCTACAAACAGGCGGCCCGGGGCGGCCCCGGCACCGTTTTCCGCCACAAGCGGATCAAGGCCGTGGTGGTGATTGGCTTCCCGGTCAAGGGCACCTCTGTGGCCCCGGCTGACCCGGAACGGCTGGCGCGCGTCGGCGCGAAGATGCAACGTGAGGTCCACGAGTACGATCCCAAGCAGAACCGGATGCGCAACCGGGGTACCCCCTACCTGGTCCACATCATGAATGCTTACGACCTGCTGCCGGTCCACAACTTCAAGTTTGGCGCCCATCCCGACCACGTCAAGATCATGGCCGACGTCTGGGAGGCGCGCTTCACGCAAGGGTTGCCCGATGGCTGCTGGTATGGCTGCACGCTGGCCTGTGCACACGCGGTGGATGGCTTTGAATTGCACACCGGCCCCTACCAGGGGCAACGGGTGATCGTGGATGGGCCGGAGTACGAGACGGTGGGCGCTCTGGGCTCCGATTGCGGGATTTTTGATCCCGACGCCATCCTGGAATTGAATTTCTACTGCGACACCTACGGGATTGACACGATCTCGTTTGGCAATCTGACCGCTTTTGTGATGGAATGCTACGAAGCCGGGATCCTGAACTTAGAGCGGACGGGTGGGCTGGACCTGCACTTCGGTAACGCAGCGGCGGCGCTGGAGCTGCTCCACCAGATGGGGCGCGGCGAGGGCTTCGGGCTGATCGCCGGGCAGGGCGTCCGCCGTATGAAGCAAATCTTCGCCGAGGAGTACGGTGCTGATCCGGCCTTCCTGTGGGACATTGGCGTGGAGGTCAAGGGCATGGAGCAATCCATGTACATGAGCAAGGAGTCGCTGGCCCAGCAGGGCGGCTACGCGCTCACCAACAAAGGGCCGCAGCACGACGAGGCCTGGCTCATTTTCATGGATCAGGTGAACAACCAGATCCCCACGTTTGAGGATAAGGCCGAGGCGCTGCACTATTTCCCGATGTGGCGCACCTGGTTTGGGTTGTGTGGCTTCTGCAAGCTGCTCTGGAATGATGTCATCCCGCCGAGCAACAAATACAGCGAGGAACCGGCGAAGATCCCGGAGCATGTGGCCAATTATGTAGAGGTCTTCTCCGCCGTCACCGGCCGCGAAGTGACCAAAGAGGACCTGATCCGTATGTCGGAGGCGGTCTACAACTTCCAGCGGGTCTTCAACTGGCGGTTGGGCGGCGGCAGCCGCAAGGATGACATTCCGGCTTACCGCGCGGTGGGGCCGGTGACGAAAGAAGAGTATGAATCCCGCCAGGAGCGTTACGATAAGCAGCTCCGTGAACTGGTGGGCGTGGATCCAACCAGTATGACGACTGAGGAGAAAATGGCAGCGCTCCGGCAATATCGCGAAGGGCGTTATCAGCAACTCATGGATGCCGTCTACAAGCGGCGCGGTTGGACGCCCAACGCTCTCCCTACGCTGGAAAAGCTGCACGAGCTGGGAATTGATCTGCCCGAAGTGGTAGAGGTTGTCAAGCGGTATCTGTAGGGATGGTACGAGTTAACCAACGTGATGAGCTGGCGTGGGAACCCGGCCTGACCGTGGCCCGGCTGTTAGAGCGGATGAATTATATCTACCCCCATATGGTGGTGCGGGTCAACGGAGTGGTGGTGGAAGAAGAGGCCTATGCTGATTATCCTATCCCCGACGGCGCGGAGGTGTCGGTCATTCATCTGATAGCGGGGGGGTAGTGAAGTATGAAACGTGAAACGTGAGGCGTGAAACGTAAAGCGTGAGACGTGAAGCGTGAGACGTGAAGCGTGAGACGTGAAGCGTGAAACGTGAAGCGTGAAACGTGAGGCGTGAGACGTGAGGCGTGAAACGTGAGGTGTAAGACGTGAAGCGTGAAACGTGAGGCGTAAGACGTGAAACGTGAGGTGTGAGACGTGAGGCGTGAAACGTGATGACCTTCTGAACGGGCCATCACGTTTTACGTTTCACGTTTCACGTTTTACGTTTCACGTTTCCCGTTCTCAGTGCCCCAGCACTTTGACGCTCTCGGCGCGGGGTTGCTCCACCAACCGGTAGTGGCCGAAGCGTTGCAGGAGGGCCTGCGCGCGGCGGGCATACTCCGCCATGCGGGGGTCGCGCAGTTTCCACTGGCCGCCGACCTGGCGCAACACCAGCTGGCTATCCCCGCGCACCTCCAGCGTGAAGCGCGCCGGGTCGGCACGGGCCTGCTCAATCCGCTCCAAAAGGCTCTCCAGGCCGGCAATCAGGCTTTGATATTCGGCTTCATTGTTGGTGCCGGTGCCAAATTCCAGCCGTTCCAGCCGCTCGCGCCCGTCGCGGGTCCACAGCAGGTACGAGCCGTAGGCCCGGCCCGGGTTGCCCTGGCTGCCGCCATCAAAGATCAAAACGTAATCCGTGTCCTCGTGCATAGGTTGGCCTTTTACGCAACCCGGAGACGGGCGCTGAGGGCTGCCGTCTCCGGGTCCCGAATCGGGTGGATCTTCCGCCGTTGAGAGGGTACTATTTTCCTTGCGCTCTTAACTGGTCGTAAATGCTGAGCATGTTGGCGACGTGCAGCTGGTGGCTGGCGATGCCCAGCGGGACGCGCTCCAACCCACAGGCCTCCAGCGGGATTTTCCACAGCTCCTTGCGTTGCCGGCCGTCTTTAAGCGCTTTGCTGGCTTTTTTGTGGACACATTCCACGTAACGGATGTACTTATCCAGCACTTCCTGAATTTCACCCCGCAGGATCACTTCCCCGTGACCCTGGATGATCGTCTCCGGGGAGAGCGCCTTGATGGCCTGGAGGGTTTGCACTTCCTGTTCCCAGTTCCCGTCGGCGATGATAGGGATTGCCATCACCGCATCGCCGGCGATGAGCACGCGGTCTTCTTCCAGAAAAACGCCGATATTGTCGGGGGTGTGGCCCGGTAGATGCATCAACCGGAGCGTTTTATTGCCTGTCTTGAGCACCAGCTCCCCCTCGGCAAAAGTCATCGTGGGCAGGCGCAGCCTGACTTCTTCAAAGGCCGGGTCGTTGGCGCGTGCCTGGGCCAGGGAAGCCTCACCCGTCTCCAACAATTTTTGCTGGCAGCGCTCGTGGGCAATCAATCCCAGGTCTGGGGGGAAGGCATAGAATCCATAAACGTGATCCATATGGTAATGAGTCAAGATCAAAGAGTGGAAATGTCCGCCACTGCGCTGGTCCAGGAAGCGCGCGATCTGCCGCGCCTCATCGGGGAAGGGCAATGCGTCCACCATGACGATGCCCTCGTCGGTCAGAATGGCGACGCAGTTGACGAGCGCATATCGGTCACTGGTGAAAAGAAAGATTTCTTCGGTGACTCGTTCCCAGAGCATTTCCTTGCTACTTTCCCTAAAGAATATAGAGAGAATAGAGATCGGGGATTAGGAGGCAAGAGTCAGCGTTTGCCTGCTCCCTGATCACTCATTCCTACCCCCCTGTCTTCAGCCGCCGACCCAGGAAGAGCATAACATAGGCCAGGGGAAAAGTCAAGACCACTTGACATAATGTAGCCATAAAAAACCGCCCTCCCTTGAGGAGAGCGGCCGATAAAAAAATGTCCCCGCCATGCCGTGTGCCGATGGTTTTGACCCTGCTTGCGCAGGTGGGAGCCTGCCCGATGGCTTCGCCTTGCCCGAGGGCTATTGCTTCGCCATCTTTGGTTGGGACAAGAGCTCCCTTATGGTAAACTGTTGGCTCAAAACCCCATCCCGGCATCACGCACACGGCAGGGTACGGCGGTATAATACCACAGTTTGAGTAGAGGGCAAGTGAGAGAGCTTTACTCGCCTAAAGCCCGGCGCATCTCCCGCAGCCAGTTTCCCCCCAGGATGGCCTCTACCTCGGCCGGGGCGTAACCGCGCGCGGCCAGCAACGGGCCGAGCTGCCCCAGGTCGGCGCTGGTCTCTATCCCCTCCGGGACGCTCTCCACGCCAAAGCCGCCGTCAAAATCGGAGCCGATCCCGACGTGGGTGGCGTCGCCCACCAGCTGGCAGACGTAATCCACGGCCTCCACCACGCGCGCCAGCGGCAGGCGCGGCTCTCGCGGGGTCCAGCCGGCCTGGAGCATCCGGTTAAACGGGATGATGCCCACGACGCCGTCATGTTCGGCCAGGCGGCGGATCAGGGCATCCGAGAGCATCCGCGGTGAATCCACGAAGGCGCGCGGGTTAGCGTGCGAGGCGACGACCGGGCCGGGGTAGCCGTCCAGCGCCGCGAAGGCAGCTTCCTCCCACAGGTGGCTGAGATCTAACAGCAGGTTGTATTCGGCCATCCGGCGGAGCAGCTGCCGTCCCAGGTCGGTGAGCGGACCCGGCGCTTGATTGCCACCCCCATAGCGTGTGCCGGCGGCCCAGGTCAGCCCGACGCCACGCAAGCCGCGCTCCACCCACTCACCGAGCTCGCCGGGGTCACGGATGGGATCGGCCCCCTCCAGCACGACGAACAATCCCAGGCGGGGCGTGCCCTGTTCCCAGGCCATGAGCACCGCGTCCAGATCGGCTTCCCGCCGGAGGAGCGTTACTCGCTCATCCTCATCAGTCAGGCGACGGTAATAATCCAGTTGGGCCAGAGCCTGGGCGTAGGCCTCATCTGGGGTGTGATAGACGACCGGCTCGTTGGGCCAGCTGCCCACGGCCGGGGCGACGAAGAGGCTGCCGCCGACGACGGCGAAGCGGCCCGCTAACAGGGCGGGCAGACTGACCAGGCAGGTACCGGTATATTCGCCGGGCGGCGGTTGGAGCGTTTCTTGGGCGCGAATCTCCGCCACCGGCCGGCGCAGGTTCCTGTGCAGGACAACGGCGTTGTAGGCCAGGTCTAAATGGGCGTCTACGAGAAGGGAAGGCATAGGAGCTCCTGGTTTCAAATTACAAAATCGGAGTATAATGCAAAGACCGGGCCTGGCAACCCGGCAAGCAAAATCGCCGTCATGCTGTGAGGGTTGAGGTAAGGAGGGCCATGGTAAATCAAGCACAACTGGTCTTGGTCGTGGAAACAGGACCCAACCCGGGGGAAAGCTACACCCTTGAGGAAGGGATCATCTTCACTATCGGGCGTGAGCTGGATAATAGCCTGGTCATTGCGGATACGCGCGTCTCCCGCCATCATACACGGCTCTGGCTGGCCCCTGATGGGACGGCCATGGTGGAGGACCTGGGGAGCACCAATGGCACCTTTGTCAACCGCCAGCCGGTGCGCAGCCCGCGTCCTCTGGCTCCTGGTGATGTGATTGAGCTGGCCGATGCCGCCCGGTTGCGGTTTGATGTGCTGGCAGCGGCTCCGTCGCAGGCGGCGACGGTGAAAATCAGCCCGGAGGTGGCTGCGCCGCCTGTGGGAGTGGAGCCGGCACCGTTCGGCGTTGCCCCCCCCGCAGAGCCGGCCCCTGCCTGGACGCCGGCCCCGGTCCCGGCGACGACCTGGGTGCCTGAGCCGGCCCCGGCGGCGGCGGCCTGGACGCCTGGTCCGGCCACGCCGGCGGCTAAACCGCAGCGCTCGCTCGGTTTCTACGCGGGGATCGGTTGTCTGGTCCTGCTGGTTTTCTTCTGCATTGCGGTGGCGCTTTACCTGTGGTTTGCGCCGACCTCTTTCTGGGAGTGGTTTTTTGCAACGGTTGGCATTGCCCGACCTTAGGCGCAACGGGAACGCAAGCGAGGCGCAGGGTTTACCCTTGCGCCTCGTTTTTTGAGCGGTGGCAGTTCTGCGCGCAAAGCTGCGAGGCCGGCTCAGGTGGGGTTGGCCTTCAGGGTAGTTGTGGTGAGGTTGTCAATCAAGCTCAGAAAAGCGTCCAGGTCCACTAACGGTTTGTGGACGATTTGCGCATCGGTCATCCCTAACTTTTGCAGGGTAGGGGGCAGGGTAAAATGCGGCGAACCGGTGTAGATGATGAATTGGGCAGAGGGCGTCAGGCGGTGTAACGCCTGGATCGTTTCAATGCCGTCCATACCGGGCATGCGCAGATCAACGATACAGATATCAAACGAATTCTGTTGCTGTAAGGCAATCGCGGCCTGTCCGCAGTCGGCCGTGGATACCTCGTACCCTGACTCTGCCAGAAAATCCGCCAGAGAGAGCCGCGTCAACGGTTCATCATCTACAACCAGGATATGCATCTGAGATATGCGCCTCTTCCAGGATGTCTTGATTTTACACTGGTTTGCGTTTCAAGGCCAGTGTGATCAGGGCTTACGCAGACTGGCAAAAATGGCTCTTCCCCGGCGTGCCGCAAGCCCTGCCGGTGTGGTGCTCAGCTTCAATCAGCCGTGGTCGCTCTGGTTCAGGCCAGGTAGCTCATCCCTGGGATGACGGTGGTTGGGGGGGCAATTCAACGATAAAGCAGGTGCCTTCGGTAGCGACTGGTTCAGCCCAGATGTGACCCTGGTGGCGTTCAACGACAATGGCCCAGCAGAGCCATAACCCCAGGCCGGTGCCTTCCCCCACTTTTTTGGTGGTAAAGAAGGGTTCAAAGAGCCGTTCCCGGATAGCCGGCGGCACGCCGGGACCATTGTCTTCAATCTCTAACCTTAGCCATTCCCCCTGGCGTAAAGTGCGCACAATCAAGCGCGGCTGGTATCCCGGTTGGCCTTTCTTTTCGGCCATCGCCTGGGCCGCGTTGCGCACCAGGTTGAGGATGACCTGTTGGATTTGCGAGCCGTCCCCCACCAGTGGCGGGAGATCAGGGGTCAGCTGGTAAATAATTTGCAGATCGCGGAAATCGTACTCTTTTTTCAAATCGTAGTCGGCGGTAGCCAGATTCAAGGTCTGTTCCAGCAGCGCGTTCAAGTCGTAGGTGGCGATAGTGGCGTCGGCTTTGCGTGAAAAACTGAGCAGATCGGCGACGATTTTGGCCGCGCGCGCGCCGGCGCTGCGGATGCCGGCCAGGTATTCTTGCAGGTGGCGGTCCTGGAGGTAATCCCCTAAGGCTTCAGGATCCAGCCGGTAGGTTTGCAGCCGGGCGCGAGTTCCTACCTGGGCGACATCAAAGGCGCGTTGTAACAGTTGGGCGCTCTGCATGATGATGGCGAGGGGATTGTTGATCTCATGGGCCACCCCGGCCGCCAACCCGCCGAGGCTGGCCAGCTTGGCCGATTGGAGCATCATTTCCTCCAATTGCACCTGTTGGGTGACGTCGTCCAACCGCAGGGCCACACCCTCCACTGTAGCGCCTCTCAAGGGGAAGATGTCCACATCGTGGTAGACCGTTCCCTGCGGGGCCGGCAACATCTCCCGCCGCCGGTGCACTCGTTCTCCGCTGTGGACCGCCTGTTCGTAGAGTTGGCGATAGGGGAGCAACAGAGGGCTGGTTTCCCAGAGCGGCTGGCCTTGCGCTGCTGCGACACCGGTCAACCGCTCGGCGGCCGGGTTCCAAAGGAGAATCCGCTCTTCCGGGTCCGCGACAATGAGCGCCGAAGGCATGGAGTCGCTGATGCTTTGGAGCAGTTGTTGCAGGCTGCGAATTTTTTCCGCCGAGGCCTGCATGGCCTCTTCGGCCTGTTTGCGTTCGGTGATGTCGCGGCCGATGACCACTAACCCCTTGCGGCGACCGTCCGGGTAAAACATGGGTACTTTGATGAGGTCAAAGACCCAGTCAGGACCATCGGGTCGGGGGATGATTTCGTCGCCACGGCTGGGACCGCCAGCCTGCCAGGCGAGCTCGTCAGTGGCCTCGCAGGTTAAGAAGGCCTCGCGATAAAAGGGGCTGAACTCGGCCAATTCACAATCAGTCTTCCCTTTATAATTCACACCGGTCAGCTGGAACAACTGGATATCAAAATCGTTTGCTTCCAGCCAGCGCCCCTGCCCATCTTTGAAGCAGACGATATCCGGCATGGCGTTGATGAGCGTGCGCAGGCGCTCTTCGCTTTCCCGCAAGGCAGCTTCGGCCTTTTTACGTTCGGTGATGTCTATGTTCACGCCGATGATGCCCAGAATTCGTTCTCCGTCGCGCACCGGGGAAACGATGCTGTGGTAAAAACGGGCTTCGCCGTCAAAAGCGTAGCTGACCTCGCCGCTGATGGTTTCGCCGGCCAGGGCTCGTTGATCGTTCTGTTGCCACAAGCTACGGATTGCCGGATCTACCGGGGCCTCGGCCGTGCTCCGGCCCAGCAGGTCGCCATTGTGTCGGCGGTTGATGGGATTTTGCAGGATGTAATGCCCTGTTGCATCCAGGGCAAAGAAATCAAAGGGGAGGCTTTCAATCGTCGTGAGGAGCAAACTTTCCCGCTCGCGCAGGGCGATTTCTGCCCGGCGGCGCTCCCGAATTTCCCCTTCCAGCTGCTCGTTGGCGGCGGCCAGGCTGGCCGTTCGTTCCTGAACACGTTGCTCTAATTCGGCACGTGCCTGCTCCAATTCCCGGTTCACCAGCGCTAAAGCTGCCGTCCGTTCTGATACCATCTGTTCCAGGTGGCGATGGTACTGTTCCAACTCGGCGGCATAGGTGCGGCTTTGGGTCAGGGCTTGCTGCAACAGGCGGGTGGAAAACCATTGTAAGAGGGCCACGCCGATCAAGACCCCGGTCATTGTGAGCGAGGCTGAGGCTCGTATGTCAAGTGGCTCATTGGAGGCCGGCCCCCAGGCAAAGACCAGGTACATCCCAATGCACAGGGCCATGACGTACCATTGGGACCGGATACCGTGCAACATCGCCGTTAGCAGGATGGCGATGATGTAAAAGTTGCCGGTGGTCCACAGCCCGGCCTGGGAATTGAGGTAAACCCCCAGTCCCCAAAAGAGCGCCGGGGGGATGTAACTCCCCCAGCGCCAGTGCCCGGCCTGCGCCAGCCCCCAGGCCATCACGACGGTGCCGCTGATCGTCAGCATGATCGCGATGGATAGAAAATCAAACAGTCCGCGCAGCCAACTCAGTCCAATGATGGCCGTAAATGGTAGCAGCGTGACTCCCATCATAAACAGCACAACTTTGGTCATGTACTCGCGCCGGGCTTCGTCCGGATTGGCTGCCTGGGGCGCGGTGAGACGTGACCACCAGCTCGGATTACGTTTCATGGGTATTGCTCCGGTTGGCATGACAAAATCGCCGGCTGGCTCTGAGCGGCGGCTGCCCTAGCGGATTCCGAAATGATAGGCGGTGCGTTCCTCATTGCGGTCGGTGGCCGGGGGAGGCTCCGGCGAGAGGGCCGCGATCTCGGCGCGCAGCTCGGGGGTCAGTTTGATTTCTAAGGCCTTGAGCGACCCTTCCAGCTGGGCCAGATGGCGGGCCCCGATGATGGGCGCGGTCACCGCCGGGTGGCTGGCGACCCAGGCGACCGCTAAGGCCGCCGGTTCGTAGCCGCGCTCGCGGGCGAATTGGGCAAAGTGCGCAGCGACTTCGTAAACCCAGGCCTCCCCGTAGCGCGTTTTGTACATGACGTTTTCCACTAACCGGCCCGACGCGGGTTGCTGGCCGGGGCCATACTTGCCGGTCAGTAGCCCGCCTCCCAGCGGGCTGTAGGGGATCACCCCCAATTGCTCGGAGAGCGCCAGGGGCAGCAGCTCCACTTCAGCCTGCCGTTTAACCAGGTTGTACATAGGCTGAAGGCATTCAAACCGGGCCCACCCGGTCCGGGCTGAAATGCCTAACGCTTTGGCGACCTGCCAGGCGGCAAAGTTGCTTGCTCCCAGATAAAGGACCTTGCCCTGGTGCACCAGGTCATCCAGCGCCCGCAGCGTTTCCTCCAGCGGGGTGTGATCATCAAATCGGTGGATGAAGTAGAGATCAATACGGTCGGTGCCGAGCCGTTGGAGGCTGGCCTCCACGGCTTGCCTGATGTGGCGGCGGGAGGCCCCGGCGGCATTGACATCCGGCCCGGTGGGAAAATACACTTTGCTGGTGAGGATGATCTCGTCACGGCAGGGGGCGATCAGCCGGCCCAGCACTTCTTCGGCGCGGCCACCGGCGTAGATGTTCGCACAATCAAAAAAGTTGATGCCGAGTTCACGGCAGCGGTGGAACATCGCGGTGGCGGTGGCTTCGTCGGCATCGCCACCAAAGGACATCGTTCCCAAACAAAGGGCGGAGACTTTGACACCGGTCTGGCCTAAAAACTTATAGTCCATTAGCCCTCCTTAAAAGATAATAAACGCGGGGATATGCTTCATGGACTGAAAGCCGGCCATCCCTTGCAATGACGAGGCGGGAAGGGGCCACCTGGACCGGCATGAATACCCCTGGAGGGACTCGAACCCCCAACGCGCGGCTTAGGACGCCACCGTTCTGTCCGTTTGAACTACAGGGGCCTCACTGCTATTATAACACCTTTTCAACTTTATGCCTGTTCTGCCAGGGCGAGCGCACCCAACACGCCGGCCCGGTTGCCCAGTCCCGGCGGGACGAGGTACGCTGCCAGCGGGTCCAGAAGGGCGGGGATAGGCAGGTAGCCGTTGAGTAGCGCTACCACTTCCCGGCGCACCAGCGGGAAGAGCTGCGGCTGCTGCATCACGCCGCCGCCCAGGATGACCCGTTGGGGGACGAGGGTGAGGATGTAGCTGGTCAGCGCCAGCGCAATGTAATGGGCCTCCAGCGCCCAGGCCGGATGGTCTGGGGGGAGCAGCTCCGCGCGCTGACCCCAACGCCGTTCCAGCGCCGGCCCGGCAGCCAGGCCCTCAAAACAGTCGCCGTGGTAGGGGCAGAAGCCGGGGTAGGGGTCGGCCGCCCGGTCGTGGGGCAACCGGATGTGCCCCATCTCCGGGTGCATCGCGCCGTGCAGTAACCGCCCTTCCACCAGCGCGCCGCCGCCAATGCCGGTGCCGATGGTCAAATAGATAAAGGTGTGCAGCCCCTGGGCTGCGCCCCAACGCTGCTCGCCCAGGGCGGCGGCGTTGACGTCGGTATCAAAGGCGACCGGAACCCCTAATGCCTGCCTGAGCGGGCCGGCGACATCGGTGTTGCCCCAGCCCGGTTTCGGCGTCGTCGTGATGAAGCCGAATGTGGGCGAGTGCGGGTCCGGATCCACCGGGCCGAACGAGCCGATGCCGATAGCGGCCGGCAGCACGGCTTGCGCGCGGAAAAAGGCGATGGCGCGCGCCAGCGTCTCGGCGGGTGTGGTGGTCGGAAAGCGCGTTTCAATCAGATCGTCCGGGCCGCTCCCGATGGCGCAGACAAACTTGGTGCCCCCGGCTTCAATGCCTCCCCAAAGCGGCATGGTGGTCCTCCGTGTAAATGAATCTGGATACCGGGTGTTGATTCCGGTTGTGTCGTTGAGTGTAACATAAGGCGACAGCGATGCAACCAGCCTTTGACATCCTTCTCAATTGTGTTATGAAGAAGCCTTGTCCTGTTGACTCATTGGCTTACTGACTCGCTGGCTTGCTGACTCGCTGGCTTGCCAACTCGCTGACTCGCTGATTCGTTGACTCGTTCAATCGTTCACGGGAGGAATGATGGGGAATTACTACACGTTGCAATGGGTAGATGGCGCTCTGCGCCTGTTGGACCAGCGCCGGTTGCCGCACGAGACGGTCTACGTGGAGTGCCGGACGGCGGATGAAGTGGCGTGGGCCATCCGCGAGATGGTGGTGCGCGGCGCGCCGGCCATCGGGGTGGCGGCGGCTTACGGGATGGCGCTGGCGGCGCTGGGCAGTCCAGCCGGTGACCTGGCAGCGCTCCGCGCCGACCTGACGGCAGCCGCAGAGCGGTTGCGCGCCGCCCGCCCGACGGCGGTCAATCTCTTTTGGGCGGTGGAGCGCTTGCTACGCCGTGCGGCCGACCCGGCATGGGGGGATGTTGAGGGATTGCGCGCGGCGTTGCTGGCCGAGGCGCAGACCATGACCGCCGAGGATGTCGCGGTCAACCGGCAGATCGGGCTGCACGGCCTGCCATTGGTGCCCGATCCGGCCACGATCATCCATCACTGCAATACCGGCGCGCTGGCCACGGTGGATTACGGGACGGCGCTGGGCGTGATCCGTACCGCGCATGAACATGGCAAGCGGGTGCATGTCTATGTGGATGAGACCCGGCCCCGGCTGCAAGGGGCCCGGCTCACGGCCTGGGAGTTGCAACAGCTGGGGATTCCTTTCACGGTGATTGTTGATGGGGCCTCCGGCCACATCATGCGCACCCGGCGGGTGGATCTCTGCCTGGTGGGGTGTGACCGGGTGGCGGCCAATGGCGATACGGCCAACAAGATCGGCACTTACAATCTGGCGCTGGCGGCCTATGCCCATGGGGTGCCCTTTTACGTGGTGGGCCCCACCAGCACGATAGATCTTTCGGTGGCGACCGGTGACGACATCCCCCTTGAGGAGCGCGACGCCCGCGAGGTGACGCACATCGGCGATTACCCGATCACGCCAACGGGCGCGCCGGTGGCCAATCCGGCCTTCGATGTGACGCCGGCGAAATATATCACGGCCATCGTCACCGAGCGTGGCGTGGCTTACCCACCGTTCACCCGGAATCTGGCTGCTTTGCTACGGCGCTAACCGGTTTTGCGGCCCCTGGCAGTACAAAGTTCCTATTGCACTGATTCTAACAATCGGGTAGAATAGGTAAGAAGCGGGATATAAAGATGGTGCGGCTTCAAGGGGTGAAAGGGGGAGTGCCACGATGGTCTACCTACCGGAGGAACAGGGCCAGGGGTTGGCAGAATATGGGTTGATTTTGGTGCTAATAGCGGTAATTGTTTTTGTAGTGTTGGCTGCTTTAGGTCCTGTGGTCGGCAACCTGTTCAGCAATGTCGTCAACAAACTCCCCTAATCCAGCGCGGCGTACCCTTTGGGTGCGCCGCGTTTTTTTTCCGCGAGCCAGCCGGGACCTGATCAGGTCCCGGCTGGCTCGTTTGGATCGCTGCTCTCCGGTAGGCGGGTCCATATGTTAGGCCTCGGTTCGGCCATTGCGCCTGCCCGACTTGTGGTCACGAGGGGGGCGTAGTGACGCCTTTAGGCGTTCTTTGTGATTTAGGACTTACGCAAATGGGTGTTGGTAGTGGCGGCTTCAGCCGCTCTTGGGTTGGCTGCCAGAAACGCCGTGCCCGAGGAAGCATTGACATCAATCTGCGGCTCGCCGTCTTCCCAAACCCCATTGGCATTGACGTCTTCAAACACATACACAATCGCGGTGTTTCTGACGCCAAAATTATCGCCGCATCGCCAGAAATTGGTGGGCACGGGCACAGGGCCGGAGGTGGGCAGGGGCGTCAGGCTTGGGTTGGGGGGGACGTAGTCCGGGATCCATTGGCAGGAAAAAAACGGCGGGCAATCGCCAGAGCTGCCGCAATTGGAGTCAATGCAATAACCAAAGGCGCCTGAGCAGTGGCCCAGGGTGCCGTTGGGGTGGCAATAGTAGTCTGTGCACTGACATTGTCCATCCTTGATAGTGTAGCCACACGATTGGTCTTGAAAAATACAAGCACTCCCATCTTTGTCGCA
>CAYTGR010000041.1:44933-46154 GCA_964437445.1 uncultured Anaerolineales bacterium | reverse complement strand
TTGTACCCTAAAGGTTAGGGGTGAGGCTGATTTCTGAGGGGGCAAAGGGATGCAACCTAAAGTTGTTTTGTGCGGTAGTTCCCTGTTTTTGGCTGGCGTGGAGGCCAGTCTCCGTGACCAGAGTGAACTGGCTGTGGAGCGGCTGGAGTCCACTCTGGCGCAAGCTCAGACTCAACTTAACGAACGGCGGCCCGATGTGGTCATCTTTGACCTGGCGGCTTTTGACGCTGAAGCTATGCTGGCGCTTTTGACCACGCAGCCGGGCCTGCGCCTGATCGGCCTGGATTTAAACAGCAATACCCTGGTAGTTTTTTCCAGCCAGCAGCGCCTGGCTCAAACGACCAGTGACCTGACGCAACTCATTTACCAGGCCGTATAGTGTGCCCCCAACATCAGGAGATAACAGGTCGTGGAAAAAATCTTTGATGCTATGCTAGACTTTTTTACTAAGGACGACTGGCCATTTACCCAGTTAGAGGATCGCCCGATCCTGCGTATGGGGTTCCAGGGGAACAATGGCAGCTGGGTCTGTTTTGCTCAGGCGAAAGAGGAACACCAGCAGTTCCTGTTTTATTCCGTCTGTACCTTTCATGTGCCGGCAGAGAAACGGCTGGCCATGGCCGAGTTCCTGACCCGTGCCAACTACGGAATGGTCATCGGTAATTTTGAGCTGGATTTCAACGATGGCGAGGTTCGCTACAAAACCAGTGTGGGGGTAGAAGGGGACCGGCTCAGTTTTGCTGTGATCAAGCAACTGGTCTATGCCAACGTTTTTACGCTGGATCGGTATTTGCCCGGCATCATGCAAGTCATTTACACCGATGTGACACCCGCGGCAGCAGTGGAGCAAATAGAAGGGTGAGACGTATTGTATCCGGACGACTGTAATTCTTTAAAAGCCGCAGCAGCGAGAACGGAGGTCCTGAATGGCTAACAGTGCACAACCCGTCCATGAGGTTGAACGGCACCATCTCACAGCCAAACCTACACTGCCGGAACCCGTTACTTTCGCCCCCGAAGTGGAATCCATCTTCTTGCAGCGCGCCGTTGAAGATCCGACCGGGGCACAACCGCGCGAGGTGTTGGCTCTGCAACGCTTAGTGGGCAACCGGGCGGTGACCCGTCTTATCCAGACCAAGTTGACGGTGGGGCCGGCGGGCGATGCTTACGAACAGGAAGCCGACCGGGTCGCCGAGCAGGTGATATCCATGCCAGAGCCGG
>CAYTGR010000041.1:41665-44833 GCA_964437445.1 uncultured Anaerolineales bacterium | reverse complement strand
CAGCGGGCCGGGGACGGTAGCTTTGAGGCCAGCCGTAGCGTGGAAGGCCGGCTGGCAACGACACACGGCACCGGCAGCCCGCTCCATGGCGATACACGCGCTTTCATGGAGAGCCGCTTTGGCGCCGATTTCAGCGATGTGCGCATTCACACTGGTGCTGAGGCCGCGCAGCTCAGCCGCGATTTGCAAGCGCAAGCCTTCACCCACGGGCGGGATATCTACTTTGGCGCCGGGCGCTACGATCCCGGCACCGAGACGGGTAAACGGCTCCTGGCCCACGAGCTGACGCACACCATTCAGCAGACGGGGGGAGCGCGTTTACAACGGCGGCGCGGCCGGCCCGCTCCTGACATCAGCCGGACCGCTGCCCCTCAAATCCAGGCTCAGCTGATGACCGCGGCGGAATTTGTAGCCCTGTCCGGCACCAAGCGGCGCATGTTGATTTCCCGGCTGATTATGGGCGCCAGCTATGACAAAATCATTGGGTATGTGGAGGAGTACGAGAAGCTCGCCAAAGAGGATCCTGAGGGCAAACAGCCCACGAAACGGCTGGAAGTGTTGAAGGACTTGATGGATACCGTTGAAAAATGGTATACCAGTCCCACACGCCAGAAAAACCTCTCCGACCCCAAGAAAAAAGCCCAAGACGATCTCAAAGACGCGGCCATCACCCGCCTGTATGTGCAGGCCTTACAGGAACGCGATGCTTTGCTGAAGCTGGGCTATTCGGGCCGCATGAAGGGGATGCAGGTGGGCTTGACGACCTTCACCGCCACGACGAAAGTCCCCAAGTGGCGTGAGGCTGAAATGTCCACGGCGGAGATGGAAGCGCGCGCCCAGCTGGAGGCTCAGAAAGGCTTCTTTGCCCGGTTGGGAGACAAGATTAAGAATTTCTTCAAATATACCTTTGGCGCTGAGTTCAGGCCAGAAGGGCAGCTGGCCCTTTCCCCCCAGGCCTTGACCGAAGACGAGCTGACCAATATTGTGACCATGATTGATAAATCTCTGGAGATTGAAGCCAAGCTGCGCAACGCCGATCCCCAGAACCCGCTGAAGGCGCTGGCGCTGGCCTTTATGCATCTCCCCGAGCAGCTCCGGCCCAAGACGCCCGATCCTGAAGAGCGGGTGGTGCTCAAGGCGAAAAAGCAACTCTTCCTGGAGGCGATTGGGAAGGAACGCGAACGCCAGCAACAACTCACGCAGCCGCAGAAGACCACCGGCCAAAAGGTCAGGGAATTTGCCCAGACCACGGCCTTGAAGACGCCCGGTGCGCTAGAGAGCGTGGGTGGGTTTGTGAGCGGGCAACTGGAAGAGGAGGGGTTCCAGAAGAAGATGAGGCAGCTGGGCACGTATGCCCCCAAGCTCGGCATGAATAAAGTGGGGGAATTCGGCCAGAAAATGGGCCAACTTTCTAAAGAGCTCACCGACAAAATCGCTTCTATCAGTGGCGTAGTCGGCGGTTTTGGCAAAGTGGTTAAGCGGATCATTGAATTCGCGCGCGGTGACGTGAAATTGATCCGCGACCCGGATAAGGTTAAACGCCTGAAGGCCTATGATGCCATTAAGGAATTCATCCCGGGCATCATCTCCGACGCGGGTGAACTGGTCAAGGGTGGACTGAGTATCGCCGGCAGTTTTGGCGCTGTGATCCCCGATGCCATCGCGGTGGGCATTGATGCGTTCCTGGCCTTGATTGAGATCATCAAGTCCATCATCAACGGGGCCAAACGGATTTACCGCGTCTGGCAGGAACGCGGCCTCATCCAAGAGGCCAAACAGACCGCCCAGGCCCTGGTCGGCGCCATCAAGGGCTTCAAAGCCCGCAATGTGACACTGGCGTTGCGCGCGGGGGTGGAGATCATCATCTCGGCGTTGAAGATGGTCGGCGGCATTTTGAAAGTGATCCCTGATCCCTCCGGCGGCACGCAGACGGCCGGCCTGGTGCTCTCCACGGTGGGGACGGCGCTTTCGGCCCTGAACACGGTGACGCAGACGTTGCAGGAGAGCTATCGGGCCGGGGTGCGGCAGGAGGCTGAGCGGCAGGCCGAGGCCGGCATCCAGGGCTCTGCCAAACGGGTCATGCGCGAAAGCCCCAAATACGCGGCCACGGCGCTTATTCTGGAGGCCAAAGACGGGAATCCCGTGGCGATCAAAGAGCTGGGGGTCTATGGGATCACGCCGGAAATGATCCGCACCTCCCCGGTAGATGTCATCCGCGAACGGTTGTTCATTGAGATGGAGGAGAAAGAAGATCCCACGACCATTGGACAGAAAGTCAAAAGCGTCCTGCACACGGTGGGACTGACCAGTCGGGTCTAACGGAGGAACCATGGGGGAGCTCTTTGACGTAGTGACCACATTTTTGCAGGCCGATGGCTGGCCGCTCCAGCGGATTGGTCAGGAAACGGCTTATAGCATGACCGCCGAGGGCGAGCATGGGCGCTGGACCTGTATTGCCCAAGTGGTGGAAGAAGAAGCCCTGGTGCTTTTCTACTCCGCCTGCCCGTTTACCGTGCCTGTCGACCGCCGGGTGGCGGTTGGTGAACTGCTGCACCGGGTTAACTTCAGCCTGCTGATCGGCAATTTTGAACTGGATTGGGAGGAAGGGCACATCCGCTATCGCACCAGTGTGGATTTGCGCGGCCAGCGGCCCGGTGCGCTGTTGATCAGCCAGCTGGTTTACCGCAACGTCCTGACGATGGACAAATATTTACCGGCTATCCAGGCGGTCATTCAAGGCAAGCTCTCACCCGTCCAGGCCCTCGCACAAATCAAGGGCTGAGGCGGGATGGGAATTAAGGATCTATTATGACGACGCAGATCTCTTTGATGCGAAAACGGCGACCGGCAAGTCAACATTTACCTGGCTTGCAGCCACGGAGTCCCATTTTGAGAGCGCCGATGGAGGGCGGTAGGGCGCTCCAACACGCGGTGGCCGATCCGGCTCATGCGTCGCCGGAGGCTTTGCTGGACTTGCAACAGGCAGCCGGGAATCGCGCCGTGACCGGGCTGTTGCAGGCCAAGCTAACCGTTGGCCCGGCCGGGGATGCGTATGAGCGGGAAGCCGATCAGGTCGCCGATCAGGTGATGGCCGCCCCGCAGACTAAGCCAGCCAGCCCGACGGGGCCGGCTGTGCAGCGACAAGGGGAGGAAGAAGAAGTCCAGACC
>CAYTGR010000041.1:2046-41565 GCA_964437445.1 uncultured Anaerolineales bacterium | reverse complement strand
GAGGAAGAAGAAGTCCAGACCCAGCCGCTTCAGCGCGCCGGCTGGGGAGCGACCCAGGAAACGAACACGGAGGAGGAGGAAGAGGTCCAGACCAAACCGGTGCAGCGGCAGGTGGAGGAAGAGGAAGTCCAGACCCAGCCGCTTCAGCGTGCCGGCTGGGGAGCGACCCAGGAAACGAACGCGGAGGAGGAGGAAGAGGTCCAGACCAAGCCGCTCCAGCGCACGGCGGACGGCAGCTTTACCGCCGGGCGGAAGGTGGAGACGCAACTGGCGGCACTGCGGGGGACGGGGGAACCTTTGCCGGCGGAGTCCCGCCACTTGATGGAGCAGCGTTTCGGTGCGGATTTCGGCGGCGTCCGCATCCACACCGGGGCCACTGCGGCGCAGCTGAGCCGGGATTTGCAGGCACAGGCCTTCACCCATGGCCAGGATATCTACTTTGGCGCGGGGCGTTATGACCCCGGTTCCGACGCCGGCCGGCGACTCCTGGCCCACGAACTCACTCACACGATTCAGCAGACCGGCGGCACACGCTTACACTGGCAGCCTGAAGGAATCCTGCAGGCCAAGTTGGACCCTAATGTGCATTCCAGAGCCGCTTACGCTCAAAAAGGGCTCAAGGCGGGGACGAAACCTTTCTCCACCTCCAGTTTTGGTTTAGTGCTCAAGAAATTAGACCAATACTATCAAGCTGACAACCGGGTCTCCGAGAAAAAACTGCTGCAGGAGATTCTGAAGCATTGTCAAGACTGGCTAACCAGTGGCAAACGCAAAAAGAAAAAGACCGGGGATAACGAAAAAGACGCCATTCTCAAGAAATTGCAGATTGCCGCGCAGAAAGAAATCAGTACGATTGACGCTACCCTGGATATCTCGTTATTTACCTCGGGGTTGCAGCAGGAAATGTTAAGCCATATCGTGGCCGGGCAGGCGCCAACCGGTAAAACCACCGATACGCGTTCGGATCAAGAATTATTAAATGAGTACAACAAGCTGGAGCCGGATTTGGCGCAATATGCAGTCCGTGTGGCAACTACAGCCAGCACTTTTAAAGATCGGGGAAAACTCAATATTTTAAAAAAAGCGTTGTCGTTGCCGCGAGGGACGAATGGCGAACTTTCTCCGGAAGCCATTTATTTGATGAGCGTAGCGGCTTACGAAGATGCCAAGGAGTATATAGAGGGCGCTGAGGAGTTTGGGCAAATTGCGAAAGGCGTTGATAAGAAAAGCAGCAAGGTCAAGAAAGAGGTGAAAGAGAGCTCGGATGTAAAGAACCCCTTGACCGGCAGGACGAAGAGTCCTGAGATGGAAAATATATTGGCGTCAACCACAGCGCCGGATCCAGAACAAAAAGTGGTGGATACTGTGACGGAATCGGGCGTGTCGCTCCAGGTGTTGCACAGCATAGTGGACGTGCACTACAATGAACGGTTGACCACATTCAAAGCAGCCGTCAAGAAGCTGGCGACAGCGGGGGTGCGTTTGCCGGATCTGCTGGTGCATTTGCCCAAGTATGGTGACAAGGTGTCCGTTTCGGGCTCCGTGGCGACTCACTCGCCCCTACCGCGCGCGGTCTTTGTAGCGCCCAATTACGTACACGTCCGAGGTGACACAGTAGGCAATCCCCTGGAGGATCAAGGGTCCGGCAAAAAATTTAAATATCTCTCTACCGAAATCCTGGTCAACCAGGACCCCAGTGGAGCAGCTACCGTCGTGCATGAATTGGGCCACCTGATGCATTACCAGAATGCGCCGGGCAAATTCTTTAGCCTGAGTTTCACCTCGTTGAAAAGCAGCAAGGAAGGCAGCACCGCACTCAAAACGGCTATGGATGAAGTCAGCGGGTATGGCAGCAACAACCCCCGCGAGTTTGTGGCCGAGACCTTCCTGGGGCTAATCTACGGCAAAAATTACAGCAATGAGGTGCTGAGGATGTACCGCGCTTTCGGGGGCTATCCAGTCCCCAGCGTGTCCTGGTCAAGCCTGTAAGATTCCGGGTAGCCCGCTTTGATCCCTTCTATTTGTGGATGGAAGTGAATTTGGTATGATTGATGATCTTGACGAGGCTTTACGCAAGCTGCTGGTACGGGAGCTGCCCATCAAAAACGGTGAGGTGGACATCCAGTTCCACCAGCCCAAACGCGAGTGGTCGGCGCGGCTCAGCCGGCCCACGCTCAACCTGTTCCTGTATGACTTGCGCGAGAACGTCAAACTGCGGCAACACTCGCCCCAATGGATTGATGAGCCGGGGACCAACAACCAGGTCATCCAGCGGCGATTGCCGGCACGGGTAGAGTTGTTCTACCTGGTCACGGCCTGGGCTAAGGAGCCTGAGGATGAACACCGTTTGTTGGCGCGCACGTTGCTGGCGTTTTTCCGGAACCCGCATCTGCCGGAGGAGCTCCTACCGGAAAGTTTGCAGCACCAGCCAGCGCCGATTGAGCTCCAGGCGGCTCAACCAGGGAATACCCAGAATCCGGCGGATTTCTGGGGAGCCATGGACAATGAAATCCGGCCGGGCATTTATGTGCTGGTGATGATGGCTCTGGATCCCTACGCCCCGATCACCACGCCCCTGGTCCGGTTCCGCGAGCTCCTCTTCCGCGATCAGGAGACCGGAGTCACCGAAACGCCAGGCCGGGTCTTGTGGACTGTCGCCGGGCGCTTGCGCGGCAAGCAGCCCTGGCAGCAAGTCAAAGTGGTATTGGTGGAGTTGGAACGGGAAGCTGTGGTCCAACCCGATGGCAATTTCATCCTCCCAGGTGTTCCGGAAGGTGCTTACACCCTGGAAGCAACGATCGCGAATGGCCCTACCCGGCGCTATCCGCTGACCGTCCCGGCCAGGGAGTATGAGTGGGAACTTTGACTGGACGGTATCCCGTCGGAGGAGCGGCGCAGCAGGCGAAAGGAGGCAGCCAGGGAGGAAAGCATATGAATTCAGCTTAGCTTGGGTCGGGTTAACCCAAACCCTTCGTTGAGTGGATGTTTCTGCTGCTACGAAAAATTCTAAGGAGGAATACCATGCCAGAGTACCTATCGCCTGGGGTTTATGTGGAAGAGGTGGATCGCGGCCCTAAGCCCATTGAGGGGGTCGGGACCGCGATGGCCGTCTTCGTGGGTTTCACCGAAAAGGCGCAAATGGCCGAAGAGGTGGACGGTGAAATCGTGCTGCGCGACCTGCTGGGCAAACCCCAGCTGGTCACCAACTGGAGCCAGTACGTAGAGCGCTTCGGCCAATTCGTGGAAGGAGCCTACCTGCCACACGCGGTCTACGGCTACTTCCTCAACGGCGGCACCCGTTGCTACGTGGTCAGTGTGCGGGCCATTCCCAAGGCCCAGGCCCCCTTGCTCAATGCTGCCGGCACGCCACAGCTGGTGGTACGGGCCAAGCAGGCCGGTCTGGATGGCCTGAAGCTGCGGGTTCGCATTGACATCCCGGAGCTGCCGCCGCCCGCCCCCGCCCCGGCGCCGACCAGGGCCAAGAAAGCTGAAGCGGCCCCACCCGAGGGCGGCGAAGTGCCAGCGGCTGCGGCTCCAGCGGCGGCGGCCCCGGCCTTGACTCCCTTTACCGTGACCGTAGAACGCGAGAAACCCAGTGGAGGGTGGGCCGTCCGTGAGGTGGTAAAAGAGGTCACGCTGGTGGAAGAAGTGGATCCCGAGGGCAAGAAGCGGGTAGTGGTGGCCTACAAGGACAACAAAGCCCCGCAGTTTGTAGATCTCCTGGTTCCCGAAACCGCGATGCCGCTGGCCGACCTCTGGCCGCGTGCACAACAGCAATCGCTGCAACTGGAGAGCAAAGTCCTGGCCCCGCCGACCCCCTCCGAATTCCAGGGCGATGTGGTGGAGCGGACCGGCATTGAGGCGCTGGAGCAGCTGGACGATGCCACGATGTTGGTCATCCCTGACCTGATGACCCCCGCGCCCGGCCAGAAATCCGTGGACATGGATACTGTCAAAGCCGTACAGACCATGATGATTGCCCACTGCGAGCGAATGGGAGATCGTGTTGCTATTCTGGACACCCCGCCGGGACTCTCGCCCCAGCAGGCCAAGAAGTGGCGCATGGACATTGCCGGCTACGATTCCAGCTACGCCGTGCTCTACTACCCCTGGATTGAGATCAGCGATCCGGTCACCAACCGGCCCCGGCTGGTCCCCCCTTCCGGCCATATGGCCGGCATCTGGGGCCGGAACGACAGCACTCGCGGCGTCCACAAAGCGCCCGCGAACGAGGTCGTGCGCGGCGCCACCGGGTTAGCCTATAACGTGACCAAAGGTGAGCAGGATGTGCTCAACCCCATCGGCGTCAACTGCATCCGCGCCTTCCCCGGCATGGGCATCCGCGTCTGGGGGGCCCGCACGCTGACCAGCAACCCGGCCTGGAAGTACATCAACGTCCGGCGGCTCTTCAACTACGTGGAGAAATCCATTGAGCGCGGGACCCAATGGACGGTCTTTGAACCCAATGACTTTTTGCTGTGGTCGCGCGTCACCCGTGACGTGACCGCTTTCCTCACCATGGTCTGGCGCGACGGGGCCCTCTTCGGGCTTACTCCCAGCCAGGCCTTCTACGTCAAGTGCGACGCCGAACTCAACCCGCCCGAATCGCGTGATCTGGGGCGGCTTATCATTGAGATCGGCCTGTGCCCGGTCAAACCGGCCGAATTTGTCATCTTCCGCATCAGCCAATGGGCTGGGCAATAAGCTCTATCTTAGGAGGAAGTTGAAATGGGAGATACACGCGATACCGATCCCCTCATTGGGTTTATGTACGTGCTCAAGGTAGACGGTGGCACCAAACCGACCGGTTTCTTCACGTCGGTGGAAGGCATCGGCTCCGAGAGCGAAGTCATAGAGCACAAGTGGGTGGACGATAAAGGCAAGGAACAGGTGCAGAAGATCCCTGGCCGCCTGAAGTGGAATCCGGTGACCCTCAAAAAGGGGATCACGGCCGACATCAAGTTTTGGACCTGGCGGCAGCAGGTCGTGGACGGCAAGATGAACGATGCCCGCGCCAACTGCACCATCATCATGTACGATCGCGCCGGCACTGCGGTGGCCGAGTGGACCTTTGAAAACGCCTGGCCCTCCAAGATCACCGGCCCCTCCCTCAAATCCGATAGCAATGATTACGGAATTGAGGAAATCACCATCGTTCATGAAGGAATGAAGCGCACCAAGTAGCGCTCTTTACCAGGCAACCCCGGCAGCGCAGGGGCGCGGACGAGCGATGGAAGCCGCTTCGCTCTGCGCCCTGCGTCCTGCCGAGGGAAAAACGGCTTGCGCAGCCAGACGGGACCGCAACGGAGCGGGGACCGTTGCGGGCTGCGGGTGCGGGAGCACAACTATGGCGATACAAACTGAATTTGAGTTCACTCTCCCCATAGGGTACGTGGACGAGCGCAATGTCGTCCACCGCCAGGGCGTCATGCGGCTGGCAACCGCGATGGATGAGATCGCACCACTGCGGGACCTGCGCGTGCGCAGCAATCAGGCTTACCTGATCATCATCCTGTTATCGCGGGTCATCGTTCGCCTGGGCGACCTGCCCAACATCAACACCGGGGTCATTGAGAACCTGTTTGCGGCCGATCTGGCCTATCTCCAGGAATTCTATCGCCGGATCAACGAAAGCGGTACCAGCCACCTGCCGGTGACCTGCCCTCAATGCCGCACCGAGTTTGAGGTGGATTTAGCTGACCTGGGGGGGGCATCGTAGGCTATCCCCTTGACCGCCTGCACGAGGAGGTAGCCTACATTGCTTATCATTTTCACTGGCCGCATGAAGAGATCATGGGGCTGGAACATTGGGAGCGGCGGCAGTGGGTGGAGGAGATCGCCAAAATCAACCGGCGACTGAATGAAGCAGCAGGCACCTGAGCGCGTGACCCTATCCGCCACGCGCTGGATAACGGAGCGTGTCAAGCATGGAGACTCAATCGCCTGAAGGCGAAACCGTAGAGCCCCTCGCCGCTGAGGAAGAAACAACCTGGTCGGACGTTGATTTGCAGGCCTTGGCCGAGAAAGTGTACGCCCTGCTCAAAGAGGAACTGCGAGTGGAAGCCGAGCGGCGAGGTTGGTGAGGCGCTCGGGGGCAACGAAAGGAATGGATGAACGATGACGACTTCCGGTGGCGTGACACCGCGTAAGGATACTGCGCCGGTTTTTAAATTCCACGTGGAGATTGAGGGGATCGTCGTGGGCATGTTCCGCGATTGTACTGGGCTGACCATCACGCGGGAGGTAGAGAAAATCTACGAAGGAGGGCGCAACGATTATGTGCACATGCTGCCCGGCCGTGTCACCTATTCCAACCTTGTGCTGAAACGGGGCATCACCGACGACCGCAGCTTATGGGACTGGTATTGTACCGGGTTGTACAACGGCCTGATAACCCGCAAAAACGTCACGATTATTCTCTACAACGTCCTGGGGGAAGTGGTACGCCGTTGGAACGTGGTCGGAGCTTTCCCCGTTAAATGGGAGGGGCCAGCCTTGAACGCCGCCAGCAACGAGGCGGCCATAGAGAGCCTGGAACTGGCACACGGCGGCATCACGCTGGCGGCTTCTTCCTGACGAGGATATCCGGCCCGGCGTACAGAGCGATCCGGACAGCGAGTGAACGATGAGCGACGAACCAACCTCCGAGCAAGGTCCCGCACAACCGCAGCCGGCCACAGTGGAGCAGGCCATGCCGTTGGCGCAGCGGATCGTGGGCCGGCTGCTGCAAACCAGCCGGGTGCTCTCGCCGTGGGTGCAGCGTCAGCTGGCCCTGGGCGCGCCGGACATTGCCCCCTCCAGCCTGCGGGCGCAGCGCCAGGTAACGCTGGTCGCGCCCCAGGCTCAATTGTTGGCGGCCCAGACCCAGACCACGGTCAGTTCCCTGGCGACCTGGCGCCCCCTTGTGGATAAAATGGCGCCGGTCAGGCTGGATACTTACGCGGGCACCGTTGTGCAACGGCTGGAGCAGTCGGCCAGCAAATATGAGCGCCAGCCGCTGGCGCTGGGAGCTGAACACCCCGGCATGGTTTGGGCCGGTGCCGCCGAAGCCGGGCCCACCGCAGAGCAACAGCCGCCGGAAGATGTGCCGGCCTGGTTAAAGAATGCCCCCTCCGTCGCCTATTTAACTCAAGTGATAGAGGGAGCGTCCCAGCGCTCCGCCGCCGAAGCGTCTCCTTCAGCCGAGGTCCCCGCCTCTCAACCCGCGCCCACAGTGCAGGCCAGGCCGGAACAGCCACCGGCCGAACGCCCGCGGTTGCGGCCCATTTCCAAGATAGAAGAACTGCCCACTACACCGCCCCCCGCTGAAGCCATACCGTTGTCGGAACTGCGGCGGGTGCGGATTGGCGAGCCGATCCAACGCCAGGAGCAACCCACCGGACCGGCAAGGTTGAAGCCAGACGAGGAACCCGCGCGTCCAGCCACCGCGCCCGCGCCGGCAACTCCTGCCCCGGCCCGCGAGACCCCGCGTGAGCTGGCTGCCCCCTCAACCCGTGGCCCTCGCCCGCCTGAGGAGCCGCTGGCGGCTGCCCCGGTCCAGGAGCCGCCACGGCCGCCCGCACCGACCGCTACTCCGCCCATCCGGCGGCGGGCCATCATTGAAGAGTTTACACCGGAGCCTGCGGCCGCTGAGGAAACGGAAGCCGAGCCGTGGTTGGCGGCAGAGCCGCCAGCGGATCTCGTTGCCCCAGAGCCGCCTGCGGCTTTGACGGCGCCACCGTTTGCCCCGCCCGCCGTTCAACGTTGGGTTGAGCCAGCCGAAGCCGATTTTTTAGCAGAGACGCCGGCGCTACCCGCCCCCCCTTCTCCCGGACTTGAGCTACCGCCGGCCCGGCCATCCCAGGTGGGGCCAGCTTTGCCACGGCGTGCCCCGGCGACCGGGCCAACTCCCCAGCCGGAGGCTCCGGCGCTTTCGCCCACGCCGCCGGTGGAGAGAATCGGCCGGACCACGCCGGCGGCCGTGCAACGTGAGGCTGCGCCGGTTTCCGTGCCGCCCGCCCGCCCCACACCGCCTCCGGTTCCGGCGACCTCTGCGCCCTCTGTCGCCACGCCGGTTGAGCCGCCGGCGGAAGCAGCTGCCGGCGTGAGACCGCCGCCTGAGCCTGTCCCGGCTGCATGGGAATCCGTCATGCCCTTGACAGTTCCGCCATCCCCAGCTGTGAGTCTGGAGCCGGAAATCCAGCGAGCTGCTTACCCGGCCGCGGAGCTGCTAGCGCCGGAACCGGATATCAAGAGCCAGGAACCCGGACCGGCGGTATCGGCAGTCACCGCCCCGGCAGCGGCACCCACGCCAGGTATGGCAAGTCGGGAAGCAGGACCGGAAGTTTTAATCCCGCCTGCGGCGGAAATACCGCCGGTCCCCGAACCAGCGCCCCGGCAACCATTGCCGTTGGCACCGCTTACAACACCGGGTTCTCCGCCCGCCAGCGTTCAGCGGCGAGAAACGCTGCCGCCCCCGGCGCCACCGCCTCAGCCCCCGGCCGCGGCAGCGCCACTCCCGCCCATGGCCGACGGGCAACGGCCGGTCGTGACCTCGCCTCCAGAGCCGCCGGCCCATCTTCCACCAGCGGCGGGCGTCCAGCGGCAGGCCGCAGCCGAGGAGTCGGCCCCAGCGCTGCCTCTCCGGCTCCCGGCCGTAGCGCAGGCTCCATCAGAGGTGGAACCAGCTCAGGAGCGACCAGCCCCGCCCCCGGCAACACCGGCTCCACCAGCGGCGGGCGTCCAGCGGCAGGCCGCAGCCGAGGAGTCGGCCCCAGCGCTGCCTCTCCGGCTCCCGGCCGTAGCGCAGGCTCCATCAGAGGTGGAACCAGCTCAGGAGCGACCAGCCCCGCCCCCGGCAACACCGGCTCCACCAGCGGCGGGCGTCCAGCGGCAGGCCGCAGCCGAGGAGCCAGCCCTAGCGCTGCCTCTCCGGCGCCCGGCAGCAGCGCCGGTTTCGCCAACGGGGGGCATCCAACGGCACACGGCAGCGACGCCGGCCTCTGAGCCGCACCCGGCTACAGCGCCTCCCCTGCCACTGCCTCCCGTTCCCCCTGGCGAGCAGCGGGTAGCGGAACCCCCGGCACCCCAGGAAGAAACGTTGCCGTCGCCTGTTGAACCGGCAACAGCGCCGCCTCCCGTATCGGGTGCGCCAGTTCCATCCCCTGTATTCCAGGAAGCGGGGTCCCTGGTTCAACCTTCAGCGGAGCCCGGCCGGCCGCCAGCAGTGATTGCGGCCCCACTGCCCCTCGCGCCTGCCATCCAGCGCCGGGAGGGAGGAGCACCGGTCGCCCAGCCGGTACCGCCCGCAGCTCAAGCTGTACCAGAAGCGGCCCCTCCCTTACTGCCGGCAAGTCCCCCCCCAGAAGAGGTCGCTGGACCGCCAGCGCCCCCAGCCGTGCAGCGCCGGCCCGCCGCCGAGCCACCGTCTGGCATTGAAAGCGCGCTGCCCCCGCAACCGGGCGTGGGAAGCTCACCCGCCGTGGTGGTGCCCTCGCCCCAGGCCGCGTCCTTGCCGCTGGTTCAGCCAACCCCGCGCCCTGGTGCCCGCCTGCCCCTTCCACGGCAGGAGAGCGCGCCCCCGGAGTCCCCCGTTCCGCCACCTGGCAGCAGCGCAACCCGGCCAGTTGTGGAACCTCTGGCGGAACAGCGCAGCGCAGAAACGCCGACCGGGTTGCCCACCAGCGCAACCGGGCCAGCGGTGGAGCCCATAACGGGATTGTCATCCCCGGCCAGCGTAGAGCCAATCCCAGAGCGCCTCCAGCGCCAGGCGACACCCCCCGGACTGCCCGGCGAGGATGGCCGGCGCCCAACGCCAGAAGTGTTGGCTGCCAGCGTCACGCCTCCCGCGGCAGAACCAACGGCGTGGCCGCTTCCTCCGCTCCCACGGCGACTTCATGAGCCGGCGCCAGCTGTGCCCCCCGCGGAGCCGCTCCCTGCGCTGCCAGGGGTCCCGGTCACGCCTGCCCCAACCGCACCGGTAGCGGCCGGGACGCAGCCGGTGCAGCGGGCCGTAGTGCCGGAGCTGCCGGTGACTCCGCCGGTCACACCCCAAGCGGCCCCGGCTGTTGAACCGGCGGCACTTACACCGGAAGTAGCCGCCCGGGCGCAGGCAGTGCCGGTCGCGCCCCCTGGCCCTACCTCGGAGCCGGCTGCCGCACCACCAACCGTAGCGTTGCCTGCATCTGCCCTGCCCCTGACGGTACAACGCCGCCCCGCGCCCGCTCCAACGCCACCGGAACACCCGGCCACCGGCTTGACTGCGCAACCGTTGCCTGCGGTAGCGGCTCCCGGTCCTATGCCGGTCGCGCCCGCCGAAGCGCTGCCGCCAGGTGAGGAGCCAGCCCCAGCTCTTTCTGCCGGCCCATTTGAGCCGCGACCCGCTGAGCCGGCCCCCCCCCCCTCAACGCCGGCCGTTCCGTTAGTGTGGACCCCCCGGCAGAGCCCAGGGCCGCTGGTCATGCCGTTGCGGCGCTTAGTGGCCCCGTCTCCGGAGACGCCGGCTCCGGCCGAGGGCGCGCCACCCTTGCCGCCGGAGCTGGAAAGCCCGCCAGCTGAGCCCGTGGTCCAGACGATGCCGTTGGTGACGCCCGTGAGTGTCTCACGGATCCAATTAACCCCGGAACAGGTCGGGCCGGTCATCGTGCAACGCGCGGCGACGACGGTGGCCACCGCCCCATCGCCGGCGGCTGTTGAGCCTTCCACTGTGGACCTGGAGCAGCTGGCCCGGCGGATTTATCCCATTTTAAAACGCATGTTGGCTGTGGAGCGCGAACGGCGCTTCAGCTGGTAAACAGGAGGTAGCCATGGCAACGAGTGCCCCTACAAGCAGCCCGACGGTCACCAAAGCCCGGATCGTGGTGGTCAAGGCCGACGGGACTAAGGATGAGAGCAAGTCACTGACCTGCATGTACAATCCGGCGTCGCTGGAATTTGGCCGGACGGCTACCTGGACGCCGCACCACGTGGCCGGCAAGGATCATCCTGAGTATAGCTATGAGGGCGGGGGACCCTCCGATTTCACGGTGGAGCTTTGGTTTGATACAACCCAGACGATGACCGATCCGGCGGTCCAGGCCGGGGAGGATGTGCGAAAGTTCACCAAGTTTATTTTCTCGTTGTTGGACCTTTCAGAGCCGGATTCGCAGGATCCGACCAAACGTCGCCCGCCTTACTGCCAGTTTGAATGGGGGGGCGGCAAGCATGTCCTGATCGGCGTCGTTTCTAACGTCACCGCGACGTATAATTTTTTCTTGCCCGATGGCACGCCGCTCCGGGCGAAAGTAAAAGTGACCTTCAAGGAAATTAAGAGCGAGCAACAGCTGGGCGGACAGACCCAGAACCCGACCTCGGCCAGCAAGGCGCGGAAAACCTGGATAGTGCGCGAGGGGGAGCGGCTGGACTGGATCGCCTACCAGGAATACGGCGACGCGGCCCAATGGCGTCATATCGCCCAAACCAATGGCCTGGACGATCCGTTTGATTTGCGCCCGGGGCAGGTGTTGAAACTCGTCCCGTTGCCTTAACGACACCCGGCTCCAGGCAGGAGTGTGTGACCATGCCAGCTTCAACCGAATATATCAGCATTGTTGCCTTTACGATTAAGGCGAACGGCTCCGAAATTGCGACCGACTTGAAGAACGACATTGTGCAGCTGGTCGTGGACAGCAATTTGCACCTGCCGGATATGTGCCTGATCACGTTTTACTGCGCGACGACCAGCACGGTGGACAGCAACCCGTTCGCCCTGGGGGCACCGCTGGAGGTCTCTGTCAAAGTAGACAGCAGTCCGGTGACGCTTTTCAAGGGCGAAGTGACCGCTCTGGAACCAGAATTTGCCGAGGGCGATCATGTGCTGCTGACGGTGCGCGGCTACGACAAATCGCACCGCCTCCACCGGGGCAAAAAGACTCGCGTGTTTGCCAACATGACGTACAGTGATGCGGTCCAGAAAGTGGTGGGGGAGGCGGGCCTTTCGGCCAGTGTGGAGAGTACCTCCGGCACGCATTCGGTGCTCTGGCAGTATAACCAGACTGATATGGAATTTATCCAGATGCTGGCCCAGCGGTTGGGATACCGGGTGGATTTTGTGGACGATACGCTCCAATTCAAGAAATACCAGGCGACCGGCAGCGCGGTGGACCTGGCCTGGGGCATCACGCTGCGCACGTTCCGCCCCCGTTTGAGTGGGATGCACCAAGCGGGCAAGGCCGTGGTCAAGGGGTGGGACCCCAAGCAGAAACAGGCGATCTCCGGCGAAAAGGTCTCGGCGACCAGTACTGCCGAGCAGGGGGGGATCAGCGAAGACGGTGGCGCGAAGGCCAAGCAAGCTTTCACCGGGGACGCGCCGGATGTGGTAGTGACCTATCCGGTGTTGGATGCCAGTGAAGCGGGCGTTTTTGCCCAGGCGCGCTACGATGCGCACAGCACCGACTATGTCCAGGCCGAAGGGGTCTGCATCGGCAATCCAGCCGTCAAGGCCAATACCAAAATTAACGTGACGGGGGTCGGGACGAAATTTAGCGGCACCTATGTCATCGCGTCGGCGGTCCATGTTTACACCCCTGAGAGCGGTTACGAGACGCGGTTCAGCGTCCATGGGCGCCATGCCGATACGCTGGCCGATCTCCTGGGACCCCGCGAACCCGCGCCGGCGGCCCAAGGGGTGTCGTTGGGCGTCGTCTCCGCCCTGGTCACCAATACCAACGACCCTGACGGCAAAGGCCGGGTCAAGGTCAAGTACCCCTGGCTGGACGATCAGCTGGAGAGCGACTGGGTCCGCTTTGCCGCGCCGGGAGCCGGCAAGAAGCGCGGTATTTACTTTATCCCAGAGGTCAACGATGAGGTGCTGGTGGCGTTTGAGCACGGCGATTTCAACTGCCCTTACATCGTAGGGGCGCTGTGGAACGGGCAGGACGAGCCGCCCAAGCCCACCAGTGAGGCGACTGCCGACGGCAAAACCAAGGAGCGGATCATTCAATCCCGCTCCGGCCACATTATCATCCTGAGCGACGAGGACGGCAGCGAAAAGATCATCATCCGCGAGAAAGGCGGCAAAAACGAGATCGTCATTGATACAGCCTCTAACACGATCACCGTCAAGGCGGAGCAGGACATCACGATTGAGGGCAAGGGGGCGGTGACGGTCAAGAGTACCAACGGCGATCTGACCCTGGAAGGCAACAATCTGAAAATCAAGGCTAAGATGGCCGTGACGATGGAGGCCGGCTCCAATCTGGAGATCAAGGCCTCCGCCAACTGCGACATCAAGGCGAACGCTAACTGCACGATCAAGGGCACGGCTGCCTGTACGGTAGAGGGCACGGCCAGCCTGACCCTGAAGGACTCCGCCGGTGCCCAGATCGCGCTGACCGGTCCAGCGGTGAGTATCAATAACGGCGCGCTGGACATCATCTAAAATTCTATTTGGGCCGATTGCCATTCGTGAGTCGTGCCAGTGAGTAGAGAGAGGGGGCAACAATGGGACAGATCCTGTGCATGGGTGCGATGTTGCAATGCAGTTTTGGGGCCACCATCACGTTTATGGTGACGCCCGAAAACCGGGTGACCCTCACCTACATGCCGGCCGCCACGATCATGGACAACATTCCGTTCAAGAATTTGATCCCGGCGGGGGTCTGTACTTCCCTGGCGAACCCGGCGGTCGCTTCGGCGACCGCGGCCGCGCTGGGGGTGTTGACCCCCATGCCCTGCACCCCGGTGATCCCCGCGCCCTGGATACCGGGGTCGGTGCGGGTCATGTTTAACAAGAAACCGGCGTTGAACAACACTTGCACCCTGATGTGTGCCTACGGCGGCGTGATCAGCGTCACTTTCCCCGGTCAGGTGCGGGTCAACTGCCAGTAGGGACGGGTTGACTGTTTTTAGAGGGATTCCCCCAGGTCTATTTTTGAAGGACAGTCATGGAAGACGACATTCGCAAACGGGAGTTTCTGGGGCAGGGGTTGGCTTTCCCGCTCCAGCTCAATCAACGCGGTGAGGTAGCGCTGGCCCGAGGCGAGGCCGACATTGAACAGGCCATCCGCATCATCCTGGAGACCTCGCCGGGCGAGCGGGTGATGCGGCCGGAGTTTGGTTGTCGGGCCAAAGAGCTGCTGTTCGCGCCGCTCAACACCACGACCCAGGCCGACATGGCCTATTATGTGCGGTTGGCGTTGATGCGCTGGGAGCCGCGCATTGAGGTGCTGGGGGTGAACGCTTACCCCGATCCCTATCATGACGGCGCGATGTTGGTGGAGATCACTTACCGCGTTTTGGCGACGCACAACGTCCGCAGTATCGTTTATCCCTTCTATCTGATGGGGGCGGAATGAGTAGAGAGCAGTGAGCAGTGAGCGGTGAGTAGAGAGCAGTAAAATATCTTTTAGATTTTCACTGCTCACCAAGAACCGCTCACTAAGAACTGCTCACTAAAAACTGCTCACCTATTGTTATTTGAGGAGACCTTATGCCATTACCTGAGCCGATCCTGGATGACCTGCGCTTCCAGAAAGATCTGGTGGATGAAGCACGGCTGCGCATTATCCGCTACTGTCCAGAATGGACCGATTACAACCTGAGCGATCCGGGGATTACCCTGATTGAACTGTTCGCCTGGATGACGGAGTTATTGACCTATCGCCTGAACCGGGTGCCGGAGAAAAACTACATCCGGTTTTTGAACCTGCTTGGTGTCCAACTCCAGCCACCCAGCAGCGCGCGGACAGAGTTGACCTTTTGGTTGTCGGTCCCGCTGCCCCTTTCGCCGGAGGATACGACCGTGCCGGTGATCCCGCAGGGGACGCAGGTGACTACCCGGCGGACCGAAGGGGAAGAGGAAATCATCTTCACCACCGATGAGCGGCTCGCCATTGAGCCGCCGCTCCTGGTCCAGTTGCGGCGGGAAGAGCGAGTGCCGCGGGAAGAGGATCTGACCAAAAACTACTTCTCACGGATGGGGTTGGACCCTTTTTACGCTTTTAACCGGGAGCACCCTCAAGAAGGCGACACTTTCTACCTGGGATTCGACGAAGCGCACCGGATGAGCGGTCAGATCTTGCAATTGACGTTTGAGTGCTTTGAAACGCAGGCGACCGGCATCCGCCGGGAGGATCCCCCCCTGGTCTGGGAGTGTTCGCTCGGCCAGGGTAAGTGGGAAGAAATTGCGCCCAGTACCCGGACCGGTGAAAAAGACACCACCGGGGGGCTGAACAATGCGCGCGGCAAGCTGGTGTTGTATCTGCCGTTGATCCATCAACCGGACGAGGTGCAGGGCAAGCGCGCCTACTGGGTGCGTTGCCGCTTTGATCAGCGGCGACCGGAACAGGGTACGTATACCCAATCCCCGCGGATCCGGCGGGTGCACGCCCATACATTGGGCGGGACGGTCTGGGCGACTCATGCCGTGGTGCAGGCCGATGAGCAGGTGGGACAGAGCAATGGTGAACCAGGCCAGGTGTTCAAGTTGCAACATGCGCCGGTCCTGGAGCCCGGCGAGGGTGAGACAGTGGAGGTGGAAGAGCTGCGTGACGGTGAACTGGTCTTTGTGCCCTGGGAACGGGTTACCGATTTCTCCCGCTCGGATCGCTACGCCCGGCATTACACCCTGGAACTGGCGAGCGGTGAAATTTGCTTCGGGCCGGCCATCCGCCAACGGGATGGCACGGTGCGGCAGTATGGGCGGGTCCCAGGGACCGGCCGCCAGATCCGCTTCAGTCACTACCGTTACGGGGGCGGCGCTACCGGAAATGTGCCCGTTGATAAGCTGCAGGTGCTGCGCGTGGCCATTCCCTACATTGACCGGGTCACCAATTTGCGCCGGGCCGAGGGCGGACGGGATCAGGAAAACCTGGAAGAAGCCAAAATGCGGGCGCGCCGCGAATTGCGGGCTCAGCAACGGGCGGTGACGGCTGAGGACTTTGAAAACCTGGCGAAACAGGCCTCGCGGTCGGTCGCGCGCGTCAAGTGCCGCACGCCGGGCAAGGCCAACCCCACTCTGCCGCCCGGTATGGTGGAACTGCTCATCATCCCGTCTGCGGTGGACGCGCTGCGGGCCGGTGATCTCTCCAAGCTTTGGCTGGACCCACCCCTGCGCGAGGAGATCATGGATTATCTGGATCAATACCGGCTGCTGACTACGACCCTGACCGTGCGGGAACCCCGTTATTGGGGCATTCAGGTCACGGCCGAAGTGGTCCCCACGTCCTACCAGCGGCCGGAGATCGTGCAGGCGCGCGTGATAGAGCGGCTGCACCAGTTTCTCACGCCGCTGGCTTTCGGGGCGGAAGAGACCTTGTCTGAAATGATCGGGCAGAGTTGGGAAGGGTGGCCGTTTGGGCGTGATCTCTACCTTTCTGAGGTATTTTCGTTGATACAACAGGTGCCGGGCGTCAAGCATGTGTTGGATGTCAAACTGGCGTACCGAGAACTGGCATTGCCGCGTGAGGCCCCGGTAGGCGTCACCGAGGCCCCGGAGACCGTGCCGGAAGCCGTGCCAGAACTGACCCCGGTGACGGGGCGGTTACTGGAAGTGCCACCCGATACCGTGCTTTGCTCATTGCGCCACGAGGTCAAACTGGTCAATCTCTAATTCAGGGGAATTTACCAGGAATGGGCGTTCACCAGCGGCGGGATGAAAATGTGAGCGGTGAGCAGGAAACAGGAACTGCTACCTGCTGCTCTCTGCTCACCCCTTAACTGGTTTCTATTTTCAAGGGAGTGAGTTGCCGATGACCGAACCAGAATCCAGGTTACGGGTGGATTACGTACCAGAACGCTGCCGGTGCTATCCCGGTGAGGCGCTGACCTTCTATGCCCGTGTGACGGTATGGAGTCCTCTGCCCGGCCTGACATTGCATCTGGCGTTTCCCCAGACACTGGCCTTGACCGACTACCGTGGCCCGGCGGACCTGGTCCCGCGCGTGGTGGGGTTGGACGAGGAATGGCGGATCACATGGGAGCTGGATGGCGCGCTGAAAGCCGGCTCCGTTTTTGAGTTCCAGGTGGCGGTGACCGTAGCGATGGTGCTGCACGATCTGAACTTGAACAGTGTCGCTACCGCGGTCGTCGTGGAGGGAGAGCAGACATACCGGGCGCAGGAAGTGGCGACCATCACCGTGGCGGCCAAGGGGCGCTATCTCCAATACCTGCCCGCACTTTACGATTCCGACGAGCTCATGGGGCGTTTCCTGATGCTTTTTGAGAGCTTCTGGGGACCTCTGGAGCAGCAAATTGACCAGCTGGCCTACTACTTTGATCCGCGGACGGCGCCGGCCGACCTGCTCCCCTGGTTGGCTTCCTGGTTGGATCTGGTGTTGGACGAGCGCTGGCCTGAGGAGCGCCGGCGTCAGCTTTTGCTGGCGGCGATCCGGCTCTATCGCCAACGCGGGACCCGCCGGGGATTGGCGGAATATCTGCAGCTTTTCACCGGTGAGGAACCCGAAATCTTTGAGCACCGCGCCAAGAATTTTTGCCTGGGCGACGAGACGCACTTAGGGCTGGGGGTAGCGTTGGGACAGCGGAACATCCCCCATACGTTCACGGTGACATTGCGGCTGCCGGCGTTGGCGGGTTCAGACGAGGCCACCGCCCGGCAACAAGAAAAAGAGCGCCGCCGGCTGGTGGAAAGCATCATTGAGGCGGAAAAGCCGGCGCACACCACCTACCTCTTGCACATCATCGGCCAGGAACGGGAGGCGGTGGGCCGCGACCGGTGACCCTTGGCGCACTGATCCCTTATCTAATCCTTATCCTTTACCGCTGAGGTTTGAGCATGAACAAAGACAAACTCTTGCGAGCATATCCGACCCGCCGCATACAACCCGTGGACGGGATGACTGTAACCGCTGCCGTTTGGGAAGAAGCGCACGATTATCACCGGTTGCGCCAACGCTTCCACGCCCTGCTGCAGCACGGTCCGGGCATCGTCACCGGCCTGGAGGTGATTGCCAGCGACCCCCCGGATGCCACCGTCTACATCCTGCCAGGGATTGCTATGGATCCGGAGGGCGAGACGATTGTCTTGACCGAAGCCATCACTTACGATTTAGGAAAAGGCCAGGGGACGCTCTGCCTGCAGCTTTCGCACGGGGAAAGCGCGCCCCAGGCGGTGAAGGGGCGGGACGAGTACAACCTTTTCTACATCCAATCCGAGTTTGGAGTGGAGGCGCGCGCGCCCTCCGCTCCGGGCCAGCCGGGCGCGGGCGTGGAACTGGCCCGCATCCGGCGGCAGAGCCGCGATGCTCCGGTGCAAAACGCCGCCGATCGCGACCACCCCGGCGTCAACGAGATTGACTTGCGTTTCCGTCACGAGATCGGTGTCACACCGCCCGCTCAAGCGCTGATCGGCGTTGGCTACCTGGGCGGCGCGCCCAGCGCCCGTTACGGACGGGGAGTGACAGCACTGGCGCAGGCGATCCGCCGCAGCGGCTTCTGTCAGGTATGGGTAGATGATGGCATCCCGTTAACAACGCAGCTGGCGCCATACACGCTGATTTATCTGGTGGGGTTAGGTCCCTTCCAGTTAAGCGTGGATGAAATGAAGCGCCTTTACACCTTTGTGCAAGAAGGTGGAACGCTGTTGCTGGAGAGCTCGCGGCGCGAGACGTTGACCGGCGAACCGCCGGCCGCCGCTGCCTTCAAGGAGCTGCTGGAGTCGTTGGGGTTTTCGGTAACGGCACTCCCTGACGATCACCGGTTGCTGACCACCCCTTATTTCTTTGCCGCGCCGCCGGCCGGTTTTGACCCCCACGAGCCGGTTGCCATCCAAATCGGAGAAGGGGTGCTGGTCAGCAATGGCGATTACGGTGAGCTGTGGGGGGGTGGCCGGCGCGGCGGGACGCCTACCCGGGCCGAGATCCAGGCGGCCCACGAGTGGGGGGCTAACTTCCTGGCGTATGCGTTGGAACGCCGCAAGCCGAAGTGAAACGTCACCCGTCATTTATAACGGAGAGGGGTAAGCCATGGCGCAAGGCAACGAAATAGAGGTCACCGACCGCGACGGCTGGCGGAAAACGTTTCCGCTGGAGAAACCGCTGATCTACATCGGCAGCGATGCCCGGAACGACATCGTGTTGGCGCCGGCACGCGGCGGCGGGGTTGCGCCACGGCATTTGCAGCTGCTCTCTATTCCTGGTCAGGGCACCCGTTTGGTCAATTTGGGCGATTCAGACATTTTCTTAGGCCCGCACGATAGCGATGCGTTAGCCCCCCGCGCCACGGCGGTGCTGACGACCGAGGTGACGCTCTCCGTGGGGGAATTCACGCTCGTCTTTCGCGGCGGTGGCGGCGGTGGGGGGGGCCTGGAGCGCCGCAGCGCCACCCAGTCGATCGGGGTGGAACTGGCCTTGCCCCAGGCCCAATTGTCACCGGGACAGGTGGTGGAAGGGGCCATCACGGTGCGTAACCTGGGCGACAAGGCCGGGGTCCAGTTCAAGCTGGAAGTGGAGGGACTGCCGCCCGACTGTTACACGATTGGTCCCGGGCCCTTGTTGTTTCCCAACGCCGCCAAGGTCGTGCCCTTCTGCCTGCGCCCGCCAGCGCAGCACACCCCGCCGGCGGGGACCTATCATCTCGTCATCCAGGCTACCGCGCCAGAGGCCTACCCGGGTGAAATGGCAAAGGTCGCGCGGGATATTCAGATCCTGCCCTATTATTTTCACACCTTGAGCCTGGTCCGAGTCACTAAACCGTAGTCTGTCAGGGTAGAAGGAGAACAGTCCATGCCTGTAACGCCCATAGCCCGAAGTCAATGGTCCCTTGTCATAGGAGGGACGAGCGTCTTGTTGGCGCTCCTGGCGTGGAGTAGCCCGGTGGCGGCGCAGAGCAACTTGCCGGCAGCGGCCCAACCGGGGGTATGGTACTGGTTGGGATTCGGCCTGGTCGTGCTGGTGCTGGCTATCCTCATTCTGCCGGCGATTGTCCGCTGGCAACGCGGGCTGCGCCGCCAGCTCTACCGTCTGGAATTGACCCACCTGGGGAACGTGCGCAGCCGCTACGAAATCCGTGCTGACGACCCTGGCAACGGCCTGGCGTTTGAGTTTCTCCTCAACGGAGCCCGCCTGCCGGAGCGGGTGGCCCCCGTCAGTGATTCAGGACCGGCCGCCGGTCCGGCCACTTCAGCCACGCTGGCGGAACCGCCGGCGGCCGGCCTCGCGCCCATGGGCTCAGCTCCGTCAACCGGGGGCGGGATCAGACAAACTGTGGACGCAGTAGGGGGGAGCAGCGGGGTACTCTCTGACTTGTTATATAGCCTCAGCCTGATTTTGCCCGGCACGGCGGGGCGCTCCTTGGTGGAGATGAGCAACCGGCTGCGCAGCGCTCAATGGACAGCGCAGCGGGTGGAGCAAATCCCCCGCCAGGTCTCCCGTCTCAAGCCCGGCAAGAGCACACCGGCGTTCACCCCGTCGGCGAGTAGCCCGGCGGCGCCACGGCCCTATATCCCCGCCACCGCCGTGGAAACCTGGTCACAAACGCCTGAACTGGAGCCGAATCAGGTCCTGACCTTGCATCTGGTCATCAGGCCATTGAACCTTTACCAGTCGCAAGCCTACTCTATCAGCCTTGTTTCCCGGCCGGTCGGGCATCCTGAGGCCACGGTCGTGGAAGAAAGTGTCGTGCAAATGGAGGGGTTGACCCATTTTGAGCGCTTTGGCCCCTTCTTGGGGTTTTTGGCTTTGGTTTTAATCTTACTGATCATTTTCCTTTCCCTGTGGTAGCTCTCTGGCACGCCCTGGCAGGAAAGCGAGGCCGCGATGGCAAATATAGATCAATTGGAAGTGATCGGCCCCGATGGGCAGATCCGGTTTTACGACCTTGATGCTCAAAAGGGTATCACCAATATTGGCCGTCATTCCGACAACGACGTGGTCATTGACAGTCCACAGGTGGGGCTTTTCCACGCCATCTTAGACCACCGTCAAAAGCCTTACCAAATTGTCCTTTTGGAGGATCAGGAAACGCGCCTGGATGGCCAGCGGCTGTTGCCGAACCTGGCGATGACTATGCCCAATTGGGGGACGCTGGAGCTGGATGGTTATACCCTGATTCTGGTAGAGGGCGAAGGGACCAGCGTGGTTTCCAGCGTCGCGGCGCGGATGCCCGTACCGGCGCCCCGGGTCCCGGTTGCGCCGGCTCCGGTGCCGGCGGCTCCCGCCGGTGCCCCCGCCGCTCCAGCCGTGGCTGTACCGTCCGCTCCGCCCGTGGCTGTGCCGGCGGAAGCCAAAGCCATGCCGGCCACTCCCCGGTTAAGCGCGCGCCCCCCGGATCAGACCGATGAGGCTATCCTGGTAGAGTTTCCCGAACGCGAGGGGGTGATTAACGTGGAGCAGACCGCTACGTTCCCCCTGACCATCACTAACGGCGGTCTGATCGTTGCCACTTTCCAGGTGACTGTCAATGGGGTAGATCCGGCCTGGGTCACCGTGGAGCCGGAGCAGGTCAACCTGTACGAAGGGCAAAGTGCGAGCCTGATGATCTCCATCACGCCGCCGCGTGAGCCGGCCAGCCGGGCCGGGCCGTACCCCCTGGCGGTGGTGGTGACCTCGGCAGATTACCCTGGTCGCAGCAGCCAGCGGGGCGCCACCGTCACGATTAACCCCTACTACGAATTTGCCATGTCGGAGCTCTCGCCACGGCAGCAAACTTTACGGGGGCGTAAACCGGTCGGCCAGACGGTGTTCCACATTGCCAACAAGGGCAACAGCGAAGCGCCGTTCCGGCTGGAGGCGCTGGATAACGAGAACGTCTGCCACTTTGAATTTGAGGTGCCCGGGCAGACCACCCGGCTGGCCCGCCAGGCCGATCTGCGGCTACCGCCGGCAGAGACCTTTGCCGTTCCGGTCTACATCACGCCGTTGCGGCGTAAATTTGTCGCCATGCGCAGCCACCCGCTCTCTTTCACCGTCACGGCCAACATGTTAGAGGGTGCGCCGGTTCCGCGCTCGGTCTTGGGGCAGTTGCAAGTGCGCCCGGTCCTGGGGCCTTTCCCGGTGCTCTTGTTCGTGCTGGCGGTACTGGCCTGTATCGTGTTATTCTTCCGTCCCCACATCCGTACCTTTGAAGCTCGCCCCACCGAGATCACTGCCGGTGATGCGGTCACTCTCAGCTGGCAGACCTCGCCCTTCACCACCCGGCTGACATTGAAAGCGTTGGTGGCGGATACCAGGCAAGAGACGGTGACACCACTGGAGCGCGGGGCGCGCCAGCAGGAAGCCTATCCCACTCAGGATATGATCTACACGTTAGTGGGCGAAAATCTGATTTCCGACCTGTTGACTCCCTTGCACCTGGCCGCGATTTATCCGCTGACCTACACCATTGACGTGGCCCCTTTAAAGCCCCGGGTGAACCTGAGCGTGGACCGGCCCACGATTGTGGCAGGGGAAAAGGTGAATCTCCGTTGGGAGGTCAAAAACGCCGATGTCGCTTACTTTTCCTTTAATGGGAAGGATGAGCCACCACTGGATCCCACGCAGTATACCGGCACGCGGGAGTATGCCCCCATCGGTAACACCGAGGTGGTGTTGCGGGTCAAGAATCAGTTTGACGAGACTTTCGCCAGTGTGAAGATTACCGCCAACCAGCCAACGCCGACGCCCCTGCCGTTGCCGATCATCTTGAGCTTTGGGGCTGCTCCATTGGATCTGGTGGCCGGCGAAAGTGTGACCTTCACCTGGAAAGTGGAAAATGCCACCAAAGTGCGCCTCAGCGGTCCCGGCCAGGAAAAGGAATATCTGTTGGAGGGCAACACCGTCCAGACGATGGATGCGCCGGGGGTTTACGAATACAAGCTGATTGCGGTCTTTGATGACGGGGCCGGCATTCAGAAGCCGCGCCAGCAGGAAAGCCCCCCGCTGCGGATCAACGTGCGGGAGAAGCCCACGCCGACGCCGGTGCCGCAAAAGCCGGTCATAGACAGCTTCCAGGCGGTCCCGGCCCAGGTGGCCGCGGGCAAGCCGGTCCAGCTGGTCTGGGCGGTCAGCGGCAAAACGACCAACATCCAGATCACCGGGCCGACCATCGGGGCTTTGACCAATCTGTCCGGCACCGGCACCATCCCGGTCGTCGTCAACGCGCCAACTTTCTTCATCCTGACCGCCTACAATGGCGACCTCACCGCCAGCCAGACGGTCGTGGTCAACATCTTGGAGCCGACACCGACCCCCATCCCGACACCGGTCATTGATTACTTTATTGCCAAGGGCACCAATCCCGACGACGTTACCACGCTGGAAAGTGCTAACAATATCATTCGTTATCAAATTAAAGTGGGAGCCTCGGTCCAGCTCAGTTGGGCCGTCCGCAATGCCGCCAAGGTGACCCTGTCCCTGGACGGTAACGGTCTGGGCGATCAGCCATATCCCGAAGGGACTTACCAGACCATGATCTGGTCGGCCGGTCAGTACCAGTTGAGTGCCTTCAACAGCGCGGGCACGAGCGTCTCGCGCTTTATCCAGGTGGAGCTCAAGCCGGTGACTCCCCCGCCAGCCCCCTACAACGTGAATGGGCCGGATACTTATAGTGTACCGCTACCGATCACCTGGTCTTACGATCCCGGCTGGGTGGATCAGGTCACGGGCTTCCGCGTCTACCGGGCGGCTTACCCTTATGTTCTGTTTGACCGGCTGGCCGACGAATCGGTGCTCAACAACACAGCCCGGCGGTGGGAGGATCCGACCCCGGCCTGTGGGTTGGCTTACTACGTTGTGGCCGTCTATTGGGATATGGCGTCATCCAGCTTCAAGGAAACGCCCCCCAGCCCGAACACCTGGTACAGCTGGCCCTGTCCGACCGCAACGCCAGGTCCTTGACCAGGAGAACACAGCGCCGGCCTGGCAGGACCAGCGCACCGAGCGCCATAGAATGACCGGCAACTTGCGCGGAAAAAATTGTCATAGTTGCCGGTCGTGTGCTATATCAGGAAGCTATTGATGCTGTCTCGCCAGCGCGGCCGGGACGCGCTGGAGCACGTTGGGGGGCGCTAAAGCGCCTCGCTGCGAACTTTTCACATTATTTTGAGGAGCAAATAGATGAAAACGGACAAGCAGCCCCATACTGTGGGAAGAGCCGTCAACACCGTGACGCTCTGGCTCGTAGTCGGCCTGGTGCTGGTCGGGTCGTGCGCTCCCACCGGAGTCCGGGCCAGCGCCGGCGGGCCGGCCGGGCCGGAAGCTCCTGTTACCAGTCATGAGCCATCGTTTCCACTCCAAAGCCTCCAGGGGGCCGCCCCTATCGGCTCCTCAGAGACGGACACGGCCTCGGAGCTCCAGGCGGCTGTGACTATGGAGATGATCCCAAATACCGGCACCGCCGACCGGACCAGTGTGTACAACGGCGACACGGTCACTTATACCCTGGTGTTGACCAACGAAAGTGCTGTGCCGATCACTTACTTCACCCTGTATGACCTGCTACCGCAGGACACGTTGGATAACATCACCTGCGTCTCAACGGCACCCGTCTGTGAGTTGATCGTGGAGCAGGAGGTTTTCCCGGAACCCTCCGGTGGGACGGTGGTGGTCACTGCTACCCGCCAGATCAAGTGGGAGGTGCTGACGCCATTGGCGCCCCAGGAGCGCTTCACCGTGGCTTTCTCCGGCCGTCTGATGGGCCAGCCGGAGGGGGCGCGTTTCACCAACCGGGCCTTTGTGCGCTACTGGCTGCAGGGCGCTACGCAGCCCGGCACCGCCTCCGTTGAACTGTCATTGACCGCGCATGTCCGCATTACGCCCGGCACGACCAGCATTTCCACCGTGCCGACCTGGTTTTCCAACGACATGGGCGGGACGCTCAGCCAGGATTGGGGCGACTTTGACCGCGATGGCGATCTGGACCTGGCGCTCGGCTCCTCGTTGGGAACCGCCATTTACCGCAATGATGGCGGCGTCTTACAGCAAATTATGGATTTCATACCGGACGCCCAGGGCCAGCAGCGGCTTTCCTATGGCGTGCGGTGGGCCGATCTGATACCCGAGGCCGCCCACACGTTGGAGCTGGTGGTCGTGGGAGATAGCGCCGACCACACCGCCAACAGCGAGGGCATTAATTATATTTATCAATTTAATTCTGCTCAGCAGAGTTTTTCCACATCCGAAGTCTTCACAACTGACCTGCAACTGGTGCGGGTTGCGCCGGGTGACTACGATGGCGATGGAGATATAGACCTGGTCGCCAGCACCAACGCCATCAATGCGCCCTGTACGGTAGCGCTGTATCGTAACGACGGCACCGGCCATTTCACCGGCACCGTCACGGCTGCCGGCCCCAATCAGATTGAATGCCTCAGTCAGGCCGCAACGGCCGCTTTGGGCCCCGGCGACTACGACAACGACGGCGATCTGGACCTGGCCCTGGGAGCTTTTCCCAGCACGCTCCAGCTGCTGGTGAATGAGCGTAACGGGGCCGTTCTCACCGCGACCAACCCTCTGGTCACCCTCAAAACCATAGAAAGTGGCCTGGAGTACATCCCTTATGACCTGGTGTGGGGCGATTATAACGGCGACGGCTATTTAGACCTGGCCGCGGCTTACCCCTTACAGCGAGAGACGCAGGTCTACCAAAACCAGCCATCGTCGGGGACCCTCATAGCGACCGCGGAATCTATCCGCACCAGCACCTTCATGACTCCCCTGACCGTGGACTGGGGCGATTTCAACGGCGATGGACGCCTGGATTTGGCGGTGGCTGATTCTCGCCTCAAGTTCTACGAATATAGCTCCAGCACGCAAGCCTTCAGTCTCATTTCCTCGCTGGTACCACCGCTTACTACCGGTCAGGTCTGGAGCATCCAGGGAGTTGAACTCAACGAGCAGCATACCCTTAACCTGGCCATGACCAACCGCGACGGTCCCAGCCGGATCTTTAGCATCGTCGGGCCGAAATTGCGGCCCACCAGCGTGCCGCTGGGATCCGGCACCTTTGGGCAGGTGTTGGGTAGCAGCGTGGCCTGGGGTGATGTAGACAACGACGGCGACCTGGATCTGTTGGTCGGGGCCGACGCATTGGGGGTGAGCAGCTATCTCTATCTCAACCAACAGGGCCGGTTCAACACCCGGGTTGAGATCAGAGCCAGCGGCTTTGGCCCGCACGCCGTGGCCTGGGGCGACGTCACGGGCGATGGCCGCTTAGACATGGCAATCGGCACCCCCAGCGAGGTGCACATCTACTTCAACGGCAATACCGCCGGTGAGCCCAACCAACGTTTCCGGATGGGCCACCCGGCCGCCAGCGTGGCCTGGGGCGACGCCGACGACGATGGCCGGCTGGACCTGCTGGTAGGTCAGAACGGCGGCCCGGTGACCCTGTACCTGAACCGGGGAACCCAACTCTCCACGACGGCCATCTTTACCACTTCAGAAATCGGCCAAATCACGAGTGTAGCCTGGGGCGATTATGACCAGGATTATTACATGGACTTCGCGGTCGGCGCGGCGGATCAGCCGTTGCGGGTCTATCGCAACAACGGCGACGGCCGCACCTTCCGTCTGGCCTGGAGCTCACCCGCTGTGGTGCCGGCGCTGAGCCTGGATTGGGCCGACTATGACCGCGATGGTGATCTGGACCTGGCCGTCGCCGGCAGCTGGCAGGTCATGGTTTGGGAGAACCAGGGCACCACGTTTGGCACTGCGCCGGTCTGGCAGGCGACATTAGCCGCGAGCAGCGTCGCCTGGGGCGATTGGGACAACGATGGCTACCCGGACCTGGCCGCCGGTGGCACTTTCAGCCCGACCAGCGTGGTCTATGCTAACTTAGGCAGCGCGCCTGGCGTTCCTCAGCTGGCGGAACTATGGTATGGCTCCTCCAACCTGCCGGTCGCGGGGCTGGCCTGGGGCGACATGGAAGGCGATGGCGACCTGGACTTGGCCGTGGCCTCGGCCGGCAGCGTGGGTCGCACCAGCGCTATGGCGGACGAGGCGGGGCCCCTGCCCCAGAGCTACGCGGTGCGCCAGACAACGGCGGCTTTAGCCTTAGAGCCCAGCGGGGTCTACACCAATATCCTGGCTACTCCGGCTCACCTCTACTATCCGGCCAACAGTTTAACGCCTTTAGCCAATACCCCGCCCTACGTCCGCGTAGCACGGCCAGGGACGACCGGGGCCGCTTACTTCTACTCCGCCGCCCCGGTTTTGACCGGGCCCAACCATCCCACCGTGACCATCCAATATCAAGTGTATGATCACGAGGCTGACCCGCTCGCCCGCACCTACTTTGAGTACTCCCTGGATGGAGGCAGTGTCTGGAAGACGGCCGCCGCGGCCACTTCAACGGTGATCCTAACGCGGACCGCCACCACCGGCGCGACCGGCACTTTTATCTGGAACGCCGCCGCCGACCGGGCCATCAGCGATAACGCCCGCTTCCGGGTCCGGGTTGTCCCCAACAACACGGTTGGACCGGTCCAGCGGGCCGTCGGAATTGGGGTCAGCCCCCCGTTCCGGGTACGCTCGGTGGATTGCGTCTGGCCCTCCGGGGCTTCCATTGTTTTTACGCCGACCACGGTGGTCACCGCCGGACAGCAAATTGAATTCACCGGACGGGTGTTGTTGGCCGAGGGGTTCATCACCTATGAATGGGATTTTGGCGATGGGACGACCGGCTCAGGCCGGGTGATCAAACATAGCTATGGCCGGGGCGGTACCTACACCGTCACCCTGGCAGTCCACGGCCCCGATTGTCCCCCCAGTGTCCCCTCGCGGCCGGCTTACGCTTTTACGGTGGTAACGATTCCGAGAGGGGGCCGCCTTTATCTGCCGCTGGTCTTGCGCAACCGTAGCACCGCGCTGGTGGTCCAAAGCGAGCTGCCGGAGATCTTCTCGCCGGTCACGTTGGCGGCCCCGCCGGCAACCACGCCGGTCGCGGTTCGTTTCTCCGTCCCTCAGCTGCAGGCCACGACTGCGTCGGCCGGCAGTAACCTGTTACGGATTACCACTTCTGCCCAGGGCTTCAGCCACCAGCCGGCCATCAACGGCGCCGGCAAACGGCTGGCGTTCTGGTCCACAGCACGCACAGCCCGTAACCCCGATGGCAGTATTGAGATCTTCCTGGCCGACGTGCAACCTAACGGGACGTTGAGCTACACCCAGGTGACCAGTTCCACCGGCAGCATCCTGGTCGGTTTCAACCTTGGTCCCTCTATAGATGAAGCGGGTGAACGGGTGGCCTTTTTCTCCGACCGCGATCTGACCGGACAGAACCCCGATCGCAACTTTGAGATTTTCCTGGCCGAGATCGGGACAGGCGGTACCTTTACCTTGACTCAACTGACGGTGACGCCGAAGGGCCTCAACATCCTGCCGCAGATCAGCGGCAACGGCCGGTTTGTGGTTTTTGCCTCGGACCGCGATTTGACCGGCGACGGGCAGGTGGATGGGCAGACCGAGATCTACCGGGCGGAGCTGTTGGCCGGCGGGGGCGTGGCCTTCAAACGTCTCACCACGGCGCCGGCCAACCATCCCGGCTCCAGCGATGAGCCCACCCTTTGCGGCGAAGGCAGCCGGATCGCCTTTATTTCAGAACAGGATTGGACAGGCGAAAATCCCGATGGCAACCGCGAGCTCTTTTTGGCTCAGGTGGCGCCGGATGGGACAGTGACTTACACTCAGTTAACCCGCTCGGTCGGGGGGGTGAACGAGCAACCGGCTTTGAGCGGTGATGGCCGGCGGGTGGCTTTCATTTCAGATCGCGATTTGGTGCCGGGACAGAATCCGTCGGCCATCCGGCAGGTCTTTGTGGCCGATTTGGGGCCGGGGGGCACTTTCACGTTGACCCAGCTGACCAACAGCAGCGGCGGGAAAAGCCGGCCCACCATCAGTGCCGATGGCCTGCGTGTGGCTTATTTGTGGAACCAGCAGGTCTACCTGTATGACGCGGTGGAAAATACGACGTTGAGCGGTGGAACAGGCGCCGACAACGCTTATCCTTCCCTCAGCGCCGGCGGTGATGCGGTGGCCTTTGCCGACAGCGGCCAGATTTACCTGCGCCGCTATCCGCTGGCCGACCTCGCCGTCACCAAGTCCGGCATGCCCACGACGGTGGCGGTAGGCGAGCTGGTGACCTATACGCTTGTCGTGACGAACTACGGGCCTTCCCCGGCGACCGATGTATTGCTTTCTGACACGTTGCCGGCCGGCTTCGTTTCCCGCCTGGCCAGTGGTTCGCCGGATGCCTACACCGACAAGGACGGCACGCCCAACGGCTTTGGCGGCGGTGTGCACTCCGGTACTTATTGGAATACGGTTAGCCAGACGGTGCAGTTGACCCGCACCGCCAGCAGCGCGTTGATGTTGTTGCACCTGGATGAATCGGCGGGCGCTACCACCTTCAACGACGCTTCCGGCGCGGGCAACCCGGCCGCTTGCGCCGGGACGACCTGCCCTCAGGCGGTCGCCGGGCAGTTCGGCAACGCGGCGCAGCTGGACGGGAGCAACGATCAATTAATCATCAACAGTGCCCCGGCCCTAGCTTATCGCTCCTTTACCGTAGCCTTTTGGGCCCGCAGGCTCAGCACCGGCACGGCGGATGTCGTAGTGGGCCAGGGGGCACCTACTACCAACGTTGGCCTCTACATCGGTTTTCGCAGCAACAACCGTTTCACCTGCGCTTTCTGGGGGAACGATCTGGATACGTCAGCTAGTTACTTCGATACTCTCTGGCATCACTGGGCCTGCACGTATGATGTGGCCACGCGCCGCCGTACTCTTTACCGGGATGGGGTGCTGGTGGCCCAGGATACTGCCACCGCTTATTATCAGGGGGGCGGTCCCCTGGTGGTCGGCAATTTCCCCGGCCTGACGGATTACTTCCACGGCCAGCTGGACGAGGTGGCGATTTTCACCCGGGTGCTCACGGCGACCGAAGTACAACTGTTGATGGGGACGCCGGTGATGCCTTACAGCGGTTACTTTGACTCCCGCGTGCTGACCGATACGTTGGGCAGTGGGCGCTGGAGCACGCTGGGCTGGACCCCCTACCGCCCCTTGGGCGAATCCCTGCCCGACGACGGGATTCAGGAGACCGGTTACGTAACCGGTAATGTGAACATGAATGGGACGGTCTTATTGCTTCACCTGGATGAGTTGTCGGGGGCGAATGCTTTCCAGGATACCTCAGGGCGTAGCAATAATACTTACTGTCTGGGCACGACCTGCCCCACTGCCGGCGCACCGGGGGCCTTCGCCACGGCGCTGGAATTTGATGGGGCGGTTGATTACCTCTATGCCCCGGATAACAGCACGTTGGACCTCAACCAGTTCACGGTCGGACTTTGGGTCTGGCCGGTCACGGTGACGCCTGGTCTCTATCAAACGCTGCTCGTCAAAGAAGATAGTTACGGCTACAACGTCAATTACTCCCTGATGCTGGCGAAAGGCTCCACCCAAGTCAACTACGACTTCTTGCCGGCCGGGCAGTGTGGTAACATTGATGCTTTTGTCGGCGGCAACGGCACTCAGGCGCTCCAGCTCAACGCCTGGAACCATGTGATGATGACCTACGATGGCACTGATCTGATTGGCTACGTCAACGGCCAGCAGGACATTATTTTCCCCGGTGTGCGTGCCCCTTGCCAGAACAGTTTTCCGCTCAAGCTGGGACGCGAATTCAGCGACAACGTGCAGACGCCGTTCCAGGGCCGCCTGGATGAGATCGTTATCCTTAACCGGCCCTTGTCGGCGGCTGAGGTCCGCGATCATTACCTCCGTGGCCTGGCGCGGCTCCGGTTCCAGGTCCGGGCCTGCCCCACGCCGGCCTGCACCAATATAGCGTTCGTCGGTCCCGACGGCACGTCCAATTCCTTCTACACGAGCCTGAACGACGCCTTGACCGGCCCACCGGAATTGGGACTGCAAAACCTTGCGGCCGGCCGGTATGCCCAGTACCGTTTCGCCCTGGATGTCGACGCGTACCCCCGGGAGTTTGGCGTCAGCCGCGTCACTCTCAGGCCGTCGGTGACCTGCCAGGGCCAGCAGCCCATCACGTGTACGCTGGGTTCGGCGACCGCTCCGCTTGCGGTTGGCCAGGCATTGAGCCTGACGCTGCCGGCTCAAATTGTGGATGGTTATGCCGCCTATCTCGCTGCGGCGGAGGTGGGCGGGCAGCGGGTGGTGACCAATACGGTAACGGTGGATGCCGAGGAATCGGACCACGGCCCGGCCGGGAATAACGACGCCTCTGCGCATACCGGTCTGGATTTCTCCATCCTGTTAGGGGTCACGATCAGCGGTCGGGACGTGGCGGCGGTGGATACGCCGGAGGTCTTCACGGCTACCGTCAACCCGCTCAATGCTACCCCGCCGATCAGCTATACCTGGTCGGCGACCGGGAAGCCGACGGCCGTCTATACTTCCGGGCAGGTCTCCTACGTGCTCACCTACACCTGGTCTACGCCGGGCGTGCGGGTCATCACCGTTACCGCTGACAACCCGCTCCATACTGTCGTCACCGATGTGCATACCGTCACGGTGGTCTACAAAGTGGATAGGCTTCTGCTCACCACCACCAGCCCTGTGGAGCTGGAGCAGCTCACTGTGCTCACTGCGACGGTGGCTCCCACCAGCACCAACGTCACCTATCTATGGGACTTTGGGGATGGGCATACTGCCACCAGTGGGCCGGGAACCTCTACCACGATCACCCACACTTACGCTCAGACCGGCACCTACACGGTGGTAGTGACGGCCACCAATCCCTATAACAGCCTGGTACAAACCGCCACGGTGGAAGTGCTGGAGGCGCCCATCAGGAATTTGCAGCTGCAGAGCAACAGTCCAGTACCTTTGGGAACGAGCGCGGCGGTGACGGCCACGCTCACGACCGGCACCAACGTCACCTATACCTGGGATTTCGGCGATGGGACGCCGCCGGTGGAGGTCACGCCGTACTACCTGGCCAAGACGATACCGCTCACCCATACCTACGTCCAGACCGGCACGTATACGGTAGTGGTCACCGCCACCAATAGTGTTGGCAGTGAGGTGGTTACCACCTCGGTTCAGGTCGTTGATGTACCGATCCAGGGGCTGGTGGTGCTCAACAACAGCCCCACCGAATACGACGATCCCACCGTGTTGACCGCTACCGTGGCGGCAGGGACCAATATCCACTACACCTGGGACTTGGGGGATGGGGAGTTTACCACCACCCAGACGCTTACCTTCACCAACCAGGTCTCGTTGACGCACGTCTTCAGCACCTATGTCCCGCTGCGGCTCTACACGGTGGTCGTGACGGCTACCAACGGCACCAACAGCGTGACGGCGACAACGGTGGTCACGGTTTACCGCACCTGCTGGGCCTAGCTCAACGGTGCCGACTATGCCACCATCCAGGCGGCAATAGAGGCCGCCGCGCCGGGCGCTACGGTCAAAGTGGCCGGCACCTGCTCCCGGCTCAACACCAGCGGCGGGCAATCTCAGGTGGCCTATCTTGACAAGTCCCTGACCTTGCAGGGCGGATATACTTACACGCAGTGGACGGTTGCCGATCCGATCGCCAACCCGACCACGTTGGACGCGCATGGCCAGGGCCGGGGGCTGTTCATCACCGGCGGAAACGCGGTCACGGTGAGCGGGCTGCGCCTCACCAGAGGGTATGCCGATTACGGCGGCGGCCTCTACGCACTCAACGCCACGCTCACCCTGAGCGCCTGCCAGCTCTTCGGCAACCAGGCCACCGCTTCCGGGGGCGGTCTCTGGCTGGAAGGTGGTACCGGCACCCTCCGTTATTCGCAGGTGACCACCAATACCGCCGTGGAAGGCGGAGGGCTTTACATCAAATCCAATCCGGCGACGGTGGACAGCCTGATCATCCGGGGCAACAGCGCCGGCATGCAAGGGGGCGGCCTGTACCTCTTCGCCTCCAATGCTACTGTGATCAATACGGTGCTGGCGGATAACCAGGCTCCCACGCAGGGCAGTGGGGTCTCCATCTACAACGGCAGCCCGCGCTTCCTGCATACCACACTGGCCCGTAACAGCGGCAACAACGGTTTCTACTACAACGGCGCTGGTTCCCAGGTTTATCTGACCAACACGATCCTGGTCAGCCATACAACCGGAGTCGTGGTGAACGCCGGCAGCGCCCTGCTCAACGGCGTGCTCTGGGCCGGCAACGGGACCAACACCACCGGTGCGGTAACGGTGAACAACGCCGTTACCGGCCCGCCGGCCTTCCTGGCCGATGGCTACCACATCGGTCTGGATTCGGCCGCCCGCAACCGGGGTAGCCGCACCAGCGTGACCCTTGACATAGACGGCGACCTGCGCGATCGCACGCCCGATCTCGGCGCCGATGAGCTCCGCACCTGCTGGGTCCGGCTGAACAACAACCCCACCGACTACGCCGATGTGCAGGCCGCCGTGGATGCGGCCACGCAGCCGACCGATGAGGTCAAAGTGGCCGGTCTCTGCGCCAGCCTGGAGGTACGGGCCGGTGTCACCCAGACCGTCTACCTGAGCCGGACCTTGCTCCTGCAAGGCGGCTATACGCTGACCAACTGGACCACGCCCGATCCGGTGGCCCACCCGGCGACGTTAGATGCGTTGGGGGGCGGGCGGGCGCTTTACATCACCGGCGCGATCAGCCCCACCATCAGCGGGTTGCATCTGGTCAACGGGTACGCCCGGTGGGGCGGGGGCGCCTATGTGCTCACCGCCACGCCGGTCTTCAGCCAGACCTGGCTGGAAGGCAATGGAGCGACGGTGGCGGGCGGCGGGCTTTTCCTCAACGGTGGGGGCCTGACGCTGACGGCCACGACCGTCTTTGCCAACCAGGCGGCCCACGGCGGCGGGCTGTACTTGCAAACGGCTCAGCCGCCGGCGGCGCTGTCGGGCGCCGTCTTCCGGCTGCCGCTGGATGAGCCGGTGGGGGCGACGACGTTTGCGGATACGGTCGGCGGTGACAATCCGGCCGTTTGCTCCGGGGCGACCTGCCCGCTGGCTGAAGCGCTGGGGGCTTTTGGGGCCGGCCTGCAGTTCAACGGCGCCCAGTCCATCACGATTGCCGATGCCCCGGCGCTGCGCGTTTCGCAGTTCTCGCTCAGTCTCTGGTTCTACTGGGATGATCTCAACACGGCTAACGCTCAATGCTTGATTAACAAAAGGGATCAGCATTTTGCGCTTTTCACCGGTGGCAGCGCCGGGGTTAACGGCCTCCGTTTTATCCCGGCCGGTACCGCCGTGTTAGAGGTGCCTGATGTCATCTTGCCGGGCTGGAACCACCTGGTGGCGACTTATGATGGCAGCGCTGCCTATCTTTACCGCAATGGCGTGCTGGTAGGCAGCCTGACCGGCATTGGGGGGGATGATCTGACTGCTGACAGTTACCCCTTCTTGCTGGGGCAGCGTCAGGGCAGTAGTGCCTATGCCTTCCGTGGTGCGCTGGATGAGGTTCACTTTTACAACCGGGCGCTCTCGGCTGCCGAGGTCGCGGCGCTGGCCACGCCGGCGTTGACTTCTGAGGCGATCCGCTTGAGCGGCAACACGCTGCTCAGCAACACGGCCAGCGGCAACGGCGGTGGGCTTTACCTGCGTCTGGGCTGGCAGATTCTGCTGACCGGCAACCAGGTGCTTTCCAATAGCGCGGCTCTGGGGGGTGGGCTCTTCCTGGATACGCCGGGGCTACCGGGCAGCCTGTTGCACCTGCCGTTGGACGAACCGGCCCGCACCGATACCTGGGCCGATCTCTCCGGCTACGGTTATCACGCTACCTGTAGCGGGACCGCCTGTCCGCAGCCGGCGCGGAGTGGACCGTTCCGCTACGCGGCAGATTTTGAAGGAGACGATTCTCTGGTCAGCGCCGCTCTGCCGCTGTCCAATACCTCGTTCACGCTGGCGGCCTGGGCCAGGCGGGCCAGCACCGGCAGGGAAGATTTCTTCATCGGGCAAGGCAATGCTGCTGGCAACCAGGGACTCCATTTCGGGTTCCGCGGCAGCAGCGACAATCGCTTCACCTGCGCTTTCTATGCTAACGACTTGAACAGCCCTGCACCAGAAACCGATCGGCAGTGGCACCACTGGGTCTGCACCTACGACGCGCTGACCAATCAGCGGCAACTCTACAAGGATGGGCAGGTGGTTATATCCGATACATCGCCGGTAGATTACCAGGGCAGCGGTCCTTTGTGGATCGGCAGGAGCTCCTGGTCCAGCAGTGGCTTCCAGGGGCTGCTGGATGAGGTGCAGATCTATGGGCGCGCGCTCAGTGCGGCTGAAGTGCAGCGGTTGTACCGGCTAACCCAGCCGCCGGCGGTCCAGCTGGAGGGGACTACCCTGGCTGCCAACCATGCCATCACCGGGGGCGGCCTGGCGGTGCGGGGCGGCGCCGCGGCCATCGTCGGCAACCTGCTGCGTGAGAACGGCACGGCCCTGGTGGACGGTGGCTACGGGGGTGGCTTCTGGTTGGAGCGCAGCGGAGCGTTGATAGAGGCGAACACCCTGACGGCCAACCAGAGCCATCGCGGCGGGGGCGGAGCTCTGCTGAATAGCCCGGCCATCCTGCGCTCCAACTGGGTCTTGACCAACACGGCGCTTCAGGATGGCGGAGGGCTCCATTTCCTGCGTAGCGCGGCCTCCTTGCTGGGCAATCGGGTGCTGGACAACCGCGCCGCCGGTCCGGGGAGCGGTTGGGGCGGCGGGCTTTATCTGTACCAGAGCAGTGCACAGCTCAAGAATAACATTTTGATGGGGAATGTGGCTGCTATGGATGGGGGTGGCGTTTTTGTGGACAGTTCGGCGGCGCAGTTCTGGCATACCACCCTGGTCAGCAATACCAATACCGGCATCTGGATGCAGGATTCTGCGGTTCCCCTGGCTCTGACCAATACCATCGTGGTTTCGCATTCTATCGGCGTGCGCGGTGGTTCACCAGGGGGTATGACGATGGACGGCGTCCTCTGGTTTAACAATGCCTTAGATGTCAGCGGTCCGGTCTTGGCCAATTACTCTATGGTCGGCGCGCCAGCCTTTGCTGCCGATGGCTATCACATCACCCACGACAGTGCGGCCCGTGATGCAGGGGTAACCGGCCTGAATTACGACCTGGATGGCGATCCCCGGCCTGTCGGCGCCGGCTACGATCTGGGCGCGGACGAGATCCGCACCTGCTTTGCCAAACTCAACGACGCGCCGATTCTCTACGAGGAAGTCCAGCTGGCGGTGGATGCCAGCACTCACGTCACCGATGTGGTCAAGCTGGCCGGTTATTGCCGGGGTGTCTCCGTCCGCGACGGACTGACGCAAACTATCTATCTGAGCAAAACGCTCACCCTGCAGGGCGGCTGGGACCGCGACTTTGCTGTGCGCGATCCGGTGCTCTACCCGACGACGCTGGATGCCGCCAGTGACCGCCGCGTCCTCTACATCACCGGCGCGATCACGCCGACGGTGATGGACCTGAACCTGACCGGTGGCAACGCCGCGAACCTCGGCGGCGACCCCGGCGGTGTGGGTTCCGGCGGCGGGATCTACGTGGTCACAGCGACCGCGACCATCAGCGGCTGCCGGATCTACGGCAACCAGGCCGTCTATGGCGGGGGGATCTTCCTGCTGCGCAGCAATGCCCGGTTGATCCATAACACCATCTCTGGTAACCGCGCCGATCTGTTCGGCGGCGGCATAGAGATTGATTTCGGTCATTTTGCCCAGCTGACCGGCAATACTGTGGTCACCAACAGTGTGGCCAGTACGGCCTGCAGCACGCAATTCTGCGGCGGTGGCGGTATTTATATCTTCAAGACCACTTCCATCGCCCTGACCAACACCGTCATCACGAGCAACACGACCCAGGTGGAGGGTGGTGGCCTCTACCTGGATACCAGCGTTGTCTCAATCAAGGATACGGTGCTGCGTAACAACAGTGCCGACATTGGCGGCGGCCTTACTGTTTACTCTACTACTGCCTGGATGACCAACACGCTGATCGCCGATAACCAGGCTACCGACTACGCCGGTGGGGTGGAGGCCACGGCGTCCACGTTGACCATGCGACACACGACGTTGGCCCGCAACGCCGGCGGCGACGGCAGTGGCTTCTACGTCGCCGACGATCTGGGCCGCTACAGCCTGGTGACGCTGACCAATACCATCCTGGTTAGCCAGACCGTGGGCCTCACGGTGACGGCCGGCAACGCGGCCACGCTTCAGGGCGTCCTCTGGTTCGGCAACGGCACGAACAGCGGCGGTGGCGGGACGATCAATGTCACCCAGGCGATCACCGGTGCGCCGGCCTTTGTGGATCCAACCGCCGGCGACTACCGTCTGCAAGGCTTCAGTATGGCCCGCGATGCCGGGGTGGCGGGGCCGGCCGATACCGACCTGGACGGCAACCCGCGCCCGCAGGGCAAGGCTCCCGACCTGGGTACTTACGAGTTCCAGGCGGCGCTGACGTTAGCGAAACGGCAGAACCCGACCGCCGTTCAGGCGGGAGGGCTGCTCACCTACACGCTGACGTACACCGCCACCGGCACGCGGCCCTCGCTGGGCGTGCTTCTCTCCGATACAACGCCGGCGCATACGACCTTTGTGGCCGCTATCCCCACGCCGACCAGCGCGCCGGGCGTTGGCGCAGGCGGCCCCGTCGTCTGGTCGCTGGGCGATCTGACCCCGCTGGCGACCGGCGCCGTCACGCTTGTGGTTCAGGTGAACAGGCCGTTGACGCGCGGCCTGGTCTTGACCAACAGCGCCCTGCTCACCGATACGCAAGGGCTGGCTGATACGGCTGCCCTGACGAATGCTGTGCAGACAAGCCATGCCTTGACCTTGACCCAATGGGCCAGCGCCAGCCCGGTCCCGGCCGGTGAGCTGCTCACCTACACCTTAGCCTACACCATCACCGGCAACGAACCGGTCTTGGGCGCGGTGATGAGCAATACCCTGCCGGCCTACACCACCTTTGTCACGGCCACCGGTGGCCTGGGACTCCTGAGTACCGACCCGGTGCGCTGGGCGCTGGGCGACTTCCTGCCGCCGGAGAGCGGGCAGACCCAGGCCACCGGCATGTTGACGTTAGTGGTGCAGGTTGGGCCGGCTCCTAACGGCACGGTGCTGACCAACACCGCCATCCTCAGCGACACCTCTGGTCAGAGCGCTGCCCGGACGATCACGACGTCCATCCAGAGCGCCCACACGCTCAGCGTGACCAAGTCTGCCAGCGGTGCTGTGGTTCAGGCGGGCGACCGGCTCACTTACACGATAGCCTACACCGTCATCGGCACCGAACCGGCGTTGAACCCCCGCCTGGCGGATACGCTGCCCGCTGAAGTGACGCTGGTGAGCTGCGCCGGGGCCCCGTGTGGCGCGGTCGGGCGCACCGTCACCTGGACTGTGGGCACGTTGACTCCCACCGTGACCGGCCTGGTTACCGCCGTTGTGCAGGTGCCTTCGCTGCTGAACGGTACGGTGCTGACCAATGCTGTCACCTTTACCGACACGCTGGGCGGCAGTGCCGCACACAGTCTTACGACTTTGGTCCAGGGCAGCCACAGCCTGAGCGTGACCAAACTGGGCCCGCTGACCTGTACCCCCGGCACGCTCATCACCTACACGCTGCTCTACACCGTGACCGGCAACGAGCCTGCCAGGGGTGTCATCCTCTCCGATACACTGCCGGCCGACACCGCATACGTGGGATGCAGCGGTGGTCTCGGCTGCAGCCGCTCTGGCACGCTGGTCACCTGGACGTTAGGGATCCTCACGCCTACCCTGGCCGCACCCGCCTCCGGCACGGCGCGGCTTACGGTAACCGTCGCCAGTCCGTTGGATAACGGCACCCTCATCACCAACTCAGTCTCGCTCACCGATACCACCGGGCTGAGCGCGACCGACACGATCACCGGCGAGGTGATCAGCCAGCCGTTGTTGCAGCTCCTCAAAACCAGCCTCAACACCGGCGGTCCCCCCTTAATCCCCGGCGAACGGCTCACCTACACGCTGCGGATCACCAACACCGGCACCGCCCGCGCTGATGTGACCATCACTGATACCGTTCCAACGTTCACCGATTATGGGGTGGGTTCCATCAGTGGCGGCGATAGTCGGTCTGTGAACCTGCCGGTGCTGAACTGGACGCTCAACAATCTGAACTCCGGTGCAACGGCCCAGCTTTCCTTCGCCGTTGTGGTGACCACACCGCTGACCCATGCCACGGCCATTTACAATCTGGCGACGGCGACCGGTGTCAACGGCACCGGCTCACACCAGGTGAGCGTCGCTGCGCAGGACGATCTGACCGACACCGTCACGGCCGGCCACACCTTAACTCTGACCAAATCGGCCTCTCCCCCTGTGGCACAGCCGGGCGCGCTCTTGACCTACACCATCGCCTATACGGTTACCGGCACGGAACCGGTCTACGACGTGGTGGTCAGCGATATGACACCGGTCAGCACCACCTATTTCAGCGCCACGCCGGCGCCGACCTCTGCACCGGGCGTTGGCAGCAGCGGCACCGTCCGCTGGCAACGGGGCAACTTCTTGCCGCCGGCCAGCGGTCAGACCCAGGCGACCGGCGTGCTCACCTGGGTGGTGCAGGTGGCCAACCTGCCGCCCGCCG
>CAYTGR010000041.1:0-1946 GCA_964437445.1 uncultured Anaerolineales bacterium | reverse complement strand
CAGGCGACCGGCGTGCTCACCTGGGTGGTGCAGGTGGCCAACCTGCCGCCCGCCGGAGTCCCCCTGACCAACACAGTGATCATCACGGATGCTTCAGGCCAGAGCGCGACCCGTGTTATCACTACCCCCTTGCAAGGCAGCCATACTTTGACGGTGACCAAGCACCGCGCGCCGGCCCTGGTTTATCCGGGAGACCTGGTGACTTACACGTTGGTTTACACGGTGACCGGCAATGAATTTGCGCCGGGGGTGGTCGTTTCCGACACCGTGCCGGCGAATACCACTTACCAGAGCTGCGCCGGTGGTCTGACTTGTAGCGGCCCGGCGGTCGGCAGTGGCGGGCTGGTCACCTGGACTCTGGGCAACGTCGCCCCTGGCTCCGGCGCGGTCACGCTGACGGTACAGGTCGTCGCGTCGCCGGCCGGCGTTGCGTTGACCAACACGGTTTTCATCAGCGATACCTCCGGGCTGAGCGGGACCTATCGTCTGACCACCACACTCCAGAGCCGGCACACGCTCTGGCTTGCCAAGCAGGGGCCGGCCCTGGTCGGCGCCGGGAATCTGCTGACGTATACCCTGGCGTATAGCGTGACCGGGAACGAGAACGCCATCAGCGCCCGCCTTTCCGATACGGTGCCGCTCAACACTCTCTATGAGAGTTGCGCCGGGGGGACTTCCTGTGCTCAGGTCAGCGGCCTGGTCACCTGGTCCCTGGGCACGCTGACGCCCCCTTCTGCTGGTGTGGTGACGTTGACCGTCAGGGCGGCCACGCCCCTCATCAGCGGCACGCAAATTCTCAACACGGCCTTCATTTCCGATACCAATGCCGGAATCACCGCGGCTGCGCAGGCCACGACCCTGGTGACGGCCACGCACAGTCTGGCGTTGACCAAACAGGGGGCCGCTACCGTCAATGCCGGCGCTTGGCTGACCTATACTTTGCTCTACACCGTGACCGGCAATGAACCGGCTTCAGGCGCCGTGATCTCCGACACGGTACCGGCCAACACGATCTACCAGAGCTGCGCGCCGGCGGGTTGTACTGAGAGTGGGGGCGTTGTCCGCTGGAATTTGGGGACGCTCAATCCGGCGTCTGGCCGGGTGACGTTGACGGTGCAAACCACAGTGCCGTTGGCCAATGGGACCGTCCTCACCAACGTGAGCGCGTTCACCGACACCGGCGGCTTGAGCGTTGGCGCGCAGGTGACGACGACGGTGATCAGCAGCCACGCGCTGGTTGTGCGCAAGGCCGTTGCGCCGGCCACGGTCCAGCCGGGCGGCCTGTTGACCTACACCATCGCCTACACGGTCACCGGCACCGAGGTCGCGCCCGGCGTGACGCTCTCCGATACCTTGCCGGTCAGCACTACCGATCCTATCTGCACGCCGGCCTGTACGATCACGGGCAACGGCGTGATGACTACCGTGACCTGGAGTTTGGGGACGCTCACACCGGTGGCCTCTGGCCTGGTCACGCTGACCGTGCTGGTGGATACCACGGTTCCCAGCGGCACGATCCTTGCCAACACTGTTTCCATCACCGATACCACCGGGGCAGCCGGTAGCGATACGGTCAACACGTTAGTGCAGATCGGTAGCACACGCGCGCGGCGCATTCTGGGGCTGGAGTTACCCCCGCCGCGTTACGGCGTAGTAGAACGCCAGCGTTGGGGCCGCGCACGCTAACAAGAGCATGGCTCAACCGGCTATAGAGAAAAGAGGTATCTTCTCAATCATCAGGAGTCGCGCTGGATGGTCCCGCCGCTTACCCCGGAAGGTGAATGGCAAATGGCGAATAGCGAATGGCGGATGGCGGAAAGAAAGCCCGGTGGCCTCTGTTCGTAGTGCCGCGCTTCAGCGCGGCTAATAAGATGGCGCTAAAGCGCCTGACTACAAACTTTTCACGCTCTTTTCAAAGGAGATTTCATCCTTCCGCCTTCATCCTT
>CAYTGR010000040.1:0-46429 GCA_964437445.1 uncultured Anaerolineales bacterium | reverse complement strand
CTGGCACTCTTCCAGGAAGCTTTGGACGTTATCTGGCCCAAACACGGCCGGATTATCTACGGCACGGAGCGCGATGATGAACCCTTTGGTCAAGTTGAGCATGGAATCCGGGGAGCCTTCAATGACGACTTCTGTGCCGTTGAACTTCTCCAAACGTATCTGGAGCAAGTAGCGTTGGGCAATGAGGTCATAGCTGACCTCGCGGTGGAGCATACTCCAGTCGTCAGGGAGCTCGTTCCAGACCATGAAGGCCCGATGGAGCTCCTGGCGGTAGAGGCCCAGCACGGTACGCATGAAACTGATGACCCGCGGGGTGCCGTGACGCTCTAAGAGCTGCACCCGGTCGCCGTTTTCGTCCTGGACCATCCAGAGTAAAAAGTATGCCAGGTCGCGGCCCAGGTAATGTTCCAGGCTGGCGTCCACTTTGGGCCAGGTCTGGCCGTCAATTTTGTCGCCCAGCCGTTGTTTCAGGATATCCAGCAGGTAATGTAATGCGGAAGGGTTGGTATTGATAAAAACATCCAGCGTGGCGGCGGTTTGTATCATCAGAGGCTCTATGGCTTCCCCGGCAATTTCACCTTTCAGTGCGGCCAGCCAACCTTCTGCCATGGGTTCATGCTCCTTTCATAACTTGGGATTCAGGTTTCTCTAAGGATGAGGGTCCCTTAGCCTCATAGCCGCCCCGTGGAGGGATTGACCACCGGCCTTTCGGCGCGGCCTTCACTGCCGGGGCCGGACGGGGCGGCCGGCAGCTTGGTTCGCACGTCCATCCCACGGCCGGTAGCTCCTTCCGACAGCTTTTTGGCCATCAGCGCTCCTACGCAACGGGCAATTTCGGCCAGGGTCTCCTCGGTTTTGTCCCGGCAGAGCTCGGCGAGATTTTCCGATGCCTCCCATAGGGTTTGCACGGTGTCGCGCAGTTCTACAGCTGCGCTGATCAGGAGCTCACCGGTGAGCCGTTGATTGTAGATGGTCTTGACCTGCTCCTGAGCGATTTTGAGGACCTGGTTGAACTGGGTTAGCGCTTCAGTGAAGGCCGGTTCCAGTGCCGCTAAATCTTGTTTCAACGGCTGGATTTTACCCAGCCGGTCACGGAGCTCGCCCCAGTATTTGAAGTTGAACTTTTGTAATTCAGTAGAACTTTGCAGGCTGGCCTCAATGCTATCACGGATCTTCCAGACTGCATATTCCTGCAACGTCATGTAGCTTTTCACATAAGCGCTCAGGCAGTGTTGATGCATTTCCAACGTCTCCAGCAGGTTCTGGCTGACCTGGACCATGGCCGGAGTTGGACGGTCTGCCCGCCGGACCGGGTTGCGCACTTCCTGTCCGGAGGCCGGGATCCTGGGTGCAGGGTTGGGGTTAACAATATATTCGGGCTGGGCTTCGTAGACGTTGTCCCACATTAAATCCGGCAAGGATTCGCGGCCGGTGTCAACCAATATCTGGAGTGAAGCGTGTCGTTCCAGGTAAATGATGAGCGCGTTGATCTTTTCGCGGTGGGTTGTCCCCTCCAGGTCGTCGTAGTTAACCAAAATGTTTTTGTCTCGCAGCCGGAGGCAAATGGTTTTCAGGTCAGTCAGGGCAGTGCGGGTACTGAGAAAATCAATCAGTTTCCCGTAAGAAATGCGCCGGCCGGGCTCTACTGCTTTGGCCGTCCCTGCTCCCCCAGTGATCGGTTTCACGATTGTGTCCGGCATCGTGCGGCTCCCTGGAATCCCGTTTTGGGTTGTACTTTATGGAGCGCAGCGGGATCCTCATAAACAAAGTATAGCATACCTGAGCGGTAGAATCAACGCCCAAAGTATCCGGCAGCGCTTTTTTAGGGGCAGAGCCAGGCCGGTTCTATCTTTGCGTATTCTGCCTGAAACACCCTCGCCGGTCAGGTGGGTGAGGTGATCCGTGGCACGACCCCCAACCCCGGCCCGGCCGGCAGGTGCAACCGCGCCCCCTCGTAACTCACGCCCTGGAAGGGATCGTTGGCGATCAACAGCGGACCGTCCAGGTCCACATAATCGCACAGCGGAGCCAGATGGGCGGCCGCCGTCACTCCTACCGAGGTCTCTATCATGCAGCTGAGCATCACTTGCATCCCTAAGGCCCGCGCGGTCTGGATGGCGCGCCAGGCTTCACGGAGGCCGCCGCTCTTCATGATCTTGATCACGACGCCATCCACCGCGCCGGCGTAGAGCGCCACGTCGCGTGCCGTTTTGACGCTTTCATCGGCAAAGAGAGGAACGCCGAAGTTTTGAGCCCGTAACCAGCGCAGTCCTTCCAGGTCACCGATGGGCAACGGCTGTTCTATCAGCTCCAGGCCATACTTGACCAGGCGCGGGATCAGCGTGGCGGCCTGTTCGCGGCTCCAGCCACCGTTGACATCCACCCGCAGCCGGGCGGAGGTGGCCCCCCGGATGGCTGCTACCATCGCCTCATCGTTGGGGCTGCCCAGTTTGATTTTGAGAATCGGCCAACCGGAGTTACGGGCGCGTTCGGCCATGGCTGCCGGCTCATCCATGGCGATGGTAAACGACGTGAGAGGGATGCGCTCCGGGTTCAAGCCGAAGAGCCGGTAGAGCGGCTGGCCTAACCGTCGGCCCCAGAGGTCGTGCAGCGCGATGTCCACGGCGGCGCGCGCAGCCTGCGAGCCGGGCGGCAACCGGTTGAGGGTCTCCTCTATCTGAAAGGGATCGTCACCCAGCGGGGCGGGTAATTTGCTCAAGTAGGCCATGATCCCGGCCTGGGTCTCGCCGTGATAAGAGACGGCGGCGGCCTCCCCGATCCCTTCGTCCAGGTGCACGATGACGTTGTGGCGTTGATCGCTGGCTCCGTGGGCAATGCGGAAGGTGGTGCGTAGATTGAGTGTGACAGGTTCCCAGGATAGTTGCATAGTCGGCTCCTCAAAAAGGGTCAATTGGTTTTTAGTTGTTTAATCAGCAGGATAGCGCGAACCTCAGTTCGCAATCTTTGGTTTTTGTTTGTCGGCAACCGCCAACCCGAGCCGCCAGGACTGCTTTTATCGCGTCGGGCGGCGCACGCCCAACAGATGCTCCTTAAGCCAGGCGCTGTAGTGAGGCCGGCCGGGATCCAGGCTGTTATACGAAACGGCCCAGGCCGCGCCGTTGGCGTGGATGAACTCGGCGCCGCCGAGCGCGATGGCAACGTGGGTGACGTGGGCGGCACGGGTGCTGTGATCGGCCGGGTCGCCAAAGTAGAGCAGATCGCCGGGCTGCGGCGGTTCTTGCTCCACCGGCAGGGCGCGGAACTGCTGGTCGGCGTCGCGCGGGAGTTGGATCCCCAGGAAGCCCCAGAATGTCTGCGCCAGGCCGGAACAATCAAACCCGAAGGGGGTCCGCCCACCCCACAGGTAAGGGACGCCGACGAAGCGCCGGATCAGCGACAGGGTGAAGGCAATACCGGCGGAATCGGGCTGGGGGCGGGCGGCCAGGGGCAACAGGTCGGCCGTGGCCACCCAGCGGAGACGACCATCGGGCAGGGCCAGGGCACTCCATTCATCACGGAGTTCCACGACGGGGGCACTGACGCCAAAGGGCAGCTTCCCGGCGGGGGGCTCGGTAGGAGAAGGCGCTTCGTAAAACGGCGCCAGTTCGGCGCTGACCAGGGCGTCGCTGGCTTCCCCATAGAGGACTGCGTCGCTGGCCCGGCAGCGATGGAGTGCTGCGGTTTGTAGCCAGCCCAGATAGCCGTCGCGCTCCAGCCGCACACGCGCCCACTCTCCCCGTTCCTCCAAAATGCGGACCGGTTCGCCCAGCAACGCTTGCGTGAGTCGCTCGGCCAGGGTGCGCGGCTCGCGCCGCAGGTCGGTCACCCCCCGGTTGACCAAGGCCCACGGGGTCGTTTCGGTCAGGAGGACCTGCACGGTCTCTGCCAGCGGGCCGGTCACGGGCCGCAGGGCTGCCAGTGCGGCCCGCCGCTGCTCCTCGGTCAAGACCATGCCGGTCACCGTCTGGCGTCCGGCCGTGGCAGCGTCTCCCGTGGGGGGATGGGCCTTGACCTCAAAAATCGTCTCTCGCTCGTCCGCGTACCGGCTCTGTCGTAGCCGGTAAAGGGTCTCGTTGGCGTCATCGCCGCGGCGGGCGAGGAAATCCAGCACGCGCGTCACCCATTCCAGCAGCCGCTCGCCATGGACGGTGTGCCCTACTCCCGCCGGCACCCAGAGCTCGGCGTAGGGGATATGTTCGGCAATAAACTCCCCGTGGCGAGCCGGGGCGTTCACCCGGTCGTTCGCGCCCTGGATGACCAGGGTGGGCCGCTGTACCTGCGCCAGGTCAGCCGGCGTGTAATTCGGCTCGGTGATGATGGCGTGCACGGTCAGCCGCAGCAGCTCACGCCAGTAATCGGGACCGTGGGTGGGACCGTGGAGCGCGATCATTTCTTCCATCCAGGCCGGATCCTCACGGGCCACCCGGTCGGGGTCAAAAATGGCCGGTTCCTTTTCCACCAGGTCGGGGCTGACGTAGGCATTGGCAGCCTGCGGGATGCAGGTCTGCACCACGTCGGGATGTTCCAGTAGCGTGACCAGCGCGACGTTGCCACCGTTGCTGTGGCCAATAACGTGCGCTCGTGCATAGCCGAGCGCCCGGATCAGCCCGGCGGTATCCGCGGCCAGCTCTTGGAACGAGTAGGAACCGTGGGGGTTGCTGCTCTGCCCGTGCCCCCGGCAGTCGGGGACGATGACGCGGTACTCGCGGGCCAGCAGCGGCGCGACCAGGCTCCAGTTGGAGTGGCCGGTGCCGGTGGAACCGTGGATCAATACCACCGGCGCGCGGTCGGGCCGTTCGGAGCCGAAGGCTTCATAGTAAATCTCAGCACCGTTGACGGGAATGAAGGGCATAGGGCCTCCCGGTTATTTGGCTAACGATTGGGCAGCCCGAAAGGCCCGGTAAATCGTTACCATGTCGTCGGCGGTGTATTCCAGGCGGCGCGCGGTTCGCTGTGCACCGGGCAGGAGCGCCGCTTTGTCGGCCATCTCCGACTGCACGAATTCAATCGCCATCGTGATCGGCGGCGCGACGCGGAACGGCTGCGGTGCGGTGCCCTCGCGCAGGCGGGTGACGGCGCGGCAGGCCGCTTCCTGGATCTTCGGCCAGGTCACCTCTGGCGGCCAGCATTCCGCGGCCATGCGCCCGCTGGCAAGCTTCACAATAGCCGTCTCCACCGGGCCGAGAAACTCGGTCGCTTCAGCGCAAACGGCCTGGTCGCCGGAGACCATCAATGCTGGCACTCCGAAGTGGCCGCAGACGGCGGCGTTCAACTCCGTCTCGCCGAAGAGCTGGCCGTTGATCCAGAGGTTAGCGACGCGCTCATCGGACCAGGTGTGGTCTAAGATAGCCTGGGGAGTCCCGATGCGGGCGTGGTAGCCGATGAACAAAACTCCATCCGTTCCCTCCGCAATTCCCTGGATCATGGAGAGCGGTGAGAAAGAGCCGGTGTTGAGCCGGGCGCGGGGATCCAACTCCTCAATGAGAATGTTGCGGCCCCAGGCGTGGCCATCGGTGACGATCACCTCTGTCGCACCACCGGCAAATGCCCCGCGGATAGCCGCGTTGACGTCGCCGGTCATCAGCTTGCGGAACCGGGCATATTCGGCATGACCAGGGTTCACGTGATCCCAGTGGGTGACGCCGGTGATCCCTTCCATGTCAGCCGCGATCAGGATTTTCATAGGTTGTTTGCCTCCTTGAGCAAAGTCAGTAGTTGTCGGTAGTCATTTTCACCCGTATACCAAGTATAACATGATCTTCTGGTGCAACCAACCGGCTGCCAGCGCCTTGATCCCGCAGATACTTCAGGCCAGCTCTTAAGCTTCCCTTAAGCTTCCCCTTACGTTCCCTTAAAGACACCGCTGCCCGTTTGTGCTATCCTCAGCATAGCAGTGCAAAGAGGGATCCGATAGTCTAAGCGTGTGCAGCTATTGGTTGACCGTTAGTTATAAGGAGGAAGAAGTATGACAAATCGTCGGACATTGACCATTGTGTTGGGGGTGACCTTGATGGTCACGTTGTTGGGTTGTAGCAGCGCTCAGGCGTTGCTTTCTCAGGGAACCAACCTGCTGCCGGCGCCGCTTGCCACCACATCCCCCCAGGCGACGCCACTGCCGCCGGTGGAGATCCCATCGTCGGGGGTGGTGGAAGCCCTCCAGGGAACGTTGGAGACAATCTATGAGCAGGTTGGTCCCTCGGTAGTCAACATCCGGGTGGTGGAGAAAAGTGAGGTTAACACGCAGCTGCCACCGGAGTTACAACGTTTCTTCATGCAGCAAACTCCTACCGAGCAATATCAGACCGGTTACGGCTCCGGCTTTGTCTGGGATACGGAGGGCCACATTGTCACGAACAACCACGTCGTAGAGGGCGCGGATAAAATCAGTGTCACTTTCTTCGACGGGACGACCGTCCTTGGTGAGGTGGTGGGGCGCGACCCCGATAGCGATCTGGCCGTGATCAAGGTTGATGCGCCCGCCAATCTTTTGCGCCCGTTGACGCTGGCCGATTCCTCCCAGGTTAAAGTGGGACAGCTCTCCATTGCCATCGGCAACCCCTTCGCACTGGAAGGGACCATGACGGTTGGCTTCGTCAGCGCAGTTGGCCGCTCCTTGTCGGCAGACAGCGATAGCACGTCCACAAGCTACACCATCCCCGACATTATCCAGACCGACGCCTCTATCAATCCCGGCAACTCTGGCGGCGTCCTGCTCAACGAACGCGGCGAGGTTATCGGTGTCACCTCGGCGATTGTCTCGTCGGTCAATTCTTCGGCCGGCATCGGTTTCGCCATCCCGTCCGACATCGTGAAGAATGTCGTCCCGACGCTCATCAAGAATGGGAAATTTGAGCATCCCCGCCTGGGCATCACCGGGACCTCCCTGACGTTGGAGATGGCCCAGGCCATGAACCTGGATGAGCAACAACATGGCGCGCTGGTGGTGGAAGTCACGCCCAACGGTCCGGCGGACAAGGCCGGCCTGCGCGGCAGCGACCGCCAGATCACCGTGGATGGACAGGAATTGCTTGTCGGCGGCGATGTGATCACTGCCATGGACGGTCAGCCGGTCAAGCGGTTTGAGGATCTCGTGGCCTACCTGGCCCGCTACAAGCAGGTGGGTGACAAGACCACGCTCACGATCCTGCGCGACGGTAAGGAGCGGACGGTGGAGCTGACACTGGATGCCCGCCCGACGACTACGGAAACCGTCTCTCAACCTGAGCAACGTTCCCAGGGGGGGACTGCCTACCTCGGCGTCGCCGGTCTGGCTCTGACTTCGGAGCTCGCGCAGGCCGCGGGACTCCCGGAGAACACCCGCGGGATATTGTTGGAGCAGGTGCAACAGGGCAGTCCGGCGGATGAGGCCGGCCTCCGGGGGAGCTACAAGCCGGTCACGCTCAACGGCCAACGGGTGCTCATCGGCGGTGATGTGATCACTGCCGTCAACGGTGAACCGGTAAGCGACATGGACCAGCTGCGGTCGCTGCTTCAAGACAGCCGGCCGGGCGATTCCTGGACATTGACGATATTGCGCGCCGGCAACTCGCTGGAGGTCAAAGTCACGTTAGGCACGCGCTAACGATAACCCATAACCTTCGGAACCACCCCTCACCGACCATGCGCCCGCCGCGTGGTCGGTGAGGGGTGATGGACAGTCGGTAGGTCAGTTCCTGTCCTCATAGCGCGCATTTGACGCCGCCTCTAACCGTGCTACAATGCCTGCCATCTGGCAATCCCATTGCCCAGGGTCAGGCCCCACTCCACACGGGGCTTTCACCCATCCTGCTACAGGAGGTAAAGCCATGCCCTACCTGAGCGAGTTGAACTACAAACCAGTCGCCGACTCTGATGGTGAAACCATCGGCAAATTGACCGATCTGGTCGCCATTCGTCGGGGTGAAGTGGCGCACCCGGAGGTGGTAGCGCTGGTCGTGCGCCGGCGCGAGGGGACGCTGGTCCTCCCCATTGGCGAAGTGCTCACCCTCTTTGCCCCGGCGATCCCGCTGCGCCACCGGTTGCACGACATCCCTCCCTATCAGCCAGGTGAACAGGATCTCTACCTGGCGCGTGACGTACTGGACAAGCAAATCATAGATACCGATGGGGTCCGTGTCGTGCGGGTCAATGACCTGGAACTGGTGCGGGTCAACGACCGCTATTATGTGGCCAACGTGGATATTGGAGGCTGGGGGTTGTTGCGGCGCTTGGGGTTGGCCCGCACTATCCAGAAACTGGGGGGACGCTTCAAAGTTGCCATGCCGTTAGGTATCATCTCCTGGGACGACGTGGAATTGCTCTCTGAAAATCAGCCGCTGCGGCTCAAAGTGCCGGGCCACAAGGTCGGCGAGCTGCACCCGGCCGACATTGCGGAGATCTTGAGCGACCTCAGCCGCGCCGAGGGCAGTCGCCTGCTCCAATCCCTGGACGTGGAAATGGTGGCCGACGCGCTGGAAGAGGTGGAGCCAGACTTCCAGGCCAGCCTGGTGCAGGGGTTGCCCGACGAACAGGTGGCCGACATCCTGGAGGAAATGGCCCCTGACGAGGCCGCCGACCTGTTGGCCGAGCTCCCCGACGAGCGCAGTGCCGAGTTGCTGGAACTGATGGAGGACGACGAGGCCGAGGACATCCGCAAGTTGCTGGCCTACCCGGAAGATTCCGCTGGCGGTATCATGACCACGGAGTATGTCACTATTCCCCCCGATTTGACAGCGGAACAGGCAATCGCCCACTTGCGCGCCACCGCGCACGAGGCCGAGACGATCTTTTACGTTTACGTGACCGACGCCGAAAACCGGCTGGTTGGCGTTTTCTCGTTGAGCGACCTGATTCTGGCACAACCCTCAACGCCCGTCGTGGAGTTCATGCATCAACGGGTCGTCAGCGTCGCCCTGACCGACCGCCAGGATGAAGTGGCGCAGGTCGTTGCCAAGTACAATCTGCTGGCCGTGCCGGTTGTAGATGACGAGGGACACTTGCACGGCATTGTCACCGCCGACGATGCCCTGGACAAGATCCTCCCGACGGCGTGGAAAAAGCGCCTGCCCAAGATGTATCGTTAAGCCAGGAGATTGGGATCAGCAATGTGAGCAGTGAGTGGTGAGCAGGAAACAGGAACGGCTATCGGCTGCTCTCTGCTCACTCCTTAACTGGTTTCTAGATTTCAGAGGAGGTAACCAGCCATGTCCATCTTCCAACGCATCCAGACTGCCCTGCGCGGGCTCAAGCCCCGGGTGCTCTACGATGCCCTCGTCTATACCTACCGCCGGACGCGGGCGGAGGCCCGCTGGGGGCGGCCGCCGACGCCGGCCCGCACCTGGCAGGAGCCCGGCCCGGTGCACCAGGTCACGCCCACCGCACGCGGCGCACTCCTGCAAGCTGAAAGGGCCACGCTGGAGCTCACCTTCCTCGCGCCCGACCTGGTACGGATCACTTACACTCCCCTGAACGACGCACCGCCTCTCCCACTGCCCTATGCTATCGCCAGGCCGGAGACAGAGTGGGAGCCGGTGGCGGTCACCGTCACCACCGGGGAAAATGCTGTCCAGCTCCAAACGGCAGCGCTTGTGGTGAACGTGGACACCCCAACGGCGAGGTTGACGCTGTGTGATCCGGCGGGACAGCCCCTGCGGCGCGACCGGCAGGTTGCATTTGCGGTGGAGGGGGGTGTGCGCCACAGCACTGCCCTCGCGGCTGACGAGCGACTCTTCGGATTGGGAGAGAAGGCGACTGCCTGGAATCGCCGGGGTCGCCGCCACACGCTTTGGAACACCGATCCGGCTGGTTATGCGCCCGGCGATGAGCCGATCAACCTTAATATCCCGGTCTATGTCGGCTTGATCCCCGGCGAGGGCGCGCCCGCTGCGGAAGGGGCTGCTGAAAGTGGTGGAGCTCCCTTGACCTATCTGGTCTTCTACGAAAACCCCTACCGCGCCGAGCTGGACCTGGGCGCCGCCAACCCGGATGTGGCGGACCACACCTTCCAGGGTGGGCTGCTGCGCTACTACGTGATCGCCGGGCCGGTGCCGCACCTGTTGGAGCGTTACACCGAGCTGACCGGGCGGCACCGGTTGCCGCCGCTCTGGTTGCTGGGCTACCAGCAATCGCGCTGGTCGTACTACCCTGAGGCGCGCGTCCGCCAGCTGGCCCAGGATTTCCGCGAGCACGACGTGCCCTGCGATGCCATCCACCTGGACATTCACTACATGGACGGCTATCGCTGCTTCACCTGGGACCGTGAACGTTTTCCCGACCCGGCGCAGCTGGCCGCCGATCTGCGCGCGCAGGGGATCAAGCTGGTCACGATCATTGATCCCGGCATCAAACAGGACGCGGCGTACCCGGTCTACCAGAGCGGATTGGCCGCCGACGCCTTCTGCAAATTGCCGGACGGTAAACCATTCATCGGGCCGGTCTGGCCTGGCGAGTGCGCCTTCCCCGACTTCACGGCTCCGGCTGCGCGGGCCTGGTGGGGTGAGCAATACCAGTCCCTGCTGTCTGCTGGCGTCGCCGGCTTCTGGAACGACATGAACGAACCGTCCGTTTTCTCGTCCGCCAAAGACAAGACCGAGGTAACAATGCCCGGTGTCGTTCGCCATAGTCTGGACGGGCGCGGCGGCGACCACCGCGAAGCGCACAACCTCTACGGGATGCAGATGGTGCGCGCCTCCACGGAGGGGCTGCTGCGCCTCAAGCCGGAACAGCGCCCCGTGGTCATCACCCGCGCCGGCTGGGCCGGTGTGCAGCGCTACGCCACCTCCTGGACCGCCGATAATCAGAGCACGTGGGAATCGTACCGGCTGACGATCCCGCTGGTGCTGGGGCTGGGGCTTTCCGGGCTGGCCTTCACCGGATCGGACACCGGTGGTTTCATTGGGACGTGTGACGGCGAGCTCTTCACCCGCTGGATTCAAATGAGCGCCTTCATGCCCTTTTTCCGCGCCCACACCGAGATCAACTCGCCCGACCAGGAACCCTGGAGCTACGGCGAGCCGTACCTGACCATCGTGCGCCGTTTCATTGAGTTGCGCTACGAGCTGTTGCCCTACCTCTACACCGCCGTCTGGCAGATGACGGCGCGCGGCTGGCCACTGGTCCGCCCGCTCTGGTGGGACGCGCCGGAACAGCGCCATCTTTGGGACGTGGACGACGCCTTTCTCTGCGGCGACGCACTGCTGGTTGCGCCGGTGCTGGAGCCGGGCGCGACCGGGCGCGCGGTCACGCTGCCCAATGGCTCCTGGTACGACTTCTGGACCAACGCGCTGGTACGTTCGGAGGGCACTTGTTGCCCCCATCAGGTCTTCGCGCCTCTGGAAACGCTGCCCCTTTTCGTCCGGGCCGGGACGGTCCTGCCGCTGGGCGAGATCGGTCCCAGCGTGGAACAGCGCCCGACGCAGTTCTTGCGACTGCATCTCTACCCGCTGCCGTGCGACGGGCAGGCCGAATCGTGGCTGTACGAGGACGCCGGCGAGGGTTTCGGCTATGAGCAGGGCGAGTATCGGCTCAACCGTTTCGTGATGCGCCGTGCCGGCGACCGGTTGACGGTAACCTGGGAGCGCACCGGTGCATACACACCCCCCTATGAACATGTGGAGCTGGCTGTCCACGGCCTGCCCCGCCTGCCTGAGGAGCTGCGCGCTGATGGGGAGAGTTACGCCTTTGCCGAGATAGATCCCCGCCGGCGGATGGGACGGGCTGGCCTGGCGCCGTTTGAGACGGTGGAGCTCCTGCTTTGATTGAAATTAGATCAGTTAAGTAGTGAGCAGAGAGCAGTAAGTAAAAGTTCCTGTTCCCTGCTCACCGCTCACTGCTCACATTTTCATCCCACCGCAGCGCGCCGGCTGACTTGCCCGCCGGCCAGAGTATGTTATAATGGCGTGTTGCCGCTGCGGAACAGCGGCAAATTTGTGAGGAGTTAAAGTAGCATGAATCTGGTTGAATCCTTAGAACGCCAGCTGCAGCCCAATCCGAAAATCCCGGCTCTGCAACCGGGCGATACCGTACAGGTACACGTCCGCATTGTGGAAGGGGACAAGGAACGCATCCAGGTCTTCAACGGCACCGTGATCCGCCTGCGCCGGGGCGGCGCCAACGCCAATTTCACCGTGCGGCGGATTGCTGCCCACGGGATCGGCGTGGAACGGACTTTCCTGCTCCACTCCCCCCGCATTGAAAAGGTGGAAGTGGTGCGCCACGCCAAGGTCCGCCGGGCTCAGCTCTACTACCTCCGCCAGCTGCGGGGCAAGGCGGCACGCCTGCGGGAAATGCACTCCACCTCGCGCTAATTCTCTATGCGGCGACCGCTGATTGGGATTAGCGGACGGAAGGACAACTCCGCCCGCCTGCATAACAGCCCGCTGATCGCGGTGGGTGAGACCTACATTCGTGCCATCCACAAAGTGGGTGGCACGCCGGTTATCCTGCCCCCTGTGGTCCAGGCCGATGATTGGGCCACGCTCCTGAATCGACTGGACGGGCTGCTCTTCTCCGGCGGCGAAGACATCATGCCAACGCATTATGGGCAGGCGCCGGAGGCCTGGCTGGGTGGCGTAGACGAAGAACGTGACGATGCCGAACTGGGGCTGGCCCGGCTCGCCCTGCAACAGCAACTGCCGGTTTTAGGCATCTGCCGGGGGCATCAGGTGCTCAACGTGGCGCTGGGTGGCACACTCTATCAGGATTTGGCGGTCCAGGTCCCCGGTTCATTGGACCATGCTTATTCGCCGGCACGCTCTCTGACGACCCTGGTTCACCCGGTGACGTTGGAGCCGGATAGTCAGCTCGCGGCGCTGTTGGGGGGCACCACCTTGCAGGTGAACAGCGCCCATCACCAGGCCGTGCAAGAAGCCGGTGAAGGGCTGCGCATCGTGGGACATGCGCCGGATGGCGTGGTGGAAGCCGTAGAGTTGCCCGGTTACCCCTTTTTCATTAGCGTGCAGTGGCATCCCGAGGTCATGGTGAAGCTCAGTGACGAGATGGTGCCGCTGTTTGAAGCACTGGTGACTGCCGCGGTCCAGCATTAAAGGGCCATTCTGGCTCAAGCAAAAAGAGGGCTGGTCTCCAGCCCTCTTTTTGCTTGACAACCTGTCCGGTCTAAGCCGGAGTCTGGATCACAACCGCCGTGGTTATTCGGTTTTGGGAGTCCCTAACGTGATGGGGCGACCCTGCTTGAAGGCCTCCAGTTGCCCCTCCAGCTCCAGGCGGCGCGCTTCAGCGGCGGCTTTGCCTTCGTCCACAATCCGCTTCACCCCGGCCTGGATCTGCTCTTGCAAACTCTTACCGGATGTGGGGGCAAATAACAGGGCCAGCACGCCTCCGGTCACCAACCCGGCCGCCAATCCTGCCAGAAATGAGACTAACTTGCGCATCTTCCCCTCCTTGACCTGAACCCCGACTTGAAGAAATGGATGTCAGCCAGCCGGATATTCATGCTTCCGGGCTGCTGTTTTTATTATACTCTATAGTGACGGCTAAGCAATGGAAGCCGGCCCTGGACCGCAACGGCATTTACTCCCCTGCCGGTTACACAGAAATCACGGTAACTGCTTGGCCGGAGACCGCCGTCCACGAATTGGGACACGAGTACACGAAATGAAAAAGTGCTGTCTTGCTGGTTTTAAGCGCCCGGCAAGATGAACCCAAAAGTGCTGCCCGTGCCTACCTCACTTTCAACGAAGGTTTCGCCGTTCAGACGCTCCATGATGCGCCGCACGATGGAAAGCCCCAACCCGTGGCCCTCTTTCTGGCGATTCAGGCGTGTGAAAGGGGTGAAAAGTCTTGCTAATTTCTCAGGCGGGATACCAGCGCCGTTATCGCGCACCCAGAAACGGGCCCGTCCATCAGGCAACGTTTCGCCCCCCAGTTCAATACGGGGTGGATTTCCCCCATACTTGATCGCATTGATGATGTAATTGGTCCATACTTCCGCTATCCAGGGAGCGTAGCCTGAGGAAGGGGGCCAACTGGTCGCGCAAAGAATTTCGGCTTGTGCTTTCTCAAGAGTGGGGGTTAACTGAGCCAGCACTTCTTTGACAATTTTTTCCATATCCAGCGGCTCTGGATACACCTCTTCCTGCCTCACCGAAGCCAGAAGCAAAAGTGCATCAATGATATTGGTCATGTGCTGGGCTTTACGGGCGATCATGGTGAGCGATTCCAAAGCCAGCGGGTGGGAACGAATGACCTCATCCTCCAGTAAGAGTTCTGAGAAACCTAAAATGATTGAAATAGGATTGCGCAAATCATGGGCAACCGTGTGGGCAAAAGCATCCAATTCCCGATTGCGATGTTCAAGCTCGGCGGCATAACGCCGGAGCAGTTCGTCGGCCTGGCGTTTTTCCTGTTCAATGCGATGTTGTTCTAAGACCTGAGTGATAACGGTTGGTAGAAGTTCCAGGTAGCCATTGTCTACATCCTTAACGATGTAATCCCGCGCTCCTATTTTCATCGCCTCCACCGCGATAGCCTCGCTGCCGGTGCCGGTGACCATGATAATCGGTGGTAACGGCCCGCGCGTTGCCAAACGGTGGATTGCTTCCAGCCCATCACAGAGGGGCATGTTTTGATCCACGGTGATGATGTCAAACTGTTCGGGGTCGTATAAAGCCAGCCCCTCTTCTCCATTGGAAGCCAGCGTGACCTCAAAACCGGCCCGCCGCAGGCGTTTCTGGACCAGGCGCGCGATGCCGGGGTCATCCTCCATGACCAAAACGCGAATGGGTTTGTCCTCACCTGCATTCACTTTTATCAATCTCCATCCGGGATCGTGACAATGGTTAAGAAAAGTCCTAATTTGCTAATAGCATCGGCAAATTGCTCATAATCAACCGGCTTGGTGATGTACACATTACAACCAAGCTGATAACAGCGTTCTACTTCACGGTAGTCGTCGGTGGTCGTCAAGATGATGACCGGGATGCGGCGGGTTTCAGGATTATTTTTCATTTGCTCCAGGACCTGATACCCATCCATGCCCGGCAAATTGAGGTCCAGCAACACCAGCAAGGGGGAAGGCCGGGTTTGTCCTGCATAGTCCCCCTGGCAGAGTAAATAATCCAGGGCTTCCGCTCCATCGTCGATGATGATCAGAGGGTTGTTGATTTTTGAACGCCGCAGGTTTTTCTCAATTAATCGCGCATGACCGGGATCGTCCTCAACCAACAAGATGCTGACTTCATGCTTTGTTGCCATGCTCTCAGTGCCTTTCATTTACCTAATGATTTGCTGATGTAAAAACTAAAGGTAGTACCTTCGCCCAATACCGACTGGCAGGTAATCTCTCCGGCGTGCCGTCTTACCAGCACCTGAACGTAGGGTAGGCCCATCCCCTCGCCCTGGGTGTCTTGCACCCCAAGCCGGCGGAAAGGCATGAATACTTTATCCATATCCTTTTCGGCAATGCCGCGTCCGTTGTCTTGCACGTGGAAAACGAAGCGATCCGGTTCTTCTTCCGCCAGGATGCGGATATAACCGGGACGGTCACGCCGCAAATATTTGACGGCATTATCCAGCAGGTTGCCGATAACTTGTTCCATGGCCGTGCGGTCGGCTTGAATCACCGGCAAGGGGCCAACCTCTACTGTGACTTCGCGCTCTTTCAACTGATGGGAGAGTGACTCTAACGCGGCGCGAACCACCAGATTCATATCTACCGCTTCAAGGTTCAACTCTTGACGCCCCAGCCGCGAGAGTTTCAACAGAGCGTTGATGAAACGATCCATGCGGTTCACCGAGGTCTCAATAAACTCCAGTGCCTCGTTGACATCCTCATCCATCAGGGTTTGGATTTGCTGGTGGAGATCAGGGTCTATTTGCGTAGCGGCCTGATTGAGCAACGTTCTGAATTCGCGCATCCCGGAACGCAACTCTGAAGCAAAGCCTTTCAAGTTGACCAGCGGAGCCCGTAAATCATGGGACACGATGTAGGCAAAGCGTTTGACTTCCTCTTTTTGGGCCTCTAACTCCGCCGTACGTTCCGCCACGCGCTGTTCCAGGAGCTTCACCAGTTCAATGTATTCCACGGCAATCCGCAGCTGTTCAACCAGGTTAGCCATGAAATCTTTACAGACTTGCTCTAAAGGTTTGGGTCCGGCGGGGAAAAGATACATCAGGCCACGACATTGACCACCGACCAGCAAAGGCCAGGCGTAATACAGCTGAACTTCCGCCGGCAAAAAGTCCCTTAAAGAAGGGACGATTTGCGCCAGGTCGTCGCCTCCATAGGGCTTACTCAACTCGCCCATCCAACTCAGCTGCGCCGGCACCGCCTCTGCCGGGAGCTGGAGGTCACCTTTGGCAAAATGTAATACCTGGTGTCCTTCTTGAAAAATAACACCACAGCCCTGGGCGGCTAACAGCGAGACCGCTTTTCCCACCATCGTTTCCATCACCCGTTCCAGATCGCGGGTGGTCGTGATCACCAGATTGATATCATACAGGGCCTCCAGCCGGGCGATGTGCTGGGCAATTTCGGCGTAGGCGGCGCGCAAGTTGATGAGCATTTGGTGTAAAGCCAGTCCCAGGGTATCTTGTTCCGAGTAAACAGGCACTTCTACATCCAATTGCCTTTGCGCTACCTGATGGGCAGTGGCGGCCATGGTGTTCAAATACTGCGCCATCATCCCAAAAGCGCTTTCCGCCTGGTGCAGGCTGGCAATGATGGAGTTGAAGGCACGGGCCATGAGCCAGATCTCATCTTCGCCTTCAATGGGCAGCGATTCCGCCGTGAAGTGGAGATTTAAGCGCAAATCCCCTTTGGAAAGCGAATCTAATTGTGCGGTGAGGGCTTGCAAATCTACTTCGGCCACCTGATGGGCTTGTTTGCCAATCCGGGCCAGTGGCGCCGTGATGCTGCGGGTCAGGGAAAAGGAAATGAAAAGAGCCAACACCACAGAAATTAAAACGCCGGACCAGATGGAACTACGGGTGGAGCGGACCAGGATGCGCGTCGACTCACTTTGTTTTTCCAGAGCATCCAGGGCCTGTTCCTGGATGGTCAGTGCCACATTGGTAATTTCCAGCTCTATGGTATCCAGCTCGGTCATGAGTTGGTTGAGCGCCTGGTAATTTTGCTGGATTTCCAGTGCTCCTTCGTGGTAAGTCGCCAGGGCGGTGAAAGCTCGCTCAAATTCACGTTCCAGGCCATGCGCAGGCCACTCGCTTTCCAATTTATGTAAAGCGGTCAAGACACTCTGATAAGCGGCCAGAGCCAGGGTCATATCCCCCTCATTGCCCAAGAGCAAATAGCGGCTCACATACAGGCGCATGGCCTGAAAACTGTATTGGGCGTTGTTGAAGTAAAGGAAAAGAGCCGGGTTGCTGTTGGTAAGCAACCCGACGCGCAGGGCAGTGAAGGCTGTTTCAAGGCGCAATCCTTGCACCTCCAACACATTGGAACGCAAAGACTCTCGCTCGTAAATGAGCGTTGAGATGGAATCAAACGTCACTGCGTAACGGGTTTCGGCCTCGGAGATTTGTCGCAGCCGGTTCTGACGCTCCTCTGTTTGGGCCTGAGTCCAGGCCGTGGCCAGCAATCGCCGCAGTTCTTTCTGGGCTGCTTCAAAATTCGTTTTATCCTGCTGCGCCTGTATATAAATATAGCGATGGGCGAAATAGCGCATATTCAGGGTTTGCTCGGAGATGGCCTGCACCAGGGCCTGATCTTGCACCGTATTGGAAGCCAGGACATCAAACGAAGCGTTAATCTGGTAGAGCCCGGCCAGGGCCATAACACTGATGCTGCCGATCAAACCGATCACCAGCAAATAACCGAGCAGGATGCGGGTGCCGACCGAACGCCATCCGTGTTTGAAGATTTGCGCTCTTTCTTCCATGTTATGTGAAATGCGACTCTCGCTCAGGGCTTACACTTTTGGGCCGGTTCAAATCCATCTTGCGCCAGGTCGTTCTGCAACCTATCCGCTGCCTGTTGGGGGGTCAAAGTGCCGTTGACCACCCCCACGGTACCGGTTTCCACCAACTCGTAGCCCTTGAGGTTGCCGTCTCTCAGCTTTTCCCACACAAAACGGACATCCGTCCCCCGGCCCTGATTCAGGGACAGGAAGGTATTGGCAATGGTGTTATCCAGGGTAATGGGGGTCGTGTGCATGGGGAAGAAGCCGGGCAGTTCGTTCCCCAGCAGCGCGCCAAATTCCGGCGTGGTCATCCATGCCAGGAAAACACGCGCTGCCTCTTGATTGGGAGACGTTGCATTCAAGCCCATGCCCGCGTCCAGGTGGAACGTGATGTAAGCCGGTTGCCCTGCCGGCGGCGGTACGGCCATCACACTCCAGGCGAAGGGGGGATTTTGTTGCTCAAAGTAGGGAATATCCCACGAGCCGCCCAACCACATGACCGCTTTGCCTTGCAGGAAGAGCTGCAAGCTATCGTAATACGTCAGGGCATCCTGATTGGGGGGAAGATAGGCCGCTAAGGCTTGAATGGCCTGATAGAGGGCCACGATGTGTTCATCATTGAAACAACGTTCGCCGCGCAGATAGGCCTGCCGCCCTTCCCGCCCGCCGACGAAATTCGGGGCCAGGTTCATGAACACCAGCTCCGCCATGGTCCAGCTATCACCGCTGGCGTTGGCAAAGGGGATATAGCCGTTTTCCTGGAGGACCCGGGCCGTCTCCAGCAGCTCTGGCCACGTTTGCGGCAGGGATAATCCTAACGTTTTGAACACCTCGGCGTTGTAATAGATGCCGTGGGAGGTGGCGATAAAAGGTACCCCGTAGGGGGTGCCATCATCCGTGCTCCAGGGCGCCAGCATTTCCGGCGCAAAATTCTCCTTCAGCCCGGGCAGATCCGCAAGCGGCGCCAGATAACCGGCTTCGTAAAGGCGGCGTGAGACGCTGTAAGAGCGGAGGTAGAAGATATCCGGTGCCGTCCCATTCTCTAATTGCGCTTGCAAAACCCGGTCGTAATCCTGAGGCTGCGTGGCCTGATAATTCACCAGAATATCAGGGTGGAGCTCATGGAAGCGGGCCAGGATGCGGTTCATCTGCTCCACATCATCCGTGCGCCATGACCCCATGGTGAGTACGACCGTTTTGGGTTGCACAGCAGTAGCTGTGGGCGACGGTAAAGCCGTGGGCGCAGGGGTGGGGGTGCCAGACGCGCTGCAACCGACCAGCAAAATCACCACCAGTCCTATCCAAAGGCATGGCTTGACCATGTGACCTCCTTCTCTGAAAATAGAAACCAGTTAAGGAGTGAGCAGAGAGCAGCCGGTAGCAGTTCCTGTTCCCTGCTCACCGCTCACGGCTCACATTTTCATCAGTAGCCCAGGCACCATCCGGCGCATCTCCGCCGGGGTTTCCACTGCGCCCCAGGCCCGCGATTCAGCGATCATGACTTCCCCCCGGTCTCATGGTCGTTGCTCCAGCTGCCGGAGCGTCAACAGCCAGGAGCTCCATCCCTCCCCGCCATCTTCCGGCAGGCAGCGTTCTATGGCGACGACGGCCACCGGCGCACCGGTGGGTGCCCCAACGTGCAGGTTGTAGCGCTCCCCCGGCGTGACCGTGAAATCGGCGTAGCCCAGGCCTATCGCCGGGCGCAGCCCGGTGATGGCCCGATCGGCCCCGGTGGAAGAGAGCAGCCAGAGCTCCAGCCCTGGCACCCCCACGGTTTGGGTCACCTGGCGGCGGCCTGCCGTGGCGGTGAGCTGTGCAGTCACGGAGACGGCGATCACCGGTTGGGGCAGGCAACTCCGGGTGGCCGTGACCAAACTGTAGGGCGTAGTAGCCAGGGGAGGCAAAGGCGTGGCCGTCGTCGTCGGCAACGGTGGGAGCGTAGAGGTAGGGGTGACGAACGGCGGCGTGCGGGTGGGCGTGGGGGCGGATGTGGTCGGCGCCGGCATGGGCGTGGGTTCCACTTGCCCCGTGTAGACGCGCACGGCTTTGGTATCCACCCCATACGCCTGCGCCAATGTCGCCAGCCGCCGTAACACCGTGACTGAACGCCCACTCGTCACAGCACTATCCAGTGTGCGGGCCAGTTCTGCCTGAATCTCGGCTTCCGGTAGCTCTTGCAGCCGCAGCCGGGTGCGCTCCAGGTTCCCTTCAGCGCCGTAGGCCAGCGCCGTCATGCGGATCCACTCGGCGCGATAGTCAGCGCGCATCAACCAGGGGACGGTGTCCACGTATTCCACCGGGTTGATGACCCAGGTGTAGACCAGCCCGCCCGCCAGCCCCAGCACCAGACCGATCAGCAGGAGCCAGCCGCGCCTCATGGCGTCGTCCCCTGGAGATAAGGCCGCATGGCTGGCGTATCCACCACCAGGTCACGCGCTAAGCGGGCCAGGGGGGTGATCAGGGTGCGCGCCTCCGGCTGTTGGGCAATCAGCCGCTCGGTCAGCTCTATCAGCGGCGCGGTCGGATTGGCGGCGTCTAAGCGGGCCAGGCGCGCGCGCGCCTGCTCCAGGTCGCCCTCCGCGACGTAGGAGAGTGCCACCAGCCGGATGTACTCGTCGCGGTAGTCGGCGCGGAGGACTGCCGGCTCGGTATTAGTGTAGGTCACGGGCCACACTCCCCACCCGAGCGCCACGCCCACCCCGATCCCAACGGCCAGGCCGATGAAAAGCCAGAGCACACGTTTCATGGGGTCAGAGGAGATCTCCGGCATAAGCGAAGAGCGCCGGTGTGCCGCCGGTGTGCCAGAAGAGTACCCGCTGTCCGGCATGGAATTCGCCTCGGTGAATCAGATCTACCAGCCCGCCGAAGGCCCGCCCGGTGTAGACCGGGTCCAGGAACAGCCCCTCGGTCCGGGCTGCTAACGCGATTGCCTCACGCTCCAGGTCGCCGACGACGCCATAACCGCCACCCAAGTAGCCATCGGCGACGGTGAAGTCGTCGGGCACGAGGGTTTCCGCCAGGCCCAGCAGCGCCGATGCGTCGTTGGCCAGCTGCGCGAGCGCCGGGCGGAAGTCGGCTGCCCGCCAGTCAATGCTGACGCCGACGATGCGCCCGGCGTAACCCAGCGCCCGCGCGCCGGTGACCAGTCCGGCCTGCGTCCCGCCGCTGCTGGAGGCAACGACAACCGCGTCAAAGGTCAGGTCACGGGCCTGCGCCTGCTGCGTGAACTCCGCAAACGCGGCTACGTAGCCGCAGACGCCCACCGGGCTGCTGCCGCCGTAGGTGATGACGTAGGGATGCCGGCCGCGCTCCCACTGGTCGGTGGCCGCGGCCTCCAATTCGGCAAGCAGGGGGCGATGGCCGGCCCACCAGATCTCCGCGCCCAGGAGGCGATCCAGCAGGTAGTTGCCCTGGGGCGGAGGGGAAGGTTCCGTGCCGCGCAGCACGGCGACGCAGTGCAGCCCCAGCTGCGCCGCGATGGCGGCCGTCTGCCGCACGTGGTTGGATTGCTGCGCGCCGACGGTGATCAGCGTGTCGGCGCCCTGGCGGAGCGCTTCGGCGGCCAGGAAGATCAACTTGCGCACTTTGTTGCCGCCCAGCCCTAACCCGGTCTGGTCGTCACGCTTGACCCAGAGCTCGGGACCGCCCAGCTCGGCGGAAAGACGGGGCAACGGCTCCAGGGGCGTGGGGAAATGGCCCACCGGGAGCGGGCCAAGCGCCTGCAAACGGGCGCGGAGTTCGTCTGCATTCATGGTTCATCACCTCCGTAAAACTGAGGTGATGATACAACGGAAAGCAAAAAACGTGAAACGTCCTGGCTCTATTCCGCCTCGTCCGGCGGTGTCCAGCGCTCCACCAGCCGGCCGCGGGTGGCGGGATTCAATTCCGACCAGGCCGTGATGGGAAGCTCCAGCCAAGCGAGTGTGGCTGGCGGCATCGGGTAGGTGTCGCCAACCAGGTGCGCGACCAGTTCCTCCACTTCGGGGTTGTGCCCCACGAGCAGGACGCGGTCGTAGCGGTTGGGGAGGCCGCGCAACACCGTCAGGTAAGTTACCAGGTCGGTGTAGTAGAGCTGCGGGGTGTAGTGGACCTCGCCGGTGTAGCCGGCGGCCTCAGCGACAAGTTGGAGCGTCTGCCGGGTGCGTTCAGCGGTGGAACAGATGACGCCGTCGGGCAGCAGCCCCTCGCGGGCCAGGAGCTCGCCCATTGCCGTGGCCTGCCGCCGCCCGCGTTTCTTGAGCGGCCGCTCCTCGTCGGGCAGCGAATCGTCCTTCCAACTGGATTTGGCGTGGCGCAGGATGAGCAAGGTTTTCACAGAATCCTCCAAGATGAAGCCGGAAGTATGGAGTAAGGAGTATGGGGAAGAATTCAGAGATCTGAAGAGCGCGGCGATCTTGCTCTTACTCCCCTACTCCTTACTCCCTAATCTATCCCACATGCAACTCACAGACCTGCCGGAAATGAAAGCCGTAAATGGCGAGCGTGATCGCCAATGGAAAGAGCTTGGGCCGGTGAAAGAGCGTCCAGAAGACCAACCGCCAGTACTGTACCCGCTCTGTCCCCCGAATGCCCAGCCGGTAAATGGAGCGGAAGAAGGCGAGGATGTACTGGAATTCCAGTCGCTCCTTGATTTTGGGCGGCTGGTACGACTGCAGGAAAGTCCGGACGCGCTCGTAGTAGTGCTGCGGCGAGTAGAGTGTCTCCATGAGCCACTTGTACCCCTGGCGGAGCGTCTCCAACCCCATCTGGGGGATGATGTTGGTGGTGCCGTCCGCGTTGTCGCCCGACATTTCGTCGGTCAGGCGGCCGGCGCGCTTCATCCGCTCGTAGAGCCGCGTTCCGTAGGGGGCCTGCAACATCCCCACCATGGCCGTCACGATACCGCTTTTCTGGATAAAGTCAATTTGCTGCTGGAAGACCGACGGCGTATCGCTGTCAAAGCCGACGATGAAGCCTGCCTGCACCTGCAGGCCCGCGCGCTGGATCGTACGGACGCTCTCCATCAGGTCGCGCCGCCGGTTCTGCGATTTGCTGCACTCGGCCAGGCTAGCGTCGTTGGGCGTCTCAATGCCGATGAAGACGGCGTCAAAGCCGGCAGCGGCCATCAGCGCCAACAGTTCCGGGTCGTCGGCCAGGTTGATAGAGACCTCGGTGCTGAAGAGCATCCCGGTCTTGCCTTTGCGCCAGGCGATCAGCGCCGGCAGGATCTCCTCCTTGAGCGCCTTCTTGTTGCCGATGAAGTTGTCGTCCACGAAGAAGACCCGTTTGCGCCAGCCCAGGCGGTAGAGTGCATCCAGCTCCTCAATGATTTGCGCGGCGGTCTTGAGCCGGGGCCGGTGGCCGAGCAGCGCCGTCACGTTGCAAAAGTCGCAGTTGAAAGGACACCCGCGCGAGAGCTGCAGGCACATGGAGTCGTAAACTTTCAGGTTGAGCAGCTCCCAAAGGGGACGCGGCGTGTGAGTGATGTCGGGAAATTCCGCTGTGGTGTAGTACCGCCGTGGGTGGCCTAACGCCAGGTCGGTGAGGAAGGGCGGCAGCGTCAACTCCGCCTCGTTCAGCACGAAGTGATCCACCTCCGGGAATTGCTCGGATTCGCCGGTGAAGAGTGGCCCGCCGGCGACAATCGGGACGCCGGCCGCTTTGCAGCGGGTGATCACCTGGCGCGCCGACTCACGCTGCACGACCATCGCGCTGACGAAGACCATGTCGGCCCAGGCCAGGTCCTGTGGCTTGAGCGTGGTGACGTTCAGGTCTACCAGCCGCTTCTCCCAGCCGGTTGGCAGCAGCGCCGCGACGGTCAACAGCCCCAGCGGCGGCAGCGCCGCCTTTTTGCGGATGAACTTCAGCGCGTGTTTGAAGCTCCAGAAGGTATCAGGAAACTCCGGGTAAACTAACAAAACTTTCATGGTCATCTCCTTAGAAGAGTGGATTAGCGATCAGTTAACGAGTCAATTCATCAGTGGCAAATGCGAACTTTAGTTCGCCGTCTTGACCGGACGCCTGATTTTCTGGCGCGCAGGAAGAGAAGAGCGACGCTTGGCATCGCCCAACGGCTGGGTTCAACGATGGCACGGCTCTGCTGACTATCCCGGTGGTCGGAATGCGCCGTACAGGAAGATCTCCAGGGTGGTGGCAAGCATGGGGCGGACCTTTTCGGGGTGCCCCGAGGCGAGGCCGGTGCGGATCACATTGAGGATGCTGCTGAGGTAGAATTCAGTGGCGTATTCCACGCTGACTTCCGGGCGCAGGCTGCCCTGGGCGCGGGCTAAGGTCATCACGGTGCGGAGCGGACCGTTGGGGTCGGGGAGGTAGCGCATTGCCAACGCGAGCCGCTGCGGGTCCAAGGTCAACATCTCGGCGATGACGATCGCGCCGAGCGTCGGGTCGGCCAGGCAGAGCTCGGCCAGATGCGCGCTAAAGGTGCGCAGCACCCCGGTCGGCTCGGTCAGCTCGTCCGCTTGCTGCTGGAGCGTGTCTACCAGGTCGTTCATCTGCGGCTGGAAGCCGGCCAGGACGAGCAGCTCTTTGTAGGGGAAGTAGTTGAAGACGGTCTTCTCGCTGACCAGCGCGGCCTTGGCGATCTGCTTGACCGAGACCTGGTCAAAGCCGTGCTCCTTGAAGAGCGCGAGCGCCTTTTCCACGATGGTCTGCTCGGTGAGGGAGTGCTTCATGTCGCGCAGCGATAGGGTCATCGTTCACCTTGTATAATTTTATAGTGTATGTAATTATGCTGTAAGTATACTGGAAAAAGCGTGAGATGTCAAGAGGGGAAAGACCACAGACCACGGACCACCAGAGACGGGGGGACGCCAGTACCGAAAGTGCTTGGTTTAGTAAAGCCTTATGGCCTTTAAAAATTAAATTCGGTAGCACCGGGCGATCATCACCCGGCTACCAAGCTACGGCCGGTAAACCGGCCTTCTGCCGCCCCGTTCACGGGGCGTTGCTACCTAGCCCGGCGGTTGACCGCCGGGTGACCAGCGCAAACATTACTACGCTCCCCAGAACACCCTGGGGCATTAAGTTAAGCCGGTTGGGCGGCTTGCCGTCCACGAATTTAGGCACGAATACACGAATTTTCCGCGTCTGGTGGACATTCGTGCATTTGTAAAAGCACTCGTGGACGGCCGGCACACTTCTCAAAAAAAGGCCGGGCGCTGGTGGGGCGCCCGGCCTGGATGAGAATCATGCGATCCAGAGTTCTTGCTGCGGGTGGCTCAGGTAATCGGCCCCATGTTCGGTGACGACGACGTTTTCCTCGCGGCCGATGTAGCCGCGCCCTGGCACGGAAACGCCCAGCTCAATGGCGAAGACGTTGCCCGGCTCAATGACGCGGTCAGTCGCGTCACCGTAGCGCTCCCATTGCGGGCCGAGGATAGTCGCGCCGTCGTGGGCGGAGCGGCCGATGTGGTGGCCGAAGGCGTGCAGGTACTCCGGGTAGCCCGCTGCGACGAGCGTGCTCCGGGCAGCGGCGTCCACTTCCCAGCCGCGCACGCCGGGCTTGAGGGCGGCACGGCCCGCTTCCAGCGCGGTCGTCGTCGCCTCCCAGGCCTGCTGGACCTCCTCCGGCACGCCGGCTCCCTCGCGCTCCGGTATGTACCAGGTCCGCTGCAAATCGGAGACGAAGCCGTGGCGGGAGATGCCGAAGTCAATCTGCACCAACCGCCCGGGTTTGATCTTGAGGCCGCTGGGCATCGCGTGGCCGACCGCTGATTCCGGCCCCACCGTCACCACCGGGCAATACTCGCGCTCCCAGGAGGAGCCGAAGCCCTGCTCGTCCATGGATTGGTGCAGGAAGTTGGCGATATCCAGGTCACTGGTGCCCGGCCGTAGCAGGTGGGTGACTGCCTGTAGCATATCCTCAGTGTAGACCACGGCCGCCTCAATCAGCGCGATCTCTGAGCGCGTCTTGCGCCCGCGCAGCGCGGCGATCAGCTGCTCGGCGGAGATCAGGCGGGAGCCATAGGGCGTCGCCGCCAGCATCCGCGAGAGCAGGCGGAACATCCCGTAGGAGAGCCCATCGGCCGCCGAGTCACTCTCGGAGTAGTTGATGGCAATCTTGCGCGGATTCCAGCGCTGGATCTCCTCCAACAGGAGCGGCTGGATAGATTGATCGTATCCCACCACGCGGCTATAGGCTCCCAGACGTTCCATGTTGGGTGCGTCGTAGCGCCCGACGATGGCCACCCGCTCCCCATTGCGGTGGATCATCAGCGCTGAGGGCCAGGTGAGGTGAAAGCCGACCAGCAGATCTATCATCGGGTCTTTGACGTGGGTGGTCTCCCGCACAAAGGTAATCCAAAGGTCTACTTTCTGTTCCTGGAGCGCCCTCACTGCCTGTTCTGTCTTCTCCCGGATGATGGCTGCTGCCTCAAAATTTGCACTCATGTAGCGATCCTCCCTAAATTCGCTGATTACATTGCGTATTGCCGGTATTGTTTCCTATCTACTCTTTAACGGCTCACTATTCAACGGCTCACTGATTTACTGCCCACTCCCACGGCTTCACGGATTTGCGCCGCCAGCGCCCGTGCCCGTTCCGGGGCATCGCCAACGTACCCGTCAGCCGACAGTGCCGCGCCGATGGCCTCCGGCGGCAGGTAAGCCCGCAACCGCTCGTCCGCCACCAACAGCGCGACAAGAGGATTCGGCCGCCCGGCCTCCACCTCAGCCCAGGCGCGCAGCGCCAGTTCGCGCAACACTTCGTGCATGGCCTGCCGGTCAGCCCCGGCCTGGACCAGCCGCAGCAGCAGCGGCTCAATTCCGGCAAAGGGACCGTAGGTCGCTAACGTCCGCGCCACGGCCACCTCGTTGACCTGCAGGCCGCTCACCAGCTGCTCCACCGCCCGCACGATCTCGTCGGCGACCAGGAACGCTTCCGGCAGGATGACCCGCCGGTTGGCCGAGTCGTCTAACGTCCGTTCCAGGAGTGAGTGCGCGGCGTTGTCCCACGCCACGTCGGGCAGACGGGCCAGGTAACGGGCCAGGCTGTCCACGTTCTCCGCGCGGATCGGGTTGCGCTTGAACGGCATTGCCGAGGAGCCGACCTGCCGGGCCCCAAACGGCTCCGACCACTCGCCGATAGGCGGGCTTTGCAGCACTCGCAGGTCCAGCGCGAAGCGGTAGAGCGTGCTGCCCAGGCCCGCCAGCGCCGTCAATACTGCCCAGTCCTGCCGGCGGGGGTAGGTCTGGTTGGCGACGGCCCAGGCCGGCAGGCCCAGCTCGGCCATCACCGCCGCCTCAAATTCCGCCGGTGTGGCACGCTCGCCCAACAGCAGCGCATAGGAGGCCGAGGTCCCTACCGCACCCTTGAACCCTTTGCCGCGCCACTCCGCCCGCAGCCGGGTCAGGTCGGCGCGGTCGGCCAGCAGATCCTGGGCGTAGGCGGCCAGGCGATACCCGATGGTGGTCGGCTCGGCCGGCTGCAAATGGGTGAAGCCGAGGCAGGGCGTCGCCGCCCAGCGCTCCACCTGTCCCGCGAACGCCAACAGCAGCGTATCCAGCCGCCGCAACAGCAAATCCAGCGCGTCGCGCACCTGGAGCGCGGTCGCGTTGTCCTTCACGTCCATGGAGGTCGCGCCCAGGTGGATGATCCCACCGCCCACCGGGCATTGCGCCGCGTAGACCCGCACCTCAGCCATCAGATCATGGCGCAGTTCAGCCTCCACGGCGAGCGAGGCCGCCAGGTCCACGTCGTCGCGGTGCGCTTCCAGGTCGGCCAGCTGCGCGGGCGTCACCTCGCCGTACCGGCACTGGACGCGCGCTAACGCTACCCAGATGCGCCGCCAGAGCCGGCGCGTGGTCGTCTCACTCCAGAGTTCTCGCATCTCCGGCGAGCCGTACCGCCAGGCAAACGGTGATAGATAGGGATCCGGTTGGCTCATGGCCGACCTCCTGCCCGTATCCAGTCCCAGGTTTGAGTGTTCACGATGAATCACCCAGCACAGGATTGAATTTGGTGAGGGTTATTGTACCACCATCCCTTGCCGCGCCAAATCAGCGGGAAACCAAACGGGCCGGAGCACCCGGCTCCGGCCCGCCAACCAACTTTATCAGGACTGACGCAAAAATAGAATTCGCAGTGGTGGCTTCAACCTCTCTTAGCCCCCAAGAGACGCCTGAGGCGTCACTACAGGTTTGCGTCACAACTCCTGCTCACTAAGCGACTAAGGACTGAGCGACGCTCTTTACTACTCGGCTTCCTGTTCGCGGGAGGCCTTGGCCTGCTCCACGAGCTGCTGCGCCAAGTTACCCGGCACCTGGTCGTAGTGTGAGAGTTCCATGGAGAAGACGCCGCGCCCCTGGGTGATCGCGCGCAGGTTGATCGCGTACTGCTGCATTTCGGCCAGCGGCGCAGTGGCGGTGATAACGCTCTTGCGGCCCTGCTGGTCAATCCCTTCCACGCGCGCCCGCCGCGTGTTCAGGTCCGACATTACCGCGCCGGTGAAGTCGTCAGGCACGAGGATGGTGACACGGTAGATCGGCTCCAGCAGCACCGGCTTGCCCCCCATGAACGCCTGCTTGAAGCCTTCGCGGCCGGCGATCTGGAAAGCGATATCCTTGGAATCCACCGGGTGCTCCTTACCGTCGGTGATTGCCACACGCACGTCCACCACGGGGTAGCCCGCCATGACGCCAGTCTCCAGCACGCTCTTGATCCCTTTTTCAATGGAGGGCATGAACGAAGACGAAATGCGGCCGCCGAAAACTTCCCAGATGTACTCAAAGCCGGCATCGCGCTCCAACGGCTCCACGCGCATGTGGACTTCGGCGAATTGCCCGGCGCCGCCGGTCTGTTTCTTGTGGCGGTACTGGGCGGTGCTGGTCGTGGTGATGGTCTCCCGGTAGGGGATGCGGGGCGTCGTCACCTCTACGCCGACGCCAAAGCGCCCCTGCATCCGGCGCACGACTGTATCTACGTGGGCGTCGCCCATGCCAGCCAGGATCGTTTCGTGGGTGGTGGGGTCCTGGAAGGCGTGCAGCGTGGGGTCTTCTTCGCAAATGCGGGCCAGGGTCGGCATCAGTTTGGCCGAGTCGGCCTTGGTCTTGGGGGAGACCGCCACGCTGAAGATCGGTTTCGGGAAGCTCGGCCCGCGCAGCGTCACACGGTGGTCCCTGGCGCAGAGCGTGTCACCGGTGCGGGTGACGTTCAACTTCGCCACTGCGCCGATGTCGCCGGCATGGAGGCTTTCCACGGTGATCTGTTCCTTGCCGCGCATGACGTAGACCTGGCCCAGGCGCTCGTCCTGCTCGGCGCGGGAGTTGAAGATGGATGTGGAACCGGAAACGGCAGCCCCGCTACAGACACGGAAATAGGTCAATTTACCCACGTAGGGGTCGGCCGCGGTCTTGAAGACCAGCAGCGCTAACGGCGAGAGGTCGCTGACCTCCAGCTCTTCTTCCCCTTGCGCGCTCTCGGCCTTGACCGGGCCGCGCTCGGCGGGATTGGGCGCTAACGTGACCAGCAGGTCCAGCAGGTGCAGCGCGCCGACGGTCGTGTTGCCGGAGACGGCGATCACCGGGACCACGGTGCGGTTGAGGATGGCTTTCCGCAACCCGCTGACGATTTCTTCGGAGGTCAATTCCTCGCCTTCCAGATATTTCATCAGCAGTTCGTCGTCGCCCTCAGCGGCCGCTTCTACCATCTGGGTATAGCGTTCCTCCACGCTGTCGGCCAGCGCGGCCGGGACCGCGGCCGAATCGCCCTTGGGTCCGAGGTAGGCTTTCTTCTCCAACAGGTCTACGACGCCCTGGAAATCGGCTTGCGCCCCGATGGGCAGAACGATCGGCAGGAACCGGACGCCGGCAAAGGCTTCGGCAAGCGATTGTAACGCGCGCTCAAAGTTGGCATTTTCGCGGTCCATCTTGTTGACCAGCACCAGGCAGGGCAGTTCCTCTTCCTGGGCGTATCCCCAGGTCAGTTCAGTGCCGACCTCCACGCCGGCGGCCGCATCCAACACCAACATTGCCAGGTCGGTCACGCGCAGCGCGCCCTTGACCTCGGCCACGTAATCCATATAACCAGGGGTATCCAAGAGGTTCAGCTTGGCCCCTTTCCACTCCACGGGGGCCAGGCCGGTGCTGATAGAAATGTGGCGCCGGATTTCTTCTTCGTCAAAATCCATGACCGTCGTGCCGTCTTCTACCTTCCCGCGCCGGCTGGTCGCACCGCTCAGGAAAAGCAGCGTTTCTGTCAGGGTGGTCTTGCCCGAGCTGCCATGGCCGATCAGGGCGATGTTTCTCAGCTGTTGCGTTGTGTACTCTTTCATTGCTTCTTTCCTCCCGCAAAATACTCTTTTTCAGGCAAACAAAGACGGCCCAGAGGCCGTCGGCGTGTCACGTACAGTGGTGCTTCATTGTAAACGATATTGGCGGAATGTCAACGGGCCTCACAAGTCAAACAGAACGGGCCAGGAGTTCTCTGGACTCCTGGCCCGTGATGGTGACCGCCGTTGGCGCGTCCTACTTGGGTTTGATCGGGATGTAGATGTACAGGGTGCTGTTGGCGGCGTCCTCAGGGTCAAACTCCTCGCCGTACAGCTCAAAGTCAATGTCGCCGCCCACCTGGTAGCCCGACTGGGGCAGCCAGGTATGGTAGGCATAGTCATAGGCCCGGTGGAGGGTCTGGAGTGTGCAAGGGAAGACCGCATAGGTCTGCTCCGGCACCGACCGGCTGACCATCCCCGCCGGGATTTGATCGGCAGCATTCACCTCCATGCCGGCAATGTACTCAAACTCGCCCTCGGGGGCGTCCGCCAGCGTGATGCAGACGCCGTAGGCCGGGCCGCAAATGTCCGCGATTTCACCGATACGGGGGTTGAACACGTCCCACATTTGAGCGATCTCGTTGTGCTGGTTACGGCCCTGATAGCGCATTCCCACCACTGTAAAGGCGGGCTTGGTCACAATCCTGGGTTCCATCGTTCCTTGGCCTTTATCCGCTGTTTCCATGGTTTCTTTCTCCTTTTGTGAAGTGGTGAATGAAATCACCGTGACTTTTTCCACTGGCAATTGTACTTCAGTGATGTAGCGTGACGGCGGCAGCTCCGGCTCCGGCCCCTGGAGGTAGATCTCACGGTTGGGGCCGATCACCCGGAAGCCGTTGGCCTGCGTCCAGGCCATGAGGGTGTTGTACGCTTCGTGGAGTCGCTCGTAGCTGCCCTGGTGGATCACGCAGGCCATGGTCTCTACGCCGGGCAGGTCGTGAGCGGTGACCCCAGGCACGCCTCGCCACGCGCGCGCCAGCGGGGCGGCGGCCTCGGCGTCCACGCCACGGTCGCGGTACTCGGCGTCGTAGTAGAGCCCCAGGTAGGGGCCTGTGACCACGGGCGCGCTGTTCGGCACCTGGAGTGCCGTATGGAGCTCAGCTACGAGCCGGAACATCGCCCGGTAGTCAGGAAGGATCCGCCGTATCCCGCCCACCCGTTGCGGCTCCACCCGCTTGAGCACGACTGAGTAGCCCGGCAGGTGGCCCTCCTGCTCAATCTGCTGGAGGCGGGCTTCCACTCGCGCCAGCCGGTCCTGCTCCTCCTGGATCCGCTGTTGGAGCTCGGCGCACTTCAACCGCACCATCCCGCGGAGTTGGGAAGCGGGGAGGTCCTCACGCAGCAACTGCTTGATCTGCTCCAGCGAGAAACCCAGGTCCTTCAACGCGAGGATCCGATTGAGCCGGGGCAGCTGTTCCAGCGTGTAGTACCGGTAGCCGGTGTACCGGTCAATCCAGGCCGGCCGGAGCAGCCCCAGCTCTCCATAGAGCCGTAGTGTCTTGACCGAGACCTGAGCCACTTTTGAGAACTCACCGATCTTGAGCATGGTCCCCCCATCCCTGTTAGGTTTCTCCGCCGGGGCCGCGCCGCGCCGGACTTGAACCGCATTGCCTCTGGCCAGAAGCTCCTATAGTATACACCCTCCTCCAGGGGGAGAGTCAAGGGGCAGTTTCAGCTCATTCCAGAAAAAGAGCTTGATAGCGGCTTTTGCGCGCCCCCTTTTTCTTTATCTGCTGGAATCTGCATTATGTCGCAAATTGACATAAACCCCCTGTAATCTAATGGTGGATGCAAGTGCCATTTGCGCTTGTTTCCATTGTTCGTGGGCGCTTTTTCGGGAGGAGGTGGTGTGATGAGAGAACTCAACCTGCGACAAGAACTGAAGTACCTTTACGCCCCGTCGGCGAAGAAGGTGGAGGTCGTGACCGTGCCACGCTTCCAGTTTGCCATGCTGGATGGTGAGATTGAGCCGGGCTATGCACCGGCAGAATCATCGGTCTTTCCGGAAGCGCTACAGGCGCTCTATGGCATCTCGTTCACGCTGAAGTTCATGTCCAAATTGCGCCAGGACGACCCGGTTAACTATCCGGTGATGGCGCTGGAGGGATTGTGGTGGGTGGAAGGGGGCGAGTTTGACATTACCCGCCCTGGCAACTGGCGTTGGACGCTGATGATGTTGCAACCTGAGCATATCACCGCTGAGATGTTCCAGGAGGCGTTGCGCCAGCTCCGACAAAAGAAGGGGGACCAACCGGCCCTGGCGCGGTTGCGCCTGGAGGCTTTTGAAGAGGGACTCTGCATGCAAACCATGCACGTCGGGCCATACGCGACCGAGCCGGCCACGATTGCCAGGATGCACGCTTTTGCCCACGAACAGGGCTATCAGCTGCGCGGCAAACACCACGAGATTTACCTGGGCGATCCCCGGCGGTCCGCGCCGGCTAAGCTCAAGACCATCCTGCGCCAGCCTGTCGCCGTCTGAAAGGACTCCCCTTCAGCTAGCAACTTGGGTTAACTCAATGACTAAGAACTGATTGACCATTTTCTGGAGGAGCTCTATGTCTGTTTTGAACCGACTCGCTTGTTCTCAGGGCCGGCGTGATGAGGTCCCCAACCAGGAACTTGCTCACGCGCTGGCGGCGACAGAGGACCGGGAAGGTATCCGCGAAATTGCGGTTGCCCAGGTGACGCGGGTGAAGCGTCTACTCAAACCAGCCGGTCGGTGATTGGCGGGGGAGCCCCGGATTCTCTCATTTTCTGAAAAATGGCATTTCGGCAGGTTTCTCTTTTGGCCTGATCGTGCTACACTATCGGGGTCAGATCACCATTTTTTGCTCATGGAGGCTATATGGAGCCCTGGAAAGCCAATCGCGAGTTCCTCAAGGCGCAATTTGGTGAAAAACTTAAGGCGGTGGAGAGTGACCAGCACAAAGGTGTCCCCCACCCGCCGTTGGAACTGCCGTATCCTCCCACGGCTGCCCTGATAGACCTGGTCCCGCCGGAGGCGCTGACGGTGGGGACGGCCCCGTTGCGTGACGTCATCAACCGCCGTCGCAGCCGTCGCAAGTTCAGCCTGGAGCCGCTCACGTTGGAGGAGCTCTCATTCCTGTTGTGGAGCACGCAGGGCGTTCAGCAAGTTATCCGCGCCGGGGTGGCCTCCTTCCGGGCCGTTCCCTCGGCCGGGGCACGTCACCCCTTTGAGACTTATCTCTGGATCAATCGGGTCGTGGGATTGGCGCCGGGACTGTACCGTTACCTGCCGTTGGAGCACAAACTTTACCTGCTTTCCCAGGCGCCCGAGCTGCGTGAACGGTTGCTGGCCGGTTGTCTGGATCAGCGTTTCGCGGTGGAGTGCGCTGTCACTTTTATCTGGACCGTCGTGCCATACCGTACCGAGTGGCGGTACACGTTTGCCGCCGCCAAAGTGATCGCGTTGGACGCCGGGCATTTGTGTCAGAACCTTTATCTGACCAGTGAGGCCATTGGCGCCGGTACTTGTGCGATTGGGGCCTACGACCAGGCGCTGATGGATGCCTTCCTGGGGGTAGATGGCGAAGACGAGTTTGTGATTTACGTCGCGCCGGTGGGCAAGCTGGCTAAATCGGCGCTGGACAAAACTGAAAAATAGGGTATACTGCATCCTCGCAATGATTCAATGAGTTTGGTGGGAGGAAACAGTGGCACATACGAAATCAGCCAAGAAGCAGATCCGGAGCTCGCGTCGCAAGTGGATGCAAAACCGCTACGTGAAAGGCCAGATGCGCAGCACGGTGAAGCAAATGCGCCAGGCGCTCAGCGAGGGAGATGCTCAGGTTGCGAGCACGTTGGCCCCTGAACTGGCCAGCCAGTTGGATAAGGCTGCCAAGAAGCATATCATCCACAAAAACAAGGCCGCTCGCCTGAAGTCGCGCCTGATGCGCCAGGCGAACGCGCTTCAAAAATAATTACCGTTTAACCGTATCCGTGACCCGGTTTCACAAGGCGGGGGAAACATCCCCCGCCTTTCTTTCGTCACTCTGACCGTAAAACTGTGCTATAATATTACCGTTATTTAATCCCTTGTGCTGGTGGCGCGAGAGTGGGAGGCGGCTATGACCCTGGATGATATTGCAGCAGCGGTGGATGGAGAAATTCTGGTTGGACTTCCTTTTGATCCGGAGTTGAAATACGGGTTTGCCTCAGATTTGATGAGTGATGTGCTAACCCTGGCCGAACCACAAATCTTGCTGATCACCGGCCTGACCAACCCGCAAGCGGTGCGCACGGCCGAAATGGCCGATATTCCCGTCATTCTCTTTGTGCGAGGCAAACGTCCTCAGCCTGAGACCATGGAGCTGGCCCGCCAGATTGGCATTGCTCTTCTTCTTTCTCCCTACACCATGTTTGATGCCTGTGGGCTGTTGTATAAAATCGGCTTGCAAGGCCTGGGTAAGGTTCCCCCTCTCCAGTCACAACAACGATGAAATACGCCGCGCTCCTCAGCCGGATGGGGAAGTGGTCGCCCTTCTCCAAAATCCACGAATTGATCCGGGAACTCAAAGTCGCGCGGGTGATGACTACCCCCGTAGTGACGATTTCTTCTGACGCGGCCATGGCCGATGTCAAAGAACAGATGCGCATCCACCGGATTTCCGGGATGCCGGTGGTGGATGACGGGGTGCTGGTTGGATTGATCAGCACCGCCGATTTAATTCTGGCTCTGGAGAAGGGGGAAACCGGGCGCCCGATCCGTGATTATATGACCACCCAGCTGATCCTGGCGCAGGATCAGGAACCGGTGCTGGAGGCCTTGCGCCGGCTGGAGACCACCGGTGTGGGCCGGCTACCGGTGGTGGATAAGCAGGGCAAGCTGGTCGGCATCCTGACGCGCGGTGATGTGGTGGCCGGCCTGCTCCAGGCGCTCCAGCAAGCCTACGATGAGGTGGAAAAAGCCCAGGGGCAGCCCCGGCGCTTCTTTGAGGCCCTGGAATCCGACGAAACCAGTCTGCTCCTGCGGTACTACGTCAAAGTCGGCGATTTCACGCATGGCGGCCAGGCCTCGGCCCGGCTCAAACAGGCCCTGTTGCAGATTGGCGCCTCACCGCAGCTGGCCCGCCGGGTGGCCATTGCGACCTATGAGGCCGAGATCAATCTCATCATTCACACCACGGCCGGCGGGCAGATCCTGGCGGAGCTGCGCCCCGATCATATCACCGTGGTCGTGCAGGATACCGGCCCGGGCATCCCCGACGTGAACCTGGCCCGCCAGCCGGGGTACTCCACCGCTTCGCAGATCGCGCGTGAGATGGGCTTTGGGGCCGGTATGGGCCTGACGAACATTGAGCGTTGCGCCGACGACATGGACATCTGGTCGGTGGTGGGGGTCGGTACCCGCCTGGAGATGATCTTCCAGGTACCCGAAGACAAACAATAACCAGTGAGAGCCGCAGGAGGCCAAATGATTGTACGCGAAGCGGTCCAAAACCTGAATCTAACTGTCCTGGCCGGAGCTGGGCCGTTGGACCAGGAAGTGACCGGCGGGTATGCCGCCGATCTTTTGAGCTGTGTGATGGCGGGGGCCGCAGCCGGTAACCTCTGGATTACGTTGCAGACACACCTGAATGTGGTGGCGGTGGCCTCGCTGCTGGGACTGGCGGCCGTGGTGGTGGCCGAAGGCGCGCCGGTGCCGCCGGAAACGGTGGAGAAAGCGCGCGAACAGGGGGTGGTGCTCCTGTCCAGCCCGCTACCGGTCTTTGAAACGGTCGCGGCGCTGGTCGCGTTAGGGATCCACGGGCGCGGGACGTGAGCAGCGCCGGCCCGCGCTGAACGGCCATGCGCGAGTATCGGGCGGACTTGCATCTCCATACGATCCTCTCGGCGTGCGCCGAAGTGGAGATGATCCCCCCTTTGATTGTGGAGACCGCACTGCAACGCGGCCTGGATCTGTTGGCGGTCACCGATCACAACGCGACCGGCAACGCCTGGGCGGTCATGGCAGCGGCGCAGGGCACTGGCCTGACCGTGCTGCCCGGCATGGAGCTCCAGACCCGCGAAGAAGTGGATCTCCTGTGTCTGTTTGAGACTCTGGCGCAGGCACAGGCCTGGCAGGCGCAGGTGGATCAGGCGCTGTGGCCGTTGAAAAACGACGCCGACCATTTCGGCCCGCAATTCCTGGTGGATGCGGCGGGCGATTTTGTGGCTGAAGAAGAGCGCCTGTTGCAAGGGCCGACCCGTTTCGGGCTGGCCGAGGCGGCGCGAGCCGTCCGGGCGCTGGGCGGGCTGGCGATCCCGGCCCACATTGAGCGCTCGCACGCCGGTCTGTTGGGGGTGTTGGGGCTCTGGCCTCCTGATTTAGAGGCCGATGCGGCCGAACTTTCACCTAACCTGCGGCCCCGTGGCGCGTTGGCCCGCTACCCCTTTCTTGCTCCCATTCCCCTCATCACCGGCTCCGACGCGCACATGCTGGACTTCATCGGTCAAGTGGTCACCGTCTTTGTGCTGGCCGGGCCGCCGACCTTAGCCGAACTGCGGCTGGCTCTGCAAGGCCAGGCGGGGCGCCGGTTTTACGTGCCCTGACGTTACCTCAAGGCTTTAAGAGGCTTTGCTGTGAAATGCCTGAACAATGTCACTGTGGAGGGGGTGGAAAGCAAGGTATAGTAAGGGGTGGTGTAATGACCGACAGATGCCATTCTCAGGATTGATTGAGGTGAGTCTATGAATGTGATGCCAACTGAAATTCCGCCTGATGATCCTTTGATGATCCCCGAAAAGAAAGCCCGGATTGATCAAATCCTGGAGGCCGAGGGGCAGAAGCCGGGGGCCACAATGCTGATCCTGACCCTGCTGCAAGAGGAGTTCAACCACATCTCCTTGCCTATGCAGATGTATCTGGCCCAGAAACTGGGCGTCCCGCTCAGCCACATCTACGGCGTGCTCACGTTTTACTCTTCCTTCCGCATGACGCCGTTGGGCCGCCACAAGGTGAGTATCTGCCTGGGCACGGCCTGTTACGTGCGGGGGGGACCTTCCCTGGTGGAAAAACTGCAACAGCTGCTGAGCGTTAAAACCGGCGAAACAACGCCTGATAAGCGCTTTACGCTGGAAATCTGCCGCTGTGTCGGCGCCTGTTCGCAGGCTCCGGTGGTGATGATTGATAGCGACATCGTGGGCCGGGTCAATCCGCAAGACCTGGCCAAGACGCTGCGCAAGTACGAGTGAGCGCCAGGTCACCGGCACGTTAAAAGATGACCGTTTTCCGGGAGCTGGCGCACCATATCCTGGACATCGCCGAGAACGGTGTCACCGCCGGCGCCAGTCTGTTGACGATCACCGTGTGCGAAGACCGGCGGGCCGACCGCCTGACGATCAGCATCGCGGATAACGGCCGGGGGATGAGCCCGGAGCTGGTGGCGCAAGTGACCGATCCCTGGGTCACCTCTCGCACCACCCGCAAAGTTGGCCTGGGCATTCCCTTTTTCAAGCAGACTGCACAGATGTGTGACGGTGACTTTCACATTGAATCGGTGGTAGGGCAGGGGACGACGACCACGGCCACTTTTCGCTACGGCCACGTAGATCGCCCGCCGCTGGGAGATCTGGTGGGGACGGTGTTGGCGCTGGTGGTAGGCTACCCGCAAACGGCAGTTTGCTACCGGCATTGCGTGGATGGGCAGGAGTTTGTGCTGGACACCCGTGAGGTGCGGGCCGTGTTGGGGGATGAGGTGCCGCTTTCTGACCCGGAAGTCCTGGCCTTCCTGCGGGAGACGTTGGAAGAGGGGCTGCACGCATTGGGCGGAGAAGCCCGCCCGTAGCTGGTAGTGCCGCGCTTCAGCGCGGCAAGAGGGCGCTCAAGCGCCTGCCATGAATGTGTGCAGGGAGTGGACCGACGGTTATGGTTGACTGCTCTCTGCTAACTGCTGACCTGTTAACATTTACAAGGAGGAAATCCATGAAGAGTTTGGAAGAACTGCAAAAGATCAAGGAGCGCGCTCTGGAGCGCAAGAAGCTGGCCGGCGAGAGTGCGCGGGCCCGCGTGATTGTGGGGATGGGGACGTGCGGTATCGCGGCCGGCGCGCGCGAGACCATGAAGGCGATCCTGGAATGGCTGGAAAAGCAGCAGATTGCGGATGTCGTGGTGACGCAGACCGGCTGTATCGGCATGTGCGAGTACGAACCCATTGTCCAGGTGCAGGTGGGCAACGCCGAGCTGGTCACGTATGGAAAGATTGACCCCGCCCGTGTGCCGACGCTGATTGAACGCCATGTGCTGAACGGTGAACCGGTCACCGAGTGGCAAGTGAAGTAGTCATGCAGTCCAGGAGTCTGTAGTCCGGCGGCTGGCCTGACTACCCGACTACCCGACTAATTTACGAGGAGGCATTATGGCTTTATACCGCGCACATGTGCTGGTCTGCGGGGAGCCGCGTTGCGTGGCCCGAGGGGCGCAAGAGGTGCAGGCGGCCTTAGTGGCGAAGCTGGAGGAATTGGGGCTGGGACAGGAGATTCAGGTCCTGGAGACGACGGCGTTGGGCCATGGGGACCAGGGGCCTGAGATCGTTGTGTACCCGGAAGGGACGCATTACGTCAATCTGACCCCGGACGATGCCCGGCTGATCGCCGAGGAGCACCTGCTCAAGGGCCGCCCGGTGACCCGGTTGATTTACAAGGAGCTCCCAACCGAACCGCTGCCCCCGCCCGCCGCCAAAGAGGTCCGGGTGGTGCTGCGCAACATCGGCAAGATTGACCCCGAAAGTATTGATGATTACCTCGCCGAGGAAGGCTATCAGGCGCTGGCTAAAGTGCTTTCTGAAATGACACCGCAGCAGGTGATTGACGAGATCCTGCGCTCCGGGTTGCGGGGCCGGGGTGGGGCCGGTTTCCCGGCCGGTAAGAAGTGGGCGTTTGCGGCGGCGCAACCGGGGCCCGACAAGTACCTCATTTGCAACGGCGACGAGGGCGATCCCGGTGCGTTCATGAACCGGCGCGTCCTGGAAGGCGACCCCCACGCTGTCATTGAGGGGATGATCATCGCCGGCTATGCCACCGGCGCGCATCAGGGCTACTTCTACGTGCGGGCCGAGTACCCGATTGCGGTGCGGACGCTGCGCATTGCCATCCAGCAGGCGCGCGATTACGGGCTGCTGGGCAAGGACATCCTCGGCTCCGGCTTTGATTTTGACCTGGAGTTGCGGATGGGGGCCGGTGCCTTTGTCTGCGGCGAGGAGACGGCGTTGATGGCCTCCATTGAAGGGCAACGGGGGATGCCGCGCACGCGCCCGCCGTTCCCGGCCGTCAAGGGCCTCTGGGGCAAGCCGACCAACATCAATAACGTGGAGACCTACGCCAACGTGCCCCAGATTATCCTCAAAGGGGCCGAATGGTTCGCCGCCAGGGGGACGGAGAAGAGCAAGGGGACCAAGACTTTCGCCGTGGCCGGCAAGGTCAAGCGCACCGGCCTGATTGAGGTGCCGTTTGGCATCACGCTGCGCGAGATCGTCTACGATGTCGGTGGCGGTATCCTCAACGATAAAAAGTTCAAGGCAGTGCAGACCGGCGGTCCGATGGGCGGTTGTATCCCGGAGCAGTATCTGGATACGCCGGTGGATTACGAAACGTTAGGGCAATTAGGCTCCATCATGGGGTCCGGCGGCTTTGTCGTGATGGACGAAGACACCTGCATGGTGGATATTGCCCGTTTCTTCATGGAGTTTGCGCAGGATGAATCGTGCGGCAAGTGTGTTCCCTGCCGGGTGGGGACCCGCCGGATGTTAGAAATTCTGGAAGACATCTGCGCCGGCAAGGGGCAGCCGGGCGACATTGAGCGGTTGGAGGCGCTGGCGCAGGAGGTGCGGTTAGGGTCGCTCTGCGGGTTGGGGCAAGGTGCACCCAATCCGGTGCTGAGCACGATCAAGCACTTCCGTCACGAATACGAGGCCCACATCTACGATCACAAGTGCCCGGCTAAGGTCTGCAAGGGGTTGATTGAATACAAGATTGACCCGGCGGCCTGCACCGGCTGTACCGCTTGCGCTCGCAACTGCCCGGTCAGCTGCATCACCGGCAAACCCAAGCAGACGCACGTCATTAACCCGGAGATTTGCATCCGCTGCGGCATCTGCCAGCAGGTCTGCAAGTTCGGCGCGGTTCTGGTGGAATGAGCCGGTCTGGGGCACAGGAAAGGTCTGAAGGAGGGAGAATGGGAGAAGTGGAGATGTCACACGTTCAAACCCTGGTGGAGCGCCACCATGCCGACCCGGAAGCGCTGGTGGAAATCCTGCGCGAGCTGAACCAGCAGAGCGGCTATCTGACGCGGGAGACGATTGTGGCCGTGGCCGAGGCGCTCCGACTGCCGGTGAGCCAGGTCTTCAGCGTAGCCAGCTTCTACAGCATGATCAGCCTGGCCCCGGTCGGGCGGCATGTCATCCGCTTTTGCGAGGACGCGCCCTGCCATATGGTCGGCGGCCGGCAGGTCTGGCAGGCTTTAGAGGCCGCGTTGGGGATCAAGTTTGGGGAGACGACGCCCGATGGCGAGTGGACGTTGCTGCCGACCAGTTGCATCGGCCTGTGTGCAGTGGGGCCGGTGATGATGGTGGATAACGATGTGTACGGCAATCTGACGCCGGAGAAGGTACCGGAGATTCTGGCCCGCTATGCAGGAGGTGCCCAATGATCCGCGCGCGCGTATTGGTTTCCAGTGATCCGGTCAGCCTCTCGCGGGGCGCGGAGGCGCTTAAGCTGGCCTTAGAGGCCGAACTGGCCTTCTACGGGCTGGAAGATGAAGTCCAGGTGGGCTTTGCCGGCCAGTTGGGCCGCCAGGATGCGCTGCCGATGGTGGCGGTCTACCCGGAGGGGGTCAATTACGGCCCGGTGCGGGCGGAGGATGTCCCCTATCTGGTGCAGGAGCATCTGTATAAGGGGCGGGTGGTGGAACATCTGCGGGCAGCGCCGGAGGTGTTGACCGGCCCGCTGGCGCGGTTGCCGGGGCGCGAAGGGGCGCTCTACGCGCAGCGGCGGGTGGTCTTGCGGCGCGCCGGCGCGATTGATCCCACCAGCATTGAGGATTACATTGCGCAGGATGGCTACTTTGCGCTGGGCAAGGCGCTGACCGAGATGACACCGGCGCAGGTGCTGGAAGAGGTCAAGCAATCGGGCCTGCAAGGGCGCGGCGGCGCCGGTTTCCCGGCCGGGCTGAAGTGGAGCTTTGTCGCCCGTGAGAAAGGCCCGGTCAAGTACGTGGTCTGCAACGCCGACGAGTCGGAGCCGGGCACTTTCAAGGATCGCCTGATCATTGAGGGCGACCCGCACGCGGTGTTGGAAGGGATGGCGCTGGCGGGATATGCCATCGGCGCCTCCGAAGGGTACATCTACATCCGGGGCGAATACGAGCTGGCCCGCGAGCGGCTGGATCAGGCTATCCGACAGGCCGAGGAGCTGGGGCTGTTGGGTGACCACATCATGGGGAGCGATTTCTCGTTCCACATCCATACCCACTCCGGCGCGGGCGCTTACGTCTGCGGTGAGGAGACGGCGCTGCTGGATAGCCTGGAGGGCAAGCGGGGCATCCCGCGCGTCCGCCCGCCCTATCCGGCGGCCAAAGGGTTCCGCAACCGGCCCTCGCTGGTCAACAACGTGGAGACCTTAGCTAACGTGCCGCCGATCATCCTGCACGGCGCGGCCTGGTTCCGCACCATAGGGACGCCGCGCAGCCCCGGCACGAAGGTCTATACCATGCTGGGCGATGTCAACATCACCGGGTTGGTGGAAACACCGATGGGCACGACCCTGCGTGAGATCGTGGAGGTCTACGGGGGCGGCATGAAGGGCGGCAAAGCCTTCAAGTGCGCGCAGACCGGCGGGACCTCCGGCAGCATTATCCCGGCCTCCATGCTGGATGTGCCGATGGATTTCGCCAGCATGGCCGAACAGGGGGCCTCGTTGGGCAGCGGGGCGCTGCTCATCTGTGGCGATGACACCTGCATTGTGGACCTGATGTTCGTCCTGCTGCGCTTCTTCAAGGCCGAATCGTGTGGCAAGTGCGTCCCCTGCCGGTTGGGAACCACGCGGATTGTGGAGATTCTGGAGCAGCTGCGCCACGGGCAGGCCAAGCCTGAGGATTTAGCCCAACTGGAACAGCTAGCCCTTTCCATGCAGACGCTTTCGTTCTGCGGGTTGGGGCAGGCGGCGGCGGTGCCGATCCTCACCGGCCTGCGCCACTTTAAAGCTGAAATTGAGGCGCATCTGCAGCACCAATGTCTGGCCGGTGTCTGCCAGTTCCAGACGCTCAAGCCGGCGGCGCCGGCGCCCCGGCGTATTGCAATGGGAGTCCGTTAAAGCGACCCCGTACTCAACTGCTTGAAAGTTTAAGGAGGAGTTTATGCCTGACATGATTCATCTTACTGTAGATGGGAAACCTGTGGCAGTGCCGGCGGGGTCAACTGTGTTGCAGGCCGCCGAGCAAGCCGGCGTGACCATCCCCACCCTTTGCCATCACCCGGCTCTGACGCCGGTGGGGGCCTGCCGCCTCTGCGTGGTGGAAGTGGAAGGGATGCGTGGCGCCTCTACCGCCTGCACGTTGCCGGCGGCCGAGGGGATGAAAGTCCACACGCAAACTCAAACTCTGGTGGATCTGCGCCGCTTCGTGCTGACCATGCTGCTTTCGGATCACCCGAACGACTGCATGAAGTGCGAGGTGGATGGCGCGTGCGAGCTCCAGCGGTGGGTCTACGAGTATCAGGTGGAATGGCCGGAGCACAGCGGAGCGCGCCACGCTTACCCGATTGATTCCGATCCCAACCCGGTGGTCATGGTGGATATGAACAAGTGTATCCTCTGTGGCCGCTGCGTGCGCACCTGCCAGGAGATTCAGGGCTGCTTCGTCTGGAACTTCTCGCAGCGCGGCTTCAACACCAAAGTGGTGGCCGGCGCCGACCAGACGATGCTGGAAGCACACTGCGAATCGTGCGGTAACTGTGTGGCGGCCTGCCCGGTCGGCGCGCTCTTTGATAAACCCTCGGTGGGCTGGGGGCGCGCGGCTTACCAGAAGAAGGTCCGCACCACCTGCACCTACTGTGGGGTGGGTTGCCAGTTTGATTTCAACGTCAAGAATGGGCGGATCACCCGCGTCACCTCGGCGAACGATGCGCCGGTCAACGGCTACGCGCTCTGCGTCAAGGGGCGTTACGGCTGGGACTTCATGCACCGCCCGGACCGGCTGACCACGCCGCTCATCCGCGATGAATCCGTCACCGATGGCCCGTGGCCCGGCTTCCGCGAAGCGACCTGGGAAGAGGCGCTGGACCTGGTGGCGAAGAAGCTGGCCTATTACCGCGACACCACCGGCCCGGATAGCGTGGCCTACCTGAGCTCGGCCAAGTGCACCAACGAAGAGAACTACCTGATGCAGAAGCTGGCCCGCGCCGTGGGCAAGACCAACAACGTGGATCACTGCGCCCGCCTCTGCCATGCCTCCACTGTGGCCGGTCTGGCGACCACCCTGGGCAGCGGCGCGATGAGCAACACGATCAAGGATGCCACCGAGCAATCGCAATTGATCTTTGTCATCGGCTCTAACACCACCGAGCAGCATCCGGTGATCGGCACCAAGATCCGCCACGCCGTGCGCGACCGGGGCGTCCCCCTGATCGTCGCCGACCCGCGCCGCATCAACCTGACTGAATTGCCCGGCGCCTTGCACTTGCAACAGCGGCCCGGCACCGACATTGCCCTCATCAACGGCCTGATGCGCGAAATCATTGTGAACGGTTGGGCCGATGAAGCCTTCATCGCCGGGCGCACCGAGGGCTACGAAGAGATGAAGGAAGTGGTGATGAAGTACACGCTGGAGGAGACCGAGCGGATCACCGGCGTGCCGGCGGCCAAGATCGCCGAGGCGGCGCGGCTGCTGGGCACTCACAAGCCCGGCACGGTCTTCTGGGCGATGGGGATCACCCAGCACACGACCGGGGTGTACAACGTCATGTCGCTTTCCAACCTGCAAATGCTGCTGGGCAACATGGGCATCCCCGGCGGTGGCGTCTGCCCGCTGCGCGGTCAGAACAACGTGCAAGGCGCGTGCGACATGGGCGGGCTGCCCAACGTTTACTCCGGCTACCAGCCGGTCACGGCCAACCGTGAGAAGTTTGAACAGGCGTGGGGCGTCACCGGGCTCTCGGAAAAACCTGGCCTGACTGTGGTGGAAATCATGCACGCGGCCCACGAGGGCAAAGTGAAGGCCATCTACATCATGGCGGAAGACCCGATGACCTCCGATCCCGACCTCAACCACGTCCGCGAGGCGCTGGAAGCGGCGGAGTTCCTGGTCGTGCAGGAAATCTTCATGACCGAGACGGCCAAGTTCGCCGATGTAATCCTGCCGGGCGCTGCCTTTGCGGAAAAAGAGGGTACCTTCACCAACACCGAGCGGCGCATCCAGCGGGTGCGCAAGGCCGTGGAACCCCCCGGTCAGGCCCGCCCGGATTGGGAGATCCTCTGCGAGGTCGCTACCCGCATGGGCTATCCGCTGCACTACAACGGTCCGGCGGAAATCATGGACGAGGTGGCGCGGGTGACACCGTCGTTCGCCGGCGTCCATTACTGGCGGCTGGACCGCGGGGAGCAGCTGCACTGGCCGGTCAAGGCCGACGATCATCCGGGTACCCCGATCCTGCATGTCGGCCAGTTCACGCGCGGCAAGGGGCTTTTCAAGGCCTTGGAGCACATTGAGCCGCAAGAAGCGCCCAATGCCGAGTATCCGTTCACGATGACCACCGGCCGCGTGCTCTACCACTGGCACGGTGGCGAGCAGACCCGCCGCTCGGCCAACCTGATGGCACTCTATCCAGAGCCACGGGTGGAATTGAGCGATGTGGATGCGGCGCGGCTGGGGATCGCGGAGGGCGATTGGGTCAAGGTCGCCTCCCGGCGGGGCGAGTTCCAGGCCCGCGCGCACCTGAACGACCGTGTTTACGAGGGGTTGATCTTCGCCACCTTCCACTTCCCGGAAGGGAACGCGAACTGGGCCACCGGGGCTTTCCTGGATCCCATTGCCAAGATCCCGGAGTTCAAGGTGACGGCGGTGCGGGTGGAGAAACTCTAAGGAGTCACCCTGATCCAACTATTAGCCCCGGCGGAATCTCCGCCGGGGCTTTAGTATGCCAGAAAAATCGTGGTCTGTGGTCAGCGGTCCAAAGAGAGCCTGGACCTTGCTAACCAGACCGGCAGCAGCTTAAGTTACTTGGTCTTGCGCAGGTAGATGAACCAGTAGACCACGCCCACCATCACAGCGCCGCCAATGATGTTGCCGATGGTGACGGGCAGCAGGTTCTTGAGGAAGAAATTGCCCCAGGTCAGGTTGGCGAAATCCGCCGCCGTCTTGCCGATGGACTTCCAGAAGCCCTCAGCCGCCCACATCTTCACAAAGAGGCCGATGGGGATGAAGTACATGTTGGCTACACTGTGTTCAAAGCCGGCGGCCACAAAGCCGGAGATCGGGAAGATGATGGAGAGGATTTTATCCGTGGTGGAGCGGGCCGAGAAGCAGAGCCAGACGGCCATGCAGACCATGGCGTTACACATGATGCCCAGCGCAATCGCTTGCAGGAACTCCAGGCTACACTTGCTGTTGGCGATGTTGAGCACGGTCAGGCCAACTGCGCCGTTGCTGAAAGTGTATTGCTTGGAGAAGAACATAATCAGGGCGGTGGCGACAGAGCCGACCAGGTTGCCCAGATAGACGATCACCCAGTTGCGCAGCAGTTGCGCCGTGGTGACCTTCTTATCGGCCCAGGCCATGACGATCAGGTTGTTGCCGGTGAAGAGCTCAGCACCACCGACGATGACCAGGATCAGGCCGACACAGAAGACCAGACCGCCGAGGAAGCGGGTGATGCCATAGGGGACTGTAGCCGCCCCCCCACCGGTCACCGCTCCGGCGGCATCTTTCAAGGTCAGCGCGCTGGAGCCGGTCAGGACGGTCGTGCAGAAAATCGCGCCCAGCGCGATGAAAGCGCCGGCCAGGATCGCCAGGGCAAAGAGTTGCATGGCGTTACCGGTGGCCTTCTTGACGCCGACGGCCTCGGCTTTGGCTGCCATATCACCGGGCATCAGTGCATCAAAGGAAATGACGGGGGCATTGTTTTGCGGTGCTGCTGACATAAATCATCCCTCCTGAGAAAATTTAATAAAGTCATTGACCTTAGCAGTATACCAGTAAATCAGACCACTCTAAGCGATAACTTTCCTGATCTGGGGTGACAGTATTCCGTATTTTTTCCGTCATGACCTGCTAACGCACTTCGGGTGTTGGACGGCGCTCAAGCGCCTGACTACGAACTT
>CAYTGR010000039.1:0-47749 GCA_964437445.1 uncultured Anaerolineales bacterium | reverse complement strand
CGTTGTGGGTCGGGCCGGGTCTGGTGCTCCTGGCCGGCGCTCTGCTCCTGCGCCGGCGGCGGGCTACCGGCGGCCGCTGAATGGCAGGGGCCTGGAGCATTATGGCGTCAACAGTTCTAAAGATCGGATGATGGGGCGGCTGATTCCGCCCCCGTCATACTCTCTGCGCAGAGGATGTGTAGGAGGTTCTCAGACTTCCAGGCTCAGTTTTTCGCGGCGGTGAACACGATTCAATGCCTCCAACGGGGAAAGCGGTTCGTCGGCAAAACGATAATAGAAATACCGGAAAAGATCACGCAGCACGGCGGTCGCCAGCGGGGCGAGAAACAGCCCCACCACGCCGCCCAGCTCGCTGCCGATGACCAGGACCACCATCACTAACACCGGGTGCAATTGCACGCTTTTACCCAGCACACGCGGCGTGAGGAAGAGGTTTTCCAGCTGTTGGATCGCAATAGCAAAAATAGCCGTAATCAGCGCTTTCGTGGGGTCCTGCGCCATAGCCACCACTAACGCGGGGATCGCCCCCAAGATCGGGCCGATGTTGGGGATCAGCTCACAGATGCCGGCCACCACCCCCAAAACCAGCGCAAAGTTGATGCCAATGATGGAGAGCCCAATCGCACTCAGAACGCCAATGATGACTCCCAGGAGCAACTGCCCGCGCAAATAAGCCCCGAAGACTGTATCCATCAATTTCAAAACCGAGAGCAGATCTTCCCGCAGTTGCAAAGGGACCATGTTCAGGGCCGCCTGCCCCAGCTCGTGCGAATCATTTAACAGATAAAAAGTCCAAAAGGGAATAATGGCAATACCTAAAACCAGGCTAATGGTATAAGAGATCGCCACGACCGTCCCCTGCGCCGCCTGTTGGAGCGCCTTGCCGATCAGATCGCCGAGGCGATCCAGAGATGATTCCACTTGCAATCTGACCTCCAGGGGCAACTTTTGATATTCGTCAAAAATACCCCGCCCCAGGCGCTCCAGTTGCTCCACAATCGTCTCCCGCACGGCCCAGAGCGTGCGGGCCTGGTCAATGACCACCGGGACCACCAGCGCAAAGAAACCGGCCAGCAAGGCCAGTACCAGCAAATAGGTGGTGAGAATGGACAGCGGCCGTGCCAGACTGCCCATAAACTTCAAGCGACGCCGCAGCCCGAGCCACCGCCAGAAACGCTCAATGGGGTGGATCACCGGCGCCAGCAGATAGGCCAGCGCCAGGCCCAATACGAACGGCCCCAGCACATTGCGCACCGCCCAGAGAATGGCCCCCAGCAACACAAACAAGGCCACCGCCAGCACCAATCGCTTGCGCCGCTGGACCGGAATCGCCAGCCACAGGTTCAGTAAACCGTCCATGAGCGCCTTTCCAAGAGCGTTTCAGGGTTGCAGCGTTGCAGCAGCTCAGTGAGCGGTGAGCAGGAATAATAGTGTAGTGCCTCAACGCCCCAATGTCTCAATGCTTCAGGGCTCATTCCTCCTCCAGCCGTAGCAGCGAGAGGAATGCCTCCTGTGGGATCATCACCTCGCCCAACATCTTCATCCGCTTCTTGCCAGCCTTCTGCTTTTCCAGCAGCTTGCGCTTCCGGGTGACGTCGCCGCCGTAGCACTTAGCCAGCACGTCCTTGCGCAAGGCCTTCACGTTGACACGCGCCAGCACCTTGCCGCCCACGGCGGCCTGAATCGGCACCTCAAAGAGCTGCTGCGGGATCACCTCTTTCATCTTGCGGATGAGCAGCTGGCCCTTCTCGTAAGCTTTGTCACGGTGGACGATAAACGCCAGGGCATCCACCGGCTCCCCGTTGACCAGGATGTCCACCTTGACCAGATCGTCGGGCCGGTAACCGATGAAGCTGTAATCCATGGAGGCATACCCGCGCGTGGCCGATTTGATCCGGTCGTGCAAATCTATCACCATCTCGGCCAGCGGCACCTCAAACGTGAGCATCACCCGCTCGCGGTCCAGCGTTTCGGTCAATACGAACTCGCCCCGCTTACGGCGGAAGATCTCCATGAGCACGCCGATGTACTGGTTCGGTGTGAAAACCTGCACCCGCATCCACGGCTCGCGGACTTCCAGAATGTACGAGGGGTCGGGCAGGTCGGCGGGACGGTTGATCTCCACCGTTTCCCCGCTGCTGAGCGCCACTTCGTACATCACACTGGGCGCGGTCACGACCAGGTCCTGGCCGTATTCCCGCTCCAGCCGCTCCTGGATGATCTCCATGTGAAAGAGTCCCAGGAAACCGCAGCGGAAACCGAACTGGAGCGCCTGCGAACTCTCCGGCTGGAAAGTGAGCGAAGCGTCGTTGAGTTGCAGCTTATCCAGCGCATCGCGCAGCGCGACGTAATCATCGGTCTCCGAAGGGTAGAGGCTGGCGAAAACCATTGGCTTGGCCGGGCGATACCCCGGCAACGGCTCGGCAGCGGGCCTCCGCGCATCGGTGATCGTGTCACCGACGTGCGCCTCGCGTACCGTCTTCAGGCCGGTGGCGATGTAACCGACCTCCCCTGCCGACAGCTGCGCCACCGGCCGCATCTCCGGCGCGAAGACACCGACCTCCACCGGCTCGGTCTTAGCGCCGGTGCCCATCATCAACAACGGGGTGTTGCGGTCAACCCGCCCTTCCTGCACGCGAACGTAAGCAATCACCCCTTTGTATGAATCGTAGTGCGAATCAAAGATCAACGCTCGGAGCGGTACCTCCATGTCACCCCGTGGGGGGGGAACGCGCGCCACCACCGCCTGCAAGACGGCCGGGACGTTGGTCCCTTCCTTCGCCGAGACCGGGATGACCTCGGTCACCGGCACGCCCAGCAGGTCCGCCACCTCCCGCGCGACCTCTTCCACCCGCGCCGTCGCCAGGTCAATCTTGTTGAGCACCGGGATCACTTCCAGGTCATTTTCCAACGCCAGGTAAAGGTTGGCGAGCGTCTGCGCCTCAATGCCCTGCGTCGCGTCCACCACCAGCACCGCTCCTTCGCAGGCGGCCAGGGCGCGGCTCACTTCGTAGCCGAAATCCACGTGGCCCGGCGTGTCAATCAGATTGAGCTCATATTCTTCCCCGTCGGCCGCCGTCCAGCGCATCTGGACCGCCGAAGCCTTGATGGTGACGCCCTTTTCCTGCTCCAGCGCCATGCTGTCCAACACCTGCGATTGCGACGCCATCTGGCGCGAATCCACCGTGCCGGTCACCTCCAGCAACCGGTCGGCCAAGGTGGATTTGCCGTGATCAATATGGGCAATAATGCTGAAATTCCGAATGTGTGCGGGGTCCATCCCTTGCCCCACTCCTCTCTATCAAAATACGAATTCCATGTACGCCAGGTTGCTCACAAAGCCGAGCCGCTCGTAGACAGGGCGTCCCAGCGCGGAAGCGCGCAGCCAGACACGCGGCAACCCGGTAGCCCGCGCCGCATCCAGAATGGCCCGCGTCAACGTGGTAGCGATCCCCCGTCCACGCCAGTCCGGCAGGGTGTAAATGTTGGCGATATACCGAATGGTTAAATTGACCGCTTCCATACGCAGATTATCCCCGTTCCCCTTTTTCCCTGACTGTTTCCGCTTCGTGCAACGCCGCCGCAATTGACGACGCGCGCTCTACCCCGGAAACGCCCAGCCGCCACCACCCCAGAAACTCCACGTTGCCGGCCGGCCCCAACAAGGGAGAGACCATCAGCCCTTGCAACCCCAGCCCCAACGCCGCGAGCATCTCCGTCACCTCTTCCAGCACCTGCCGATGGGCCGCCGGGTCGCGCACCACGCCCCCCTTCCCTACCTGGCGGCGGCCGGCCTCAAATTGTGGCTTAATCAGTGAGACCACCTCGCCGGCCGGTTTCAGCCAGTGCACCGCTGTGGCGTAGATGATCTTGATGGAGATGAACGAGACGTCTGAGACGATCAAATCCACCGGTTCGGCCAGCGTCGTCACATAACGGGCATTGGTCCGCTCCAGCACGACCACGCGCGGATCCTGCCGCAACGACCAGGCCAGCTGACCGTATCCCACATCCAGCGCGTAAACCCGTGCCGCACCGCACTGCAACAGACAATCGGTAAAGCCGCCGGTGGAAGCGCCGACGTCAGCGGCCACTTTGCCGGCGACCGGCACCTTAAAGCGTGCCAGCGCCGCGGCCAACTTCTCGCCGCCCCGGCTGACAAACCGGGGGTGGGCCTGGAGCGTCACCGCCGCAGTTGCGGCCACGAGCGCGCCCGGCTTATCCACCACCACGCCGTCCACCAACACCTCACCGGCGTGGATCAGCCGCTGCGCCACCGCCCGGCTTTCCGCCAGTCCCCGCTCCGTGACCAACAGGTCTAACCGTTGCTTTGCCACATTCGCCCCAGAGGGAAAGATACCTGAAGCGGGAGGAATGTCAAGAAGCGCCCGGCCGCACGGCCTCACGCCGGGGTCAGCGTGGCCAGAACGGCCGAGAGTTCCTCCGGCAGCGGTGCATGGAACGTCAACGCCTGGCCAGTGCTCGGATGGCGCAACGCCAACTCGCGGGCGTGCAGGAACTGGCGGGGGGCCGGCAGCGGTGGATGCGCCGGGCCGTAGGTGGCATCGCCGACCAGGGGATAGCCCAGCCAGGCAAAGTGAACCCGGATCTGATGGGTGCGCCCGGTCTCTGGATACGCCTCTACCAGCGTATAAGGCCGCCCGGTCGCATCCTGCAAATGCGCCAGCACGTGCCACCGGGTACGCGCTTCACGCCCGGCGGCCACGACCGCCATCTTCTGGCGCTGGACCGGATGCCGTCCAATCGGCGCGTCAATCAACCCTTCGTCCGGCTTGAGCGCCCCGATCAGCAAAGCCACGTAGGTCTTGTGCACGGCGCGCGTCTTGAACTGGCGCTGGAGACCCTGGTGCGCGGCGTCATTTTTGGCAACCACGATCACACCGGAAGTATCCTTGTCCAGGCGGTGAACAATGCCGGGGCGCACTTCGCCCCCCACCCCTTGCAGGTCCGGACAGTGAGCCAGCACGGCATTGACCAACGTACCGGAGGGGTTGCCCGCGCCCGGATGCACCGGCATCCCGGCGGCTTTATTTATCACCAATAGATCGGCGTCCTCGTAGAGGATCGCCAGCGGCAACGGTTCTGCCGCCAACGTGGCCGGTCGCGGCGATGGCACGTGTACGGTCACCACGTCGCCGGCGCGCACCTTCTGCGCCGGACGGGTCGCAGCGCCGTTTAACGTCACCTCGCCGGTCTCAATGAGCCGCTGGAGCGCCGAGCGGGTCAAGGCCGGCAAAGCCATCACCAAAAAGTGATCCAGCCGCTCCCCGCCCGTGGTCACGGTCATTTGCCACCGTTGCCCGGCCGTTGCCTCCTTGGCTTCCGGCCCTTCCACTTCGTCCACCTCATCTCCATCCCACGTTAGCATGATTCCCTCACTGCGCTGAACTGACATTGTACACCGATCAGCCCGCGAGGCCAGCGCTATAGACATCCGCTCAAACGTAATTGCTGTTCTTGACAAATGATTTGCATATGCTATACTTGAACCGGGTTGGATTTTTATGGGTTTTACAGCTGTAATGACAACACGCGCTAAAGGTAGTTCCCTGTAGAAGAGCGCAGCTATCGGCCATTCAGGGACAAGCTCCCTGGAAGGCCGTTTTATTTTGTGAAAGGATCAGCGAATGTCCCCTCTCGCCGTTCAGGAAAAGATGGTAGTGAGTTTGGATTACACGGTGCAGTTGGCCGACGGTCAGGTCGTAGATAGTTCTGCCGGTTCTGAACCCCTGACGTACATTCACGGCATGCATATGATCATCCCCGGACTGGAGCAGGCAATCACCGGAATGCAGGTCGGCGATTGTCGTGAAGTGATTGTTTCCCCCGCGGAGGGGTATGGTACCTACGTGGAAGATGCCGCCGAATGGGTCCCCTTGGGGGCATTTCCGCCGGGTCTGGAGCTGGCTCCCGGCATGATGTTCCAGGTGCAAGACGAGGAAGGCCACGCGATCCCCGTCTATGTGAAAGAGGTAGAATCCGACCGGGTACTGATGGATTACAACCATCCGCTGGCCGGGGAAACGCTCTATTTTGAAGTCACCGTGGTGGACGTACGGCAGGCCACGCCCGAAGAGCTGGCCCACGGCCACGTTCATCACGCGGGCGGTCATTAAGTTTTAAATTTCTGGAGGTTGATGGTATGGACAACGGTCGTTTCACAGGTACGGTGAAGTGGTTTGACGAGAAGAAAGGCTACGGCTTTATCGCCCGCGAGGACGGCGGCAAAGACGTCTTCGCCCACTTCTCTGACATTGCCGGGGCCGGCTTCCGCACGCTGAACAAGGGAGATCGCGTGGAATTCTCCTTGATTGACAGCGAGCGCGGGCCCAAGGCCACCAACATTATCCGTCTGTAATTCTCAGACGGTCATTCGTGAGACGGGGCGCAAGTTGCGCCCCGTCTTGGTATCCCCGACTTCGTCTCTCACCCCTTGATAACGGCCAGCGGGCGCACCCGGGCCACCAGGCGGGCCAGCCCGGCGCCCACCACCGATTCCACCACCAGACTGACATCTTTGTACGCTTCTGGCGCTTCCTCGGCCAGCCCTTTGAGGCTACCGGTGCGGACGACGATCCCCTGCTCGTGCAAATCGTCACGCACCTCTTCGCCCCGGCGCGACTTGAGCGCCTTGCTGCGGCTCATCATGCGCCCGGCGCCATGGCAGGTGGAGCCAAAGGTCTCCTGCAAGGCCCGCTCCGTCCCCACCAGGACGTAGGAGGTCGTGCCCATGGAGCCGGGAACCAGCACCGGTTGGCCGGTGGCGCGATAGGCCGGCGGCAACACGGGATGGCCGGCTGGGAAGGCGCGCGTGGCCCCCTTGCGGTGGACCACCAGCTTGAGCTCTTGCCCGCCCACGCGATGTTTTTCCAGCTTGGCGATGTTGTGCGCCACATCGTAGACCTGTTGCAACTCCCACTGGCTGACTTTGCCGACGAGCACCTGTTCAAAGGCCAGCCGGATGAAATGGGCGAGGATTTGCCGGTTGGCAAAAGCGTAATTGGCCGCCGCCGTCATCGCCGCCAGGTAAGCCTTGCCCTCCGGTGACGTGACCGGCGCGGCAACCAGCTCGCGGTCGGGGATCTCAATCCCGTAGCGGCGCGGCGCGTCCTGCAACTGCCGGAGGTATTGAGTACACACCTCGTGCCCTAACCCGCGCGAGCCGCAGTGAATCTGCACCGCAATGCCATCCTTGAACAGCCCGAACGCCTGGGCGACCTCAGGCTCGTAGATTTCATCAATCACATCAATTTCCAGGAAATGGTTGCCGGAACCCAGCGAGCCCAGTTGGGGCCGCCCGCGCTCTTTGGCCCGCGGCGGAACCAGGTCGGCATCCGCCCCGGCGATGGCCCCGCGATCCTCGGTGCGGTCCAGGTCGTCACGGGTGGCGTACCCCTTCGCCAGCGCCCACTCCGCGCCCCGCTCCAGCACCTGATCCAGCTCTTTCTGGGTGACGCGGACCGCCCCTGCGTCGCTCAAGCCGCTGGGGCAGGCCCGATAGATCGCGGCGGTGAGCTGCTCCAGATGGGGTCGGAGCTCCTCATGGTGCAACGGTGAGGCCAGCATCCGTACGCCGCAGTTAGACACCACAAAGCCATCGGCCACAAAATTATGCCCTGGGTGGGCCACAGTAAAATCATAGACTTCGCCGGCAAAATCGGAAACCGGCTCTAACGCGGCCACGGTAGTCCATACCATCCCACTCTCGCCAAGTCCCGACGTGGCTGCTACACGATAATCGGCGAAGGCCTGAAAATCCATCCCCACTCGCACCGCAGTTTTGCGGCCCTCGTACAGGGAGCGTGCTACAAAACGGTGGTTAGTCGTTTCAGTGACCAGCTCGTTGTAGATTTGGGCAGGAGCTACCCCTGCCGCCTGTAAAGCCACCGCGGTCTCGGCTACCGCCTCACGAATCTTTAACCGGCTCATCTTCTCCCGGAGATATTGCACCGCGACTAATGCAGTGACCCGCCGCCGCTGATGATACTCAAATCCCACCCGCGACCACAAGTTAAGCAAGCTTTGCGGCTGACCGGAAAGAACCAACCGCAAGCGAATGGAGCGTTGGCCGTCCCGGTTGAGTTGCTCAGGGCGTTCGCTGATAGTCTTGGTCTCCACACCAAAACCGGCCAATAAGCGGCTCAGATCTTCCAAAAACGCCCGTCCACTGGCCACATAGCCTTCACGTTTATTCATTGAGAGTACCGGCGCGTAAAAATTTGCGCCATGTCCGGTGATAGTTTCCGGCAAGCTCAATTTAGCCCCAAAGAAGGCAGCGAGAAAAAGCCGTTGTTGCCAACGCGGAGCGGCAAACAGCCACTCCGGGAGACGAAAATCTTGCGTTGTTTTCACGCCACGCGGCACGCCCAAAGCCGCTAACAAGACCGCAAAAGCGCTTCCTACAACCTTGAAACTGGTTTCGGTGCGAGAAAATTGATAGGTGTCGTAGGTTGTGGTAATTTTGTGCTCACGCCGCCGTGAATAGACCCGCGAAGGAGTGAACCCTAGGCGCATGACGTCTTGCCGCATCGCTTCCAAATCAGCCGGATCGCCGTAAAACCAGGTGACTCCTTTATGGCTCTTCCCGGCAAAAGAGAGACTGCCATCCCCCCAAACGTAGCCCATCAAGCGCAACAGGGCCGGCAGAGCCGCTGAATTCAGGCGGAGTGGCAATAGATTCAAACGGCGCAATTGTTCCTTGATTTGCCCGGTAGCACGACCCGCTTCTCCCTTGCCCAACGCGGCTAACATCCGGTCAACGTCCGCTTCATCCACAATCACCCTATCCGGCGGCGGCTCATACGCTACGCCTTCAAAGGGATAACGCGCCACCTGGTCGCCAGGGCTTAATGAGCCCAACGGACGCATTCCATTGGGCGTCCATACCGGATGGTCAGCGGTGGCAATTAGCTCGTCACCGCCGGTGGTCACCAACCGCAGGACAGGGGTTGCCGGTATCCGGCGCAGATAGCCCACAATGACCGTTTCAGACTCTTGCAGTGCGTCTAAATCCTGGCAGCGCAAACGTGCTGCTTCCCACTCCGTTTCCATTTCCGCGATGGAGATTGTGTATCCGTCCGTATGTAGAATTCGGCTTTCGCCAGCCAGGCAGTTGATGTCATACCCGACCCCGCCGGGGGAGATGAGGCCGCTGTCGGCGCGGAAGGCCGCCACCCCGCCAATGGGGAAGCCGTAGCCCTGGTGCATATCGGGCATCGCCAGCGCGTAGTTCACGATCCCCGGCAGCATCGCCACGTTGACCAGCTGCTGCACGGAGTTATCGCGAAAGGCCAGGTCAAAGATTTCCGCGTTGCCGTAAATGCGCGCCGGCACCTGCATCCGGGGATCGTGCGTGCGGGGCAGTTCCCACACGTAATCACTCACCTGCTGAAAATCTTTTTTGTCGGCCATGATTCACCTCCTTAAGAGCGAATGGCAAATAGCGAATGGCGAATAGCAACAAGAGTGCATCCTCGTTGACTCGTTGATTCGTTGATTCGTTGATTCGCTGACTCGTTACGTGTCTAACACGATCTCGGTCTCGTAGCCCGCCGGGGTGGCGCGGATGGCAAGGTTGTGAAAGGTCGCCGCCTTGATGTAAGTGTGCCGTTCAGAGGGCGCCCCACCCCAGGCCAGCGCCTCCAGGTGCGGCGGGGTGACCGTGAGTCCCTCAAACCGGGTGAAGACCAGCCCCTCCCGATCGCCCAGGTAGAGCAGCTCGTTGAGCCAATCCACCAGCAGTCCCTCCAGGTCCGGGGCAGTCAGGGCTACCGAGTAGACCCGCTCCGGCGTGACCGTGGCCGGATCGGTGATCAGCGCCGCCATCCCCTGCGCCGCCATGACGAAGAGATCGGCCAGGTCGGTCGCCCAAACATGCAGCGCCAGATCGGCAGTATGCTCCACTTCCTCCCAACGGCCCATGCTCACGCCCCTGGCTCCGTGAGAAAGCGGCGGATCAGAAAGTCGGCCACGGCGCGGCTATCCTCCAGCGCCAGACAGGGCAGGGTGGCCGAGAGCGCGGGCAGATCGGTGACAAAGGCGATCCGTCCGGCCAGGCCGGGGATCGGCTGCGGATCACAGGCCGCCCGCACCACCTCCAGCTTGGGCAACGCTGACTGTTTGTACCCCTCCACCAGGACGCAATCCACGTCGGTGATGGCGGCCAGTACCTGTTCCAGCGGCGGTTCCGTGGCCTGACGCCTGACGCGCGCCACCCGCTCCGGCGTCACCAGCACCGTCTCCACCGCGCCGGCTTCCCAGCAGCGCGCCGTGTCACTGCCGGGCGCATCGGTCACCACATCCTGATGGGGCGTGTGCTTGATCACCGCCACCCGGTAACCGCGCCGGGCCAGCTCCGCCACCACTCCGGTCAACAACGTCGTCTTGCCGCACCCCGAACGGCCCACGAAAGCCACCGCTGGAATCATTCGGCACCCCTGGTTCAAGCTGCATACCGCTCTATGAGCGCGGTCAGATAACGGGATTTGACCTGCTGGCTGGCCAGCAGTTGTTTGGCCGGCGGGAGTTTCAGGATCACCCCCAGGACGGCGGCCAGGGCGCGATGGCCGGCCGTAGCCTGGTCAAAGAGCAGCTCCGCCAGCGTGCCGCGCTCTATAGCCATCAACACCACCCGGTGGGTGGAGTTGACCGGGGTGATCACCCGCTGCGGGCGCGCTTCCAGCCGGATGCTCTGCGCGGGACAGACGCGGGCGCAGACGCCACAGCCCAGGCAGAGCTCGGCAGCCACGCGCGCCTTTTTCCGCGCCGGACGGTGGGGATCATTGGCCGAAACCAGCCCCATCGCCTCCACCGGGCAGGCGGCGACGCACTTGCCACAGCCGGAACAGGTCGTTTCGTCCACCCAGGGCAGGAAATTGCTCGTGTGGATGGGGCGCAGGAACCCAAAGCGCCGGGCGGCGATCATGGCTTCGCAGCAACAGCCACAGCAGTTGCAGATGAAGTTCACGCCCTCCTGGACATTCTCACCAAACTGGACCAGGTTGTGCTCATAAGCCTGCGCCAGCAAGTCCAGCCCCTCGGCCACGTCCACCTCGCGGGCAAAGCCGTGGCGGCTGAGCGAATCAGCCGTAGTGTTAAACGTCATGCAAATTTCCAGCGGCGCCGTGCAGGCCCGCTCCAGCTCCTGCATCTTGCGGCGGCAGTAGCAGAGGCCAACCGCCCGGTGGGTAGCCGAACGGATCACGTAGCTGGCGCGCTCATAGTCCAGCACCTCCACCGCCGCCTGGGCCGCCAGCACCGGCTCGTTGACATAGATACGGCCCAACTGGGTCTCGCCGCCGACAAAGAGCTGCCGGATGAATTCCTCCTCCACGTTCAGGTACTGGTAGAAAAGTTCGGCCAGCAGATGTTGATCCACATCACCGCGCAGGCGCATCATGGAAAACTCAAAAAAGCCGGCCATCGGCGGGGGCAACGTGTAGTAAGTCTCGCCTTTCCACTCGCTATCCACCAGGATGGCCCGACCGGCCAGCTCGTCCAACACCTGGCGGGCGGCCATCGGATCCATGCGCCAGGCACGGGCGGCCGTTTCGGCAGTGAAAGGTTTGATCGGCAGCCGGGAGACCAGCTCAGCCTCCCGTTCGCTGAAGAGCAGTTCCAGGATGCGGTACAGCGAGGGAGAGGGCGGCGCGCCCTGCGGAAAGCGGTTGAGCCGCGCCACCAGGTTTTGATAGGCAGGTGCTGCGGGAGCTGGCTCCATCACAACCTCCAACGTCAGGTGTGGACACGACTAAAGCAGTATGACCGTTAGTATAACCGGAGACCGGCAAGAGTCAAAAGACCTGGCTATGTTTTATAAGGATTTTGCGCGCAGCTTTGCTGCGCGCAAAATCCATCCTCCTCCAGCCAGTGGCAGGGGCCAGAGGGATGAGGCAGCCAAATTCTCAAGCGGCCAGGCGGACCAGGTGGTAGCTCTTCTTCCCCCGGCGCAAGACCAGGAACTGCCCCTCCAGCGCATCGGCGAGCTGCACCAGCCGGCCCTCGTCGCTAACCGGCAGATTGTTGAGATAAATGCCCCCACTGCCGATCAGACGGCGCGCCTCGCTCTTGGAAGGAGTCACGCCGGCCCGCACCAACAGGTCCACCAGCGACAAGCCGGAGCCTTCCAGCGCCGTCCGGGGCAGCTCGGCCGAAGGCACGTCGGCGAAGATCTCCTGGATGTCGGTGGCGCTTAACCCCTCCAGCGTGCCGCCAAAGAGCACCTGCGAGGCCTGCTCGGCCCGCGCCAGCGCCGTCTCGCCGTGGACCAGACGGGTCACCTCGCGGGCCAACGTCCGCTGCGCCGCCCGCTGCTCCGGTCGCTCCGCCACCTCCAGCGCCAGCGCGGCGATCTCATCCTGAGTGAACCAGGTGAAATATTTGAGGTAGTTGATCACATCCGCGTCTTCCTGGTTGAGCCAGAACTGATAGAACCGGTAAGGCGAGGTGCGGCGCGCGTCCAGCCAGATCGTGCCCGCTTCCGTTTTGCCCAGTTTCACCCCCTCGGCGTTGGTAACCAGGGGGTAGACCAGACCGTAGGCCCGCTGCCCGCGCATCCGCCGGATCAACTCCACGCCGGCGGTGATGTTGCCCCACTGATCGCTGCCGCCCGCCTGCAAGGTACAGCCGTAGCGGTCAAAGAGTTGCAGGAAATCGTAGGCTTGCAACAGCATGTAACTGAATTCCGTGTACGAAATCCCCTCTTCACGCTCCAGCCGCGACTTGACGGAATCCTTGGTGATCATGTAATTGACGGTGAAGTGCTTGCCCACGTCACGCAGGAAATCCATGAGCGAGATAGAGCAAAGCCAATCGGCGTTGTTGACGATGCGGGCCGGATTGCCGCGCGCCTCAAAATCCAGGAAGCGGGCCAGCTGCCCCTTGATGCACTCCACGTTGGCCTCTACCTGCTCCCGGCTGAGCAGCTGGCGCTCGTTGGATTTCCCGCTGGGGTCGCCGACCATCCCGGTCCCGCCACCGGCCACGGCAATCGGCGTGTGGCCGAACCGTTGCAGCCGGGCCAACCCCATCAACGCCAGCAGGTTGCCGACCTGGAGGCTGTTAGAGGTGGGATCAAAGCCAATGTAGACAGTGATTTTTTCATTCGCCAGCACCTCTGGCAGCCCCTCAGTAAACGCGTAGACCAGCCCGCGCCATTGAAATTCATCAAAAACGTTGCTCATCCTACCTCCTGCAAAAAATCAGAGAATCAAGAATCCGAGACAGAGAATCAAAAAATCAACAGCCAACGAAGCAGACCAAAGCAAAACGTGGAGCCGGTCGCTCCACGTTTTGAGATTTCCTGAGAGATTGGCCTTAGTGCTTTCTCGCAACCCGAAGCAGCCGTCCCGTTGGCAGGCCGGCATAATAATAATCAGCATAGATAAAGCGCGTCAGGCGTCTGAGCGATCTCATGGTTCTACACTCTTCACCGTTCAAGTGCACCTAATGTACCCGCTTTTCCCCGGATTGTCAAGTGCACCGCCGGCACTTGACAACCGCCCAACTGAACATACACTTTATCCTGGCCTGAAAAATGAATCAGGCCGGCGCTCCGCCTCCCAAGGCCAGAGAGCCATTCCAACCCTATTGAGGAGATGATATGGGTACATTTTCGCACATGCCTCGCTACGATATTCGTAACGACGGAGCTGGCCCCTACGCCATTTTCTACTGTGACATCTGCAACCGGGAATTTCGGAGCCAACCGGATGTCGGCGGCGCAGTCGTCCAGGACCTGGGACGCCAGGCGCTCGGTGGCCTGCTGCGCAAAGTGCCTTTGGTCGGCAGCTCCGTTGCCACCAGCGTGGTGGGGGAAGATCCTCGCTACAGCTATAAAATGACCCCGCAGCAATTGGAGTCGGCCTGGCAGCAAGTGCAGGAACACTTCCGCGAATGCCCTACCTGCCAGCGTATCGTCTGCCTCTCTGATTTTGACACGCAAAGCGGCTATTGCCAGGAAGATAGCCCCCGCCAGGAAGAGATCGCCGAAGCGCGCGGCGCGCAGGCCGGCGCCGCGCTCAAGGGCCTGGCGAATGCCTTCGGGCTGGGAGCGGCGGTCCAGCAGGCCAGCCAGGCCGTGCAGCGCGCCCAGGAGCAGCTGGCCCACTGCCCGCAATGCGGCACAGCCGCAGCCGCCGGCACTAAATTCTGCCCGGAATGCGGCACGCCGATGGCGCAACCGGCCAGTGACCGCTGTCCCAAGTGCGGCGCGGAGACCAAGGGCGCTAAATTCTGCCCCGAATGTGGGACCCGCATTGAGCGCGCCCCGGCCAGCACCATCTGCCCCGAATGCGGCACGGAGACCAAAGGTGCCAAGTTCTGCCCCGAGTGCGGGCACAAAATGCAATAGGTCGCCCGGTATCCGGCGGACCGCTCCGGGCCTTACCGGCCCGGAGCGGTGTTTTTTGCCAGGCCACCGAACGCCCGGCTATAGAAGAGTCAGGTAGGATTGCCCACCCGCAATCGTGCGCCTCAATGAAAGCCTCGCCGCCCGCCATGCAAAGAAACGCCAGGGCCATCAGCGCCCTGGCGTCTCGGCGATTCCACGTCCAACGCGCTTTCAGGCCCGCTGGAGCAGCGGCGACTGCCGCCGGATGCGCATCCGGCCGGCCTGCGCCAGCACCTGCGCGACAAATTGCTCCGGCACGTCCACCAGTGAGGAGTGCTCCTGGATCTGAATCTTGCCGATCACGTAGCCGGGAATACCGGCGCTGGCCGCAATCGCACCGACGATGTCGTTCGGGCGGATGCCCTGGACGCTGCCGAGATTGAGGCTCAGGCGCACCATCCCCGGCTCATGAGCGGCGGGGCCGGCACGGCGGGCGCGCTCCGCGGCCGGGCGGGCTGGCCGTTCATGGCGCTCGCGGACCGGCGCGGGCGGCTCCACCACCGGGCTGACCGGCGCGATGGGCCGCTGCTTTTCGTCGGCGCGAGCCAGCTTGAGCGCGGCGGCAGCGACGTCCAGCGGATCATGGCCGGCGGCGACGAGCTGCTCCACCAAAGTGCGCTCGCGGCGACAGCGGCCGCGCTGCAACCAGACATCTACCTGTTGCAGCAGCTCTTGCTCCCGGCGCGCGCGGATCTCTTCCTCGGTTGGGACCTCCGCCCGCGGGATCCGCTGGCGGGTGAAGCTCTCAATCTGGCGCAGCCGGGGGCGTTCGTAGGGCGCAACTAACGTGATCGCGATCCCGGTCTTGCCGGCGCGGCCGGTCCGCCCGATCCGGTGCACGTAGAGCTCCGGGTCGTCGGGCAGCTCAAAGTTGAAGACGTGCGAAATATCCTCAATATCCAGCCCGCGCGCTGCGACATCGGTCGCCACCAGCACTTTGATCTGGTTCTGGCGGAAGCGTGCCAGCGTCCGCTCGCGCGCCTCCTGGTTGAGATCGCCGCTCAACGCCTCAGCGGGATAGCCCCGCCGGGTCAGCTCATTCGCCAGGTCGCCCGTCCCGGCGCGGGTGCGGACGAAGATCAAGGCGCTCGTGGGCGCTTCCAGTTCGAACAGCCGGGTGAGCACTGCCAGCTTATCGGCGGCCTGGACCAAGTAATAACGCTGCTCAATCGCCGCCACCGTCACCTGTTCGCGCTGGATCGTGATGGACTGCGGGGCGCGCAAATAGCGGTCGGCCAGGCGGCGAATTTCCGGCGGCAACGTCGCGGAGAAAAGCGCCGTCTGCCGCTCGGCCGGAGTCTCAGAGAGAATAGCCTCTATATCTTCGCTGAAGCCCATGCTGAGCATCTCGTCGGCCTCGTCCAAAATCACCGTGCGGACCGCCTGGATGTCCAGCAGCCCCTTGCGGATCAGGTCCAGCAGGCGGCCAGGGGTTCCTACGACGATATCTACCCCGCGCCGGAGCTGGCCGATCTGCGGCCCGTAGGCCTGACCGCCGTAGACCGCCAGGACGCGCACGGCACGCTCGCCGCCGTAAGCGGTGATCGCCTCAGCGACCTGCAGCGCCAGTTCGCGGGTGGGGGTCAGGACCAGCGCCTGCACACAGGCGGCGTGCGGCTCCAAGCGCTGGAGCAGAGGGAGCGCAAACGCGGCGGTCTTGCCGGTGCCGGTCTGCGCCTGGCCGATCACGTCGTGCCCCTGGAGCAACAACGGGATCACGGCGGCCTGGATGGGGGTGGGTGATTCGTAGCCGTGCGCGGCCACGGCCTGCAACAGCTGCGGGTGCAGGTCTAATTGATCAAATTCGGTGGTCATCAAAACTCCTTTTTAGATAGGGGACTGTTTTGATGACTCCGCGTGGCCTTCCCTGTGACCTGCTGCGCCCCGGGCTCCTCGCGGAGCGACCGACCGGGGCAACGAAAAAGCCCGACCGGTTCCGGGCGGGCTGTGATGCGAAACAATCAAAACCATTCCCTGAAACATGGGATCCCATGGATCCTTACAACCGAAAGTATACCATATTCTGGGGAAATGACCAGCGCTGTATTGATTTCTTCCGGTGGCGCGGCCACCGGAAGAAAGAATTTTGTAAAAGGGCTTTTGTGCCCAGCTGCGCTGCGCGCAAAAGCCCCTTTTTATTGACTGCGGTTATCTCCATGCCAGTTTAAGGCCGGATGCGCAACCGGCCGTTCTCAAAGGTACTAAAATGGTTGGGGAGGTCTACAGCGTGGTGGGTCAAAATCCAACGGAGCACGGCTACCCGTTCGGCACGACGGGCCCCGCCCATACGCAGGAGTACAATCCCAACGTGGGGTTGCCCGGAGTGATAAACTAAAGCGCCGAAGTCGGCGTCTTGGGTGATGAGGATACGCTGCTCACGCACAGCCCACGCCAGAACATCGGCATCGGACATGTGCAGGTCCACATCACCCACAAAAATGGCATCGTGGCCGTCCGCCTGCAAGGCCTGAGCCACACCGCACCCCACATTATGATCAACGAGGAATTTCATGCCAGTTGGGGAAGCAGAAATACCCGCTCAGCGGCGACCAACTCGGCCGCGTAGTGCAAAGCGGCCTGGATGTCGGCCGGCTCCAGGCCGGGATATTCTTCCAACAGCTCGGTCTGAGGCACACCAGCAGCGACTGCGGCGACGATTTGCGCAACGCTGATCCGCATTCCGCGGATGATTGGCTTGCCCACCAGGATGTGGGGATCAACTGTAATACGGCTTTCCAGGGTCGGGTTGTCCATCAGGCCCTCTTTCTCGTGCGTTCTCTTTGTTTTATTGTAGCACAGCCAACCGGCCAGAGCAAGAGCCTTTTATTTTCAGGACTTATGGCCGCGTGCAAAATCCCTTCAACAAAATCCCGTTCGTCCCGGCTACGGCAGGAGCGCCGCCAGCCGCGCGGCCTCCGGCGGATTGCGGCGACAATGATCCAGCAGCAGGTTGATCTTCTCGTCGCGGCGCAGCCCCCGGCTGAAGGCATCGTAGACGGCCGGGAAGTGGTCCATACAGAGCGTCTCCAGCGCCACGTCGTCCAGCCGTTGCAAGCGGGCCCGCAGCGCCGCCGTATCCACCACCGGGCGACCGTTGCCCGCCCCTGTGGCCGGTTCCGGCGCGGACGCCGTCACCACCGTCACCGGACCGCTGAACTGCCCGGAGAGTACCGGCCCGTGGACGTCGCCCGCGATGGTGGTCTGCGGCCCGCCCGATTCAGAAACGCGCGTAGACGATTCCACCCCGGCGGATCGTTCCCGTGCTTCCAGCTCCGCCACCTCGCGCCGCTTCTCCTCCAGTTCAATTTGCAAATGCACCGGGATATGCAGCGCGCCAAACCCTGCCGCCTGCTGTTCCAGGATGGCTAAGGCCCGGCGGGCACGTTCCAAAGCCGTAGTGGTCATCCAGCACCTCCGGAGGGCCAAGCGCTTTCTGTTGCCATGGTGTTATCCTCATCTCAGTATAAGCAGATTGCACCGGCTGACAAGTCAGCCGCCACCGTTAAGTTGCCCTCAGCCCAACCCGTGCTACACTGTACGCAAGTAACGCGAATTTAAGCTCACACTACTCTACGTGAGAGGAAGAGAGCGAACTAGAGTTCGCGCTACCTTGAAATCGTACCGTCTTTTGCAGCGCCAAGAGTAACTCTCTGGCCTTTAGCCCTGTTTTTTAGGAGCACCCATGAACCAATCACCGGCTATCGTCCCCATCCCGTTAGGTTATGTTCAGGCCTTTTTGCTGCGCGGTGAGCGCCCTCTCCTGGTGGATACCGGATACCTGCACAGCGAGGAGCGTATTGAGCGTGTGCTCGTGGCCGCCGGCATCAATCTGCGCGAGCTGGCGCTCATCCTCATCACGCACGGGCACACTGATCACTTTGGGAGCGCCGCCGCACTCCGGGCACGCTCCGGGGCTCCGGTTGCCATTCACACCGCCGACGCGGCAGCGTTGCGCTCAGGACGCAACCCGGCGCTGCCAGGGCGCGGGCTTTTCGCCGCCGTGGGAGCGTTGGTCACGCGCTTCCAACCCGCGCCACCACCGCTGGAGCCGGATATCCTGCTGACGGGTGAAACCGATTTGAGCTCCTGGGGCGTCGCCGGGCGGATCATCCCCACACCGGGCCACACGCCCGGCTCGGTTTCCATCTGGCTGGAAAGCGGCGATCTGCTGATCGGCGACCTGGCGATGGGCGGTTTGCGGGGGCGGGGACGGCTCGGGCAGCCCTTCATCGTGGCGAATGCGGCGCAGCTGCGCACCAGCCAGCAGGCCATGGCCGCGTTAGCCCCAGCGCGAGTCTGGACTTCGCACGGAGGTCCGTTTAGCGGCGTGGAGTATCAGGCGTGGGTAGACAGGGGGAAGTGAGAAGTGAGCAGTGAGCAGGAAGAAGTGAGCGAGAGCAATAAATAGTGAGTGGTAAAGAAAGAGTGCTCTGCCAAAGCTCACCGCCGAGAACGCAGAGCGCGCAGGGTTTTTTAAGAAAAAAGAAACCCGGCGTTCTCTGCGACTCGGCGGTAAAACTATCTTTTGGCAGCAGCGTCAAGAAAGCGAACACGCAAACACGGCGCACCAGGTGTGCGCCGTGTCGTGATCAACCACTGTGATAGCGCCGCCGATCACTGGTCGCTGAAGGCTGACCGCTAATCGCTCATTGCGCCGCCGCGCGCCCTAACCGGAAGGCCTCCCGGTTCACGTCCGCGTACTTGGGCGGCACGCGCTTGAGAATGGCGGCCTCCCAGATCTCGGCGGGCGTCTCCAACAGCGCGGAGAGGGCCGCTAACAGCACCGTGTTGACCGTGCGCGAGTTCCCTGCCTGCTCGGCCAAAGGCAGCGCATCCACCACAACGACGCGCGCGGCGCGCGCTTCCAACGCCGCGATGATCTCCGCTTCGGTCGGATAGACCGCGTCGCCGACGCTGACCGACATCGGCGCGATGGGCTGCCGGTTGACGACAATCGCGCCGCCGGGACGCAGCCATTCCACCCAACGGGCGGCCTCCAGCAGTTCAAAAGCGACCAGCACATCCACCGTCCCCGGTTCGCAGGTGGGCGAGCCGACGCTCGGCGCCCAGCGGACGTGACTTTCAACCACCCCGCCGCGCTGCGCAAAGCCGTGCACTTCCGACTTTTTCGCCTCCAGCCCCAAATCCAGCGCCACCTGCGCCGCAATATCCGAAGCGGTGAGCACTCCCTGCCCCCCGACACCCACGAAGAGAAAGTTCAAGCGTTCAATCATGGAATTCCTCCATCAGCAAATTGCTTGACTACGATGTAAGTTTAAGTTATCATTAAGGTAAAATTGTTCAGGATCAGAAAGGGTAACCATGACTTATGAAAAGGTGGCCCTGCAACTTGATATTTCGCCCCAAGAATTAGAGCGCGAGAGCCTGCGCGTTTTTCTCACCCAACGGCTGCGCCGCGTGGAATCTCAGCTGCTGGACCTGTCGCGGCGTTATGGCGTCCGCACCGTGGCCGCCCTGGACGCCTTGATCCAGGCCGGTGAGCTCCATGAAGCCGAAACCTTTGAAGATTTCTTTGAGTTTGACGCTCTGGAAGCCGAACGGAACACCCTCTTAAATGCCTTGCAGGAACTGGCGTGACCACCCTGGAAACGCTCTGCCGGATAGCCGAAACCGAGTTCGCCACTATTGTCGTGCAAACCGATACGTTGGGCGCTAAAGTGCGCATCTTGCTGGTGGATACGAGCTATGTGGACATTTGGCTCTCCCGCACCTTGCCAGGGTGCTTCGGCTTTCACTGGGAACGGCGCCATCTGGACGGGCAGCTGTACCGCTATGACAACTTCCCCGACACGCACTGGCAGGATATCGCCACCTTCCCTTGTCATTTTCATCAAGGGTCCCAGGAAATCGTCAACGCCGCACCCTTTGCCCCAGATCCCGAGCAGGGCTTCCGCGACTTTATGGAATTCGTAAGGTCCCGCCTGACAGCCTCATAGAGATAGCCCGACTGTTCGTTCGGGCAGCCCAAAGCTCACCCCTCCTGAGCACTCACCTTTTCCTCAAACGGCCCAATCGCCTGCTGCGGGCAGACCTGCATACAGACGGTGCAACCGGTACAGAGCAGCCGGTCAATCGTCGCCTTGGCCTTGCCGGTCTTTTCGTAAGTCTCCGCGCTCTTGAGGATGGCCGGACAGCCGACACGGAAGCAGGCCCCGCAGGCCACACATTTAGCCGGATCCACCAACATCCGCGCCTGCAGCTTGAAATAGGGCGTGAAGACGCAGGCCCCCCGCACAATGAGCACCGCCGGCCCCTCGGACCAGGCAAAGGCCGTGCGCAGCGCCTCGTTGATCGCTTTGACGTTCCAGGCATCCACCTCGGCCACCTGCTTGACGCCCAGTCCCCGGCAGACCCCGGCGATGTCAATGAGCTCCGTCCGCTGTCCCTGGAGGGTGATGCCGGTACTGGGATTTTCCTGCTGCCCGGTCATCGCCGTGATCCGGTTATCCAGAATCGCCACGACAATGTTCGCCCGATTGTAGACCGCGCCCGCCAGCGGCGATAGCCCCGCGTGGAAGAAAGTGCTGTCGCCGATAGTCGCCACGGCCTGCTCCTGCCCGCCCGCCTGCTTGAAGCCGTGCGCCATGCCGATGCTGGCCCCCATGGAGATCAGCATGTCCATCGCGTCAAACGGCGGCTGAAAACCCATTGAGTAGCAACCGATGTCGCCAGCAATGACCGCTTTGGCTTTGTGTCGCCGCAGGTTGTAGAAAAAAGCCCGGTGCGGACAGCCCGGACAGAGCGCGGGGGGCCGGGGCGGAACCTGCAACTCGGTAAGCGGCGCGACCGTCTCCGGCGCCGGGGTCGTGATCAGTCCCCCCCGGAGCGCCCCGGCGCGGACTTTGCCCAACGTCAGCTCGCCGCAGAGCGGGAAGAGATCTTTGCCGTGCGCCACCGGGACGCCGGCAGCCTTGATCTGCTCCTCCAGGAAGGGATCCAGCTCTTCTACCACAATCAACTGTTCCACCTGCCCGGCAAAAACGCGGATGAGGTCCATGGGCAGCGGATAAACCAGCCCCAGTTTGAGGATGGAGTAACCGGCAAAGATTTCGCGGACGTACTGATAGGCGATCCCGCAGGTGATGATGCCCAACCGCCGGTCGCCCCACTCAATCCGATTGACCTCCGCCATTTCGCCCCAGGCGGCGATATCCAGTAAGCGCTGCTCAACCTCCGGGTGGCGCTTGCGCATAATGGCCGGCATGGTCACCCGCGCCACGCCCGGTCCGCGCACATAGGGCGGCAGCGGGTGGAACTCACGGCCCTCGGTCGGCGGCTCCATTTCCACCGGCGTCTTGGAGTGCGAGAGGCGGGTGGTCGTCCGCACCAGCACCGGCGTCTGGAATTGTTCGCTCAAGTCCAGGGCAATTCTGACATACCGGCGCGCCTCTTCGCTATCGGCCGGGTCAAAACAGGGGAACTTGCCGAAGCGAGCGTACTGGCGGTTATCCTGCTCGTTCTGCGACGAGAAGGCCCCCGCATCGTCGGCGCTGACGAGAACCAGCCCCCCCCTGGTGCCGGTGTAGGAGACCGACATCAGGCTGTCAGCGGCGACGTTGACCCCAACGTGCTTCATCACCGCGAGGGTACGCGCGCCACCGAACGAGGCCCCAATGGCGTTATCCAGCGCCACCTTCTCATTGGCAGCCCATTCCGCCCGCACGCCGGGATAGCGGGCAAAGTTCTCCAGCACCTCTGTGGAGGGCGTGCCAGGATAGGCCGAGGCGTACTGCACCCCCGCCTCCCAGGCACCCAGCGCCAGCGCCTCATTGCCGGAAAGCATCACTTTCATAAGCAAACCTCCTGAAGAGAGTTGATGAACGACCACAGACTACAGACCACGGACCACAGATCACCACCTGATAGAGTCCTATGTTCTATCTTAGCGGCGGAAGGGAAAGGCTGCAAGTGATAAGCGGCACTATCCCCTGGGGCAGATATACTCCTTGTGAAAAGGATGAAGGCGGAAGGATGAAGGCGGAAGGATGAAATATCGCCAGCTTTTAAGGATTCACCGGGCGACCGTCCGGCAGGCAAAGATAATCCCCGGCGGGCACGCCATCAGGCGCGTAGCTGATCAGCCGCTGCAGGTCACGCGGGTTGTAAAGCCCAACGCATAAGCGATACGCTCCCGCCGTCGCCGGCAGGGTGAAGCCATACTCGTCGCGCAGCACCTCGCCCGGCACCCAACCGGTGGTGGGTCGCCCTCCGTGCACCGGCGAACTATCCTGCTGGGCCAAAATGGTGCCGGTTTCATCTATCAGGTGCACGAAAACTGAGTACGCTGTCGTGGTGAGCGCCTCGGCCCGCCAGACCAGCGTGAGGGTGCAAGGTTGGCTGGCCTGGAGCGTTGCCGGCTCCAACGTGTAGCCCAGCAGCGTGGCCAGCTCGCCGAAACGGTAGGCCAGCGGATGCGCCAGGGGAGGTACCTGGAACTCGTGCGGCGGGGCCGCCACCGTCACTTCTCCCAGCGCCACCGGCGCCGCCAAAGACCGGGCCGTGCCATCCACCAGCGCCACCTCCACGGTGTAGCTCCCGCTGAGGAGGGGCAGCGTCGGTTGGTCCAACCGGGCCGCCGGTATGCGGAAATCATACTGCTGGCGCACCACTTCGCCCGCCCGCCACGCTGACGTAGGATACGCCGCGCCCCCCGGCGGGACCACAGCCTCCGCCGCCACCTCGCCGGTCGCCGCCAACAGGCGCAAGCGGGTCTGATAGGTACCGGCCGGCGCCTGCAACGCCTGCCAGTAGAGCGCCAGCGGCAGCGCCTCGCCCACCGTCACCCGCTCCGGCAGCGAACCGGTCCCCACCAACCGTAGCCCAGCCCCCAGGTCAACGTTCAACGTCCGCTCCAGCGGCAGCGTCGCCGGGTCCGGCAAAGTCGCCGGCGGCGTCAGCTGGAGCTCGGCCATCGGGAAGCTCACGCCCAGCCACCGCCCTTCGGCATCCCAAACCTCCAGGTTTTGCCCGGTAGCGCCCTGATAGAGACTGACCAACACCGTATAGCGCCCCGGCGGTGTCCCGGCCCAGGGCCGCAGGGAATGCACATCGCGCAAGTATTGGTCCAGGCGCAAAAAACGGGTCGGGTAGCCGTCCGGGTTCTGGGCGTCATGCTGACCATAGAGCTGGCCATCGGCGGCCACCAGATGGACCGCCACGCTGTAATCGGCGCTGACCGGCCCTAAGGCGCGCCAGTAGAGCGCCAGCGGCACCGGCTCATCGGCGCGAAAGGTGGTAGTAGGCAGGTCGTAGCCCAGCAACTCCAACTCGGTGCCAAAGCGAATCTGCAAGGGAAAACTCACGCCGCGCACCTGCCGGCCGTCAAAGCGGAGGGGGTTCAGCCAGGAGGGGTACCGGTCCAGCACGCCCGTCTTCAGCCCCAGCAGGAGGAGACTCAAGCCGAGATATGCTCCCCACGCCCAGGCCGGGAGCGGGGCCGCCGGCCGGGCGCTGCCGGCAGCAGACGCCGGCCGCCGCCAGACCAGCAGCGCCACGCCGACCGCCAGACTGAGCAGCGAGAGCCGGTTCGCCCACTGGCGGAGCGGCGTATCGCCAAACGCCACGCGGAGCTGATGGCGGCCCGCCGGCACCGCCACACTGAGCAGCCCGTACGGTCCATCCGGCGCGGTCGGCTGTGGCCGGCCATCCACCCAGGCCTGCCAGCCGGGGAAGTAATACCACCGGAAGCGCGCCGTGAACGCTTGCCCGCTCTCCACCGTCACCTCGGCAGTGGTATAACCGTAGTGGGCCGCCGTGACCGTAGCCCCGGCCGGCAAACTGGCCGGATCCAGGCGCGCGATCAGGTATTCCGGCGCGGCCGCTTCATACTCCGCCAGCAGACTCTCTGCCGGTGGCAACTGCTCCACCCAGCGCGGCAGGAACTCGCCGCCCGCTGTCGCCCCAATGCCGCCGGTCCGCGCCTCAAAGCGGATCGTATCCGGCGGCGTCAGCGACGGTTCCGGCGTCGGCGGCGGCACCAGCAGCCAGGCGACGGCAAAGCCACTGACCACCGCCAGCGTCAGCAGCAGCCGTCCCCAGGCCGGGCCGGGCAGCCGGCTCAGGCCCAGCCCGGCCACGATAGCCAGCGCCAGACTGGCCGGCCCCAACAGGCGCCACGGGTATTGCAGCAGCCGGAGCACGGGCAGCTGCTCCCAGAGCGGCAGACTTCCGCGTAAGGTCATCCCTGCCAGCAGCACCGCCGCCCCGGTTAACGCCGCTCGCTGGAGACGTTCGCCGCGTGTGGTCAGCCGGACGGTCGGCAGCCAGCCGGTCAACGCCAACAGGGGCAACAGCCAGCCCAGGCCGATGGAAACGGGCGTGTTGGCCTGCGTCGTATCCACCGGCTGCGGCCCGGCCAGCAGGTCGCGGAAGGTGAGGAAAAAGTTGCGGTAATCAAACCGCGCCTGGGTGTAAATCTGATATTGGACCAGCTCCCGTTCCAGCACCGCCGGCAACCAGAAAAAGGCAGCCAGGCCCAGCCCCAGCGCCAGCGCCAGGCCCACGCGCAGCAGCCCGCCCCACTGCCGTTGCCCCCAGGCGGTGAGCAGCAAATAGCCCCCCAACAGGCCGGTGCCGATCAAGGCCGTCAGATTGTGGCTCAACAACAGCCCGGCATAGCTCACCACCGCCAACAGCCAGGCGCGGCGCGCCCCCTCCCGCCAGAGCCACAGCAGCCCCCAGGCCGTCAGGCTCAGGCAGGCCAGCCCCCACGACTCCGCCAGCGCCCCCCGGTGATGGATATTCACCAGCAGATAGGGCACATAGCCGGCCACCAGCGCCGCCAGCCGCCCCGCCTCGGTCCCAAAGAGCTCCCGCGCCCAGCCATAAACACCGAGCACAACCCCGCCCAGCGCCAGCCCAAAGCTGATCAGGAGCGCCGTCTGCGGGCTGAGGCCCAGATAGACCAGCGGGAAGACCACCAGGTCGCCCAGCGGCGCGTAGTAGTTGAACAGCGGATACCCATACCCCAGGCCCAAATCGGTCAGCCAGCGGGGAAAGAGAGCGCCATGTTGCACCGCGCGTTCCAGTTGCGCCAGCCAGTAGAGGTGAAAGATGGCATCCGCCTGCGGCAGCCGGCCCCAGAGCAACGGTTGCCAGGCGATCGGCAAACCCGGTAACCATTTCCAGCAGTCCAGCCGTAGCAGCCGGGAGAGCGCTAAATGCCTTTTCATAGGCCACCATCATAACCCAGGGCGGAGTAAAAGCAAGCCACCCGTTGCACATTCCAGGGGCCGGGATATAATGCAAGCGATGGCCCTGCGCACCCTGTACCAGACTTTGCTGGATAGCGACCTGGCCCGTGTGCGGGTGATCGCCCGGCAGTGGGAGATTCCCCTCACCGCCGAACGGCGCCCCGACCTCGCCGCCGAGCTGGCCGATGGGATGGCCCGCGCCCCGGCCGTGGAGCGCGCGCTGGCGGCGCTTCCTCCCGACGAGCGCGCCGCCTTAGATGACCTGCTCCAACAGGGCGGTCAGCTGCCCTGGGCCACCTTCAGCCGGCGGTGGGGCCTGATCCGAGCCGTTGGGCCGGGCCGGCTGGAGCGCGAGGAGCTCTGGCGCACGCCCATCTCCCCTGCTGAGGGCCTCTGGTATCGCGGTTTCCTCCAGCGCGCTTTCCAGGAAACTTCCACCGGTCCGGTAGAAGTGGCCTTCGTGCCTGAGGAACTACGGCTCTATCTGCCGGCGCCGCCCCCGCTCCAGGTCACACCGCCGGAACCGGTCGCGCCGCCGGCCCATATCATCCCAGGCGACGACAGCCTGGCCGATGACCTGGTCACACTATGGGCTTATCTGCAAAACGAGCCGGTGCGACTGGCCCCCCTGGACGAACACCAGACCTGGCCGCCCCGCCACCGGGAAATCCTGCTCCGCCGCTTCTCCGAACCCCACGAGACCCGGCTGGATTTGCTGGAAGCCCTGGCCCGCGAGCAGGGCTGGCTCCGGCAAGATGAGGAGGGGACTTTGCGCCCCGTCGCCGAACCGCTGCTGGCCTGGCTCAAAGCCGACCGCTGGGCGCAGTGGGAATCCCTGGCCCGGGCCTGGCTGGAAAGCACCCGCTGGCACGACCTGGCTGCCGTCCCCACGTTGCGCGCCGACCCGGCGCTCGGCTGGCCCGACGATCCGCTGACGGCCCGCCGGGCCCTGCTGGCGCTGCTCAAAACGCTGCCCTCCGGCGTCTGGTATTCGCTAACCGGCTTTATGGAGCTGGTGCGCGCCACCAGCCCTGATTTTCTGCGGCCAGATGGCAACTACGAGAGCTGGTCGCTACGAGATGCCCAGACCGAAGCCCCGTTGCGCGGCTTTGCCGCCTGGGACGCGGTAGAAGGGGCGCTGATCGCCTTCCTGCTCACCGGCCCGCTGGCCTGGTTGGGACTGGTGGATGTGGGGAGTGTGGCCCCTACCACCGGCATCACCGCCTTCCGGCTGACGGCGGCCGGCGCGGCCCTGCTGGGCCTGGACGCCCCCCCGGCATTGCCCGCCCCGCTACCACTCCAATTCCAGCCGGATGGCACCGTGCGCGTCCCCACCGCCCGGCGCTATGAACGTTTCCAACTCAGCCGGATCGCCCAACCGGTCGACCAGAGCGTGCCGGGCCGCTACCGGCTTTCGCCCCGACTGCTGCTCCAGGCGCGGCGGCGTGCCATCCCTCTGGAGCGGATCACCGCGTTCCTGACCGAAGCCACCGCCCAGCCGCTGCCCCCCGGCGTACTCCGGGCCTTAGAGCGGGCCTATCAGAGTGGCGATGAGGTTCGGCTGGATCAGGTTTGGGTACTGCGCGTGCGCGACCCGGCCGTGCTGGAACGCCCGACCCTCCGCGCCCTGACGCAGGAACGGTTGGGGACTCACGCAGCCCTGATCCGTGAGGCCGATCGCGCGCGCGCCCTGACTTTCCTGGCCCAAGAAGGTGTGTTGGTAGAAGTCAGCAGTGAACAGTAAAATTTTTTAGGAGGATGAATGCCCGTCAACCCCTTGTATGATAAAGTCGTTCAAGCCTTCCGCGCGCGGTTTCTGCGCGAGCCGGAGCTCGTCGTGCGCGCGCCTGGGCGGGTTAACCTCATTGGAGAACATACCGATTACAACGACGGTTTTGTCATGCCGCTGGCGGTAGACCGCGCGGCCTGGATTGCCGCGGCGACCAGCCAGGAACCCACAGCCACCCTCCGCGCCCTGGATATGCGCAACGACGAGGCCATTTTTCCGGTGGACCAGGTAGCCCCTTCCGATGGTGGCTGGGCCGACTACCCGCGCGGCATCGTCTGGGCCTTTTTGGAGGATAACCGCCAGCCGGTCGGCTTAGAGGCGGTCTTTGCCTCGGATGTGCCGGTCGGCGCGGGAATGTCCTCCTCGGCGGCGGTAGAGCTGGCTTTTGCCTACACCTGGGCCCGGCTCAGCGGCTTCACCGATCCCCTGGAACAGCTGGCCCTCCTCTGCCAACGGGCCGAGAACCAGTATGTCGGCGTCAATTGCGGGATCATGGATCAGATGATCAGCGCCTGCGGTAAAGCCGGCCACGCGATGGTGCTGGATACGCGCACGCTCAAACGGGCCTATTTTCCCCTGCCGGCCGGCACCGCCGTCGTCGTCGCCGATAGCCTGGTCCGTCGCAGCCTGGCTTCGTCGGAATACAACGTCCGTCGCGCCCAATGCGAGGAGGCCGTCGCCCGCCTGCGCACGGTCAAACCTGAGATCAAAGCGTTGCGCGACATCACTCCGCCGGAGCTGGCACAGTGGGGCCACCAGCTGCCGGAGACCATCTTACGGCGCGCCCGCCATGTCGTCTATGAAAATGCCCGCGTCGCGGCCATGGCCCAGGCACTACATCAGGGTGACCTGGTCACTGCCGGCAAGCTGATGCGCGAAGGGCATGTGAGCCTGCGCGATGATTACGAGGTGAGCGCCCCCGAGCTGGATGCGCTGGTAGAGGCGGCCTGGGAGGTCCCTGGCTGCTACGGGGCCCGGCTGACCGGGGCCGGCTTTGGCGGCTGCACCGTGGCCCTGGTCGCCGAACCGGCGGTCACCGCCCTGACGGCGCACCTCACTGAGACTTACGAGGCGCGGTTCGGCCAAACCCCGACCGTTTACGTTGTCCACGCTGCCGACGGCGTCGGCGAAGTGAAAGTCCGGCCATGAGCGGCCCATTCTTAGCCTGTGCGCTGTGTGACCCGGCGGAGCCGCGGCCGGCGAGCATTGCCTGCACCAACCGGTGCGGTCGCTTCGTTTGCACCGAACATGCCCAGGCCCGACCTGATGGGCGATTGGTCTGTGATGTCTGCTGGGAAAAGGAACAGGCCGTCACGCCGCGCTCGGTCACCGGCCGGCTGCTGGACCAGATCTCTTCAGAACAGCCGGATCATCGCCCGTACCCGGCCGGCACGCCCTCGGCCAGGCCCTTGATACTGTTGCTCATAGGCTTACTGATGCTGGGAACGCTTCTGCTATTTTTTATCATGCTGACCACGCTCCATTGACAACCATGACCACAACGTCCCGGCGCATAAAAAGTATCCCGCACCGGGACGTTTAAATCCCAAACCGAAAGGGGGTATTTTGATGAACATTGGCATTCCCAAAGAACGACAGCCCGGTGAACAGCGGGTCGGGTTAACGCCCGCCGTCGTCGGCCTGCTGGTCAAAAGCGGGCACACTTGCTACGTGGAGAATGAGGCTGGCGAAGGCTCAGGCTTCACCGATTATGATTACGAGCGGCAAGGAGCCAAGATCATCCTTGATGGCGCTGAGGTCTACAGCCGCGCCGACCTCATCCTCAAAGTACTATGCCCTACCTCAGAAGAAATCCGCTGGATGCCGGAAGGCCAGACCCTGATGGGGTTGTTGGGGTTAGTGGCCGCCCCCCGGGAAGACCTCCAGGAGCTGGTGCGGCGCAAAATCACAGCGGTGGCCTACGAAACCATCACCGCCGACGGGGAGGATTTCCCGGTGCTGCGCGTGGTCAGCGAGATCGCCGGCCGGTTAGCGCCCATGATCGCCGGGACGCTGTTGATGAGCAATCACGGCGGTCGCGGCGTCCTGCTGAACGGTGTGCCGGGCGTCTCAGCCGGCGAGGTGGTCATTTTAGGGGGTGGCGTCGTGGGGATGAACGCCGCGCGCGGCTTCGTCGGGCTGGGCGCCAAGGTCTTTATCCTCAGCCGCAACCTGGAACGCCTGCGCTGCATTGACGATTACTTCCACGGGCAGGTCACCACGATGCTCTCCCACGATTACAACATCGCCAACACCGTCCGCTTTGCCGACGTAGTGGTCGGTGCTGTGCGAGTCCCCGGTGAGCGGCCACCGGTCCTGCTCACCCGCGAAATGCTCCATATCATGCGGGTCGGCGCGGTCTTCATTGATTTCTCCATTGATCACGGGGGATGTGCCCAAACCAGCCGGCCCACAACTTTACAAGATCCGACTTTTATTGAGGAAGATATCGTCCATTACTGCGTGCCCAACGTGCCGGGCGCGGTGCCGCGCACTGCCACGCTCTCCATCACCAACGCGACCCTGCCCTATGTCCAGGCAGTGACTCAACTCGGCCCGGCGGCCGCCTTTGAGCGCCATGCCGACTTGCGCAATGGCGTCGTGTTGCAGGCCGGGCAAGTGCGGGACGAGCTGCTCGCCAAAATCCTGTAAAGCCGAGTCTGGTGCGCCGTCGGCAGCCAGAAGGCAGCCGGCGGCGCTCAAGCTCCCGCCACGCTGGGCGTGTAGCTGGTGCGATCCGGGAGGGCAATGGGCAGGGTAAACGTGAAAGTGCTCCCTTTGCCCTTTTCACTTTCCAGCCAGAGACTGCCCCCTTGCATCTCCACCAGATTTTTGGTGATGGTCAATCCCAGGCCCGTTCCCGGTTGCTCGCGCACGGCCGGATCCTCGGCCCGGAAGAACTTGGTGAAGAGCCGCCGCTGGTCCTCAAAAGAGATCCCCACACCGGTATCAATGATGGCACACTCAATGAAACCGGGTTCTTTGAGGCTGACCGTGGCTCGCACGGCCACGGTTCCGCCGTGAGGCGTGTATTTGGCGGCATTGCTGAGCAAATTGATCAGGATTTGGGTCAAACGGTTGGGGTCAGCGTGGACGAGGGGCAACGCCTCTTGGATCTGGTCCAAAAAAGTCAAGCCCCTTTCTTCTATAAGATGTTGTACCGAAGCCAGGGCCTCTTGCAACGATTCCGCGAGGGTAGTAGGGCGCGGCGATAGCGTCAGCCGCCCGCTTTCAATGCGCGAGATATCCAGCAGGTCACTGACCAGGATCCGCATCCGTTCCACGTTCCGGGCAATCGCCTCCACAAAGTCTTTTTGCTGAGGCGGCAGTTCTCCCACCATCCCTTTCAGCAGCATATCCGTATACCCCCGGATGGAAGTCATCGGGGTGCGCAACTCGTGCGAGACCAGCGAGACAAACTCCGATTTGGCCTGGTTGGCCTGGCGCAACGCTTCGTAGAGGCGGGCATTTTCCACCGCGAAGGCCGCGTTGTCGGCCAGCCGGGCCATGAAGTCCATGCGGTCATCCTCAAAACCGCGTTCTGAGACCACCAGGTAGAGCACACCGATCGGCCGGTTTTCGCGGAGCAGGGGGAGCACAAACCGATCCGGTCGGAAGATGGCCGTGCGTTTCCGCAGACACTGGTGCGCCACTGCCGAATCGGGCTCCACCTCACCGATGGAGGCCACCCAGCGCAGCCCTTCCTCGGCCACCAACCCCAAAGCGCCGGCCTCAGCGCCGGAAGCGGTCATCGCCCAGGCCACCGTCCGTTCCATCACCCGCGGGAAATTCAGGCTGACGTTGAGGTCGCGGGCCATCTCTTGCAAGATCGTCAGTTCGCGCACCCGATCGGTCAGCGCCTGGTCGGTGCGATGGTGGAGGCGGGCATTGGAAAGCGCCACGGCCGCCTGGGTGGCAAAGGCGGCGAGCATCGCCACGTCGTCCGGTGAAAAAACGCCGGAACGGGCCCGATTATCCAGATAGACTACCCCCAACGGTTCGGTGTTGAGCAACAGGGGGGCGCAGAGCACCGAGCGCAATTTGTAAGCAATGATGCTCTCGCTGCTCTGGAAACGCGGGTCCATCTGCGCGTTGGTAGTCAGGATGGGCGCACCGCGCTCTATCGCCCGTTGGATGATGCTGCGACTCAACCTGAAATCGTCCTCCTGGAAAGGCTCACCGGTCGCGTTGCAGGTCAGCCGGACCCGAAATTCACCCTCCTCCAACAACAGCAACATGCCACGCTCAGCGCCGGTCAGCTGAATGACAGCATCCATGACGGCCTGGACGGTATGTTGCCAGTCCAATGAGGCGTTCAGAGCCTGGCTGACCTCGTAGAGCAAGCTGAGGCGCGTGCTTTTTTCCAACGGCAGCTCCTCGTGGAGGCGGTCCACAATTTCCTCCCAGGTAGCCAGCTGGGCTTCCAGATCGTCCGGCACCTTGCCCGCCATCAATAGCTCCCGCTGTTGCCGGATGGTGCTGCGCAGCACCGCCAGCGCCTCCTTCACCTGCCCGATATTAATTTGCAAAGTCCTTTCCATATTGCAACTCTCCTTCCCAGGGTTCACAAGGATAGGTCGGCGGCCAGTTCCAGAGCCAGTAAGCCAGCCCCCCCCATGGCTGCCAGTGCTCAAACGCCGCGCGCACCTCCGCCGGCCCTACCGGATGGCCGCTGGGCCATTCCAGGCTTACCCGGCGCAGCGCACATTCATCGGTCGGGATATAATCATACCGGCCGAGACAGAGCATCACCAAAGAACAGGCACATTCATTCAAACCGAAAAGATGATCTAGCATGTCCACCAGCGTCCTCAGTGGCAGCTGGGAATCGGCCAGCCCCTCCAACGACTCCGGCTCATGCTGAAACAGTTCCGCCACCCGCACCAGCGCCGGAGCCAGATCAGGCCCCAACTCGGACAACAGGGTGCTGCTCTGCAGGACTTGATGGGGGGTAGGAAACGCATGGCGCGTGGGGTTGCTCGCCAGCGGGTGGCCCAGCCGTTCCACCAACCAGATCACCTTGCGGGGCCCACTTTGAGCGGGTGAGGGTGAGGAAGCCAGCAGCAACGCTTTCACCACATCCTCAAACAACGAAGTCCCCCGCAGGAAACGCGCCCCCTGCCGAAGCGCACTGCGCAACACCGGATGGGTCGCCGCCAGCTCCAAAAAGGGGGTTAGATTTTCTCCCAGCCGCAGCGCGCGCCAGATTTTGCGACTGAGCTCTTCAGCCTCCATCCCCATCAAACGGGTCTCCGTGCTCAAGATCAGTCCTGCCGGATCCGGGGCGAGGGTCAAGGCTACCGTCCGGCCAGAGCCGAGCAGTTCCACCCGGGTCAGCCGTTCAGGGGAACGATAGGCCTCAAACGGGGGTAGCAAGAGCCACCTGGACCGCCGGATCAGCTGCGCCAGGGAAAAAGCGTTAGGGAAGGTTAAAATCCATTCCATACACTATCACCTGGCCTAAGCATACCACAGGAGCACCGGGGACGGTGTTTCAGGCAAGTTACGGTTTGGTTAAAGAGAGACTGACAAACAAAAGCGCGACGCACCGAAAAATGTGCGTCGCGCCTGCCGACAGGCAAGCTGATGCCGGTTACGCCAACCCGGCCAGCTCCAAGCCGGCCCGCAAGGCCGGCTGGACCAGCGCCGGGTCCGTCACCTCGCAGTAGACGCGGGCAATCGGCTCGGTACCGGAGAAGCGAATCAGCAGCCAGCCAGAGTCGCCCAACTCATATTTGTAGCCATCCAGCGTGACAATGCCGGTGACGGGCACACCTGCCAGGGTGGCCGGACGCGCCGCGTCCAGCCGGGCCATCGTCGCCGCTCGCCGCTCCGGCGCGAAAGTCGTGTCTATGCGGTCATAATAATAAGCCCGCCCCAGTTTGGCGAAGAGTTCGGCCACCAGCGCCGCCGGTTTCTTCCCTGTTCGCAGCATGAAATCCAGGAAGTAGAGATTGCCCAGGATGCCATCCCGCTCCGGGACGTTGCCCCGGAAGGCATAGCCGCCACTCTCCTCGCCGCCGATGAGCGCGTCCGTCTCCAGGAACTTCGGCGCGACGTACTTGAAGCCGACGCCAGTCTCGTAGACCGGGACCTTGTAGAGCTCGCCCAGCCGCTTCAGCATGGAGGTGGTGGAAATCGTCTTGACGATCGGTCCGCGCTCACCGCGCACTTCCAACAAGTAGTAGGTCAGCAGCGCGTAGACCCGCAGCTGGTCAATGAATTGCCCCTGCTCGTCGCCGATCCCCATCCGGTCGGCGTCACCATCGGTGATGAGCAGCACGTCGGCGCCCAATTCTACCGTGCGGCGAAGGGCCACGTCAATGTTCGGGCGGATCGGCTCCGGGCGCTTCATTTCCGGGAAGCTGGGATTGCGCCCGGCATGAATCTCAATGACGGTGTTGGTCCCGCCCGCCAGCAGGCGCGGGAACCAGCCCGCGCCGTTGCCCCACATCGGCTCCACCAGGATCTTAAGCCCGGCCTGGCGCAGCCGCTCCAGATCTACCAGCTGCCCCAGGTGCGCGATGTAGGCCGGAGCCGGGTCCCAGCGGCGCACCAGCCCCGCACGCTCGGCTTCGCCGATGGCCAAGCGCTTAACGCCGGCCACACTCTCCGGGATAGCGGCCTCAATCTCCTGCAGCCCCTCCGGTGAGATCGCGCCGCCGTGCTCGTCGCGGACTTTGAAGCCGTTGTCGGTCGGCGGGTTGTGGCTGGCCGTGATATTGATCGCACCCCCGGCTCCCCGCTCCACCGCGCTGAAGCTGATCACCGGCGTTGGCGTGTTGCGGTCGGTCAACCAGACCGCGATCCCATTGCCGGCCATGACCTCGGCCGCCGCCTCGGCAAAGTATTCAGAATTGAAGCGTTGATCGTAGCCCACCACCACGCCTCGCTCTGCCAGGCCGTGGCCCCGCAAATAGGTGGCGAAGCCCTGCGCGGCCCGTCGCACGTTGGCGAAGGTATAATCCTCGGCAATGCGTCCCCGCCAGCCGTCGGTGCCGAATACAATATCGCTCATCCTGCCCTCCTTGAGGATAGTTCCAGACTAAAAGTTACCAGCGCTGTCAAGCAATCTATATTTTGCCACCCATAATGATGGCACGAGAAGCCGTTACAGCCGGTATTCCTGCTGCACCAGTTCCAGATCCGAGTCTACCATCATTTTGACCAGTTCCGGGAACTTGACCCGGGGCTCCCAACCCAACACCCGTTTGGCCTTGCTCGGATCCGAGACCAGCAGGTCTACCTCAGCCGGCCGCATAAAGCGTTGGTCCTGCACCACATACTGCTGCCAATCCAGCCCAACGTGCGCAAAAGCGATCTCGCAGAATTCCTGCACCGAATGCGTCTCACCGGTCCCGATGACAAAATCCTCCGGGTGCGATTGCTGGAGCATCAGCCACATCGCGCGGACGTAATCACCGGCAAAGCCCCAGTCGCGCTTGGAATCCAGGTTGCCCAGGCGGAGCTCGTGCGCCAGGCCCAGCTTGATCTTGGCGACGTGGTAAGAGATTTTGCGGGTGACGAACTCCAACCCCCGGCGCGGCGACTCATGGTTGAACAACATACCCGAGGCCGCATAGAGGCCAAACGATTCGCGGTAGTTGACCGTGATCCAGTGCCCGTAGACCTTCGCCACGCCATAGGGCGACCGCGGGTAGAAAGGCGTGGTTTCCGTCTGCGGCACCTCCCGCACCTTACCGAACATCTCGCTGCTGCTGGCCTGATAAAAGCGGATGCTGGAATCCACCGTGCGGATCGCCTCCAACATCCGGGTCACGCCGAGCGCCGTCACCTCGCCCGTGAAGACCGGCTGCTGCCACGAGGTCGGCACAAACGACTGCGCCGCCAAGTTGTAGACCTCCTGGGGCTGATACTCGTTGAGCAGGCCGATGAGTGAGCCCTGGTCCAACAAATCGCCTGAGACAATTGTGATTTTATCCTGGATGTGGTGAATCCGGCTGAAGGTGACCGTGCTGCTGCGGCGCACCATGCCGATCACCTCATACCCCTGTTCCAGCAGAAACTCCGCCAGGTACGAACCATCCTGGCCGGTAATGCCGGTAATCAACGCGCGGCGGTTAGCCATAAGAACCCCCTTACTGAGATTTGTTAACTAGCTTAAGTGGCCTCACATAGCCAGGAGACCACAGACAACTGACCACAGACCACCGGCAGTTGAAAATGACGGTCTGCGGTCTATAGTCAATGGTCACAGCGTTTCCCTACCTTAATCCTTCAATCCTTCTTATCTTCCCCTGCAAAAGGCTTTACGGATTCCGTATTCCCGTGACTTGCTCTCGCCACTCTGCCAGCACCTCGCACACCGTTTGCTCAAACGGGAACTGCGGCTCCCAGCCGGTGTCCCGGCGCAAAGCCTCGGCGCTGCCGTAAATCAACGGCACATCGGCCGGGCGATAGCGTTCGGGATCCACCTCCACGCGGATGGGGAGGCGGGCCAGCGCCAGCAGCGCATCCAGCAGCGATTGGATGGTGCGGGGCACGCCCGAGGCCACGTTGTAGACCTCGCCGGGGTGACCCTGCGTCAACGCGAGATGATAAGCACGCACCACATCCCGCACGTCGGTGAAATCGCGAGCCGGCGTCAGGTTGCCCACGCGGAGCACCGGCTCCTGCTGGCCGGCCTCAATCCGCGCGATCTGGCTGGCAAAAGCGGGCAGCACAAACCGGGGCGATTGGCCCGGCCCCACATGGTTGAACGGGCGCACCCGCACCACCGGCAGGCCGTAGCTGATAAAATACTGGTAGCCCAGCACGTCCTGAGCCACTTTGCTCACGCTGTAAGGGTTTTCTGGACGGAGCGGCTGCTCCTCACGCAGCGGCAGAGCTTCCGGGGCGGCCCGGCCGTACTCCTCGCCAGAGCCAATCACCAGAAAACGCGGGGACAATTGGAGCCTGACACACGTCTCCAGCAGATTGAGCTGGCCGCGGATATTGTTCTCCAGCGTGGCCCAGGGATCGGCGTAAGCCGTCGGCACATGCGACTGCGCCGCCAGGTGGATCACAGCCTCAGGCTGGACCTCCAGCAGTATCGTTTGTACGGCGGCCTGGTCGCGCAGATCCAACGCGATCAGCCGCTCACGGGGATCCGTCGTAGCCGGCGGCGGCTCTGGGTAGACAGTCCCCACCAGTTCCCAAGTGGTCTGCTGGAGCAAATAGCGGCGCAGATGCGCGCCCACAAAACCCGAAGCCCCCGTAATCAACACTCGCATAGCCGCAGCTCCCTGGGTTAGAATGACAGGAATTATATCCGCGATTGGAGCGCCGACAACCGCCAAACTTAATTGGCGTTCCGGCCAGACCGGGCAAGCCAGGGACCGGTACGGCTTTCAGCGCCAATCCAACGCGGTGACGTTCGCTGCGTCAGTCACCGGGATCGCCACCGGGTTTGCCCTCGGCAGCCAGTATAGATCGTTCTGGTAGATAAAAGCGAGCGACTCACCGGCCGGGCTCCAAACCCAGGCCGGGATCTCCAGGCCTGGCTCACCCTCCGGCGGATAGAGGCAGGTGCGGTTAGAGCCGTCCCGATCCACAGTGCAGAGCGTGTAGCCACTCAGCTGGCTCTGGTAAGGGACACGCGCCCGTCCGAACAGCAACGTATTCCCATCCGGTGAAAAGCGCGGCGCTGCCCACATACCGGTCTCTGAAACCAGCAGGCCGCTGTAAACCCCGCTGGCCGCCACCGTCTCTACCATCCCCCAGAGATCAAAAACCGGGCTCTCCTCCGGGTCCCCCCCGACCGCGGCAGGGCTGTGACGCACCGTCGCTAAGAGCGTCCCATCCGGCGACCAGGTCACGCCCGGGTTCCACGCCCAGCTGCTGTAGGTGCGGTAGGCCGGGAAACGGAGCCACGCTGAGCGCTGCTTCTTGTCCAACGCCACCACCCCCACCTCATCAGGACGGGAATAGGCCAGCCGTTGGCCGCTCGGGTCCCAGCTGTACCGGGTCCCCCACCAACCATAACCCCCGCCCGCTTCGGCCTCCAGCACTTTACGGCGCGCGCTCAAAACGCCTTTGGTATTGAGGGTAGCCACCCAGAGATCATTAGTACCGCGCCAGCCCGGCGCCCGGTCCGCCGGTTCGGCCGTCGTCCAGGCAATGGTTGTCCCATCCGGTGACCAATCGGCCCAGAGCAAATCGTTGATCCCCACCGGAACCGGGACGGCCCCCGCCTGCACCGTGTTAACCAGCCAGAGATCGTTGATGTGGTCGCTGCCGGAGACGACGCGCGTAAAGAGCAACCGGGTCCCGTCAGGAGCTAACGCGAACACCCGCCCATCCAAATCGCCGAAGGTCGTGAGCCGGCGGGGATTGCGGTTACTCTCGCGCAATAGCCAGGCATCCTGGCGCCCCAGGTAGGCGAGCGTCCCACTGATGGGCAAAGTGTCCACCCGGGGGCGAGTGCCCACCAGCAACACCTCGTCGCGCGGCGGTTGGGCCAGCCCTTCGCGCACCAGGACGCGCCCGGTCTGCACACCATCCTCGGTGGTGATCTGATAAACCCACTCCTGCACACCGGCGGTCCCGGCCTGCAACAGGCGCGTCTCCCCTTCCGGCAACGTAGCGTCGCGCACCAGCTGCCGCCCGAACGCTACGGTCGCGGTCACCGTCTCCGTCCGCTGCGTTACCCGCGTCACGGTGATGGTCATGCCGGCCTGAATCCCCGCCGTCTCCGGTGGCATGACCCGGTCCAGCGCTCCCAGCGTGACGCCGGTCTCAGCCAGCAACGCCTGCACGGAAGCGGCTGAGGTCTCCACCGTGCGCTGCTGGCCATCGGCCACCAGGATCACGCGGCGCGGCGCGGCCGGCAGAGCGGTACAAGCCACCAACATTAACAGCAGGAAGGCTCCCCACCACCAGATTGCCCAGAGAACTTTGCCCGTTCCGGAACGGGCAAAGCGGCAGGAGTCACCAGGCCAGACGGTGGTCGGGGGTCGGATCATAGCGCTACTCCTATTGCGACGGCGTGATGGCCCACCGGAAATGGGTGGCCCCCTGGAGGGCATTCCGCACATCCCACAGGGCCGTACCGTCAGTCGGACCGAGCAAGGTCGGCCGGCCGTCAGGATCAAAATAGACGAAAGCGGCCCCGTCCGCTGCCCAGGTGACCGTGCCGCGCGCTCCCGGCTTGCCGCAGCCGGCGGCTTCCACCTGACAGGGCGGCAACGGGGCGGCCGGCACTATCGTCTCATCCGGCAACCAGAAATAGAGCCCGGATTCCAATCCCGGACAGCCCACACAGGTTTGATGGGCAAACCCGACCCACCCATCAGGTAATGAAACCAATGCGGAGGGCCAGAGCACGCCGGCAGCCGCGACGGAAACGAAGCGCGTCGCCTGGTACGCCCCCTCCGCTCCGAGCTGCCAGAGCGCCAGGGAACCCTGTTGCTCACTGAAGGCCCGTTGAGCCACCCACAGGCCCTCCCCGCTCCAAACCGGCTCGTTCTCAGTCAGATGCGCTTCGTCAGTGAGCAGGTCCGGGAACTGCCAGAACTGCCCGGTGGCCAAGTCCAGCACAGCCAGCCCCGTCCCGCCCTCGCAGCCCACATCCAGCGCCAGTTGCCGCCCGTCGGGCGACCACTGGCGCGGCAGCCAGAGATGGCAGGGCTGCGTGGAGGGATCATGAGCCTTCAACAACCGTGGAGCCGGCACGCCAGGGGGCACCGGCGTGGGAATGGGACTGCCCGCGGGAGTAGTCCGGCTGGTCGGGTAGGGCAGTGTCGCCAACCAGAGGCCGCGGGCGTCTGCGTAAGCAACACTTCCCCCGTCGGCCGAGAGCACAAAGCCGTAACACGGTCTGACCTCTCCCTGTTGCAACGTCGCCGCACAAAAACCCAACGCAAATTCCTTGCGGGGATCGGTCAGGTCCAATGCAAAGAACGTTCCAAACTCCGGGCCGCCTGGGAGGACCTCCGCCGCCGAGCGCGTTGGACCGGCATCCGGCTGAATGCCCCACGCCATGTAGACCAGGTAGTGCCCATCGGGGGTCAAATCAAAGAACGGACCTCGCCGGCTGACCAGGTAGCCGGCAGTGGGTAAAAATGTCGTCGTATTAGAGGCGCGGTCCAGAACGTAAAGTTTTCCATCGGAGGCAAGATAGACCACCACCCGACCGTCAGGGGTGATCCGGTAATCCAGCACTTGATTGGCACCGGCTGGCCGGGGCAGCTGCTCCGGCATCCCCCCGCCCAGCGGCCAACGCCAGAGCCGCCCCTCGCGGAGAAAATAGAGATCGTGCGGCAAGGCCGGCCACCCTTGTGGTTCCCGGGCCTGGGGTGGGAAGGTAGGGATGGGGGTCGGGGTCGGGGTGGCAGTAGGGGTGCTGGTGGGTGTCGGCGTCGGCGTGGCGGTCAGAGTTGGCGTCGGTTGCACAACAGGCAACGGCGTCGGCGTCACGCCCGGCGCATAAGCTGTCCGCGTGGGGGTCACGGTCGGCATCGGGGCAGGGGGCTGGCAGCCGGTCAACGCCAAAAGCATCAGTACGGCCAGGCCAACGATAATCCATGCAAAGCTAAATCGCAATCGTCTCATGCTCCAGATTATACCCCGCCTGCGCGCCCCAACAAAGGGCGATCAGCCGCCAGCCTTTGCTTTCAGGACCCAGGCTTCCGCCTCGTCGCGCGTGGCGATGTCGCCAGCCGCCTGAGCCTCGCGCAGGGCGGCCAACAGCCGGCCCACTTGCGGTCCGGCCGGAAAACCCAGCGCGAGCAAGTCCCTACCGGTGAGCAACGGCGGTGGAGCCACCACCTCCTCCCGGCGGTCAAAATAGGCTTGCAGCAGTGTTTCGGCGACCACGGTCAGGTTCCGCCAGAGAGATTCTTCCAGTTCCTGACCCCACACCGCCAGCGTATCCGCCAGCGCCAGCAACACGACGGCCACGCCCGCCTCACCGGTCTGCTGGTAAAAGCGATAAACCGCCCGCCGGGAAGGGGGGAGCTGCCGATACAAGTCAATCAACCGCATGTGCTGGCCGACCAGCTGCGCCACAAAATCCAGCGCTTTACGCGGGAAACGGAGGGCCGTCAGCCGTTGTTCCATCAGCGGCACCCCGGCGGCCGCGTGACCGTAGAAATGGGTCCGTTGCCGCTCGTCCACCGTCCGTGTGGATGCTTTGCCGACGTCGTGGAACAAGAGCCCCCACTTCAACAGGTCAGCCCGTGAGAAATCTACCGCCAGCGATTCGTCCAGATAGGCCAGCAAGGGGGCCTGGAACGGAGCCAGCACCCGTGCCAGGCGCTCCCAGGCCCAGGCCGGTTGGGCGACGGTCCGAACGGGCGATTTTCCCTGCACGAGCGCCAGGATTCCCTCCACCGCGGTCAGAGCTGCCAACGTGTGGGACCAGGCATCGGCATGAACGTGGGGCCGGGATTGCTGGACCGATTGCAGGGCGCATACTTCCGGCAGCAAAGCAGCCATGACGCCCAACCGGTCCGCCAGTTGCAGCCAGGGGGCGACCGGCTCCAGCCGCAGCAGGCGCACCAGCTCAGCCCCCAGGCGCTCGCCCGCCACCTGCGCCAGCTGCGCTGCCTGAGCGCGGATCAGCGCCGCGGTCGGCTCCGCCACCCGAAAATCCAGCTCGCCGGCGATCCGCACCGCCCGCAGGAGCCGGGCCGGATCATCACTGAACGCCTGCGGGCCGGTAACCACCAGCTGGCGGGCCACCAGGTCCCGCTGCCCGCCGGTGGGATCTACCAGCTCTCCCTCCCACGTGAGCGCCAGCGCGTTGACCGTGAAATCGCGCAGCCGCAGATCCGCTTCAATGTCAACGCCCCGGATGCGCGCAAAATCCAGCGTGATGGGTTGGTGGCGCAGCGGATCACGGACCACGACGCGCCCGGTATCGTGCTCTTCGTCCAGGGTCACGTAAGCGCCACCGAGCGCATCGGCCACCCGGCGCGCCAGAGAACACGCCGCGCCGGCGACGGCAAAATCCCAGTCGTGAGGCGTGCGTCCTAACCAGAGGTCACGCACAGTCCCCCCGACCAGCCAGACCTGTCCAACGGGCAGCCAGGGGCGTAGCAGCACGAGCGGCCACTCCGGCAGCAGCAAATGCGGCGGATACGGTGAGACCCAGGCCAGCTGCAACCGTTCCCTGACCCGGGCCAGCCGGCCGGTCTGACGCGCTTCTTCCGGCGTCAGCCCCACGCCCACTACCTCGCGGAGTTCGGTCAGCGCCACCCAACGCCCGGCGTAGACGCTCCAATCGGCCATCGCTACCCCCTTGTTGATTGCCGCCTCAAGCCAGCCCCCTCCAGCTCATCAGCCTGACAAAACGCGGCGTGCCCAAGAGCACGCCGCGCCATTGCCTGCTACGCTGGTGCCCGGCTCTACCGAGAGCCGGTTGTCCCGGCTCAAACGCGGGTGGTGTAAGCTCCCGTGCGGGTGTCCACCCGGATCACGTCCCCAACGTTGACAAAAAGCGGCACCTGGACCTTGAGGCCGGTCTCGCAGGTGACCATTTTGCTGGCCCCGGTCGCCGTATCGCCAGCCACGGCCATCTCGGATTCCACGACTTCCAGTTCCACGGCAGGGGGGTACTCAATGTCCACCACCCGGCCATTGTACAGAGAGATGATAACCTCGCGCCCCTCCTTCAGGTACCCCCAGTTATCACCCACCAGTTCATTACTGGCGCCAACCTGGTCGTAGCTCTGAACGTCCATAAAAAAGTAATTCTCGCCGTCGTTGTAGAGATATTGCGCGGTACGACGTTCCACCGGCGCATCTTCCACTCGGTCCCCCGAGAGAAAGTTGCGTTGGATCGTGGAACCGGTGCGCAGATTGCGCAGCTTGGTGCGGATAATGGCGTTACCACGGCCTGGCTTGTAGTGCTGATACTCCAAAACCTGATAGAGCTCTCCTTCCATCAGAAAGGTAGTTCCCTTGCGTAATTCGTTTACATCAATCATTGTGCCCTCCTGAAATCCTGTCCCACATGGACGGGGCACATTATACCTTTGCCAGGCGTTTCGTCAAGAAACATACACCGATGGAAGCGTTTGAATTTTCCAGGCGGCTTTGGCACCATCTTGAATCAAGACTTTACCTTAGCTGCTAAAATATCCCCTGGCACGTTAGAAATTGCGTTTTAGTAAGAAAAGGTGTAAAATAATTCCGATTCAACCGAACAGAAAGGAGAACCGCGATGAATCGCAAACCCTTGTCTATCTTGCTGGGGGCTTTGTTGATCATGGTCTTGGTTGGGTGTACGCTCAAAGCCGCACCAGACGCCACCGCGCTGCCTCAGGAGGAAGAGGCCATGATCCTGACCGCGCAGGCCAATTCCGATGCGATGACCGCCACGGCAATGGCTCAAGTGGTCACTCAAGCACCGGCAATGACCCCTACCCCGTCAACGGCTGAGACCTCGCCAGTCGCCACCACTCCACCGCCCGCCACCACCCCCCCGCCCCCTACAGTTGAACCCGTCACCGCGGTTGCCACCACCCCCGCGCCCGTTGCGACAACCCCGGCGCCTGTTGTGACGACGCCCGCGCCCACGTTGACCCCACAGGCCACCGGCCCCACCACTCACATCGTCCAGGCGGGCGAGAACCTGTTCCGCATCGCGTTGCGCTACGGCCTGACGACGGAGGTAGTCGCCCAGGCTAACGGCATCACCAATCCGGCGTTGATTTACGTCGGGCAGAAGCTGGCCATCCCAGCGCCCGGTGGCACAGTCACGCCGGTGCCCACGGTCACGCCCCCGCCGGCCGGAAACGTGATTGTCTACACGGTGAAAGCAGGGGAAAACCTGTTCCGCATCGCGTTGAAGTATAACCTGAGCTATCTCTATCTGGCACAGTACAACGGGATTGCCAACCCCAACGCCATCTATGCGGGGCAACAGATCCGGATTCCGGTCAAGTAACCGGCGGGCCAGGGTCGGCCCGGCTAAAAGCAGGCAGAGCCGTGGCCGCGCCCATCACCAGTCTCAATAACGAACGGGTGCGGCAGGTGAGCGCGCTGTTGCGCAACGCTCACCGCCGCGCCCGTGACAATTTGCTGGTCGCCGAGGGCCTGCGTCTGGTCCGCGAAGCACTGACAGCCGCTTGCCCACTGAGTTGGGTATTTTACACGGCCGAATGGGCCGCCGATCCCCGCAGTGCTGACATCTTGGGCCCCCTCTTGCAGCGGCAAATACCTCATTGGGAAGTCAGCTCCGAAATCATGCGCGCGCTCTCCGACACGGAGACCCCCCAGGGCATCCTGGCCGTCCTGCCCGTGCCGGCCCTGCCCATGTCGGCCGGTCACGGCCTGACCCTCATCCCCGACCGGCTCCGCGACCCGGGCAACCTGGGCACGCTCCTGCGCACTGCCTGGGCCGCCGGCGTCATGCGCGTGCTGCTGCCACCTGGCACCGTAGATTTCACCAATCCTAAAGTCGTCAGAGCCGGAATGGGCGCCCATTTTCACCTGCCCATACGCAGTGCCAGCTGGGAAGAGATCCGCGCGACCATCGCCGGGGCGACAACCTGGCTGGCCGAAGCCGCCGGCGGGATCCCTTACGACACTGTGGACTGGCGCACCGACTGTGTCCTCATCATCGGTGGTGAAGCTGAAGGGGCCGGACCTGAAGCTCAGGCCCTGGCCGCTGGCCGCCACGTCTATATTCCCATGGCATCCGGTGTAGAATCCCTGAACGCTGCCATCGCCGCCGGGGTCCTGCTCTTTGAGGCCGCTCGTCAGCGCCGCACCCCTTGTGCAACGCCCGGCGCTCCTTTGAAAATAGCGCTTTGCTTGTAGTCAGGCGCTTTAGCGCCGTCCAACGCGCTGAAGCGCGTTACTACGAGCCAATTTTCATCCCACGGCTGGTGAACGCCAGTTCATGGGGAATTCCTCTGAAAATAACACTCTAAGTTTTGAGTTTGTAGTAAGGCGCTTGAGCGCTGTCTCAGCCGCGCTGAAGCGCGTCACTACGAGCCTATTTTCATTCCACGGCTGATGGGGGAATTCCCTTCTAAACCCAGAATCAATCCCCCTACAGCTCTATTTGCCGGCGCAGCGTAGCCAGAATGCGGTCGTGATCAAAAGCCAGGGGCGGCAGCGCTTGCCAAGGCCACCAGCCCACCGCCGCCGCATCATCGCCGGCGCGCAGTTGGAGAGTTTCGGCCGGCAACCATCCCCAGAAAACCACCGAGACCGTCCACCCGCGCGGATCGCGGCCGGGATCGCCAAAGGCTGCCAGTTGTTGTAGAGCCACCCCCGTTATTCCGGTCTCCTCTTGCAATTCGCGGCCCGCAGCAGCTTCCAGCGGTTCGCCTTCATCCACAAAGCCACCGGGTAACGCCCAACAGCCGGCAAACGGCATGTGGCCCCGGCGGACGAGCAACACTTCAGGGCCGTCAGCCCCAGGCCGGAGCAATGCGATATCCACGGTCAGAGCCGGTCGGGGATATGGATATATATAGGGCATCTCTTGTCCTCCGCTAATTTAGAATTGACGCCATTGGCAATAGGCATGTACCAGGTCAGAGTGTTTGTACCTGCTCAATATTTTCATCGGCCGGGCGCTCATTTTCGCTATGGCACACAAGGCATTGTAACGGAAACCGCCCATTTTGCACAGGGCCAACGGTCACTCTCTGGCCTTCCAGCAATCCCATATCCTTCTTTGCATTTTTTAGGGAATACTTTACCAGACTCCCACTTTCTACCCATAGAATGAAGAGGGGGATGCTTCCCGACGGTCTCATGTGCGCCGAAAATTTGAAGATCGTCGTAGTCAATTCTATGATAGGGGGAGTACCATGAAATCTCACAACGGATGGCAAGCAAAAGGCCCACGGACAACCTACCGCCTTGGAGGCCGGGTGTTAGCCTTGCTGGGCGCTTTGACCCTGGCAATGCTCATGGTCGGCGCCGTGCTGGCCCTGAACTCTGTGCAGACCTTTCATGCCGCCGGCGAAGCGATCCCGCAGGGGGCCGGCTTTAGCGGGACCTACAGCGCGACGCATACCACCGATGGGATATACCGGGTGGTTGAAGAAACCTACGTCGGCGACACGGCGCGGACGGCCGCGGATACCCCCAGCAGCTTCCCCTACTCTGACATTCACGTCGGTAACGTCATTTTCACCCCTTATACCGTGCCGGCCGAAGGGGGATATATCCACCGCATTGATGTCTATGTAGGCACCTCTGGTACCACGCAGCTGCGCGTGGCCCTGTACACCGATTGGGCCAGGGAACCGCGCCTGTTGTTGGCAGAAAGCGACCCCCTCACCGTCACCGGTACCGGCTGGCTGTCGTTTACCATTGCCCCTCAACGCCTGGCCGGCGGCACCCGTTATTGGATCGCGTACCAGGCCGATAACAACCAGGCCCAGCTGATCTGGCGCTTGTTAACGGGTGAGGAACCGGCAGACGATCAATATCGGGCCATGACCGGCTGGTCGTGGGGGGCCTTTCCCGAACTGGTTACCAACCTGACTTTTTCAGGGGGCACCGGACGGCGGGCCTGCTACGGGATTGCCTATACCGCCACTCAGTATGCCCTGACCGCTGTATATACCGTGCCGGCAGAACCCAACCTGGATGCCTATACCCTGACCGTGCGCGGGGCCACCTCCGGGGAGACGTTCACGGTATGGGCCGATGGCGAAGCGGTCGGAGCCATCACCTATACCCCCACCAGCCGCTACATCTTCTCTGACTCTTTAGAAAATGGCAGCGGTGACTGGACCGCCCAGGATTTCTCGCTGGTAGTGACCGATTCCACTCATTACACCAGCACTACCCATGCCTGGTGGACCACCTGGATCGCTAATAATCACACTACTACCCTGACCAGCCCCGCTGTCCTGCTCCCCTTCAACGCCCACAACCTGGAACTGCGCTTCTGGCACACCATGGACACCGAGCCCCAATGGGACGGGGGGCAGATAGACTACCGGGTACGCGCCCAGAGCGGCACCTGGTCGGGATGGACCATGATTACCAGGACGCAATTCCTCCAGGGGGGCTACAACCGGATAATCTGCACGACACTTCCCTGTGAAGCAGACCCGCAGCTGGCCTGGAGCGGTCCCATCAGTCCTGGCATTGTGTCACGTGTCTTGCTGCCAGCCACCACCGCCGGCCGTGAAATCCAGTTTCGCTGGCGATTTAGAACAGATCAGTATGGCAATGGCGCCTTGCCAGAAGGCTACACTGATTCCTGGTGGATAGACGACGTTCAAGTGATCGGCACCGTGGGAATGGATAACGACATCGTTTTCTCGCTGCCGGTGACCGTGACCAACGACAGCGAAGTATTGATACAATTCCAGGATACAATCACGAACTCCTTGCCCGATCGGTTGGGGCTGGATGGGATAGAGATCGTCGGGATGCTTTACAACCGTGCGCCAGGCGTCACCGTCACCGTGCCAAACGGTGGTGAATACTGGCGCGCCACCCGCACCATCACCTGGACCGGCTCGGACCGTAACGGGGACCTGGTCACCTACGATGTTTACGCCAGTACGGATAATGGCGCCTCCTGGTCAACCAGCCTTTACCAGGTCAGTTACACCGAGACCCAAAGTGCAGCAACGCACGCCTGGACCGGTTTTGACACCACAGCTTTCAGCGACACTGATCAGGCGCTGATCCGCATCCAGGCCTCCGATGGAATGACAACTGCCTCCGATTTATCCGACGCCGTTTTTCATATTGACAATACCCAACCCACCGTGACCTTAACCGCCCCCAACGGTGGCGAAGTGCTGCCGGGTGGCGGCACCTACACCATCACCTGGACCGCCACCGATCCCCACCTGGGCACCACGCCCATCGCGCTGGCCTACTCCACCGACGGCGGCCTCACCTACCCCAACGTCATCACCACCGCCACCGAGAACGACGGCAGCTACCTCTGGACCGTCCCGGCCCTGGAGAGCACCACCGTCCGCGTCCGCGTCACCGCCACCGACCTGGCAGGGAACAGCGCCTCGGATACCAGTGCGGCTAATTTCAGCCTTGACAACACCGCCCCTGTGGTAACCCTCACTGCCCCCAACGGCGGCGAGGTTCTGCGGGGCGGCGGCACCTTCACCCTCACCTGGACCGCCACCGACGCCCACTTCGGCCCCACCCCCATTGCCCTCCACTACTCCACCGACGGCGGCGCCACCTATCCCAACGTCATCACCACCGCCACCGAGAACGACGGCAGCTACGTGTGGAGCGTTCCGGCGCTGGAGAGCACCACCGTCCGCGTCCGCGTCACCGCCACTGATGTTGTGGACCATGCCACGGCTGATTCCAGCAACGGCGACTTCAGCATTGACAACACCGCCCCAACCGTGACGCTCACCGCCCCCAACGGCGGCG
>CAYTGR010000038.1:4456-49106 GCA_964437445.1 uncultured Anaerolineales bacterium | reverse complement strand
AACGGACACCCTGGAGGAACATCACGATGCGCTCCAGGCCATAGGTGATCTCCACGGCCGGCGCGGGCAGCGAGATCCCGCCCGCCTGCTGGAAGTAGGTGAATTGGGTGATCTCCAGGCCGTCCAGCCAGACCTCCCAGCCCAGCCCCCAGGCGCCAAGCGCCGGCGATTCCCAGTTATCTTCCACAAAGCGGACGTCGTGCTCCTCGCGGCGGACGCCAATCGCCTCTAAACTGCGCAGATAACGCTCCTGCGAGTCGCCGGGGTCGGGTTTGAGGATCACCTGGAATTGCGTGTGCATCTGCATCCGGTTGGGATTATCGGCGTAACGGCCGTCATCGGCGCGGAACGAGGGCTCCACGTAACCGACATTCCAGGGCTCCGGCCCCAGCACCCGTAGCACCGTCGCCGGGTTCATCGTCCCGGCCCCGACCTTCTCACTGTAGGGCATCCAGACCAGCGCGCCCTGTTCAGCCCAATAGCGCTCCAACCGATGAATGACATCCTGAAAATTCAACATACACTCCACCTTTGGATAAGATCAAGCGAGAAGCGTGAAACGTGAAACGTGAAACGTAAAGCGTGAAACGTAAAGCGTGAAACGTCAAACGTCAAACGTCATGCCTGCTCGCCCACATTGACTCTTTGATTCCTGACTCTTTGATTCCTGATTCTTTGATTCTTGATTCTTTGATTCTTGATTCTACTGGCCGATCACCCGCAACGCAGCCGGGCGGCGTTCCAAATGGTAGGCGATCAGGTGCTCCATGATCCGCCCCAGTTCAGCCGCGGTGGCCGGCGGGAGCGGGAATTCGGCAACGTCGGCATAGGGCTGGCGCTGGAGTGCCTGAAGCCACGAGAGCGCGCTCGGCGAGAGAAAACGGACCGTGCGTTCCTCGCGCAAAGCCAGCACGCAAACGGGACAGAGGGCCCCGCCGCGTTCGGGGTCCACGCCGTAAGGGTGAGCATCGCCCGGGCGTGGCCGCAACGGAGTCCGGCAGGGTTTCCCCTCCCGTTCGCCCACACAGGTTCCCCACTCCGGGCGGAAACCGGCCAGCGCCAGCAGGCGCGGCTCGTACCAGCGAGCAACCCGTTCCGGTTCGGCGGCCTTTTCCAGCAACGCGAGCGCCGACTCCACTAACGAGTAGAGCTCACTGTCGGCGTCGTCCTCAAAGAACCGGAGCGCCAGTTCCGCCACGTAACGGGCGTAAGTGCCGCGCAGGAAATCCTCCTGCAGCCCGGCGCGCGGCTCCATCACCTCGGCCTGGCTGATGATGTCCCAGGAACCGGTCACACGGGAAACCAACAACTGCGTCCGCACAAAGAGCTCCAGGTGCCCGGCCTTGCGGGAGCGCGGCTTGCGCACGCCCCGCGCCAGCAGGTCACGCCGGCCCTCCGGCGTGAGCACCGTGATCACGCGATCAGCTTCACCCTGGTCACGCCGCGCCAGCACGATGGCTTCCAGCCGGTAGAACTTGCCCTGGTCCATGAACACTATCCCTTTTCACCACGGAGGGCGCTGAGAACGCAGAGCATGACTTCTGCGGTAAGTTTTGGCAGTGAACTCAGACCAGGCTACTCCAACGGACGGCGGGCCGTATGGGCGACATCCTCTGCCAGCGCCTGGAGTTCGGCCGGCTCCCCCCAGTCGGTCAGCAACAGCTCGGCCCCCGCGCCCTGCGCCCAGAGCCGGGCCTGCGGGTAGGTACGGCCGGCCGTCTCCTCAAACAGGCGAGTCTCTAGCCGGAAGGCCGCCACGGTCGCCAGCGAGAGTTCCTCTACCACCGGCGTGCGCCGGAAGAGCCAGCGGCGCTCCCGCCGCACCGTGCCACCCTCCACCGCGCGTTCAATCAGGCCGCGCTCCCACAGGGGCGTCTTCCAGCTCAGATAGCAGCTCAGGCCCAGGCTCAGGCCCCCCACCCCGGCGAGCAATGGCCAGCGCCAGGGGGAGGGACTGGGCGCCAGCAAAGCCGCCAGCGCGACCCAGCCGACCAGCAGACCGACCAACATCCATACCAGCGCCGACCGGCCCTCCCAGGTCAGGCGGCTGCTACTCTCTTCGTTCACCACCAGATGCATAACGCCTATTCCTCTTGAGGTAGATTTGCCCTCATCCCCCCAAGTATACCGCATCGTCCCAGAGTGGCAATCAGCGCCGCCGGTGGTAATGCGCTTGAAAGAGCATTTCACGCCACCCCGAACCGTCATGCCAGCGACCAGGGGTCTGCGGTCCGTGGTCAGTGGTCATCAAGAACCCAGGACTACCGGCAACCCTTGCTGGAATTGGCCTTCAGGCCAGAATGAGTATAATGCAGGTATGGCAACCAGAGCAGGGAATAGAGGGGGATGGCAGTTGGGCTGTCTGGCCGGGCTGGCGGGCTTGATCGGCCTGGCTCTGCTCATCGCCGGCGCGCTTTCGGCCAACCAGGAGCCGCCCAATCTCCCCTGGCCCACCGCCGTGTTGTGGACGGCGACGCCCACGCCGCTCCCCACGCCGACGTCCATTCCCACGCCGACGCCGCCCCCGTCAACGCCGCTGCCGGCGACCGACATCGGCATCGGCAGTGTGGTGCAGGTGACGGGAACCAGCGACCTGGGGTTGAGCCTGCGCGCTGCGCCCGGCACCGCAGCCGAGCGATTAGACATCGCCACGGAAGGCGAGCGTTTCCTGGTCATCGCCGGGCCGGAGGAGGCCGACGGCCTCATCTGGTGGCGGCTGCGCGACGAGGCCAATCCGCAGCGCGAAGGCTGGGCCGCGGCTAACTATCTGGCGCTGGTGGAGTAGACAAGTCAACGATGAATCTATAGGAGCCATTGTGATAGACCTGGAAAGTGCCCGGACGCGCGTGACGGCGCTCCGCGAACAGATCAACTACCATGCCCATCGCTACTATGTGCTGGATAGCCCCCTCATCAGCGATGCCGAATACGACGCGCTGGTAGACGAACTGCGCAGCCTGGAAGATCAGTACCCCGAGCTGGTGACGCCCGATTCGCCCACCCAACGGGTCGGCGGCGAACCGGCCGAAGGGTTCGTCAAGGTGCGCCATCCGGCCCCGATCCTCAGCCTGGATAAAGCGACCAGCCGCGAGGAGCTCTTCGCCTGGCAGACCCGTATCGCCAAGCTGCTGCCGGAGGAGGCCCCACCGCCGGCTTACGTCGTGGAGCCGAAGATTGACGGGCTGACGGTGGTGCTGCATTACCACGAGGGTCTCTTCACGTTGGGCGCGACGCGCGGTGACGGCGAGGTGGGCGAGGACGTGACCGGCAATCTGCGGACGATCAAAGCGCTGCCGCTGCGGATTCCGGCCGATCCCGACGGGCCGCTGCCGCCGCCCACGCTGGTAGTCCGCGGGGAAGCGCTGATGTATCTGGAGGACTTTGAGGCACTCAACCGCCGTCTGATCGCCGCCGGTGAGGAACCGTTCGCCAACCCCCGCAACGGCGCGGCAGGGTCGCTGCGCCAGTTGGACCCCCGGATCACGACGCAGCGGCCGCTACGGCTGCTCTGCTACCAGATCGTCGCCGCCGACGGTCCTGTGCCGGCCACGCAATGGGAAACGCTGGCCTACCTCCGCGCGCTCGGCTTCCCGGTGCCGGCCGAGGCCATCCGCCTGGAAACACTGGAGGAAGTCGCCGACCATTGCGCAGCCATGACCGAGCGGCGCGACACGCTCCCCTATGAGGCCGACGGGCTGGTCATCAAGCTGGATCACCTGCCGACGCAGGAGGCGCTGGGAGCAGTCGGGGGACGGCCGCGGGGCGCGATCGCTTTCAAATTCCCGCCCCGTGAAGCGACCACCACCGTCACCGGCGTGGAATTCACCGTCGGGCGGACCGGCACCATCACGCCCACCGCCCTGCTGGAGCCGGTGCGGATCGCCGGCGTCACGGTCAGCCGGGCCACCCTCCATAATTTTGATTTCATCCAGGAGCGCGATATCCGCATCGGCGACCGGGCGGTCGTGCGGCGCGCCGGGGACGTGATCCCCTACGTCGTCGGCCCGCTCACCGAGCTGCGCCAGGGCACGGAAACGCCCATCGCCCCGCCAGCGGTCTGCCCCTCTTGCGGGGAGCCGGTCAGCCACCCCGCCGACGAGGTGGCCTATTACTGCATCAACGCAGCCTGTCCGGCGCAGCGAGTCCAACGGTTGACCTATTTCGCGGCCGTCATGGAGATTGACGGCCTGGGTGAGCGCACCGCGCTCCAGCTGGTGGAGACCGGGCTGGTGGTGGATCCAGCCGACCTCTACTTCCTGACCCGCGCGCAGTTGCTCACGCTGGAAGGGTTCGCCGACAAGAAGGCCGATAACCTGTTAGCCTCTATTGCCGGTTCCAAGGAGCGCCCGTTGCCGCGCGTGGTGGCCGGGTTGGGTATCCGCCGTGTCGGGACAACGGTGGCGCAAATCCTGGTGAGCCGCTTCCCTTCCGTGGAGGCGCTGGCCGCTGCGCCGGAGGAAACGCTCTCCACGGTAGAAGGCATCGGTCCCTACACCGCCCGCAGTGTCCGCGAGTGGTTTGCAGTGGATCACAACCGCGACTTTGTGGCCAAGCTGCAGCGCGCAGGCGTCCGGCTGGCCGAGGAGGTCAGGCCCGCCGTGGCGGTTGCAGGCCCGCTTAAGGGGCTGACCTTCGTCATCACCGGCACGCTCTCCCGCCCGCGCGAGGAGGTCAAGGCCTGGATAGAGGCCCATGGCGGAAAAGTCACCGACACCGTCAGCGCCAAAACCAGTTATCTGGTCATCGGGACCGATCCCGGCGGGACCAAATTCCGCAAAGCGCAACAGCTCAGCATCCCCCTGCTCTCTGAAGCAGAGCTGGCCCAGCTCGCCGGTGGTTAGGGAGATGAAAGCAAGCTCGTAGTGCAGCGCTTCAGCGCGTGAGACAGCACTAAAGCGCCTGACTACCAACTCAGAACGTTATTTTCAGAGGAGGCACCATGAGTCCATTAGCACCGACTGGGGGTTCGGTCTCGTCGCCGCTCCAAAGCCACCAGGTCCAGATCGCCACCGATCTCTATTTTGCCACCGGTCAATTGGAAACCTTAGGCGAACCCAATTTCTTTATCAATCAGGAAGGGAATACCCTGTTCAAGCTCGGCCAGGCGCAGATTGCACCGTGGGCCTTCACCGGCCTGCCGGTCAGCCAGACCACGCAATTCCTGGTCAACCGCAGCCGGGTGCAGCTGTTGCTCTACACCGAGCCGGAAGTCTCCGCCGGCTACCGCCGCCCGCCGCGGATCGGCAAAGTGCTCCTTTATATGCCGCTGATGGTGGTGCAGGGATCGGTCCCCTTTCTCAGCGAAGCCAAACTGCACAACTTCCTGGATTTCTGGAAAGGGGATTTCATCGCCGTGATGGATGCCGAGGTACACTTCATCGCCGAGAGCCAGGTCCGGCTGCCCACCGCCGCGCCGATCATCTACTTGCACCGGAACTTCATCCAGGGCTATCTTGAAGCGTAGGCACGCAGTAGACTACGCAATCTGACGCCCAATCCATTTCCCCTCACACGGAGGTTCTGTGCGCACGCCTGATGGACGCGAGTGTCCCTACTACTACGCCGACGTGCAACGCTGGCGGGTCGGCCCCAACGAATGTCGCCTGCTGGCCGGGATGCCGGATGCAGGCCGCTGGACGGCCACGCTCTGCGTAACCTGCCCCATCCCCGAGATCCGCCATGCCAACGCCTGTCCCAATCTGACACTCCAGGCTCGCCTGGGACGGCGCGGGTGGCGCTTCTGGGAACGGCGTGTGCTGGTCAGCGCGACCTGTACTCGCACCGGCGGCCTGGTCACCGATCTCTACCGGGGCTGCGGGCACTGCCACGAGCCGCTCTCGTTTGTGGTGGCGGAGGCGCAGCCTCCCGACCCGACAAAAACTGAATGATCACGCTTTGAGCCGTGGGCGGTGAGCAGTGAGTAGTAAGCGGTGAGCAGGAAACAGGAACTGCTACCGGCTGCTCTCTGCTCACTCCTTAACTGGTTTCTATTTTCAGAGGAATTCCCCATGAACTGGCGTTCACCAGCCGTGGGATGAAAATTGGCTCGTAGTAACGCGCTTCAGCGCGTTGGACGGCGCTAAAGCGCCTGACTACAAGCAAAGCGCTATTTTCAAAGGAGGTATTCATCTATGACTCAAGTTCAAAACTCTGTCAGGATCGCCGTCATCGGCGGATCGGGCCTTTACCAAATGGAAGGATTGACCAACGTGCGCGAGCTCCAGGTGGCCACACCGTTTGGAGCCCCCAGCGATGCACTGATTGTAGGCGAGCTGGCCGGCGTGCCGGTCGCTTTTCTGCCGCGCCACGGCCGCGGTCACATCCACACCCCCAGCGAGGTCCCCTACCGCGCCAACCTCTACGCGCTCAAAATGCTCGGAGTGGAGCAGATCATTTCCGTCTCCGCCTGCGGCTCCCTGCGCGAGGAGCTGCGCCCGGGCGATGTGGTCATCCCGCACCAGCTCTTTGACTTCACCAAAGGGCGCGCCCGCTCCTTCTTCGGCGAGGGGCTGGTGGCGCATATCTCGTCCGCCGAGCCGTTCTGCCCGGCACTCTCCGCCGCCCTGGCCGACGCCACCGCCGCGGCCGGCGGGACGGTCCATCGCGGCGGGACTTTCATCACCATTGAGGGGCCGCGTTTCAGCACCAAAGCCGAAAGCCTCGTCTTCCGCGCCTGGGGGATGGACATCATCGGCATGACCACCAGCCCGGAAGCGTTCCTGGCCCGCGAGGCCGGCATCTGCTACGCCGCGATGGCCCACGTCACCGATTACGACGTCTGGCACGAGAGCGAGGACCCGGTCACGGTGGAGATGGTGGTCCAGCGGCTTAACGCCAACGTCGGGCTGGCGCAGCGGGCGATTGCCACCCTGGTGCCGCAGCTGGCCGCGGGCGAACGCTCCTGCCCCTGCGCGGCAGCACTCCAGGATGCGCTGATCACCGCCCGCGACCGGATCCCGGCCGCCACGCGGGACAAGCTCCGGGTCATCACCGGGCCGTATTTATGACCGCCGCTTAACTCAGGTGGCGATGAATGCAGGATAGACTCCAGACCACGGACGACCGACCACGATTCAGATCAGGTACCCTCACCATGACGTCCGATTCCCGTAGCCATGCACTGCTCTGGCTGCTCGCCGCGCTCTTCGTGGGCGTCGGCGCAGTCACGCTTTACCTGGCCGCCCCCACCCCCGCGCTGACACCGCGTCACCTGCTGGCATTAGTCGGCGGCTGGGGGCTGATCTGGGGCAGCGCGGCGTGGCTCCTGCACCGCCGCCTCCCCGAAGGCGATCTGCTCTTCCTGCCGCCCGTCGCGCTGCTGACCGGCTGGGGGCTGCTGCTGCTGGTCCGCACGGCCCCGGGCTTCCTCTCCCGCCAGCTGCTCTGGCTCTTCCTCGGCGTGGGCGTGCTCTGCACCGTGGCTCTGCTCCCCACCCTGCCCCGCCTGCTGCGCCGCTACCGTTACACGCTGCTGGCAGTGGGGCTGGGACTGCTGGCGCTGACACTGGTCCTGGGCGTCAACCCCTCCGGGGCCGGCGCGCGGCTCTGGCTTAACCTGGCCGGTTTTTATTTCCAGCCTTCGGAACTGCTCAAACTGATTCTGGTGGTCTACCTGGCCGCCTACCTCTCCGACCGGCGTGAGCTGTTGGAACAGCGGGTGCACGGCCGCCCGCTCTGGCTGGCGGTGCTGGGACCGATGACGGCGATGGTCGGACTGGCGCTCATTTTGCTGGCCTGGCAGGAAGATCTGGGCGCGGCGCTGCTGTTCTACCTGACCTTTCTCGCCATGCTCTACCTGGCCTGGGGGCGGCCGCTCACCGTCGTGGCCGGCCTGCTGCTCTTTGGACCGGTGATGGCCGGCGGGGCACTGCTCTCCAGCCGGGTCGCGCTGCGCGTCAGCATCTGGCTGGACCCCTGGGCGCCGGAACAGGCCGACCGTGCCTTCCAAATCCTCCAATCGCTCTTCGCCCTGGCCGCCGGCGGACTGCCAGGGGAAGGTCTCGGCCAGGGATTGCCCACGCTCATCCCGGCCGTCCACACCGATTTCGTCTACGCCGCGCTGGTGGAGGAATTCGGCGCAATGGGGGCGGTGGCACTCACCGCCCTGTTAGCATTTCTTGTCGGGCGGAGCCTCCGCCTGGCCCAGCGGGCCACCACCCCCTTTGAAGCGCTCCTGGCCGGTGGGATTGCCGCGCTCCTGGGTATCCAGACCTGGGTGATCGCGGCCGGCAACATCAAACTGATCCCCATCACCGGCGTGACGTTGCCGCTGCTCAGTTACGGCGGCTCGTCACTGGTCACCACCCTGGCGGCAGTGGGGCTGCTGCTCAATCTCTCGGCGCCCCATCCGGCCCCCTTAACCCTAACGCTGCCGGCCGACCAGGCACCGCCGCTCTCCAAGACTACGGCCTGGCTGGGCCTGGCGCTGCTTTTCCTGCTGACCACCACCGCATTAGGGACCGGCTACTGGGCCATCACCGAGGCCGACCTCCTGCGCGCCTATCCCACCAATCCACGCCGCATCCTGGCCGAGAGCCGCATCCAGCGGGGCACGATTGTGGACCGGCGGGGCGAGCTGCTGGCGGCCATCAACGTAGATGAGCGAGGGTTCGTAGAACGCACCTACCCCGTCCCGGAAGCCGCCCCGGTCGTCGGCTACGCCACGTTGCAATACAGCACCGCCGAAATAGAGCGCACTTGCGATACCCGCCTGCGCGGGGAGGTGGGCCTGACGCCCTGGGACGAGCTGCAAGACCGGTTGCTGCATCGCACCCGGCAGGGGCAGCCGGTCGCCCTGACCTTAGATGCCCGGCTGCAACGGCTGGCCCAACAGCAGCTGGCCGGCCGCCGGGGCGCGGCGGTGCTGGTAGATGCCCACACCGGCGAAATCCTGGTCCTGGCCTCCGCGCCCACCTATGATCCGGCCACGGTAACCGAGCAATGGGAAACGCTGCGCGACGACCCGGCCGCGCCGTTGCTGAACCGCGCCACGCAGGGTCTGGTCCAACCCGGCACGGCCTTAGAGAGCATCGTGCTGGGAATCGCGCTGCAACAAGGGGCGCTGCCCGCCCCCACGCTGCCGTTGACCGCGTCCCTGCCGCTCAGCGGCCCCCAGGGGCAGAGCATCACCTTGACCTGTACTGCCATCCCCACCGCCACCACCTGGGCTGCCGCGTTGGCCGCGGCCTGCCCGGCCCCCTTTGCCGCGCTCGGCGAGCAGCTGGGGATCATCAACCTGGCCGGCGGGCTGGAGGTCTGGGGGCTGCGCACGGCGCCCACGTTAGAGCTCCCCACCGTGGCAGCGCCCTGGCAGCTCCAGCAAGCCGTTCCGGCCTTAGAAGCGGTGGGACAGGGCGAGCTGCTGGTCACACCCCTGCAAATGGCTGGCGTCGTGGCCGCCCTGGGCAACGACGGCGTCCGCCCGCCCCTGCACCTGCTGTTGGAATCCCCGGCCGGTTGTACAGTGCCGACGACCACCCTGGCGGCCCGGCTGGTCCGTCCCGACGTCGCTGCCGCCGTGCGCGCGCTGTGGCCCACCTGGGCCGGCGGGTTCAGCGGCCATCTGGGCAGTGCCCTGGCCGGGCCGGAACGGACGCTCAGCTGGTTCCTGGGCCTCAACTCCGCCGCCGCGCCGCGCTATGCCGTCGTCGTCCTGTTGGAAAATCCCACCACGCCCAACGCAACCGTTGAGATTGGCAACCGGCTGCTGCAAGCGGCCGTGGCTCCCTGAACAAGCCTGATCCGGTCATTTCTGGACCGCTTTTGCCCAAGAATTCTGTTGCATCTTTTCTAACCTTGTGATACAATATTATCGTAAACAAACCGGATTGACTTGGCGTGGACTCCCGCGCCAAGATTAGTCGTACAACATCCTGCTCGACCCTGGCATGGTCAAGGAGTTAAAAAAGACCCATGAATGAGACGATTCTGCTGATTGAGGACGACGATGCCCTGGCCCAACTGATCCAGCTGCTGCTGGAGCGCGCTGGCTATAAAATCATGGCGGCCAATAAAGGAGAAGCCGGCCTGACCCTGGCGCAGCAAAGCCCGCCGGACCTGGTCCTGCTGGATATCCTGATGCCGGATATGGATGGCTGGCACGTCTACGAAGCGCTGCGACGCATCACCGACGCCCCGATCCTCTTCCTGACGGCCCTCGGCGACGAACACAACATCACCTACGGGCTGGGGCTGGGTGCCGATGACTACATCACCAAGCCCTTCGGCTACAAAGAGCTGGTCACCCGTGTCAAGGCAGCGCTGGCGCGCGCCCGCCGGGCCCGCGGCGAACAGACCATCTTCCAGACCGGCGACCTCTGGGTCAATTTAGACACCCACGAAGTCAAAGTGGAAAATCGGCTCGTCTCGCTCACCCCCACCGAGTTTTCTTTGCTCTCTTCCTTGATCCAGGATGCTGGGCGTACCGTTACCCACGACACGCTGCTGCGCCGGGTCTGGGGGGCGGACTACGTTAACCGGCGGGATTATCTCAAACTTTATATTTGGTACCTGCGACAAAAGATAGAAGCCGACCCCCGGCGACCCAAGTACATCGTCAGCGAACGGGGACAAGGGTACCGTCTGATTACGGAGGCTCAGGGGCCGGTTCCGACCAACGTGGAGTAGCTGTGATAGGGATGGCATTGCTCCAACGGAGCAGCTGGCATTTTGACCTGCGCTCCGCACTGATTGGCGCCATCCTGGCCTGGCTGCTGGCTTTTCTGGCCTACCGCCAACGCGAAGCGATCGGACGGCTGGCGCACCAGCTCTGGGCGCCCGTCATCAACTGGCGGCGCCAGTTGCAGGCCAGTGGGGAAGAAAAGTATTTCATGGCGCTGCGTGATCAGCTCCGCCAGCTACTGTTGTTTGCGCCCAAAGATCCGCCAGCCACCTTCATTCCCCCCACTTTCCAGGCCCCCGCCCCACTGCCGCATACGGCTTCCAGCAGCGGCGATCTGCCACCGCCGCTGACCGTCGCCTTTGCCCACCTGCTGGAGGGACACTCGCGGCTGCTGATCACGGGCACGCAGGCCGCCGGGCGAACGATGACGCTGGCGCTCTCCGTCTGGTCAGTCGCGGAAACCTCCCCCCACGGCAAGGGCGCCCACCCCTACCGGCGTTTCCCCCTCTGGGGCGATCTCAGCCAGTGGAGCACCGTGCCGGCGGAGGTCACTGTCCCCCTGGAACGCCTGGCCTACCTGGCGCAACAATCGCTGCCGGAGCTGATGCCCAAATGGCTCCTGACCCAGCTGCACAACCAACCAGCGCTGATCCTGTTGGATAACTGGGAAGCCGTGCCGGTAGCCGAACGAGAAACCGTCGCCCAATGGATTGAGGAAACCGCGCGCCAGCTGCCCAACAGCACCTGGCTGATCGCTACCGGGCCGGGAGGTTATGGGGTGCTGGTAGAGCAGGGCTTTGTGCCGCTGGAAATAGCGCCCTTACAGGTCAGCGACGAATTCATCACCCGCTTCTACACGGCATGGGCCGGGCTACCGGGGCAGGATGAGAAAGAAGTGCCCGAAGAAGTGCGCCGGGCGCTGCGCCGGGCGCTGGAAACCGGCGCTTCATTCCCGGAACTGACTCTACGCACCGCGCTTTATCTGCGGACCGGCCAGCTGCCCGAGCGGCTGACCTCGGTGCTGGAAGCGCTGCTGGCGGGGCAGCTCTATCTGTCGGACCTCAACGCCGAGCCGCCGGAGTTGGGAAGCCAGGTGCAAACGCTGGCCTTCACGCTGCTGACCCATCTCGCCCGCGAGAGCCGGATTGAGGGACACAGCTTCAGCCAGCAGGAATTCAACGAACGGGTACTCGCCCTGCTGCCACCGGAGGCCGAACGCTCCCCCAAGTTGGAAGGGCTGGTGAAAAAAGTTCTCAGCAAGTCGGGGCTGCTGCGCCGCCAGGGCAAGCAAATCCGGCTGGCCCACTATGTCTGGGAGGAATATCTGACGGCCCGGGCGCTGACCAGCGATCCCGCTGCAATTCCGCTGCTGTTAGAACACCTGCATGACCCGGCCTGGCGCTTGTTGATAGAATGTTTTGTCGGACTGGGTGAGGCAACCCCCCTGGTGCGCGAGCTGATCCAGACGGCTACCCAGCCCGGCTCGGAAAAGTTGCTCCTGCAGGCTGCGCGCTGGGCCGCGCTGGCCCTGCCCGAGGTCGCCTGGCGTAAACCGGTGATGGTGGCGCTGGCCCGGGGCTTCATGGATCCCAGCAAAGATAACGCGCTGCGGCTGGAACTGGGCCGCGCGCTGGCACTGGTCGGCGGCGACGGGGCCCGGCTATTCTTCATCCAGGCGCTTCAGACCAAAATACCGGCCCTGCGCGGGCCGGCGTTGCGCGGGCTGGGCTGGACCGGCACGCCCCAGGAGACCGCCATCATGGCCGGGGCGCTGCGCGATCCGTCGCCGGAGATCCGCCAGAGTGCCGTGCTGGCCCTGGGCGACCTGGGGACCCCGGGAGCGCTGCGCCTGCTCCGCCAGGCGCTCTCTCAGGGCGACGAGATGCTGATGCTGACCATCGCGGAGGTCATGGCCAAGACCCCGGATGGGTGGGAGTTCCTGAAAGAAGCCGCCGAGCAGGGGGATTTATTGATGCGGCGGGCGGGGGCTCACGGATTGGGGTTGATCCGCCGCCCCTGGGCCACAGAGTTGCTACAGCGGCTGGCGTTGGAAGACACACAATGGTTGGTCCGTTCCGCTGCCGATGCAGCCCTGGCCGCCAGCAAAGAGGGGCAGGAATCTACCGTGACCGTCCCGCCGCCCCCGGTGGTGGATAAAACCGAATGGCTGATGGCCTGGGCAGCGCGGCAGGGGTCGGGGCTGGGCCTGGGGGAAGCGGCAATGGGGACGTTGCTGCGCGCGCTGGCGGAAGGCGATGCCGAAACGCAGGTGCTGGCCGCCCAAACGCTGGCTTACGTGGGCCGGCAGCAACATTTAGAACCGCTGAAAGCGTTGCTGACCGACGATCAGCCCGCCGTGCAGCGGGCCGCCGCCGAAGCGATCCGCAGGATTGAACAACGGTACGCCAGCTGAGGAGATCAGGGGCTGGGCAAAAGCCTTCCGCCCCTGAAAATAACGCTCTGCGTTTGCAGTCAGGCGCTTTAGCGCCGTCCAACGCGCTAAAGCGCGTTACTACGAGCCAATTTTCATCCCACCGCTGGGTGAATGCCTCTGAAAGCAGCGGCCGGCACGCTCAAACGTGCTGGCCCTTGTTTTTTACTCTTCTGCCACCTGGGGTGGACTCCAATCCACCGGATGCCCGTCACCGCGCAAGAGTTCCCAGGCCAGCACGCGATAGGCCAAGGCCCCGCGGGCACGAGGGGTATAAAAGACCGCCGGCTCCCCATAGCTGGGAGCCTCGCTCAACTGCACGCTGCGAGGGATCAAAATGTGGAAAACTTGCTGCGGGAAATGGCGGCGCACCTCTTCCACTACTTGCCGCGAAAGCGTGGTGCGCCGGTCGTACATCGTCAGCACCACCCCACGCACCCCCAGTCCCGGATTCAACCCCCGCTGCACCAGCCTGACGGTGTGCATCAGCTGCGAAAGTCCCTCCAACGCCAGATACTCACACTGCACCGGGATGATGACGCCCTGGGCCGCCGTCAAAGCGTTGACGGTCAGTACACCCAGACTGGGCGGTGAATCCACCAACACGTAATCGTACCCATCCACCGTCTGCAAGGCCTGCTGCAAAAAGCCGGCCCGCTCGCGAGGATCGGCGAGCACGTTGAGCTCTACGGTCGCACCGGCCAACGCCTGTGCGCTCGGCAGGAGAGCCAGGCGCTCCCAACGGGTGGGCCGAATGACCTCAGCCGCCTGGCGTTCGCCCACCAGAACGTCGTAAATAGAAGGCGACAGGGCATGGGGATTGAAACCCAGACTGGTCGTGGCATTCCCTTGCGGATCCATATCCACCACCAGCACCCGCAAGCCCCAATCGGCCAGGCAAGCGGCCAGGTTTACCACGGTGGTGGTTTTCCCCACGCCCCCCTTCTGATTGGCAAAAGCATAGATGCGCGTCATAGCGTTACGCTTTCCAACTGGCGCATGCAGGCAGCGAGGTCCGCAGCAGTGGGCACACCAGCCAGGCCCGGGCGGGTGACGGAACGGGAGGCCAGACAGGTCGCCAAAGCGATGGCCTGTTCAGGGACCGTGCCGCCGGCTAAAGCGATAAAAAATGCCGTGGCAAAGATATCGCCGGCCCCGGTGGGATCCACCTCAGCAACCGCCAGCGCCGGAAAGTGCTGGGCCTGCCCCCGCGTGAACAGGGTGCTGCCGTCACGGCCCTGGGTCACGACCAGCAACGCCGTCTGGCGGGCGAAGGCTTCGGCCAAGGCCCAATCGCCCCCCACATCCTCCAGGCTAAGGACCACCGCCGAGGCCAGGGGCAACAGCTGTGCCGCGGCGGCCCAGGCCGTCTGCCGGACCCGGCCCCCACCATCCACCTGGCGCATCCACCCCTGGGGCGTCAGGCCAAGAAAGGCCCGCCCCGCCCACTGCTCTCCCCAGGCCGGATCACACTCTCCGGCCACCGGTCCCAAGTGGATCAACGGGGTGCCCGTCCAGGCCGCCGGCAACATGTCCGGCGTCAGGGTCGCCGCCACCGCATGGAGATATTGGCAGCGCTGCCCATCGTGATAGCGGTTCTCAAACGTGGTCGTCGCCGGGGCCGGAACACTGAACTGGCTCACAGTCGGCAGCAGGCCAGGGGGGGGCCAATCTGGACCGGTGCTGGTCAGGATGCCGGTACGCCGTCCCAACGCAACAGCCGTCAACGCAGCATACGCCGCCGTCCCGCCTACGGCGCTTCGCCCGGTGGGCAACAAATCACGGGTAATATGCCCGACGACCAGATAGTCTATCGGCGATAGGGAGTCGGGCATGGCAACCTCAAGATGACTTAGCGTTCTTTGGAACGCGGGATAATAGTGACGGCCCGGTCGTGCCCCGTACCGATACTCTCTGTCTGCACGCGGGGGTCGGCCTGTAACGTCATGTGGATCAGACGACGCTCGCTTGCGGGCATGGAGCGCAGCCGCACCGTCCGCCCGGACTGGACGGCCCGGTCGGCCGCCTTACGCGCCATGGCCTCCAGGTTGCTCCGCCGCCGCTCCCGATACCCATCTGCATCCACCACCAGGTTGTAATTCCCGTCGGCCAGCCGGTGGACCAGCAACCGCACCAGATATTGGAGTTCGTCCAGAGTGCGGGCCCCCGGTCCGACCAGTTCCTCAGCATCGCCGCCACGCAGCGAGAGCCACAGCGTGGGGCGCTCTTCCTGCCGCCAATTGAGGACAAAATGCAGGCGCAGGCTACCAAAGAGCTGCTGGGCCACTTCCAATGTGACCCGTTCAATCAGCGCCCTGTCCAGACCGCTTAAATCGGGAACCGGCTCTTGAGGCTCCGCCCGGGTCGGCGGTGGAGTCGTTTCCGGCTTGGGGCGCGGTTTCCGCTGCCCCGGCCGGGCAGCCGGGTGGGGACGCGGGGCTGAAGGGCGCGCCGCCACCGGAGCCGCAGCCGGCTGAGAGGGCGCCTGAGGAGGTGGCGTGACCGGCGGCGCGACCGGCTCCGGCACGGGAACAACCGGCGCCGGTGGCACAGGCAGGGACGGCACCGGGGCCGGCGACGCTGGCGAGGGTGGCACCGGGGCCGCTGGTACCGGCGCAACCGGACGTAAAATCAACCGCACCTGAGCCTCGCGCGCTCCCAAACCCAAAAACCCGCGACTCCCTGCATCCAATACCTGGATCTCTACTTCGTCTCGGGTGGCTCCCAACCGGGCCAGCCCCAGAATAATGGCTTCTTCCACGGTAGGAGCTGCGCTATCTACACGCTCCTCGGTCTCCATCAAACCCTCCCTAAATGCAGTCTTTAAAGATGTGTGAACAGAGATCAGGTATTCCACCCAGATCGTGGTGGCCTCAATATTACCGGCTGTTCACAGTTTTCATGGCTGACGCCGCGCCAGCCACAGTAGGCCGTAGCACCCCGATGACATACTGCGCAGTCCAAACAATGAGAATCATCCAGGAAAGTAGGGCGGATGGCACTCCGCCCTACCAGACAACACGACTCTCCGCCACCCGCCGTGCTGGCTCACCGTTTGTCCGACAGCTTAGGCCGGGCTACCCTGGCCCCCGGTACCATTTCCGAAGCGCCGCTTTGTTTTGCCGGTTTGGGCTTGGGCGCCGGCTCCGCTGCACGCGGCTTTTCGGCCGGTTCCGACTGAGCAGCGGGCTGCGCCGCCGGTACAGGGGCCGTATTATAGTGGCTGCGGAACAGGAAGAATTGCAAAATGGTAACCAGGTTAGAGATGATAAAGTAGATGGAAAGCCCCGCCGCATACTGGAGTGAAATCAAGCCCAGGAAAAGGGGCATGGTCAACAACATCGTCTGGCTCATAGACTGGCTCTGCGGGTCAGCGCTCGGCGGCGTCATAATTTTCTGGCTGTACCAAGTCGTCAACCCCACCAGCAACGGGAGTGAGTAAGAGAAGAGGGTACCGGCATTGGGGGGCAACGCCAGGTCCAGGCCCAGAAAGGTGCTCTGGAGCGGGACCAACAGGCTCAAGTTGAGGCCCGGAATCCAGCGATAAATATGCACCGGCAGGTTGAGTAGCTCCAAGGGGGTGGCTGCCAAAGCGCGGATGATCGCCTGGTACAGTGCAATCATCAGCGGGAACTGAATCAGCGACGGCAGACACCCGCCCAGCGGGTTGACGCCCGCCTCGCGGAAGAGCTTCTGCTGCTCAACGGCCAGCCGTTGCTGGTCGTTCTTGTACTTTTCGCGAAGCTGCGTCATCTGCGGCTGGAGCTCTTGCTGTTTGCGCGCGCTCTTCTGCTGCGAAAGCGTCAACGGGGTCAACAGCAACCGCACCACTAAGGTCAGCAGCGCGACGGCTAACATCGTCTGCCCTCCCAGCAGCTTGTAGAACACCAGCAACACATTCGTTAGCGGGTCAACAAAAATCAAATCCCACACGGCATCCCCCTACTCATCCAAAACTAAAAGCACAAGCCGGGGCTACTTCTGTTCAGGCACCGGATAATTCCAGAGCAACGTCCCGTCGGTCAGGTCAAATGCCTGCACCCGCTCCTGGATCATGATCGGCATAGCGTAAAGGCGCTCCCCATCGGACACCAGATCGCCCGGCAAACGTCCGGGATTGGTCGGCTTGACCCCCCAATTCCGCAGCTGCCCGGTCTGGACGTCCAGCGCGTAGATCATGCCCTTTTCGTGACCGGGGATCAGAAGCAGCTGGCCGTCAGGGCTGAGCACAGCCTCCCCGCGCACCACGTCGTTCACGTCCGTTTCCCACAACGGTGACTGAGGGTTGCGGGTGTCCAGCGCGTAGACATGTCCACCCACATCGGCCACAAACAACGTCGTGCCACTCACCACCGGCGTCGCCCAGAACCAGTTTTTGCCTTTGAAGGTTTGTTGCACGGTGCCGGTTTGCAGGTCCACCTGGCTGAGCGTGTCGCCAAAATCACCGACCCACAGACTGCCCTCCACCACCACCGGGGTGCTGGAGATCGCTCCATTCATCTGTTGGTGCCAACGTTCCGTGCCATCGCTCAAGTTGACCGCGTAGAGGAAATGATCCAACGAGGCGATGTAAACGGTCTGGTCCACCACTACCGGCGTGGCCCAAACCCGGTCCTGCGTCTTGAAACTCCAGACCAGTGTGCCGTCGGTCAGCCGGAGGGCATAGACGTTACCGTCACCGTTGCCAATCAGGAACAGCTCACCGGCTATCGTGCCACTGCCGACATACTGACCTTTAGCGCCAGCGAACGTCCAGGCTATTCCCGGGACGGTGGTCGTGGCGTCCGACAGCTGCAACGCGTAAAGCTGGCGGTCACCCAGGCCCGCCACCAGCAACAAATGCGGTTCTTGGGCGACGACCGGTTTAGAATAAAAGCCCAGCTTGGCGTTACCTTTTTCCGGGAAGCTCCAGAGCAACTTACCGCTGGCGGCCTCCAAAGCAATCACCTGATCCACATTGGCCGCGTAGACCGCGCCATTTTCCACCACTAACCCCGGCCAGCTCGCCTGGCGCACGCCGCCGGAGCAACCGGTCAGCAGCAGGGAGAGCAACAACAAAAGTCCCAAGGGGACTCCCCAACGTCTCATGTCTCCTCCTAAACTCACTCAGGGAACGGGATCATAGCCACCCGGATGGAAAGGATGGCAGCGGGCCAGACGTCTGACGGAGAGCCAGCCCCCCTTTAAAACACCGTAGCGGGAGACGGCTTCAAAACTGTATTGGGAGCAGGTCGGCATAAAGCGGCAAGCAGGAGGAAACAACGGAGAGATGAACCGCTGATAAAAGCGGATCAGCCACAACACGATTACCTTCATTCAGCCCCTTCGTTCCTCGTGTTCATGTCCGCCACCCAAAGGTGAGCACGCTGCAACAGAAGCGTTAACGCCGCCGCCACGGCAGGGGTCTTAACCTCAGCCATAGAGGCGCGGGCTACCAGAACCAGATCCCAGCCCGGCACAATATGAGGATAGAGCTGCCGGGTGGCCTCGCGCAGCAAACGACGGGCACGATTGCGGGTCACGGCATCGCCCACCTTGCGGCTGGCGGTAATCCCGACGCGCACAGTGGCCAGCGTATTGGGTACAGCCCGTAAAATCAACAAAGGATGCGCCCACGACCGCCCCGCGTCCCAAACGTGCCGGAACTCGGCCGGACGTCGCAGGCGCATATCCTTGTGCCAAACCCAACGCTCCGTCAACGGGATTAAGCACGGCGACGCGGTCGCTGAGCGCTTTCCTTCCAGTTGATCCGTTTGGCGCCGCCCAGGCTGACCGTCACCAGCTTGTGGCGGCCCTTCGCCCGCCGCCGCTTGAGCGTCAAACGCCCGCCCCGAGTGGCCATCCGGGTGATGAAGCCGTGCGTCCGCATCCGGGCACGTTTCTTCGGTTGATAAGTGCGCTTTGGCATGATCCTCTCCTTCTTGCAACATCTTGATTCACCTGCCGCGGCTGGCGGCCGGGAAGTGATCGGTGCCTGACATAGAAAACCGCGCGGTTACCCGCAGCGGCTTTTTGCTCCAGGGCAACGGATATTATACCGTGATGATACGTTTCGTCAAATGGGAAGCGCACCTTGGGGGCTCCTCCAAACAAGGCGACCATTGCCTGGCCCAATACAAGGGGTGAAAGTCCCTTGTTTCTTTAGCCCACCTATGGTAAACTGAGTCTGGTTTGACCGGAGGGGCCATGAATCGCGAATGAGTGCAATAGAAGAAGGGATGGTCATCAAAGCCCAAAGCGGCTTTTTCACCGTGCTCACACCTGCCGGGAGGGCAGTGGTCACGCGGCTGCGCGGGCGTTTGAAGAAGCGATGGTTGGATACCGACATTGTGGCCGTGGGCGACCGGGTGGAATTCACACCGCTGGCAGATGGCCACGGCGTGCTGGAGGCGGTGCTGCCCCGGCAGCGCGCCCTTACCCGCTTAGAGCCAATTGCGCACGGGCGCGGCTCGCGGCGCTGGGACAAACAGGGGTTCCGCCGCGAGCGGGAGGAAATCATCATCGCCAACCCCGATCAGGTCGTGTTTGTCCTGGCCTGTGCCCAACCGGAGCCCCGCTTGCGGATGTTAGACCGGCTGCTGGTGGGCGCAGACCGGCAAGGCATCCCGGCCCTCATCTGCGCCAACAAGCTGGATCTGGTGACGCCCCGCGCCGCTCGCCAACGGTTCTCCGTCTACGAGCAGATCGGCTACCCGGTGCTCTACACCAGTGCCATGACCGGCGAGGGGGTGCCCGCCCTGAATGCGGCTCTGGCAGGCCGGCTCTCGGCGCTGATCGGGCCCTCCGGCGTGGGGAAAACCAGCCTGCTCAACCGGCTCCAGCCCGGCCTGGGCCACCGGGTGCAGGAAATAAGTCACGCCACCGGCAAAGGCCGCCATACCACCAATGTGACCGAACTCGTGCCCCTGGCGGTCGGCGGTTGGGTCGCCGATACGCCCGGTATTCGGGCGCTGGCGCTCTTCGACCTGGAGCCGGAAGAAATTGATGCTCACTTTCCCGACATCGCCCCCTACGTCCCGCACTGCGATTTCTCGGATTGCAGCCACACCGTCGAGCCGGGTTGTGCTGTGATCGCGGCGCTGGAGGCCGGCCAGATTGACGACCACCGCTACGAAAGCTATGTCCGGCTCCACCTGGAACATCGCAAGCTGGCCGACATGTATTGGTGGGGAATAGAGGAAAGCGCAGGGGGTCAGGAGACCATAGACGACCAGGAATGACGAGAGACCACCAATGAGGTAAAACCGTAGTCAGTGGCCGGTAGTCTGGGGTCAATGTTTGCCACTTGATTGCTCATTGTGGAGGTTAAAGTTACCCATGAACCATAGTGCTAAATCCCTTTTACTGGGGCTGACAGTGCTGCTTTTGCTCAGCGCAGCGTTGCCCGTCTACGCAGCCGGGCGCCCACAAGCGTTACCGCCGCTGCCGGAATGGCCGATCATCGGGCCTCTGTTCCACTGGCTGGGGCTGGTGCCGGCGGCGCCCACCCCCACGCCCACCCCGGCCCCCACTCCCACGCCGGCCGTCCCTGAATACCGGATCACCAACTTGCGCGATCTGCTGGCGCTGGCTAAAACCCTGCGGGCCGGCGAACGGGTCCGTATGGTCGCTACAGCGGAAGAGCTCCAAGAGGCCCTCAATGCTTACATCAGCACCACGGGGCAACGTCAGGGGCTCCGCAGCGCCACGGTGACGCTGGACCAGGAGACCTTCAAGGCCCAGGCGACGATAGACCGAACTGCCCTGGAGAAAATGGGGATGGCGGTCCCCCTCTCCAGCGACACCCTTCAGCTGGACGCCAGTGGAACGTTGGGCGCTGCCGATTGTTATCTGACGGTGACCCTCCAGGAGGTGCGGGTGAACGGCGAGACATTTCCGCTCCTCAGTCTTGGCAACCGGCTGCTCAACGATATGTTGGTGAATCAGTGGCCGCCCGAGGCCTGCGTGGAGCAGGTCTCCATTACGCCGGCCCAGGTAGCAGTGGAAGGCTACCGCCGGTAGGCAGCCACGGGAGAAGCCAGACAACCCGTCAATGTCACGAGGAAACAAAGCCTATGTCTAACTATCCCTTGGAGCAATTTCATCGTCAATCCTACCTGAATCTGGAGACCTTTCGCAAAACCGGGGAGGGTGTCCAAACGCCGGTCTGGTTCGTGGAAAACGGCGGCCTCCTCTACGTGGAGACTTTTGCCCAGGCCGGGAAGGTCAAGCGCATCCGGCGCAATCCGCGCGTGCGCGTGGTCCCCTGTACCGCCAGTGGCAGTCCGCGGGGCACGTGGGTGGAAGGCGAGGCCCGGTTGGTATCGGACGCCGCCGAATCCGAACAGACGATCCGGCAGCTGAATCGCAAATATGGCTTGATCAAAGTAATTTTTGAGTGGGTGACTCGCTTACGCGGCAAACGAGAGGATTCTATAATCATCGCCATCCAACTAAAGCCGACAGGACAGGCCTGATATGACCGACTCACACCGTTTCTCCGCCGTGCTTTTTGACTTAGACGGCACGTTGTTGGACCACGACATGCTGGGAGAGTTCGTGCACCGCTACTTTGAGGCACTTACCGCCCGCGTCGCCCACCTCGTGCCGCCGCCGCTGCTGGTCAAGGCGATCTGGCAGGCAACCGATGCCATCGTCGCCAACGAAGACGGTCGCCGCACCAACGCAGAGATCTTTGCCGCGCACTTTTTCCCGCAGGTGGGGGTGCCGCCGGCTGTACTCCAGCCGCTCTTTGACGCCTTCTACGCCGAAGATTTCCCGGCGCTGCGCCAGTATACCCGCCAGCGGCCGGAGGCTCGCCGGGTAGTACAGACCGCTTTTGATTTGGGCTATCAGGTCGTCGTCGCCACCAACCCGCTTTTTCCGGCCACCGCCATCTATCAGCGGTTGACCTGGGCCGGTGTGGCCGATTTCCCTTACCGCAAAGTGACCACCTATGAAAACAGCCATGCCGCCAAGCCCAATCTGCGCTACTACCAGGAGCTGCTGGACGAGCTCGGTTTGCCGGCCGAGGAGGTGCTGATGGTCGGCGATGAGGCCATGGATCTGGTCGCCGCTCAGCTGGGGATCGCAACCTATCTGGTCCCCGGCCCGGCCACCAAGTTGGAGCCCACCACCCCACCCCCCACCTACCAGGGGTCGTTCGCCGCAGTGGAGACGGTATTAAGGTCGTCAGCAAAGAAAGCGAACTAAAATCCACGTTATTGCCGCGACTGCCAGGTGACATGGGCTGACGACTGAGTGACTATTTGCAAAGAGGAGGTTCCCATGTCTGAAAATGTCAGTGCCGAAAAAGTCAAAACCCCCTTGCCGGCCTGGATCAAAGCCACCAAAGCTTACGAGCAGGCAGACACCCGAAAAGCGCTCTGGCAGCTGGTCAATACCCTGGTCCCCTACGCCTTGCTTTGGTATCTGATGATTCGCACGATCCAGTTGGGATACTCGTATTGGCTGACGCTGGCTTTAGCGGTGCCGGCCGGCGGGCTGTTGGTGCGGATCTTCATTTTCTTCCACGATGCGGGACATGGGTCCTTTTTCACCTCCCGCACAGCTAACACGCTGGTTGGCTATCTCACCGGCATCCTTACCTTTTCGGCTTACGAGGAATGGCGGCACAATCACGGCGTCCACCATGCCACCGCGGGAAACCTGGATCGTCGTGGGGTAGGCGATGTCTGGACCATGACAGTCGCCGAATACCAGAGTGCGCCCTGGCAGACCCGCCTGGCCTATCGCTGCTTGCGTCACCCGGCCGTCCTGTTGATTTTGGGGCCCTTGTTCAGTTTCCTGATCAAACCACGCTTCCCCGGGAAGAACAGTGGCCCGCGCCAGCGGCTCAGCATCTATCTCACCGACCTGGCCGTTGCAGCTATCCTGGTATTGGCCGGATTAACCATCGGCCTGCGGACTTATGTCCTGGTTCAGCTGCCCATCCTGATGATCGGCGGAGCTGCCGGCGTCTGGCTTTTTTACATCCAGCACCAGTTCCAGGGGGTTTACTGGGCCCGGCAGGCAGAATGGGACCCCCTGCAAGCCGCGCTGAGAGGGAGCTCGTACTACCGGCTGCCCAAGGTGTTGCAATGGTTCTCCGGCAACATCGGCCTGCACCATCTGCACCACATCCGGCCCCGGATTCCCAATTACCACCTGCAAGCCTGCTACGACGCGATTCCGGAGCTACAAGCGGTCACACCGCTCACCCTTCGGACCAGTCTCCAATCGCTCTGGCTGAATTTGTATGACGAGCAGCAGCAAAGGATGGTCAGTTTCCGGGCCGCCAGGGCTCAGAGCTAACCCCCAGGGCCGGAACGGCGGACAAGTACAACGAGGGGCGGGCTACGATAGCCCGCCCCTCCTCAACAACAACGCTGTTCGTCACCGGCGCATCAATCGCCACCCAGATAGGCCTCGCGCACCTGGGGGTTCTGCGCCAGTTCTTTCGCCGGCCCTTCCAACTGGATGGCGCCGGTCTCCAGTACATACGCGCGGTTGGCGACCGAGAGCGCCATCAGCGCGTTCTGCTCCACCAACAGGATGGTCACACCCAATTGGTTGATTTCCTGGATGATGTTGAAAATCTCCTCTACCAGGACGGGCGCCAGCCCCATGGAAGGCTCGTCCATCAACAACATCTTCGGCTTGGCCATCAACGCGCGCGCCACAGCCAGCATCTGCTGCTCGCCGCCGGAAAGTGTGCCGCCGGCCTGTTCCAGCCGTTCCTTTAACCGCGGGAAGAGCTTGAAGACCCGCTCCAGGCTGGCTTCAATCTCCTGCTTATCTTTGCGCGAGTAGGCCCCCATCTCCAGGTTCTCGCGGACGGTCAGCGGCGCAAAGATGCGCCGCCCCTCGGGCACCTGGATCAGGCCCAGGCGCACAATGGCGTCCGCATCCACCCGGTTAAGGACTTTCTCGTCGTAGATAATCTCTCCCTTATCCGGGCGGAGCAAACCCGAAATGGTGCGCAGTGTGGTGGATTTCCCCGCGCCGTTAGCACCGATCAGGGTCACAATCTCCCCCTGGTCCACATGGAAAGAGATGCCGTGTAAGGCGCGAATGGCTCCATACGAAACATGTAAGTTTTTAATCTCCAGTAACGCCATGGCACCCCTCCTAGCGCAAGATGGCGGCTTGCCGCCCCAGGTAAGCTTCAATCACCTGCGGGTTGTTGCGCACTTCTTCCGGCTTGCCCCGGGCGATGATCTCACCAAAGTCCATCACGGTGATCCACTCGCAGATATTCATCACCAACCGCATCCGGTGCTCCACCAGCAGGATGGTCAGATCAAACCGGTCGCGGATGAAGTGAATCAGCTCCATCAGTTCGTCAATTTCCTGCGGGTTCATGCCGGCGGCCGGTTCGTCCAGGATGAGTAGTTGAGGTCGGGTCGCCAGGGCACGGGCGATCTCCAGCCGCCGCTGCAGGCCATACGGCAAACTGCCCGCCACGTCGGCCTGCCGCTCCTCCAGGCCAAAGATCGCCAGGAACTCCTGCGCCTGTTCGGTCATCTCCGCTTCTTTGGCGCGGTAGCGAGGCGTGTGGAAAACGGCATCGGCCAGACTATATCCGGCATGGGGATGATAAGCAATCCGGACGTTATCCAAAACCGTAAGATTAGAGAAGAGCCGGATGTTCTGGAACGTGCGCGCAATCCCCATTTGGATGATCTCGTGCGAGGGCAAGCCCACCAGCTCCGCCCCGTGGAAGCGGATGTTGCCCTCGGTGGCCCGGTAGACGCCGGTCACCAGATTAAAGACGGTCGTCTTGCCGGCCCCGTTCGGGCCAATCAGGCCCGCCAGTTCCCCATGGCGCAACACCAAATCAAAGGCATAAACGGCCCGCAGGTTGCCGAAAAAGTGCGTAACATTTTCCAGTTCCAACACGACCGGGCGCGCTTCTACTTCAGGGGCCAGGTTTTCGGGTCGCCCTTTCATGCTGTCACCTCCTCGGCCGCCGGTTGTTTCTTACGCAACGGGGGCAAGACCTGCCGCAGGAACGGGATTTCGTATTTACCAAAGAGCCCTTCCGGCCGCAACAGCATCATCAACAGCAAGGCCAGCGGATAGACCACGAAACGCCAGGTCTCAAACCCCTGAGGTAACACCAGCCGCAGGATCCCTTCCAGTAAGAAGATCCAGATAAAGCCGGTCAGAATGGTGCCGGTCATACTCCCTAACCCGCCAAAGACCACGATGATCAACGGGTTGAAAGATTGGATGAAGTTGAACGATTGAGGGTGCAGGAAGGCCAAGTCGTGTGCGCGGATCCCGCCGGCCAGCCCGGCAAAGAAACTGCCGACCACGAAAGCCAGGAGTTTAGCGGAGGCCACGTCAATACCCACCAACGTAGCCGCCCGCTCATCTTCACGCACCGAGACCACTGTGCGGCCATAGGTAGAATGGAGCAGGTTGCGCATGATCAGGATCACGAACAGCAGCGACAAGAAGACCCACGGCCAGGTGGTCCACTCGGGGATTCCTACCATCCCACGCGCGCCTTTCATTTCAGGGAAGGGCAGGAGGGTGTCTGTATTATCCAGCAACACTTTGACAATGATGGTGAACCCTAAGGTAGCGATACCAAAATAGTCAGAGCCCAGTTCCAACACGGGGATACCGAACAAGAAACTGATAATCCCCGCAAACGCCGCTCCTCCCAACAGCGCCAGGAAGAAAACGATCTGCTGGCTCACAACCGCCGGCAACGCGCCCAAAACGCTCCACAAAACCGGCCCCAGCACCGGATTCAACACCCGGAGCGCGATGAAGAAAGCCAGAATGGTGACCAACAGATAAGCCGTGAATTTGGTCATCGCGGTGACACCGTAGAAGCGACGCAGGAAGGCCGAGACCAGCGCAAAGAGGAGCAGCGCCAGGATACAGCCGGTGACCAGCACTACCGCACCGGCCGGGTCGCCATTGGTCCAGCGATAGGTGACGTCGGCCGAAGCATAAGCCCCAATGGCATAAAAACCGTATTGGCCCAGTGAGAACTGGCCATTATAGCCATAAATCAGGTTCAGCCCCAGGCTCACCATTGTGATGGCCGCGCCCCAGTAGATAATGCCGCGCCAGAAATTATTGAGAATGTGGAAACCAATCAGGATCTGGAAAACGACAAAGATAAGCAGGGCGCCGCCAAAAAAGAGCAGGTTAGGTCCACGAAGTCGTTTCAGCATGGCTCTGACTCCTTATACTTTCTCACCCGGTGGCTCGCCGAAGATGCCCTGCGGCCAGACCAGGAGCACAATGATCAAGAGGGAAAAAGCAACCGCATCCCGCATCGGCGTGGAGATAAAACCGGCGCTCAACACTTCAGTCTGCCCCATAATCAACGCCCCCAGGAACGCACCGGGAATGCTGCCGATACCGCCAACCACCGCCGCCACAAAGGCCTTCAGGCCGGGGGTGATCCCCATCAGATATTGCACTTGCTTGAAAGCGGTGGCATATAACACCCCGGCTGCCCCCGCCAACCCGCCGGCCAGCGCGAAAGTGGAGGCGATCACCATGTCCACGTTGATCCCCATCAAGCGGGCGGCCGGCTTATCGTAGGCCGTCGCCCGCATCGCTTTACCCAGGCGGGTTTCCTTCACGATGTATTGGAGGATAACCTGCAGGATGATGGAAGTCCCCATGATCACCAGCATAATGTTAGAGGCCGAGAGGTCCCACACCTTACCCCCCGTCTCAAGCCGGACGCCGGTCAGGGTTAACACCACCGCCAGAAAACCGCCGAACTGCAGCCCAAATTGCAGCAGGGGGTGGTTCTGCCACGCCTGAGCCGTAATATCCCCTCGACGCGCCCGCCAGCGCAGAAAACCATAGGCCGCCAGTGAAATCACAAAGAGCGCCCACATCGCTCCTATCACTACCGGCGAAACAGTCCCCGCCGAAAAGACCGCAATTTCAAAGGGCCGGGGGTAAGTGATGAAGTTGCTGGTGTAGGCAAAGGGCAAGGCCCCGAAATACTCCAGGAAGAACGAGACCCCAATGGCCGTGATCAGGGCCGCAATGCGAGGTTTGGTGCGCAATGGCCGGTAAGCAAAACGCTCCATCGTCACCGCTAACATCCCACTGAGGAGCATAGAGACCAAAATCACGCTGATCGTGCCGATCAGGGTTGCCACCCCTTCAGGCAATCCCGGCCAGACCTTGACGGGCCAGCGATGCAGCTCCAACGTGGAAATCGTGAAAAAACTGGTAAAAGCCCCCACCATGAACACATCGCCATGGGCAAAATTGATCAACTTCACGATGCCGTATACCATCGTGTAGCCCAACGCAATCAACGCGTAAATAAAGCCAAGTTGCAGACCATTCAGCACCTGCTGGACAAAGACACCGGGATTTTGCCAGAAACCTTTGCCCAGCACATAGAGGACTACCAATCCCAAAAGAGCGAACAGCCCTTGGCTGAGGCGATTCAGGATCTCACCATTACGACGATTGAGGATCCCCCCATTCCGCTGGCCGGATTGGCCAGAACTCTGACTTGGTCCAGGTCCCATCGGGTTGTTAGTCATACCTGCCTCCAGAAAATAGGATAGAGCCGGAGCACACCGGAGTGGCCCCGGCTCCCAAACAACTCAGAGCGGGGAAAACGACATTACCTTTATGGGGCAACCGTCGTCACGAACTTATCGGCACCGCCGGTGACCTGGAGGATGGCGGCAGCCTTTACCGGGTTGTGATACTGGTCAAACTTGATGTCACCCGAAACAGCCTTGAAAGAGCCGGAGGCCATCGTCTGGGCCACCTTGGTCGGGTCGGTGGACTTGGCCTGCTCAATGCCCTGGAAGAGGACGTTAGCTGCATCGTAGGCCAGCGTCGCCAGCGCGTCGGGCACGGAATTGTACTTGGCCTTGTACTTGGCCACCCAGTCCTGCACCTCGGGCCGCGGGTCCTCAGGCGAGTAGTGGTTGGTGTAATACCCACCGTCCACCGCCTTGCGATCCAGTTGCGAGGAATCCCAACCATCGCCGCCCATCATGGGAGCAGTAATGCCCTTCTCGCGGGCCTGGGCCGCAATCAGGTTGACTTTGGAGTAATAGTCAGGCAGGTAGAGGACGTCAGGATTGGCATCCTTCACTTTGGTCAGGATGGCGGAGAAGTCCTGATCCTCGCCGGTGTAGGTTTCCCAGACCACCACCTTGCCACCGCCCTTTTCAAAGGCATCGCGGAAGAATTCGGCCAAACCGCGGACATAGTCATTGCCCTGATCCAGCAGCACCGCGGCGGTCTTGGCGTTCAAATTCTTCAGGGCAAACGTGGCGCCCACCGTGCCCTGGAAGGGGTCAATGAAGCAAGCGCGGAAAATAGTGGCCTTCGTATTTCCATTGTTATCCACGGTGACCTGTGGGTTGGTGGACGTGGGGCTAATCTGAAGCACACCCTTCTGCACAGCCACTTCGGAGATAGGAATGGAAGCCTTGGAGCAAACCTCGCCAACGATGAACTTAACGCCGTCCTGGTCAATGACCTTCGTGGCAGCACTGCGCGCCGGCTCGGCCTCACACTGGCTGTCTTCCACAATGGCCTCAATCTTCTGCCCATTGATACCGCCCTTGGCATTCCACTCCTCAACAGCCAGCAAAGCACCATCGCGGGTCGAGGCCCCAAAAGTGGCATTCGCACCACTCAGCGGGGCCAGGATGGCGACCTTGATCGTGCCACCCCCACCCCCGCAAGCGGTCAGGGCAACCATTGCCACGATAACGGGCAAAATCCAAAGAGCTCGCGTACGCATGATTTTCTCCTCCTTGAAAAATTTGAATCAACACGGTTGGCTTATCCAGCAGCGAACTCAAAGTTGTTCTCCCGTTTCACCTCCTTGCCCAAATAGGTTACCCGGTAGGAACAAAAAAGGGGAAGTGCGCTCCTACACTTATATGATTGTAATCAATAGAGCTAAGATGTCAACCGGCAACTTGACATTTCAGGCAAGTCTATGCATCCTGGCGAAATCGCTCCTCTCCGGCGTGCAAGGGGATAGAAAATGGCATTCGGACGCGCCAACCCGGCCGTCTATGAGTTGACGTATGTAAAATAATGCTATAATAATAAAGTCATCCCAACGAAGGAGAGTTTCATTTATGGCTAATCCACGCTGGTCGTTACTCGGAATTCTCGTTTTGCAAGTGATTGCTCTTATCATTTATCCGCCTACCTTTTTCACTACCGCGCCCCAAGCCGCTGTGCTCCCGCCGGCCCTGCTCCTGCTCATGGTGCTGGCCCTTGTTGGCATGAATACCGGTATCCTCACCCCCCTCCTGGGGCGGACCTCGCTGACCTTTGTGCAAGGTATCAACGTCGTAGTCCGCCTGATGATGCTTCTCCCTAACTCTATCACGGCCGGCGGCAACGTGCATTGGCTTTTCCTGATCCTGCAGCTGTTGGGGATTGGGCTTTCGTGGTTCACCATTACCCAAATGGAGAAACGCCCCCTGGCCACCCTGCTGCTGGTCAAAAGGGATTAACAGTCAAAAGCAGTATGCTCTATGGCATTGCAAGGGGTTGCGGCCATCAGCCATCCGCAACCCCTTTTTTATTTTTAAGGAGGGCACAATGCCGGGCAATGGAATCGCTTCACGCAAAGACGATCACATTCGGATCAATCTCCAGGAAGATGTGTCTTTTGATCAATTGACGACCGGGCTGGAACGGTACCGCTTCATCCACCAGGCCCTGCCGGAGTTGAACCTGGAAGACGTGGAGACCACCACCACCTTCCTGGGACACCGGCTCGCCTTCCCCCTGCTCATCGCTTCCATGACCGGCGGCACCCCCACCGCCGGCCGGCTCAACCAGATGCTGGCCGAAGGCGCACAAGCCGCCGGCATCGGGATGGGATTGGGTTCCATGCGGGCGGCGCTGGCCCACCCGGAGGTGGCGCCCACCTTCCAGGTGCGCCGCTACGCACCGGACATTTTGTTGCTGGCCAACCTGGGCGCGATCCAGCTCAACTACGGCTACGGGCCTGACGAGTGCCGCCGGGCCGTGGAGCTGGTGGAGGCCGATGGGTTGATCCTGCACTTGAACGCGCTGCAGGAAGCGTTGCAACCGGAGGGCCAGGGGCGGTTTGCCGGCCTGCTACAACGCATTGAGGCCGTCTGCCGGGCGCTGACCGTGCCGGTCATCGTCAAAGAGGTGGGCTGGGGGCTATCGGAGCAGGTAGCCCGGCAACTGGCAGCTGCCGGCGTGGCCGCCCTGGACGTGGCCGGCGCCGGCGGCACCTCCTGGAGCCAGGTGGAGATGTATCGCGCCACCGATCCGGTGCAGCGGGAAGTCGCGGCCGCGTTCCGCGATTGGGGCATTCCCACCGCCGAGGCGATCCGGCAGGTACGCCAGGCCACCCCCACCCTGCCGGTCATTGCCAGTGGGGGCCTGCACCATGGAGTGGAGCTCGCCACCGCGTTAGCGTTGGGCGCAGACGTCGGCTCCATGGCCGGACCGCTGCTGCGCGCCGCCGCCGAGTCGCCAGAAGCACTGCGCGACCGGTTGGAGATCATCCGCCGCCAGTTCCGCGTGACGATGTTTGCCGCCGGCGCTGGAGACATCATGACGTTGCACCGGACTCCCCTGGTGCAGGTTTAAACATTCTACCAAAGCGAGCCATGAACAGTTAACAAGTGAGCAGTCAATGGTGAGCGTAGCCAGCAACCTAACGCCCTGCGCACCGCTCCCTGCTCACCCACCATTACAGCATGACTATTACAGCATGACTATTACAGCATGAAGGAGAGACATGGACCCCTTTGCACGCTACCTGCCGGCTCTGGAAGCCACTTTACAAGCAGTCGTGGCGCGGCCGCCAGCAGGCCCCACGCTCCTCTACGGGATGCTCCGCTACCATTTAGGTTGGGCCGACGCCGATTTCCAACCGGTGCAGGTAGAGACAGGCAAGCGACTGCGTCCCATTTTTCTGCTGCTGGCCTGCGAGGCGCAGGGTGGGGCCTGGCAACCGGCACTGCCGGCCGCGGCCGCGGTGGAGCTGCTGCACAACTTCTCCCTCATCCACGACGATATTGAAGACCGCGATACCAGCCGGCGCGGGCGCCCCACGCTCTGGACGCTGTGGGGCGAAGCACAGGCCATTAACGCCGGGGATGCCCTGTTCGCGCTGGGATACCAGGCCCTGTTTGGGCTATGGGAGGCCGGTGTGCCGCCAGAACGGATACGCAGCGTCCAAACCCGCTACAACGAAACCGTGTTGCGGCTGACAGAAGGTCAATGCCGGGACATCGCCTTTGAATCGCAGAGTACTGTGGACGAGGCCGCCTACGTGCAGATGATAGAAGGCAAAACAGCGGCGCTGTTAGGGCTGTCGTGCGAGCTCGGCGGCCTGATCGCCGGAGCGCCGGCCGGACAGACCACCGCCTTGCGGGAGTTTGGGGAGGCCCTGGGGCTGGCCTTTCAGATGGAAGATGATCATTTGGGGCTGTGGGGAGACCCGGCCCGCACAGGGAAGGCCGCGGGCGCGGACCTGCTCCGCCGCAAGAAAACGCTACCTATCCTGCACGGGTTAGCCCACAGCGCCGAGTTCCGCGCGTTGCTGGCCCGCCCCACCCTGGACGAACACGACGTCGCCACCGGCCTGGCCCTGCTGGAAGCGACAGGGAGTCGCACCCACACGTTAGAGCGGGCGGCCACCTATCACGCTCAGGCGTTGACGGCGCTCACGCGCGCCGGGGGGAGCGGCGAGGCCCAAACTGCGCTGGTAGCCCTGGCCCGGCAACTCTTGAACCGGGATAAGTAGGAAATGGAGCCAGGGACCAGGGAAAAGGGACCAGGATTGCCTCAGCGAGCTGGCCGGCTTTCCTGATCCCTGATCCCTGACCCTGATTTCCTACCTCTCAATCCATCACATCCGATAGCTTCAGCAATTGGGGACTAAGCGGCTTCTGGCTGCCCACGGCTTCTTGCAAGGGGACCAGTGCCAGATTACTGCCCTGGAGGCCGACCATTTTGCCTGATTCGCCGTCCAGGAGACTACTGGCGGCAAAAGCCCCCATGCGGGTGGCCAGCACCCGGTCAAAAACGGTAGGACGACCGCCCCGCTGGACGTGCCCCAGGACCGTTACCCGCACATCAAACCCCAATTCCTCCGTGCGGGCTTCCAGATACTCGGAGACAGCCTGCGTGCCGGGCTTCCACCCTTCAGCGATGACCAGGATGCAATGCCCCTTGCCGCGGACGTAGGCATCGGCCACCGTTTGCGCGATCTTCTCCAGCGTCGGCCCCTCGCGTTCCGGCACCAGAATAAGCTCGGCCCCGCCGGCCAACCCGGCCGCCAGCGCCAGATAGCCGCTGTTGCGGCCCATCGTCTCAATCAGGAAAGCCCGTTGATGCGAGGAGGCCGTATCCTTGATTTTATCAATGGCATCCACAATGGTATTCAGGGCGGTATCCACCCCGACCGCCATGTCGGTGCCATTGATGTCGTTATCAATGGAGTTGGGGACGCCGATAACCGGGAACCCCATCTCGTGCAGGGCCAGAGCGCCGGATAGCGAGCCGTTGCCCCCCATGATCACCAACCCTTCAATCCCGCGCTGGTTCAAATGGCGCAACGCCGTCCGGCGCACCTTGACGTCGGAGAACTCCGGACAGCGGGCCGTCCCCAGGAACGTCCCGCCCTTGCCCAAAATTCCGCCCACGTCGCGGGCCGTCAGCGGGATCATATCGTCTCTGATGAGGCCAGCATATCCCCAACGGACTCCGAATACAGTCGCCCCCAATTTGATGGCCTGCCGGGTCACGGCTCGGATACAGGCATTCCGTCCTGGCGCATCGCCGCCGCTGGTCAGCACCCCGATCGTTTTCATAAGTCCCCTCCTCCTTGATAAAGAAAATAGTCAGACAGTCATTTTCACAGTTGCTACCTGTGGGTGACTACCGGCCCCTGGCCTTTTAACCCCAGCGCCGGATAGCAACCTGGACTCTAATAGAGGAACATCGGTTTGCCATGCACGTGGCGGATCTTGGGGCGGTACGATTCAACGTCGTACAGCTGATCCACATCCACCCGCTTCTGGCCCAGGATCGGCATGTCGGCCGACACGCTGACGTACTGCCCGTCGCGCAATGCCACCATCCGCCCGAAGATCCGCTCCTGGATCAGGTCCATCGCCATGTTGGCATAGTTGACTGCCACCATCAAATCCAGCGAATCGGGGGAGCCGGAACGCATCAGATAGCCAAGTTGCTGGTAGATAATGTTCTCGCCAGTGTAATGCTTGAGCTGATCGCTCACCAACATGCCCACGCCCCCCAGTTTGCGGTGACCGTAGGCATCCGGTTCGCCCCACTCCACCACGTCGCCCCCCAACGGTTTCGTGCCCTCGGAAACTGCCACAATCGCATAATTGCTGGGATTGGCCCGCTTGTCCTCCATAACCCATCGGGCCAGTTTTGCAGGATCATAGGGGACTTCACAGATCAGAGCGCGGTCGGCCCCCGCCAGATAGGCCGAAATCAACGCCGTCTCGCCCGAATGGCGACCAAAGAGCTCAATCACACCAATGCGCTCGTGGGAGCCAATGGAGGTCCGCAGCTGGTGGATGAAGCTAACGCTGCGGGTGATCGCCGTGGAAAAGCCAATGCAGAAATCAGTCCCGAAGACATCATTATCCATGGTCTTGGGGATGCTGACCACCGGGAACCGTTCGCGGTGAATACGGGCTCCATACCCCAGGGTATCCTCACCGCCAATCGGGACCACCACATCCACCTTGAGGGCCTCCAGAACGCGCAAAATGTGAGGAGTCACGTCCACCACTTCGCTCTCGGCTTTCCCTTCCAGGGAGGATTTCAAGAAGCCAGGAAGGTCCTTCACCCGGATCTCGCTGGGGTTGGTGCGCGAGGTATGGAGAAAAGTGCCGCCTTCGCGATCAATGCGCCGGGTGTTGATCTTGTCCAGAGCAATGAACCATTGACCTTGCGCTTCTTCCAGGGCCTCTGGATTCACGTTCAACGGGCCGGCCCACCCGCGCCGGAAACCAATGACCTCATGCCCTTCGTCAATCGCCCGGTAAGTCAGGGCCTTAATGGCGGGGTTCAGGCCGGGAACATCCCCGCCGCCGGTCAAAACTGCAATTCTCATGGTAGTATCTATCTGCCTCCTTTCGCTCAATTCACTATCAATCTTTTGCAAGGAAACGCTAACCAGGTCGCCTCCTGCTCAACCCGTATTCTACACGGGTTTTCCAGAGCTGACAAGAAAAAGCCCCAGCGATTCCCGCCGGGGCTTTTCCCAACCCTAAGAGTGAGCGCTTATGGCCGGGGTGGCAAATGACGACCGGTCACTATCGTGAGTGTGCCCTCCTCGCCCACCGGTATCCCTGCGGCCACGCCCGCCGCGGTAGTGGCCACGACCGGGCCGGTGATATTGTTGTACGGCCCGCCCACCATTTCATGGGTCTCCCACACGGCGCCGTAGGACGTATTGGCATTCGCCGAATCTACCTGCGCGTAGACCACCGTCCCCGCCGGCAGCGGCCAGGTGACCCGGCTTTCATCGGGACGGTAGTAAGGCCCGCCAGAGGTCAGCGTCAACACACCACCGGGGACCAGCGCCGGTAACGCCTCCACCGTCACGCCCCAGACCAACCCCTGCGACGCCACATGTTGCCACGTCTGATTGACCGCCGTCGGCGCCGGGTTCGGGTTGAGGTAGACATCCACCCAGAACTCGTGCTCCTCATCCGCCGGCACCGGCAAATTCCCCTGATTCTTGATGACCACCTGGATACCGGTCGCTGTAGCCGTGATGTGCGTCACCACCAGATCCGGCCCTGTGACCTGCGTGCGCAACACCAGCGGCAGGTAGACTCTATATTGGGGAGGCACCGCCTGGATCACCGAGACGGTGACCACAGCAGGAGTGCTGCACATCCCCATGGCATCGGTCACAACCAGCGAGAAAGAAAGGGATGCCGGTTCGGCCGGCGCTGTAAAGGCAGGCTGCGGGTCGGCAGGATCGCTCAGCGTTACCGCCGGGCCGCCGGTCTGCTCCCAGTGGTAGGTGAGCGGCAGATGGCCGTCGGGATCGTAGCTGGCACTGCCGTCCAGCGTTACCGCCGCGCCGGTGAAGACCACCTGATCGGCGCCGGCGCTGGCCACCGGGGGCGCATTGGTGATGAGCACTGCGGTTGTCGTGGTCAGCAAACTGGCACCATTGGTAGCCGTGACCACCGCCGTGTAGGTGCCCGCCGCCGGATAGATGTGCGTCGGTGTGGCCCCATTCCCCGCCGTACCATCCCCAAAGTCCCAGGTGAAGCTCACGTTAAAGCCGCTGGAGACCGTGGCCGTGAAAGCAGTCGGCTGCCCCAGGACGGTCGGGCTGCTGTTGGTGGCCGTCAGCCCGGTGATCGGAGCATCGCCCACTGTGACCGTGATGGTGGCCGTCGCCAGGCCGCCCTGACCGTCGCCGATGGTATACGTGAAGACCTCCATCCCGACAAAACCGTTCGTCGGGGTATAGACGACCGTCGTGCCATCGGTTGTCGCCGCCCCGTTGGCCGGCCCCCCGACGGCCACCACGGTCAACGGATCCTGCTCCACATCGGTATCATTGAGCAAAACGGCGATGGAGACCGGCGCTCCGGCTGTGGCAGCCTCATCGTCTTGCGCCACCGGCGGGTCGTTGACCGGCTGCACGGTGAGCGTGAAGGCGGTTGCCGCGCTCAGGTTGCCGTCGGAGACCGTCAGCGTCACCACCGCCGTCCCGAATTGATCGGGCGCCGGGGTCAAGGTCACGGTGCGATCGGCGCCGCTGCCGCCGAGGGCGATGCCGCTGACGGGGACCAGCGTCGGGTTGGAGGAGGCCGCCGTCACGGCGAGGTCGGCGGCGGGGGTCTCTACGTCGCCGACGGTAAAGGCCAGCGGGCCGACCGGCGTGTCCTCATCCGCCACCTGATCGGCGAGCGGCGAGATGGTCGGCGGGTCGTTGACCGGCTGCACGGTGAGCGTGAAGGCGGTTTGGGCGCTCAGGTCGCCGTCGGAGACCGTCAGCGTCACCACCGCCGTTCCGAATTGATCGGGTGCCGGGGTCAAGGTCACGGTGCGATCGGCGCCGCTGCCGCCGAGGGCGATGCCGCTGACGGGCAGCAGCGTCAGGTTCCCACTGGCTGCCGTTACCACCAGATCAGCCGCTGGTGTCTCCACATCTCCTACCGTGAAGCTCACCGGTCCGACAGCCGTATCTTCCGCCGTCGTCTGGTCCGCGATCACGCTGATCGTTGGCGCGTCGTTTGCCGCCGTCACCGTCAGCGTGAAGGCCGTGAATGCGCTTAGATCACCGTCGCTCACCGTCAGCGTCACCACGGCTGTCCCGAACTGGTCGGGTGCCGGGGTCAAAGTCACGGTGCGCTCGGCGCCGCTGCCGCCGAGGGCAATGCCGCTCACGGGCAGCAGTGCCGGGTTGGAGGAGGCCGCCGTCACGGTGAGGTCGGCGGCGGGGGGCTCCACGTCGCCGACGGTAAAGGCCAGCGGGCCGACCGGCGTGTCCTCATCCGTCACCTGATCCACCACCGCCGAGATAGTCGGCGGGTCGTTGATGCCGTTCACGGTAACGGTAACTGTGGCCGTGCCGGTGAACACGCCGTCGGTGATAGTGTAGCGGAAGGTATCGGTGGCGCTTTCACCCGCGCCCAGATATTGGAAAGCCAGACCGGGATTGTAAGTCACATAGTTGACGTTGTTGGTCACGCTGCCTGACGTGCCCACCGTCTCCATTCCGATGATGACCAGCGGGTCGCCGTCCGGGTCGCCGTCGTTGGTCAGCACTGCGATCTGGATAGCCGTCTCCTCATCGGTGACGGCCGTATCGTCCACCGCCACCGGCGCAAAGTTGATGTCCAGGCTGTGCGTGGCCGTGGCCGTGATAGCATCGCCCTCAGGGTCGAGGCCGCTTGCGGTTGCCGTGTTGACCAGCGGATCGGGGTCGGTGATCTGGAGCGTATGGGCTGCCGTCCAGAGCCAGGTTTCGCCGCTTTCCAGAAGGCTGTCACCGTCGTCACCGCTCAGGTAGGTGGCAGGGCCGGCGATGTCGTCCATCACACTCACGCCGCTTATCGGCGAGCCGTCGCTGCCCGAAGCGTGGGCGACCGTAAAGGTAAAGGTCACCGTATCGCCGATATTGGCCTTGACCGGGCCGCTCTTGGTCAGGGCCAGCAGTGGGTTGTAGACCACGCTCAAGGTGTGCGTGTCGCTATCGGTAACGACCACATCGGCCGCGTCGGTCGCCGTAACGGTGACGGTGTTGGCGATCGAGTTGGGGGCGGTGGGCAAGATGACATAGGTGGCGGTGTAGACCCAGGTTTCGTTCAGGTCCAGCCAGCCGTTGCCGTCGTCACCGCTCAGGTAGGTGGCTGCGCCGGTCAGGTCGTCCCATATGGTCAGGTTGTGCAGGCGGGTGTCGCCGGGGTTGCTCACGCTGAACGTATAAACTGCCGTGCTGCCCACGTTGGCCATCGCCGGGCCTTGCTTGATCACCCGCACCTGCGGCGTGGCGACCACGGTGTCGGTGATGGTACTGCTGAGCGGATTGGCCACCTGATCGCTGCGCGCGGAGGCAGTGTTGACAATCAGGTCGCCGGTGTCCAGCGGACGATCTACCGTCACAGCAAAGGTGACGGTGACGACCGATCCGGCGGCAACGGTGAGGTTGCTTACCAGCACCGGCTGGACGCCGGGCGTGCCGCCTGCCGAGGGCGGTTGGACCGTCAGGCTGCCGGGGATAAAGGTCGTGTGCGACGGAATGGCGTCGGTGATGACAGCGCCGGTGTTGTCCAGCGGCGACTCGTTGACCAGCCACAGGGTGTAGGTGATGCGCTCGCCGGGGCGCAGTGGATCGCCGCCCTCGTTGGCGCTGCTCTTGGTCAAGGCAAGGGTGGCCGTGGCCTCCACCGCGCCGATGTCGCATTGGGCGCCTTGCGGGCGGGTCACGCCGCGCTGATCTATGCCGTTGACCGGCGATGCGGCGCAGGTGGCCGCGTCGCCCGCGTTGAACGCCGGGTTGCCGGGCCGGAGCAGATGCGTCCAGGTGGGGCCGCCGTTATCGGCCAGCGGGCCGAGGCGGGCGGCATTGGGGTTATTGGTAAAGTTGCTGCCGCAGGTGGCGTCATCGGCCAGATTGCTGACGCCGGTGGTGGCAATGGCGCCGCTACAGTTGGCCGGGCTGTTGCCGACCACCAGCGAATTTCTAAAAACGATGGTGCCGGCGCTGGCGCGGCGGATGCCGCCGCCCAGACCGGCCGCGGTATTGTTGAAAATCGTGGTGTTGTACAGGGTGGCGTTGGTATTGACCCACAGCGCGCCGCCGTCGCCACCGCCGTTGAGCGTGCGGTTGCCGGAGAAGGTGCTGTTGGCGGTGGTCAGCGTGCCGCCGGCCATATAGAGCGCGCCGCCGCTGCTGCCCGACGTGTTCTCGGCCAGGGTGCTGCGATCCAGGGTCACGTTACCGCCGTTGCGATAGATGCCGCCGCCGTAGCGGTTGGCCGTGTTGCCACGCACGGTGACGCGGGTGAGCGTGGTGTTGCCGTTGACGTACAGCGCGCCGCCGTCGGCGTCGGCGCCCGACCCGGTAGCATTGCCGTTCAAAGTGCTGTCGTTGAGGGTCACGGTGCCGGCCGAGCCATAGATGCCGCCGCCGTCATCGTTGGCGGTGTTGCTGATGACCCGGGTATTGTTGAGGGTGAGGTTGACGGCAGTATAGATGGCCCCGCCATCGCCATCGGCGGCGACGTAGGTGACATTTTGCGCCAGAATGCTATCGTTGATGGTCAGTGTGCCGCCGGCAGCATAGATACCGCCGCCCCGATTGTTAGTCGTGTTGCCCCTGACGGTCGCGTTACGCAGGGTTAGCGTGGAACCGGCATAGATGCCACCGCCCAGATCATTAGCCGTATTGTTGGTCACCTCGATCGGGTCAAACGTAGAAGCGGCGCCAGAGCCTTCCAGGTAGAGACCACCGCCATCGGCGCCGGCCCCATTGGCCGTATTGCCGCTAACGGTGACGCGCGTCAGGGTGGCGGCCGCCTGGCGCACATACAAGCCGCCGCCGTTGTTGGTGACCGCCTGGTTGCCGGTGAAGCGGCTGTCGGTCACCGAAAAGACCGAGGTGGTCGCGCCGTAGTAAAAGAGCGCGCCGCCGGCCCGCTGCGCGCGGTTGTTGGCAAAAATGCTGTCCGAGATGGTCAGCCGGGAGGCGCCGGCCGCACTGAGGTAAAGCCCGCCACCGCCGGTGTTGGCGGTGACATCGCGCAGGGTGACGTTGCCGCTGATCACGCTGTTGGCAATGATCACCTGGGCGGTGGTGTTGCTGAGATAGATGCCGCCGCCATAGGCGGCAGCGGTGTTGCCGGTTACGGTACTGTCGGTCAGGGTCAGGTTGGAACCGGCGCCGCCCATATAGAGCGCGCCGCCGGCCCAGTCGCCACTGGTATCGGGGGCGCGGTTGTCGTTCAGTGTGCTTTGGGTGATCGTTACGGCGCTCTGGTAGGTATACAAGCCGCCGCCGCTGCGGTCGGTGGCCTCATTGGCATTGATCTGGCTGCGGCTGACCGTCAGTTGGCCGATGATGGTGTTGCTGTTGTTGTACAAATAAACGCCGCCGCCAAAGCGCTCGGCGATATTGTTGGAAATGCTGCTGTCGGCAACATCCAGCCGGACGCCAATGCCGTACAGGTAAATGCCGCCGCCCTGCGCCCCGTCGTTGTCCTCGGTGCTTTCGTTGCCGTCAATCACGCTGCCGTTGCGGACGACCATCTGAATAGTGTTGCCGGAGGCGTAAATGCCCGCACCGGTGCGCCCGACCAGGTTGCGGGACACCGAACTGCGATCCAGGGTCAGCGCGGTGTTCAGCCCGGTGAGGTAGATGCCGCCGCCAACGCGGCTGGCCGTAGGAGCGCGGTTGCCGTCTACCGTGCTGTTGGTGATGGACACCAGCGTCTGGTCGGCCCAGATGCCGCCGCCGTTGGCCGTGGTAGCCTCGTTGGCGTTGATCTGGCTATCGGTGATGGTCAGGCGGGCCTGGTCGGTGTCGCTGTTGCCGTCCATATAGATCGCCCCGCCATAGTTGACCGAAGTGTTGGTAGAGACGGTGCTGGCCGAGATGGTCAAGGCGGCACGGTTGCCGTACAGGTAGATCGCCCCGCCATAAGCATACGTGTCATTATCGGCGGTCGAGTTGCCGGTGAGAATGCTGCCGTCCAATACGTTGATCTGGGTGTCGTTGCCGCTGGCATAGATTGCCCCACCCTGCCGATAGCCCAGGTTGTTGGAGAGGGTGCTGCCGATGAGGGTCAGGCGGGAGCCGACGCCGGTCAGGTAAACTGCGCCGCCCATCCGGTCGCCGGAGGGCGCGCGGTTGTTGTCCAGCGTGCTGTGGGTGACCGTGATGACCGCCAGGCTGCCGAAAATTGCGCCGCCGTCCAACTCGGAAGCGGTGTTGTCGTTGATCAGGCTGTCGGTGATGACAAGATGCGCCGGGGTGACATTGCCCTCAACGGCAATTGCCCCGCCGTACCGTTCGGAGGAGTTGCCGATCATCTGGACGTTTTCCAGGATGAGCCGCAAGTCGGCGCCGGAAACGGCGACTGCCGCGCCGCGTGTATTGTTGTCGTTGTTATAGTCCGCACGGTTGCCGGTAAAGCGGCTGCGGCGGACGATCAGCGTGCTGCCGGGCGAATCCATAAAAATCGCTCCGCCGCGATAGCGGGCGATGTTGTTGGTAAAGGTCATATCCTCAAAACGCGGCTGTGCCCCACCGGTGATATAGACCCCGCCGCCGTTGGCCGCGGTGTTGCCGTTCTCAAAGGTCATTCCGGCGATCAGCACGTCGTTGGTGACCATCGTGCCGGTGATATACATCACCCGCTGGTTGGCCGGCGCGCGGACGATCACCGTGGCGCTGCTCACGCCGGTCACGCTGACCGGTTTGCTCAGGATCAGGCTTTCGGTGTAAACGCCCGCCGGGACGATCACCGTCTCGCCGGGCGCGGCCAGGTCAATCATACACTGGATGGTGCTGGGGCCGACGGTCACTTCGTCAAAGCCCATATCCCAACTGCAAAAGAGCGGCCGCGCGTCGCCGTCATAGTCCTGCGATGGCAGACCAATACCCGAGTTGGTGCCTTTGTCAATGACCGGTGAGCGATTCTGCAAACGATATTGTTGCGCCAAATCGCCGCTGCCGATGAACAAGGGGTCCACATAGAGGGTGTTCGCGCCCATTGTGCCATAGGTATTGGGATTAGACGGCGCTGTGTTGTTCCACACGTCGTTATAATCGGCGGTTCCGCTGGCGCGATAGATGCCGCCACCGCTGGTGGTAGCCAGGTTGCCGACCGCCACATTGTTCAATGCCACGCCGTTGGATTGCAGGTACAACCCGCCACCGCTGGCCGAGGTGTTGCTGACCACGGTATTGTTGAGTACGTTGACATTGAGACCTGTGCCGGCATTGGCATTGATGTTCATTCCTCCGCCGATGGTGCGCGAGCGGTTGTTGTAGAGCAGGTTGTTGGTCACCGTCACCACATTGCCGCCCCAGCAGTCAATGCCGCCGCCCTCGCTGTGGCCGGGTCCCATCGAGAGGTTATTGAGGATGAGGTTGGCATCAATCAAGGCCGCGCGGGCGTCTTGTTCAAAGCCGATGCCGCCGCCGCCGCCATAGCCGGCCGTGGGGACGCTCTGGTTGTCGGCGATCCGGTTGTTGCGGATGACCGCCCCGGTCGTCCCTTCAATGCCGATGCCGGCGCCGTTGGCCAGGCTCGAACTGCCCGCCGTGCGCAGGGTGTTGGTGGCGATCTCGCACCCTTCAACCAACGGCGCGACCGTGCCGCTGCTGCGCAGGATCATCACCCCGCCGCCACCGCCCTTGTTGCCGGTGGAAGTGACCGTGTTGTTGTAGATGCGCGAGTTGAGCAGTTGCGACGAGTTGTTCTCTATAAACACGCCGCCGCCATAGACGATCCCTGTCCCTGCAACCTCGTTGTTATAGATCAGCGTGCCGGTGATCTGGTGGTTGCCGGATTGAAGGTAAATCCCCGCGCCGGAGACGGTATGGCGGTTGTAGCGGATGGTGCTGTTGGAAACCACAATCGGGTTGGCCGTGTTGAGCGTCAATCCGCGCTGGGCGTATTCAATTGTCACCCCGTCCAGGTAGCCGCTGCTCCCCGGCGCGTAGACGATGCCGCCCCACGAACCGGGTGTCGCCGCAGGGTGGGTGAACGTCACCGGGCCGTTGACGCGCAGCGTGCCGTTGACGGTGAGGGTATAGTTGCCGTTGACCACAATCGTCGTGCCCGGTGCGACCGTGATGGTCACCCCGGCATTGATCACCACATTGGACGTGGCGGTGATCACCCCCGGCCCCCAGGTGCCGTCGGTAGTCTGCGGCGAAATGAGCGTGCTGCCATCGGGCTGATCATCGGCCAGCACAGCGCCCGCTGTCAGCATCCCCAACGCAATAACCAGCCAGCCTATCCATAAAAACCGCCAGCCACGTAAATTCATCCTACTTCTCCTTAACGTAATTTGTTTTATGCCAAAATAAAACCGTATCCATACCAGGAAACAACAGATTAGAAGAAAGGGGTTTACTTGTTTTTATGACCAGGATACACAAAGAGTGTCGTTCTCGTGTATCGTAATTCCTAAAAATTCCCTGGGAATGGTCGGGGTGGAAACGGAGGTTATGAATTAACAAATTTGCCGCCCACGAATGGACTCACAAATCCACGAATGGACCGCATCGGGTACCCATTCGTGCCTTCGTGAAGCTATTCGTGGACGGCAATCCCCGCTCACCGGGCGGCTAAACTCATAGCCGGTGGTCGGGTGACAAAGAAATAAAACTTAGAAAAATGGTTGCGTCTGCGTAAGTCCTGAATCAGAGAGTACAACACTCACCGCTGGCCCGGCGCCGCAGGAGCAGCCCGCTGGCCAGAAGCACCAGACCCGGTCCAACCCACCAGGCCAGCGGCCAGCCCCCACCGGTGGCCGGCAACAGGGCCGGCGTTAACATCACCGTGACCGTTGTCGTCTCACCTGGCTGCCCCGGCAGTAAGAAAGCGGCACTCTGCGCCAACCGGTCGCCGCCCTGCTGGCCGTAAACGGCCCAGCGGAAAGGTCCCTGCCCAAAGTGCTCCGGTGGAATGCCCCACCCCTTCTCGCCGCCGGCCGCCGTCACCGTGTCCAGGGGGCCGATCCAGCCCTCCACCGGATGCCAGGTCCCTTGCTCATCCTGCCATTCCACCAAAGTCCAGAGCGCCGGCCAGGCCGCCAGATCACCTTGTACTTGCAACACAATCGCCCCGCCGGCCGGCAGGGCGGCCGCCGGTGGCATCGGCGTGGGACGTGGCGGCAGCAGGGCAGGCGCGGCCAACACCAGCGCCGGCCCCAGCAGGCTGAGCGCCAACAGCCCCAACGCCATCAGGCCTCCGAACCGCAAGCTTTTGTAGTCGGGCAGGCAGTGATTCATGGATAGTTCCTCCTGGTGTTCTTGTTGGTAGCGAGACGCTGTAGTGAGCAGTGAATAGTGAGCAGTAGAGCTGCAAGCCCTGCTCACTGCTCACTAAAATCTACTCACTTTATTCACCCTGGGCCGGTAAACGGTCGCCCCGCGCCGCGTAAGGCGAGCGCGGGGCGACCCACACCTTACGGACGGGGCGGCAGGTGCACCCCGTTATCCAGGGGACCCACGACGGCAGACGGCACAACCTCCTCCGCGTTCACCAGCGCCGTGCTGAGCACGGGCCCCAGGATGTTGTTATACTGCCCACCCACGATTTCGTGGTTCTCCCGCACCGCGCCATAGGTCGTGCTGGCGTGCGCCGAATCCACCTGCGCATAAACCCGCGTTCCCACCGGCAGCGGCCAGCTGATCTGGCTCTCGTCAGAGCGGTAGTAAGGCCCGTTATACGTCAAAGTGAGCATACCGCCCGGCACGAGCGCCGGCAGCGCGTCCACCGTCACGCCCCAGACCAGCCCCTGCGTCCCCAGATACCGCCAGGTCTGGTTGACCGCCGTGGGCGCCGGATTCGGGTTGATATAGACATCCACCCAGAACTCGTTATCCCCATTGACCGGTACCGGCAAATCCCCCTGGTTCTTGATGACCAACTGGATAGCGTTGGCCGTCGCCACCAGCTGCGTCACCACCAGGTCAGGGGCCGAAGCATAGTTGCGCAGCACCAGCGGCAGATAAAGATCGTAGCGCGGCGGCCTGATCGTGATGACCACCTCGTCCGGGGCACTGACCAGGCCGGCTGTATCGGTCACCGTGAGCGTGAAGGTGAGCACCGTCGGCGTAGCCGGCGCGGTGAAAGTCGTCACGCTCAGCACCGGGTTGAAGGTCACCGCCGGGCCGCCGGTCTGCTGCCAGCCATAGGTGAGCGGCAGATGGCTATCGGGGTCGTAACTGGCGCTGCCGTTCAGCGTCACGGTCGTGCTGACCACGAAGCTCTGATCCGGGCCGGCGACGGCTACCGGTGGGGCGTTGGTGATGGTGACGAGCGTGGTCGCCGTCAGCACCCCCGCCCCGTTGGTCGCGGTCACGATGGCGGTGTAGACGCCTGCCAGCGGGTAGGTGTAGG
>CAYTGR010000038.1:0-4356 GCA_964437445.1 uncultured Anaerolineales bacterium | reverse complement strand
CCGTTGGTCGCGGTCACGATGGCGGTGTAGACGCCTGCCAGCGGGTAGGTGTAGGTGGGGTTCGCGCCGCTGCCCAACACGCCGTTGCCAAAGTCCCAGGTGAAGACCACATTGGTGCCGGTCGCCACCGTCGCCGTGAAGGCGGTCACCTGCCCGAAGACCGTCGGGCTGCTGTTGAAGGCTTGCAGGCCGCTGAGCGCCACATCGGTCACCGTGACCACGGTGGTCGCGGGCAAGCTGGCCAGGTCGGCACTGTCGGTGACTACCAGCGTGAAGGAGAGCACCGCCGGCGTGGCGGGCGCGGTGAAGGTGGTCACGCTCAGCACCGGGTTGAAGGTCACCGCCGGGCCGCCGCTCTGCTGCCAGCCGTAGGTGAGCGGCAGCTGGTTATCGGGGTCGTAGCTGGCGCTGCCGTTTAAGGTCACATTGGCGCTCACCGTTACCGTCTGGTCGGCGCCGGGGACGGCCACCGGGCGCGCGTTCACGGTGACGGTGATGGTCGCCGTGGCAAAACCGCCGTTGCCATCGGTCACGGTGTAGGTGAAGACCTCCTGGCCGTAGAAGGCAGGAGTGGGCGTGTAGACCACGGTGGCGCCGACCGCCATGGCGTCGCCGTGGGCCGGCGTCCCCACAGCCGCCACGGTCAACGTATCACTTTCCACATCGGTATCGTTGAGCGTGACCGGGATGGTGACCGGTGTGCCCTGGGCGGTCGTGGCCGTATCATCCACCGCCACCGGCGGGTCGTTGACCGGCGTCACGGTCAAGGTGAAAGCGGTGGAAACGCTCAACCCCTGGCTGGTCGCCGTGACCGTGATGACGCTGCTCCCAAACTGGTTCAACGCCGGCGTGATCGTCAGCGTGCGGGTGACCTCCGCCGGGTTGCCGCCGAAGGTCCAGCTGCCCGACGGCAACAGGGTGGAATTGGAGACCTGCGCCGCCAGCGCAATCTGATCCAGCGGGCTATCGGAGTCGTCCACCGTGAAGGTGATGACCACCGGCGTATCCTCCGGCGTCGTCACATCGGCGATGGGGCTGAGCACCGGCGGCGCGCTGACCACGGTGGTCAGAACAAAGGTGTTGTTGAGCGGCGCCAGGTCTGCCACGGAGTTGGTGACCACGGCGGTGTTGGTGATGAAGCCGCCAAGCGCCGGCGCGGTGCCGGTGAGAACAATCAGCGGCGCCGGGCCGACCGGCAGGCTGGCCAGCGTGCAGGTGAAGGTCGCGCCGGCCGCCAGACAGCTCCAGCCAGAAGTCTGGGGCTCGCCGAAGTCCACCACCCCCTCCAGCTGGTCGGTGAGGACGACCGCCGTGGCCGCACTGGGGCCGGTATTCGTCACGGCTAAGGTGTAGGTGAAGGGGTCGCCAAACGACAAGCCGGCCGGCTCAAGGCTCTTGACCACCACCAGATCAGCCAGCGGGATCACGGTGACCACCGCCTCGGCCCGGTTGCTATCGGTGAGCGGGTCGGTCACGGCGCTGAAAACGGCCGCCGTATTGGTCAACACCTGCGGCGTGATCGGCGCGGTAGCGGTCAGCGTGATCTGGCTGACCGCGCCGACGGCCAGGCTGCCGACCGTGCAGGTGACGACCGGCAGGCCGCCCGTGTCGCAGGTCCAGGCCGGATCGGGCGTCACGGTCACGCCGCTCAGGTCGGCGGGCAGCGTATCGGTGACGGTGACGGTCTCTTCCAGGGGGCTGGGCCCGGCGTTGGTGATGGTGAGCGTGTAGGTCAACAGGCCGCCTGCGCCCACCAGAGGAGCGTTGGCCGCCTTGGCGATCTGCAAATCGGCTACCGGTAAGACCGTAGTGGTGATGGTCACGGTATTGGAAAGCAAATCCAAATCGGTGATGGTGGCGGTGACGCTGGCCGTGTTGGTGATGACCATGCCGGTGATCGGGGCGGTAGCGCGGAGAGTGAAGACGGCGCTATCGCCCGCAGCCAGATGCAACCCCGTGCAGAGCAGAGCGGGCGCGCCGCCGCACGTCCAATCGGCGGGCGTCTCCACCGAGAACCCGCTCAGCTCGGAGGGCAGCGTATCGGTCAGCGTCAACGTGTCGGTTGTCCGGGTGGTGAATTGCAGCCGCCAGCCCCGGATCTGCCCGTTATCCGAGTAAACATGATCGTAGACATAGAGCTGCCAGCGGCCCTGGGCCGGGCTGTTGTAGAAGGCGCTCAGGCTGTCGCCATAGGGGCCGGCCGGCGCGGGCGCGGGCAGGTCGGTGCTCAGGCCGGCGTTGGTGGGGCGGTAGACCGCACTGGTCAGCGTGCCCGTCATGCCGCTCCCACTGTCGTGGAAGGTCAGCGTCAAATCGGAGACCGGCACGTTGCCCACACCCGACATCAGCACCACGCTCTGCCCGTTGGGGCCGAAGAGCACCACGCTCAGGTCGGCCGGGTAATCATGCCGGAAGCCGTAGAGCGTGACGGTGAGGTTCTGGATGAGGCCGGGGAGGGCGGGCGCGTAGATGTCGGTGTGATAGGGGCGCGCCGGGCCGGCCAGGATCGGGATGTTGAGCGGATGGCCGTTGGTGGCCGTCAACGTGGTGGTGAAGCCGCCCGCTGCCGCCGGGCCGGCGTTGGTCAGCGTGACCGTATAGGTGAGCGGCTGCGCCGCATAGACCGGGTCGGGCCAGTCTTCCTTGCTCACCAGCAGATCGGCCACCGGCAGAACGGTGGTGTAAGCCGCCGCCCAGTTGTTATCGGTATCCAGATCGGCCTCGTCAGCGGTGACGTGCGCGACGTTCTCCAGATAGCCGGTCAGCGGCGCGGTGGTGGTGATCTGGAAGCCGGCCGTGCCGGTCAGCGTCGTTAGCGTGCAGACCACTGGATTGCCGGGCGCGCCGCAGCTCCACTCCGGCCCGGCGATGGGGTAGCCAACCAACCCGGCGGGCAGCGTGTCGGTCACGATCACATGGGTCGCGGTCAGATAGGGGCCGCCGTTGGTGATCGCTACCGTGTAGGTCAGCGTGCTGCCGGGCAACACCGGGTCAGGCTCATCGGTCTTGACAATCCAGACATCGGCGACCGGCGTGATCAGCGTGGTCTCCTCGGTCATGTTATCGGTCGCGTCCAGTTCGGTGATCGTCCCGGTGACCCAGACGGTGTTGGTGATGATGCCCGGCACAGGGGGCGCCGTGGCAACCACCACAATCTCCTCCCAGTCATATTCGTTGTCCCAGCGATACCCGGTGGGGGCCAGGCTGGCGACGGTGCAGGTGAGCGCGCCGCCGCTGAAGGTGCAGGGATCCCAGCCAGCCGGCGGCGTCACGCTGAGAAGGGTGGCGGAGAAGGCATCGGTGACGGTCACGCCCCAGGCGAAGCTCGGCCCGGCATTGCGGACCAGGAGCGTATAAGTCAGCGGGCTGCCGGGGTTAACCGGGTCGGTGCCGCCGTTCCAGTCGGCATCGTACTTCTCCACGATCAGGTCCACCTCGCCGATGATGGTGCTGGTGAAAGCGGCGGTGTTGTTGGTCAGATCGGCATCGCCCGGCGTTACTGCGGTCACCGTCACCAGGTTGGTCTGGCTGAGCGTGGCCGCCGCGTTGATCCAGGCATCGGTGGCAATCGTCACCGCCTGCCCGGGCGCCAGATCGCCCAACGTGCAGGTGAAGACCTGCGCCGTGCCGAGGCAGGTGCCCACCGTGCTGGAGATCGCCCGGTGGCCCGGCCCGATTGAGACGTGGCGCAGCTGCGGCGTCGCCTCGCCGTCGCCGGTGAAGACGGCCTGGTACTGGAAGTAGCGATAAGTCCCCGTCAGCGCATCAACCAGCGAGACGGCGGGCAGCTCGTTGAAAGCGTTGAAGCTGGCGCGGGCGGTGTAGGTCGTAGTCACCAGCCCGCCAGGGCCGACGAAGGGCACGCCCGCGCAGGTCGGTTCGGCGCAGCCGCGCACCTGGAACGCCAGCCCCAAAACGCCGCGCAGGTAGTGGTCACTGATCTCGGCCGCGGAAAGCGTGCGGCTGTAGATGGCAACCTCGTCCAGCGCGCCGCTGAAATAAGTGAGCGTCGTAGTCGGCCCGTAGGCGGAGCCAAGCCGGTAGAAGTCGCCGCCCTGCCAGAGCGTCCCCAGCCCCGTGCGCCGCGCCACCTCCACGCCGTTGACGTAGAGACGGGCGCTGCCATCGCTCTGCGCGGTCGCTACCAGGTGATACCAGGTATGGGGCAGCACCGCCGGGCCGGTCAACGTCTCCCAGCCGTCAGCGTAGATGCGGAAGATAAAGCGGCCGTCGGCAATCCCCAGCAGGTGCGAGGCGTCTCCTGCCTCCACCGTGCCGGTGGGCAGATCGGTCCGCAGGATGAAGCTGGTATCGGTGACCACCGTGGGGTAGACCCAGAGCTCCACCGCAAAGCGG
>CAYTGR010000037.1:43279-49287 GCA_964437445.1 uncultured Anaerolineales bacterium | reverse complement strand
GTGACCCGCCCCTTATGCAATTCTACAACCTCTTTGACAATTGCCAGGCCCAACCCGGTGCCGGGAATTTGCTTTTGGCGAGCGGTCTCGCCCCGGTAGAAACGCTCAAAAATGTGCGGCAGGTCGGCCGGAGCAATGCCAATGCCGGTGTCATGCACAATAACGGTGGCCCATTGTTCCTGGTCGTATTGCGCCGTGCTCACCACCACCTCTATCTCTCCATGCGCTGGCGTGTAATGCATGGCATTTTCCACCAGGTTATTCAGGACCTGGATCATGCGGTCGGGATCTACCCACACTTGAAAATCCGGGATGAGGGCCCGATAGCTCAACTTCAGATCGCCGGTTTGCGCCAGGAGTTGATGTCCGGTGATCACCGGTGCGACCAGGTCCCTCACAATCCAGGTGGCCCGGAACTGGAGCTCCAACTGGCGGGCATCCAGACGTGAAATCTCCAGAATATCCTCCACGAGCTTGGCTTGCCGGTCGGCCTCCTGCACCAGCAGATCCAGGTACTGCTCAGATTTTTCCGCCTGGCCATGGCGTAGAATATGAGCATAGAGCTTGATCGCGGTCACGGGAGTGCGCAATTCGTGAGAAACGTTGGAGACCAGCTGCGACTTTAGCCGGTCCAGCGCCTTGAGCTGGCTGATGTCGTGGGCCGCAATGACCACTGCTGCCGGGTCGGCCTGAGCAGTCAACACCGGGGCAGCCTGGAGCTGCAAGTCTAACCCCGGTAGCTCCAAGACAGCCTCCGGCCGGTTGTCGGCCTGGCGCGCCAGCGCCACCAACGTCTGGCGGAGCTGCGCGGCCTGCGCCGGTTCCAGCAGCTCGTCCAGCCAGCGCTGCACGACCGGGTTGGTCAGCAACAACTGGCCCTGGGCATCGGTCACGACAATGCCGTCGGCGGTGCTCCGCAGGATCGCTTCCAGGCGAGCCACCTGAGCCTGGATTTCGGCGGTACGTTCGCGTACCTGTACCTCCAGCCGGTCGGCGTGACCTTGCAGCTGTTGATACAGCCGGGCATTGATCATGGCCACGGCGGCCTGGGTCGCCAGCAGGCTGAGCCGTTCACCGTCATCTACGGTGAAGTTGACCGGCGCAGGGGCACTGACTACCAGCACGCCAAGAAATTCGTCCCCCCATTGGATAGGAGCACCGACCAGCGTCACCGCCGGTATCCGTTCTGGTCCTGAGGCGAAGGAGGGTCCCCCTTCCTCCCCATCGTGGCTGGTCACCAACGGCCGGCCCTGTTCCCAGATCTGCCCCACAAAGCCCTCACCGCGGTGGAAAACCGTGCCGGTGGACATCGCCGGCGGGGAACCAATAGCTGCCACCGATTCCAACCGGTCCAGATCAGGCCGGTAACGCATCAGCGCCCCGGCGCTCCCGCCCAGAAATTCCATCGCGTGCGAGACAATGGAGCGCAACAGGGTGGGTAAATCGCGCTCAGCCGTCAGCGCCAACCCCACCTGACGCAGGGTTTCCAATTGCGCCGTCCGTCGTTGCAGGGCTTCTTCCGCCTGCTTGCGGGCTGTCACGTCACGACTGCCGAACACAAAACCCACCGGTTCGCCTGTTTCGCTCTCCAATACACTGGCGCTCGTCTCCAGCCAGAGATAGTGTCCGTCGGCATGGCGGTAACGGAACTCCGCCCGCTGCACCCGCCGGGTTTGTAATAATTGCTCCCGAAATGGCCGGGTGGCCGCTGACGAATCCGGATGCACATGCTCAAAAATGGAGGTACCGACTAACCGCTGAGGGGAGTATCCCAACACGGTTTGGTGTGAAGGGCTCACATACTGCAAGATACCGTTCAGGTCGGTCTGCGAAACCATATCCAGCATCGTATCGGTGATGCGCCGGAGTTGAGTTTCCGACTCGTGGAGCGCCTGGTACAGGCGGGCGTTGACGATGGCAGCGGCCGCATGTCCGGCAGCCGCTTCCAGCAGCGGGATGTCCTCGGGCCGGTAGGCATTGGCGGTGTAGCTCTGTGCCTGGAGGACGCCGATGGTCCGCCCCTCCATGCGCAGCGGCACATAAATGGCAGACCGCGTCACGGGTCCGGGCGTGCCGAAGCGGTAAACCGCGAGACCTTTCTGGCGTGCCCCCAGATCGGGGATGATCAGACTGCGGCCGGTGTGGATGACTTCGCTCTGAGTCCCCTTGCCGGGCGGTTGCAAGGCCACGGGTGGATAATGGCTCACATCGTGCGCCGTGCCGTCCTGCAGGGAAAAGACAGCGTGAATCAACCGGGTTTCGGGGTCAAACAACGAAAGGATAAAAGCGTCACAGGGAATCAGGGTGGAGAGATGCTCGTAGATGGTCCGGTAGAGCGCCTCCGGCTTCAAGGTAGCCGAAACGGCCCGTGCTACCCGCGCGACGGCGGTCAGCTGCTCCGCGCGGCGCCGCTCCGCGAGGTAGAGGCGGGCGTTTTGGATCGCCACCGCTGCCTGCCGCCCCAAAGCCAGCAGGAGATCCTGTTCAAGGGGACCAAAGGCATGGCTATGGGGAGATTCCACCGCCAGCGCACCGATCACTGTGTCGCCAAAAACAAACGGGATGGCGGCCACGCTCTGGCTGGTCGCTTCCACCGGTTTCAGCGCTTCGGGCGCTGAGACCATCCCCAGGTCGGTCAGGACGAGCATCTGCCCGGAGCGGCTGACCCATTCGGCCACGGTACCCTGCATTTCCGCCACCTCAAGCGGGCCACCGTGGGGTTGGCAGCTGGTGCAGGCTTCCGCTCGCAGGGCGTCATCCTCACGTAAAATGACCACCGCCGTCGGCACGTGAAACAGAGCCGCGGTTTGTTCTACCACCCGCCGTAGACATTCGTCCAGGTCCAGGGTCAGGATGGCACGATCAATCTCCTGCAGCGCGTCCCGAATGGCGACCTGCCGTTTGAGTTCATCCTCGCGGGTGAGTTCCTCGGTCACATCCTCAATCATGGTCAGGGTGCCGATCACCTGACCATCTTCCAGCAGCGGCGCGATCTGAGCGCGCTGCTGCATCTGGGCCAGGCCCGCGGTATGGGTGACGGCGGGCATTGGCAGCAGGTAACCGTGGAACCGCTGGGCCAGCATGACCACCTGTCCGGTCAGCGCGCGCCGGTAGAAGGTCGCCAGCTGGCGCGCGATGAGTTCGGGGTAGAGGTTCAGCAGGTCCCGGCCGATGACCTCGGCGGCACGGTAACCGCTGTGGCGTTCCAGCCAGCGGTTCCAACCCCGGATGGTCAATTGAGCATCGGTAATCAGAACCCCCCGGTCGGCACTTTCGTTCAGCCAACGTAAGGTGGCCCCGGTTAAATCCATCTATGTCCCTCCTCGGCAACTTTTATGGCCGTTTCATGGATGGTTACATCAATTTTGATAGCACACAGGGCAAAACAAAGGGGCGGAACGGGTTGCCGACCGTTCCACCCCGCCGGTTAACGCATTCCTGAACCGGTTTTGTTGTCCCCGGTTTTCATGTTTGATGAATCGTCAGCGTTGTTCATCAAGATCGGCGTTCTCAGCGCTCTCAGCGGTGAAAAAGACCTTCGGCAGAGATCCGGTTACGGATCACCCATGCTATGAACACTTGTTTATATGTTACATCATCATGCCATTCCATGCAACCAATGATTATTACTAAAGCGTTTCAATTGCGGGGCAAATTCTATCCATTATCAACAAAAATGTTAGAGAAAAGTTTTATTTTGGCGCTCGGAAGTCCATTGCCAGCCCCCTGGGGGAAGTTTTTTAGGAATACTTTATGAAATTCAAAACATGAGTCCTGGCAAGGTGAACTTTTTCCCTGGTGCCGCCGTGTAAGCATCAGTAAGCAATCGCCTAAGGGGAACTTGATTTCTTACTGTAACGTCATAACTTTGACCAACATGGGTAGAATCGTCGTTCGCCCTGCAAGCACCAGCGCCAATGGTCTGATTAGCAAAACGGCCGGCCTGACATACCTTTGGTCAGTCGGATAGTTCGGTTAAGGAGGAGAGCTATGCACGCTAAACGTTGGGTATCAGTTTTCTTTGTCCTGGTGGCGGCAGTAATGATCGGCCTGTGTGGCCTCAGCTTCTACGCCGTGCGTTTGCCAGACCAAGCCCCTGACCAGGAGACGCTCCTTTACGGGCAACAGCGCCTGACGCCCGGCCTGCCGGCCGGATTGCGCGTGGTTGTCCGGCAGGTAGGCGGCAGCCAGCCCATTGCCGGCGCTAAAGTCAAAGTGGCGCTGCGACCGGCCGCCGGCGGCAAAACGGTGACCCTCTATGAGGGGACGACCGATGTCACCGGCAGCGCCGACGTTGCCTTCACCGTGCCGGCCGAGGCCGCCACCGAGAGTATCCTGATTGTGGAGACCAACTCCGGCCGCGGGCGCGACCGGACCGAGCAGCCGGTCACCGTCGTGCGCGACTACAAGACCCTGCTCACCACCGACAAGCCCATCTACCAGCCGGGCCAGGTGATCCACATCCGCGTCCTGGCGCTCGGCGCGGCCGATCTCCAGCCGGCCGCGGAGCAACCGGTGGAGTTGACCATCACCGACGCCAAAGGCAACAAGGTCTTCCGGCGCACGCTCACCACCTCCGCGCACGGCGTCGCCGCCGCCGATTTCCAGCTCGCTAATGAGGTCAACACCGGCGATTACAAGCTGGAGGCCGTGATCGGCAACGCCCCCTCTGAGACGACCGTCGTCGTCAAACCCTACGTGCTGCCCAAGTTCAAGGTGAGCGCCACGCCCGACCAGACCTTCTACCTGCCCGGCGAAAAGGTGACCGGCGCGCTGGAGGCCGCTTACTTCTTTGGCAAACCGGTGGAACGGGGCAAGGTCGTCCTGACCGGCTACACCTTTGACGTCCAGCTCAACCAGGTCTTCCAGATTGAGGGCGAGACCGACGCCGAGGGCCACTACGCCTTTGAGTTCACGCTGCCCGACTACTTCGTCGGCGGCGGGCTGGAACAGGGCACAGCCACCTTCATCCTGGAGGCCGCCGTCACCGACAGCGCCGCGCACACCGAGCGGGCCAACGTCACCATCCCCGTCGCCCGCGAGCGCATCCTGATTGAGGCCGTGGCCGAAAGCGGCGAGCTCGTGGCCGGCGTGGAGAACATCGTCTACATCATCACCGCCGCCCCCGACGGGACGCCCGTCCCCACCACCCTCACCATCCAGGCCGAAGGGCGCGAGTACACCGTGACCACCGATGCCTACGGCCTGGGCCAGTTCAAGTTCATTCCCTCCACCCCCTGGCAGCAGATCACCTTCACCGCGCGCGACGCGCAGGGCCACACGGCCCAGCGCATCGTAGATTTCCAGGCCCAGAGCTACAGCCCCGTGCTGCTGCGGCCGGAGCGCGCCGTTTACCGCGTCGGCGAGACAGCGCACGTGGACATCTTCAGCAATATCGGGACCGGCGCGCTCTACCTGGATATCGTCCGCGCCGGGCAGACCGTCTCCACGCGCGCGCTGGAGCCCCAGAACGGCCACGCTCAGGCCGATATTGACCTGACGCCGGAGCTCTACGGCACACTGGAACTGCACGCCTACACCCTGACCCAATGGGGCGAGATCCAGCGCGACACTCGCCTGATCGTGGTAGATGCGCCGCGCGACCTGACCGTCACCGTCAACCCCGACCAGACGATCTACGCGCCCGGCGCGCAAGCGGGGCTGGATTTCAGCGTGACCGGGACCGACGGCGCGGGCGTCCCCGCCACCCTGGGCCTGGCGGCCGTGGATGAGGCCGTCTACGCGCTCCAGGAACAGGACCCCGGCTTCCTCAAGGTCTACTTCCTGCTGGAAAAAGAGCTGCTGGAGCCGAAATACGACCTCCACGGCTTCACCCTGCGCGAGGCCGTCCTCCGCCCGGAGACCGAGACACAGCTGCGCGCGGCGCAGGAGATCGCCGCCCAGGCCAGCCTGGCCGGGGCCAGCGCTTCGCCCTTCTCGCTAAGCGTCAATACGCACAACGAGGCGGTTAACCGGGCCTACGAGCGGCAGGCGGCCATCTTCAAGAC
>CAYTGR010000037.1:31808-43179 GCA_964437445.1 uncultured Anaerolineales bacterium | reverse complement strand
CGCACAACGAGGCGGTTAACCGGGCCTACGAGCGGCAGGCGGCCATCTTCAAGACGCTGACTCAAGTGCTCTTCCCGTTGGCCCTGCTGCTGCCGTTAGCCATCCTGGGATTGGCGCTCTGGCAGCTGGCCCGCGAGCGCGTCATCGGCGCCAGCCTGCTGCTCGGCGCCGTGCTGCTCGGCGGCCCGGCCCTCTTCCTGGCGCTCCTGCCCACACCGGAATGGGTCGGCACCGCCTTCCTGGACCGGCTGAGCTACTGGCTGGGCGAGCTTTTCTCCAATCTGGAGAATCCCATCGGGCTGTTGCTCCTGCCGGTGGCCGGACTGGTGGGCTGGATCGCGCTTCTGGTCTACGGGTTGCGCCAGAAGGAAGCCGGGCGCGTGGGAGCCATCCTGCTGCTCCCCTGCTACGCCGGGCTGCTGCCGCTGCTCGTCTTCGCCGCCGTACAGGGGCGGGGGCAGGAGCCAGCCGAGAGCGCCGTGATCGCCGGGGTGATCGCCTTCCTGTTGCCCGCGTTTGCTTTTCTCGTCTGGGGCATTGGCGAGGTGCTGCAACGGCGGGTGGGGGTGGCGCTGGCCTCCTTCGCGCTGATCGGGCTGACCCTGGCCGGGCCGCTCGTGGGCGTCTTCGCCGTGGCAAGTCTGAGCGGCGGGGTAGGGGCCTCCGCGCCGGTGCCGGGCTTCCGCCAGGAACAGGGAGTGATCTTGGAAGAGGCCATGCCAATGGAACCGCTGGTCGCACCGCTGGCGATGGCGACCCCGGCACCGGCCGTGGATATGAATGCCAAAGGCGAAGTAGAAGCGCCGGCCGGACAGGCCGCCGGCAACGCGGCCCCGGCGGCGCCCCGCCTGCGCACGCTCTTCGGTGAGACGATGGCCTGGCTCCCCGAGCTTCGCACCGACGAGCAGGGCCGCCTGCACGTGGACCTGCCGCTCTACGACAACATCACCACCTGGCGGTTGACCACCTTCGCCCACTCCGACGATGGGCGTCTGGGCGCGACCACCACCAGCCTGCGCGTCTTCCAGGACTTCTTCGTGGATTTTGACCTGCCCTACGCGCTGACCCAGCACGACGAGGTGGCGCTGCCCGTCGCCGTCTACAACTACCTGGCCGAACCGCAGACGGTGCGCCTGGTGCTGGAACAGGCCGCCTGGTTTGAGCTGTTGGGCGCGCCGGAACAGACCGTGACCTTAGTCGCCAACGATGTACAGGTAGTCCGCTTCCGCATCCGCGTCACCGCCGCGCACGGGCGCTACCGCCCCACCGTCTGGGCCTACGGGACAAAGTTGAGCGACGCCACCACCGCCACCCACGATGTCCTCATCCAGCCCGACGGTAAGCCATTTGAGGAAACCTGGTCGGATCGCCTGAGCGGCACCACCGAGCGCCGCTTCACCCTGCCCGCCGACCTGATCCCCGGCACGGCGCAGGTGGAGGTCAAACTCTACCCCGGCATCCTCAGCCAGGTGGTGGAGGGGATGGATACCATCCTCGTCATGCCCTCCGGCTGCTTTGAGCAGACCAGCAGCGGCACCTATCCCGATGTGCTGGCGCTGGATTACATGAAGACGACCGACCAATCCACGCCGGAGATCCAGATGAAGGCCGAGCAATACATCAACATCGGCTACCAGCGACTTACCACCTTTGAGGTGCCCGGCGGCGGCTTCTCGCTCTTCGGCGACGCGCCCGCCGACCGGATGCTCACCGCCTACGGGCTGATGGAGTTCACCGACATGGCGCGCGTCTACCGGATTGACGAAGCCTTCGTGGAGCGCGCCGCGCAGTGGTTGATGGCGCAACAGGCCAGCGATGGCTCCTGGGAGAACGACCGGGGCCTGGTCCACGAGCAGAGCTGGTCTAACCTGGGCGACGACCGGGTCCCCGTCACCGCCTACATCGTCTGGGCGCTGGTCCATGCCGGCTACGGCGACGAGGAAGCCACCCGGCGCGGCCTGAGCTATGTCCGCGAGCACGCCGGGAAGATCAATGACCCCTACGCGCTGGCACTTGTCGCCAACGCGCTGGTCGCCGCCGACCCGAGCGGCGACTTCACCCGCAGCACGTTAGACCGGCTGGCGGGAATGGCGAAGACCGACGGCGACGCCGTCTACTGGGAAAGCTCCATCGCCACCATGATGGGCTCCGAGGGGCAGACCGGCTCGCTGGAGACCACCGCCCTGGCTGCCTACGCCTTCATCCGCGCCGACAGCCACGCCGACCTGGCCAACGGCGCGCTGCTCTACCTCATCCAGCAGAAAGACCCGCGCGGCACCTGGCACTCCACGCAGGCGACGATCCTCGCGCTCAAGGCGCTGATGGCCTCCGTCACCGCCGGCGGCGAGCAGACCGACGCCACCGTCACCGTCAGCCTCAACGGGGGGCAGCGCGACCCGGTGCGGATCACCAAAGCCAACTATGACGTGGTGCACACCTTCACGTTTGACGATGTCGGCCCCGGCGAAAACCAGGTCCGCCTGGCCGTAGAGGGGAAGGGCCAGCTGATGGCCCAGGTAACAGTGCGCTACTACCGACCCTGGTCGGCCGTGCCAGAAGTGGTCACCGGCGCGGAGCTGCTCGCCATTCAGGTGCAATACGACCGGACGCAGCTGGCCGTAGAGGATACCGTCCAGGTCACGGCGACGGTCACGTTGCAAGAAGGCAAGGTGGATTGGGCGTTGGTGGACCTGGGCGTCCCGCCGGGCTTCACCGTCCTGACCGAGGAGCTGGAGGGGCGCGTCGCCCGCGACAGTGACCTGCCGTTGGACTACACCGGCGGGCGGCTGAAGAAGTTTGAGCTGACCGGGCGGCAGATTCTGGTCTACCTGCAAAACCTGTCGGCGGGCGAGCCGCTCGTCTTCACCTACCGGCTGCGGGCGCGCTTCCCGGTCACGGCGCAGGCGCCGGCCTCGCAGGCGTATGACTACTACAACCCCGGCGAGCGCGGCGAGCAGCGGCCCGTGGTGCTGGTGGTGAGGCCGTGAGAAAATAGCCGGTTGCTTGTAGTGACGCGCTTCAGCGCGTCTGAGACGGCACTGAAGCGCCTGACTACAAGCAAAGCGCTATCTTCATGAGGAAGAATAAAAAACCAGAGGGCGGCACTTCTAAGTGCCGCCCTCTGAGCGATCATGGCAGTTTACGGCTTGACCTTATCCACCTCAGCCTGCAGGGCTGTCTTGAGCGACTCAAAATCTAATCCCTGGGCCGAAGCATAATCTTTGAGGGTCACGGCCGGATCCGGGAGCGGGCCGCCAAGGTGCTGTTCAATGACGGCTGGCGGCACCCCCCATTGGAGCAGCTCGCCGAACGTGGTCTTGCCCTTGATCGTGTAAGCGCTGGCTTCAGCGGTGGCATGGGGGGTCGGGGTAGCCTGCTCCGGCGCCGCGGTCGGCGGCGCGGCGGGCGCGCCGTGCGTCGCCAGCCACGCCTGCTGTTCAGGAGTCGGCCGGCCCTGGGTGTTCAAAATTTCCACGGCGCTGGCCGGGAGATAAGTCGCTTCGGCGGTTGTCAGGTCGTAGGGCAGGCCGAGGTAGCAGGCCACAAAAAGGCGCACCGAGGCGGTGCCGATCTCCACCGGGCTATCGGCGTAGAGCTCCTCCAGGTTTTTGACCTGAAAGGCGGCAGGGTCGTCGGTGGTAACGCCAAAGGCCTGCGCCAGGATTTCAGGGGATATCGCAAAAGCTTGAGCGATATCGCCAAACGTATAGGAACCGCGAATGTCAACCGGGTTGGCCTGGCCGGCAAATTCGCCTTCGGTATAGGTAACCGGCTGTTTAGTGGATTCCGTTTGCCACCAGCCCAGCACCGAAGAGAGCACAATCCCGCCGAAAAGGAGCACAATGATGATCACCGCGAGGGCTTTGGAATTGAGGGTCATTTCACACCTCCACTGGTGAAGATCACGGTTTTCGCCACCGGGCAGATGGCCTCAGAAGTACATTCCAGGCAGGTAATGCACTGATGGTCGCGCACTACCGTCAAGCGATCCACCGGGATATTCATCGGACAGTTAGTAGAGCAAACGGCACAGGCACGGCAGGTAGAGGCCGAGCGCTTGATACTGAAAATGCGAAACAGGTTGAAAAGACCCTGAAACGCGCCATAGGGACAGGCGTATTTACACCAGGGGCGTTCCACAAACAGAGCAAGCAGCAACGTCAGACCGAGAAGGATCAGAGCCGTCGACGCTACCTCCCCACTCCAGAAATTGAACAGCGCGAAGTAAGGGTCGTAAGCTTCAAAGAGCAACGTGCCGCTGGTCGCCGTAACATAAACGACCCAGGCCAGCACGCCATAGCGGGCATAGCGCAGCACACGGTCCAGCCGGGGCGGGACGAAATGGTTGAAGCGCCGGCGGAACCATTGGCGGCCCAGCGCCGAGATCCATTCCTGCACCGTGCCCAGCGGACAGATCCAACCACAAAAGACCGGGCCAAACAGGAGCGCTGACAGGACGCCGATTCCCATCAACACCAGCGAGGAAGTGTGAATCTTCTTGATCAAGATGCCGCCGGTAACGAAAGTGTACAGCGTCTCTATGCCGCCAAAAGGACACAAGGCATGGAGCGAGGCGCTGGAGAGAATGGGGAGACCTTTACCACTCTCGGCCAGCGTGTGATTGATCGCAATGAGCGCGATTAGCACAAAAAAGAAACCCTGCACGACTTTGCGAATCCAGATACTCCGGCGGCGAAAGAGATGAATTCGTTTTCCCAACACAGTCATTATGGAGCCTCCATTAAAAATCTCTCTATAAGTATAATTTCGGTTTGTATATTTTTTAAGCGATTTGTGTGAAGACTGAGTGAAGAATCGTGGCGACATGGGACTGGCCGCAGATGGATGGTTACACTCCCGGCCAATGCGGCAAACCAACCAGTGCGCTGCTATGTCGAGCCGGCCGGCAAGGGTTATCCAAAATGCGAAAATTCACCCTAACCACGGCCAGAGAGGCAAACCGAAGACTGCGTTACAAGCGCGGCTATCAGTGAACAAGACAGCGCCGGTCAACTTCAGAGTTCAAGCCGGCAAATTCTTTCAGGCAAGCCGTTCATCCGGCAGCACCTCGTACACCATGAGCGGATTGGCCTTGCCCTTCAACTTTAAAAGGTCAACCGGGCGCGTGCGCACACGCTGGCACACCGCCTCATAGGTCTGCGGGCCGACCAGGATCTGTCCCTCCCGGGCTAACGCTGACAGACGCGCCGCCACGTTGACGGTATCGCCAATCGCCGTGTAATCAAAGCGCTCCTCAAAGCCCAGATAGCCCACCACGGCCGGCCCGGTGTTGATGCTAAAGCCGAATCGGGCGAGCTGGTACTGCGGGTACAGGGTCGCGGCCTGAATAATCTCCAACCCGACGCGCACGGCACACAGGGCGTGATCGGGTTGGTCTTGCGGCGCGTTAAAGATCGCCATAATCCCATCGCCGATATACTGGTTGAGCGTGCCCCCATATTGGATCACCAGGCGGCTGATAATGGAAAAATTCTGGTTCAGCTGCTCCATCACGGCCTCTGGCTCCAGGGTCTCGGCCAGCGCCGTGAAGTTGCGCATATCGGCAAACAGGACGCTGACCGTGCGCCGTTTGCCGCCCGGGTGGGGGAGCTCGCGCTGGGCTAACAATTGTTGGGTGACATTGGTCGGGACAAAATGGCGCAGCAAATATTCCAGCTGCGCGTTGGCTTCCTTGAGGCGCCCTTGTAGCAGCAGCACCTCGTTACGTTCCTGCGTCAGGCGCTGGGCCAGTTGCGCTTCCTGAGTCGTGTCGGTCACCACCAACAACAGCCCCGGCGGGTGGGCCAGAACGGTCAACGTCACGTAGCAGGGCTCGCCATAGCGCTCCCGGTACGTGTGCGCGACTTGAAAGTAAGGGGTCTCGCCGCGCGCCACACGGGCCAGATCATCTTCTATGTCCTTGAATTCGTCGCAGCACTCTTCCAGTCGCTGGCCCGCCAGGGTCGCCGGCAGAGACTCGCCCCCTAACAGCGCCGGCAAGCCAGGGCTGGATTCTACAATCCGCCGCTCAGCGTCGCACACCGCATATTCAATCCCCTCATGGGAAATGATGGTACGTAAAAGTGCCGGGTCGGAGGTCATTTTGCAATGATCCGTTCCATCAAGGGCTCAATTGTCTGACCACTCAGCCGGCGCTGGGCCATTCACGGGCAGGTAGACACTAAAAGTCGTGCCCTGGTCCAACTCGCACCGCACTTCTACCCGCCCCCCGTGCGCTTCCACCAGAGTCCGGACGATGAACAGGCCCAGGCCCTTGCCGGCGACTGCACCTTGCTGGGCCTCGCGGGTGCGGTAGTACATCTGGAACAGTTGGGGAAGATCCTCGCTGGCTATGCCATTCCCACGGTCGTGCACCTCCACCAACGCCCATTCCTCCTGATGCCGAATCGCCACGGTGACACGTTGGTGGGAAGGAGTGTATTTGAGGGCGTTTTCCACCAGGTTGTAAAACACCTGCTGCAATCGTTCACTATCGGCTACGATTACCAGCCCTTCCGCCGGCACCTCCAGCTCTATCCGGTGAACCGCGTCCGGCGGTACTGTAGAGGCGAGGTGCTGGATCAACGCGACCAGGTCGCATCGGCCAGGATGCAAGACCAGCCGCCCACGTTCGGCCTGTTCCAGGTCCAGCAAGTCGGCAATCAAGTTTTTCATCTTGCCGGCGGTGTATTGCATCCAGCGGATCCTTTCCAGCCAGGCCGCCGGGGGCTGCCCGGCCTGGACGTTTCTCAACAAAACGCTTAATTGAAGCAGGAGGGCAGAGAGAGGCGAACGTAGATCGTGCGCGGTCATCGCCAGGATAGTAGATTTGAACTGATTGAGGCGCTGTAACTCGGCGTTGGTGCGCTCGAGTTCGGCGCGCAGCAGGCGCATCTCGTTACGATCCTGGATCAAATGTTGCTCCAGTTCGCCATAGGGCGTGATGTCTTCAACCAGCAACAGACCAGGCAGCGCCGCGTCATCCTCCAGGCGAGAAACTTCAAAAGAGAGGTAACGGGTGGTGCCCGTTGGCAGCTCGCGTGCAATAGGCGCTAAATGCAACTCCTGAGCTTCCCCTTGCAAAATGGCCTTGAGCAGGTCCTCCATACCAAAAAACTCCGCCCACAGATTAGGTAGGGAGACGCCGATCAGCGAACGCGGCTCGCCTTCCAAAAACGCCGCCAGATTTGAACTTGCCTCCCGCACCCGCAGCTCGTGGTCCAGGCGAGCGAAGGCGATACCATGCCGGGCTAAAATCAATTCAGGAATTGAAACCATTTGTCAATCCCCTAAATGAACTGTTCCGCCAGCCGGCCAAAAAGTTCCTCTACATTTTCGCCGGTTTTGGCGCTGCTCAGCAAATAAGGGGGAATTCCCCTGCCATCAGCACAGGAAGCGGCTGCGTGACGCAGTTCCTCATCGGAAATGGTGCGGCTATCAGTCAGGTCCACCTTGTTAGCCACCAGCACCACTCGCACCGCCGGATTAGCCTGGCGCAAGCGTTGGGTATAACGCGCCCAGCTGGCTAACGTTTCCGGTCGCGTGAGGTCACACACGATGATCCCACCGGCGGCCCCTTGCAGGTAGCTGGCCTGCACGCCGTTGTATTCCTCGCTGCCGGCCAGATCCCACAGGATGAAATGAATGGCGTGGCCGGCCACCACGACCGGCTTGCGGCTGATTTTGACGCCGATGGTGCTGAGGTATTTGTCGTCAAAGCGTCCCTCCACGAAGCGGCGCACCAGACTGGTTTTGCCGACAGCGAACGCGCCCAACATGCAGATTTTCTTTTGGATGATGGAGGATTCAGACATAGGCACTCCTAAAAATAGGACTCGGTATCCCTACGGGCGGGTGGTAATCCACTGCCCCCAGACCCAGCCGCGCTGCCAGCCGTATAGCCAGGGCAGGGGCTCAAACCATTCCACTTGCATCCACCCCTCCACCGTTGCCAGCACGGTTACGGGCGTACCGCGCCGCAAAATGGCAAAGCCCGGCGCAGCAAAATCCGGCTCGCGGTGGACCCAGACGTGCCCGGCGGCCCAGGCCGTCACCGGCGTGGGTGTAGGGGAAGGCGTGCAGGTGGCCGTTGGCGTGGGGGTAGGCGTGGGCGTCCGCGTGGGGGTGGGGGTCAGGGTAGGCGTGGGCGTCAATGTGGGCGTACTGGTCGGCTTCGGGGTCGCGGTTGGCGTGGGGGTGACCGTCGCCGTCGGCGTGGAGGTGAGCGTTGGCGTGGGGGTGGGGCTGGGGAAGGCCAGCGGCAGCAGCGCCACGGTAAACCGGAAGTAAAAGCAGGCCAGCGCCACCAGAACCACTCCCAGCACACTACCCACTCCGATCAACACGCGGGTGGTGCGTCCCAGCGGTTGGTGGCCCGTTTCGTGGGCGCCCACCGTCTCGGCCACCAACCGTCCCAGCCGGGGCTGCAAATTCGGCAACGTGGTGGGATCACCATCATAGTTGCGGAACGCAGTTTCATACCGGACGTGCAGTTCGGAGACGAACTCGCGCAGTTTGGCGCGAAAGCCTTCCGGTTCCACACCCGTGATGACGACGGCCAGATAGACCGTCCGCCCGCTCTGGATGATGATGCGGTGGTCGCCGTACTGCACCTCATCCAGTTCCTCCTCCTTCTCCCCCTGCCCGAACGAATCGCGCACAAAGTCACGGATGGCAGTCAACATGCCGCTGATCAGGTCGGAATCGGTCACCTCGGCGCTGCCCGGATGGCTGTGCGCCAGCAGCAGGCCCGAGCCGTGCTGGATCAAAAAGATCTCGCGGATGCTGAAGGGCAACGAATCGCGCAGTACCAGTTCCGAGGGGGATACACCACGCAAGCGGGCCTGCGTGGTGCGGAGAAAGCCGGCCGGGCCAAACGTGGCCCGAATGCGCGCGTCAATGTTGCGCTGGAATTCGTGCGCAAATTCGCTCACGGCTTTTTGCACCGTCTCGCCAATGATGGGATAGAGCGCCTCCACCATATCCTTGCGGCTGTTGCGGATCTGAACCCGAATGGCCTCACCCATCACCGGCCCAAGCGCTTCGGCCATTTCGTCGCGGCTGTCACGGATCTGACGGCCGACCAGGTCGCTGAAAACCGGGGTGAGCCGTGCTATCAGCCCTTCGGAATCGGCCTGGGCCTTGCGGCGCAATAGCTCTATTTCCAGTTGCAAGTTGCGAGCTTGTTCTTCGTCAGTGCGGATCCTTTCTTGCAACGCCTGGATTTCGCGCAGCAGGTCGCGGGCCCGTTCCTGCTGCGCCTCATCGCGGGACTGGAGCTGGCCACGCAGCGCCTCCAGGTCCCACTCCAGGCGCTGCAACCGTTCACGCTCGTGCGCCAGCAAGATATTTTGGAGCGAGAGCAGATCGCTTTCCGAATCCGGTGCGGAGGGAGGATTTTCCGCCATAGGCAGGTCTTAGCCAGAGGGCTCTCCGCTGCGCAGCCGCTGACCCAGCTCCACCAGCATCAATCCGAGGTCCTGCCGGGAGGTCTTTTTTTCATCCAACGTGGCTGCCAGCGCCAATAGTTCCTGGCGCAGGGCGTCATCGCGCTGGCGACTTTCGGCCTGGAGGAGGCGTATCCGCTCCGCGTAATCGGCGCTCAGCCGGTCCAGCCGGTCGCTTAGCTCCTTCTGGATGGCTTGCAACCGGGTCAGAAAATCAACGGCTTGCTGGCTGAGGTGCTCGGTGAATTCCTTTTGCAGAGCGCGCAGTTGAGCGGTCTGCTCATCCCCCTGCCCGATGAGGCGCTCCGTGAGCTCTTTTTGCACGGCCCGCAGCTGAGCGGTCTGGTCTGTGCTTTGCCGGTCCAGCCGGTCCCCCAGCATTTGCTGCGTCGTCCGCAACTGCGTCGCCTGCTCGTTGGCCAGCCTTTCTATCCGGTCGGTCAATTCTTTGCGGAGCGCTGCTAATTGCGCCGCTGAAGCATCTGCCAGGGCGCCCACCTGCTGGCTCACCGCGGCGCTCAGCTCGCGGTGAACCGCCTCCAGGCGCACCTCTAATCCCTCCAGACGTTTCTCGGTTGAGCGGGCCTGATTACCGTAAAGGATCTCGCGCAGGCGTTCCAACTCGTTGGGAGTCGGCTCCTGCTCTGCCGGTTTCGGCGCAGGGGGAGTCGGAGCAGGGGCGGGCGCAGGCGACGCAGGGGTGAGAGGGACTTTTTCTTCCGGGCGTGGTTGGGCAGCAGGCTTACCGAATGACATGCTATCCTCCTGTTTAAGAAAGTACAACACCTCAATCATTATACACCAGGCAAATTTTAAGTACAATCCGGTAGATTTTGGTTGACCTGATTGCCTGGGGTGGGGAGAGGTTGCACGCGGTTGAGATTCAGTGGTGTCCAAACGCACCACCGCGCAAGAGCATGCTCCTGCGCGGTGGTGGCTGTGAGTGCGGGCAGAGATCAGGGTTGGACTTTAGCCAGGATGTCGTTAGCTTCCAGAATGAGATATTCCTCACCATCCAGGCGGAGCTCGGTACCGGAATATTTGGCGAAGAGCACCCGATCATTCACCATCTCCAGTGCTCACCTCTCAAGTTGACCACCGACCACAGACCGCAGACCACGAATCCCCATTCGTGTCCCATTCGTGCATTCGTGTCTTATTCGTGGACGGCAAGGCCTGCCACGTTCCTCCTTATGCCACGAGGTATCCGGCAAAAACCGTTTGGCGATGGCGTCACTTGGTGCTACAATACATATATATCTGCGTAAGCGACAAGCTTGTCGGGCTGTGTTTGTACACGCTCAGATGGCGCTTAAACGCTTTACTGCGAGCCCCGACTGTTTGGACATGAAAATGCGAACAGCGTATCGTGAGCAGTAACTGTTAACCTGCTCACTGCTCACCACATCACTCATTAATTTTTACTTTACCTAAACCTAAGGAGGGTAATATGGATTTCGGACAGGCATTCGCATTTGTCTTTCGCGATCCCGACTGGCTCAAGAAAATCCTGCTCAACGGCCTGATCGGGTTAATCCCCATCGTGGGGCAGCTCTATCTGCTGGGCTGGGGCTTAGAGACCGCCCGCCGCGTGATCCAGCAAGACCCGCAACCCCTGCCGGAGATCAATTTCGGCGGCTGGCTGGGACACGGGTTGCGCGCCTTCGTCGTCAGCCTGGTCTACAGCCTCCCAATCTGGCTCTTCATCGCGCCGATGATCCTGGTGGCGATCGCCGGGGGCCTGTTCAACCTGGACGAGGATACAATGGGCGCGCTCATGGGTATCACCGGTATCTGCGGAATGCTCCCCATGATCGGGTACGGGATCTTCATGTCCTTGATCCTGATGCCGGCGCTGACCCTGACCGCGCTGGAAAACTCAATCCAGGCCGGCCTGCGCTTCCGTGAAGCCTTCCGCCTGTTGC
>CAYTGR010000037.1:19656-31708 GCA_964437445.1 uncultured Anaerolineales bacterium | reverse complement strand
CTGGAAAACTCAATCCAGGCCGGCCTGCGCTTCCGTGAAGCCTTCCGCCTGTTGCAGGTTGGACTGGGGAGCTATCTGCTGGCCTGGGCAGGTACCTTCGTGGTCGGAATGGTGGCCTCGCTGGTGAGCTCGTTCACGTTCGGCCTGGGTTTGATCTTTGCCCTCGCTTATTACTATGCCGTCCAGGGCCATTTTTATGGCCAGGCTTACCGCACAACGCTGCCAGGGATGCTACCGGCGGCAGTCTAAATTTTCTTGAAATGTGCCAGGCTGGCGCAGAACAAGGTCCGTAGTGACGGCTTCAACCGCTCCTGACGCCACCTGAACGTTTAAAGTGTCACTACAGTAGCCTGTTCTGGTGCGCGGAGTTGCCGGGTAGCGATCTTGACCCCCGCCCCGGTCGTGATACAATCGCGCTGACATCAACCCACAGGAGGCAGCACAATGTATAAAGTCGTATTGGTTCGCCACGGCGAAAGCACGTGGAACAAAGAAAACCGCTTCACCGGCTGGACCGATGTAGATCTTTCGGAGAAAGGCGTGGCGGAAGCCCACCAGGGCGGCCAGCTCTTGTGCGAGGGCGGTTATACCTTTGACGTGGCTTACACTTCAGTTCTCAAACGGGCCATCCGCACGCTCTGGATCATCCTGGATGAAATGGACCTGATGTGGATCCCCGTCTACCGTTCCTGGCGGCTCAATGAGCGGCACTACGGTGCACTCCAGGGGCTCAACAAGGCCGAGATGGCTGTCCAGTTCGGCGAAGCACAGGTCCACGTCTGGCGGCGCAGCTATGATGTCCGCCCGCCCGCCCTCACGCCCGACGATCCGCGCTTCCCCGGCCACGATCCCCGCTATCGTGAATTGACCCCGGAGCAACTGCCGTTCACCGAGTGCCTGAAGGATACTGTAGAACGCTTCCTTCCCTACTGGCATGAGACCATCGCCCCGATGATCCGCTCCGGCAAGCGGGTGCTGATCGTCGCGCACGGCAACAGTTTGCGCGCGCTGGTCAAATACCTGGATAACATCCCCGACGAAGAAATCGTCGGCCTCAATATCCCCACCGGCATCCCCCTGGTCTACGAACTGGATGCTGACTTGAAACCACTCACCCATTACTATTTGGGCGATCCGGAAGCAGTGGCCAAAGCCGCGGCGGCGGTGGCGGCGCAGGGCAAAGCTAAAAGCGGCTGATGCGACGCTGGCTTGACCCCGTCCCCGTTCAGGTGCCGCCCGCTTTGGCGGCAGCCGTCGGGGGCCACCCCCTCGTAGCCAAAATGCTGGTACGGCGCGGGATCGTCTCGGTAGAGGCGGCCCGCGCCTTTTTAGACCCGGCGGCTTACACGCCTGCCCCGCCCACCGACCTGCCCGGCCTGGAGCGCGCCACCGAACGGTTAGAACGCGCCCTCCGCCAGAATGAATTGATCGCCATCTGGGGCGACTTTGATGTGGATGGGCAGACCGCCACCACGCTGCTGGTGGAGACACTGCGCGACCTGGGAGGCCGCGTCACCTACTACATTCCGGTCCGCGAACGCGAATCCCACGGCGTCCACCTCTCCCGGCTGAGCCAGCTGGTAGATGCCGGCGCGCAGGTAGTGTTGACCTGCGATACCGGCATTGCTGCCCACGAAGCGGCCGCTTACGCCCGCGGCCGCGGAGTCGATTTCCTCATCACCGACCACCATGAGCTGCCCCCGACGCTGCCCGAAGCGTACACCGTCGTCAACCCCCACCTGCTGCCGGAGGGCCACCCGCTGAGCACGCTGCCCGGCGTCGGCGTGGCCTACGAGCTGGCCGCGGCGCTCTACGCGCGGGCCGGTCGCCCGGAGGCCGCCGACCGGCTGCTGGACCTGGTCGCCCTGGGCATCGTTGCCGACGTCGCTACGCTGGCCGGTGACGTGCGTTACCTGCTCCAACGCGGGCTGGCGGCGTTGCGGACGACGGCGCGCCTGGGGCTGCAAGAGCTCTTCCGGCTGGCCGAGGTCGTGCCGGCGCAGCTGACCGAGGAGCACATCGGCTTCGTCCTCGGGCCGCGCCTCAACGCGCTGGGCCGGTTGAGTGATGCCAACTCGGCGGTGGAGTTCCTCACCACCCCCGACCTGGCCTGCGCCCGCATTTTAGCGGGCGAGCTGGAAAAGCTGAACGCCCAACGCCAATGGCTGGTGGCGCAGGTGACGAAGGCAGCGCTGGCACAATTGGAGCGGGAGCCGGCGTTGCTGGAATTGCCCGTCCTGGTGCTGGCGCATCCGGAATGGCCCGGCGGTATCGTCGGCATCGTCGCCGCGCGCCTGGCCGAGCGCTACCAGCGGCCCGCGATCCTCATCGCCGCGCCGCCCGGCCAGCCAGGACGGGGCTCAGCCCGCTCCGTGCCGGGCTGTGACATCACCGCCGCGCTCGCGGCCAACGCCGACCTGCTCCAGGGCTTCGGCGGCCATGAAGCGGCGGCCGGGCTGGCTATTGACCCGGAACGGATTCCGGAGTTGCGCCGCGCGTTGGCTCGCACCGTTCACGGGCAATGCGGCGACCTGGCCGAACCGGCACCACGAGCCGTGGATGGCTACCTGAAGCTCAACGAGCTCTCCCTGGCCCTGGTGGATGATCTGGAACGGCTGGCCCCCTTCGGGCCGGGCAACCCGCCGCTCACGCTGGGAGTGCGCGATCTGGCACTGCGCAGCTACAGCGCCTTAGGACGGACGCAAGAGCACCGGATGTTAATAGTGGAGGATAGCGCCGGGCAAACTCAGCGCGTGGTCTGGTGGCAGAGCGCCGCCTGGCCGTTGCCGGAGGGCCGCTTTGACCTGGCCTGCACGGTGCGGGCCAGCAATTACCGGGGACAGCGCGAGTTGCAAGTCCAATGGGTGGAAGCGCGCCCGCTGGCCGTCCCGGTGCTCACGCCGCCGCCCCCTGCCCTGGAGGTCACGGATTACCGCGAGGAGGCCGAGCCGCTCACCGTGCTGGCCCAACTGCCGCCGCCCTACCAGCTCTGGCGGGAGGGGGATTTGAGCGGTCCACCGCCGGGGACGCCACGCCAGGCCTTACAACCGGCGCCGGCACTGGTGGTCTGGACCGTCCCGCCGGGTCCGGCCGAATTCCGGGCCGCGTTGCAGGCGGTACAACCACAGCGCGTCTATCTCTTCGGCCGGCCAGCCGGCGTCACCGACCTGGAAAGCTTCCTCAAGCGGCTGGCTGGACTGGTGAAATACGCCCTGGCCAACACGGCCGGGCAAGTGGAACTGTCCGTACTCGCGGCGGCGCTGGCGCACCGTGAGAGCACCGTGCGCCAGGGGTTGGAATGGCTGGCCGCGCGGGGACACCTCACCATCGCAGGCAAGCAAGCCGGGAAGGTGATGTTGGCCGCGGGCACCGGCGTGCCCACTTCCGCACTGCCCCGGATCGCCACGCAGCTCCAGGCCTTACTGGATGAGACCGCCGCCTACCGGGCCTATTTTGCCGCCGCCGAGGCGGCAGCCCTGGTAGTCAACGTTAAAGCAGAGGAACTACGCGGGCCCTGAAAGGGGGGGCAGCGCCGTGCTTCCCCCTTAGTTGGCCGAAAACGGTCCCTGTTGTTCAGGAATCCCCCGGATCTGCTGAGCTTCCAGCAGTGTCACCTCGCGGCGGTAGAGCGCCTCGGTATCCCGTACCAGGGCGAGGAGGTTCGGCAAACTGAGCAGCTCTTGTTTCTGCTCCGGCGGGATTTGGAGCAGGTAGGCCGCCAGGAACGTTAGCGCGGCCGGATCATCCGGCAGCTGTGACAGGTCAAACGTGAACCGGTTGGCCGTAGCCAACGCTTTAAGGTAGCGGGCCAGCCACGGTCGCAGGCGTTTGACGGCCGTGGTCAGAGCCGCCGGCGTGGGGTTGGCAAAGGGGTAAAGCTCCACCAATCCCACCAGATAGGGGCGCTCGTAGGAGAGCGCGGTGACGCGAAAGCGCTCCGTCCCCACCACCACGATGTTCATCCGACCCTCACTGAGCGGTTCCACCTGCACGATCTGGGCCATACAGCCCACCGTGTAAATGGCATCTGGCACGTCGTCGGTCTCTGTCCCCTGCTCAACCAGCACGATGCCAAACGGCCGGTGCTCGTCAACGCACTCGCGGATCATTTGCTTGTACCGGTCCTCAAACACATACAGATCCAGGGGCGCCCCTGGAAAGAGGACGGTCTGCAACAGGAACAACGGCAACTCTTGCATGATACCAGTAATACCCCGGTGGGCCAGGATTAGTTCAACCGGTCACAACGCTTGCAGCGCCGCCACCACCGATTCCACGGCGGCGGCGAGAAGGCGCTCCATCACCTCATCCGGGGCCTGGTACGGCCCGCCGTAAGACCCATCGCCGAGCTGCGCGCGGGTCGTAGCGGCGCTGGCCCCTGCGGGCAGCGTGACCACCGGCTTCTCGCCCTCCGGCACCGGCCCCACCCGCGTAAAGGGGAAGTTCTCCAGCCAGTTGGCGTGCTGGGGGACTAAGCCGGCCGCCTGGGCCACGGCCAGCACGGCCGGATCGGTCCACCACTGGTAATAACCAAAGTGGACCTGGGGATAGGTGCCCCCCAGTTCGGTCAGCAGCAGGGTCAGAACGCTGGTGTTACCGCCGTGCCCGTTGTTGACCAGGATGCGCCGGAAGCCCTGAGCCACCAGATCGGCGATCAGTTCACGCATCACTGCCAGGAAAGTCTCCGGACGCAGGCTGAGCGTGCCAGGGTAAGTGGTGAAATAAGGGGAGATCCCATAGGCCAGCGGCGGCGCGATCAGCACGCCCTCCCGGCGGGCGGCTTCCTGGGCGATCACCAGCGGCACACGGATGTCGGTCATCAGGCTGAGATAGCCGTGTTGTTCACACGTCCCGGTGATCAGGATCACCCGGTCATCGCTCTGTAAATAACGTTCCACGTTCATCCAGTTCAGATCATCCAACAACATGGTTTGTCTCTCCATCGTGTGGGGTTGTAGTAAGGTGCTTCAGCACCACTTGCAGCGCGCTGAACGAACAGGTTCTCACTCACCCGGCCAGGCCAGGATGATCTCGTCTAACGCGCGTTTGGGGACGTGATGGACGCCGGCAGCGTCACGCCAGTACTTGATATCGCCGTCTGGCCCCAGCGGTTCAACGACCACCGTTTCGGCGGGTTTGCCCAGCGCCACGACGTAGAGGATCTCGTATTGCTCCGGCAACCCCAACACCTGCCGCAGTTCCTCCCGCCGGACCGAGCCGAGGATACAACCGCCCAGGCCACGCTCCACCGCCCCCAGCAGGATGTTTTGGATCGCTAACCCCGGATCAATGCCGAAGGTCGGGCTGATCTGCTTGTCGCCCAGGACCACGATATAAGCGGTCGGGCGCTCTCCCTCCGCCGGGCCGGGCCAATCCTTGAGGTAAGCGGCCCAGGCCAGATGCCCGAAAATCAGCGCGTTCTGCTCCGGGGTGCACGCAAGCAGGTACTTAAGCGGCTGGGCGTTGCGCCCCGAGGCCGAAAGCCGCGCCAATTCTACTAACGCGCGCAGCGTTTCCGGAGTAATGGCCACGCTTTGGTCAAAGCGGCGATAACTGCGATTACAGACTACTAAGGCTTCCATCATCTCATCATTTCCACCTTGGGTGTAAAATTCAATCAGCCGGGCGGCAATTCAACGCTCCTACCGCCTTTGTTAATCACTGCGCTCCCATCACCACGCCTTCCTAACCAAACCGCCCCATCACGTAATCCTCAGTGCGTTTGTCGACGGGCTTGGTGAAAAGAGTGCGGCCGGGACCATGTTCCACGAGCTCGCTCTGCAGGAAAAAAGCGGCCCAATCGGCCACGCGGGCTGCCTGTTGGACACTGTGAGGGACAATGATGATGGTATAGTCCTGTTTCAGACTTTGCAGCGTATCTTCCACCTTGTTGGTGGAGATCGGGTCCAGGCCGGAGGTGGGCTCGTCTAACATGATGATCTCCGGTTGCAAGGCCAGGGTGCGCGCCAGGCAGAGCCGCTGCTGCTGCCCGCCAGAGAGCGCGGCCGCCGGATCGTTCAGCCGGTCGGAGACCTCTTCCCACAGGATGGCCTGTTTCAAACTGCGTTCTACAATCTCGTCCAACCGGGTCTTCTGGCGGATACCGGCCAGCTCCGGCCCGTAAGTGATGTTGCGGTAGATGCTCATCGGCAGGACAGCAGGGCGCGCAAAGACAATCCCGACTTTGCGGCGCAGACGAACGACGTCGTACCCCGGCGCGTAGATGTCCTCCCCGTCAATCAAAATGCGCCCCAGCCGCTCTTTGACATCTACCAGGTCGTTCAGCCGGTTCAGGGCGCGCAACAGGGTGCTTTTGCCGCCCCCGGCCGGCCCGAAGAGCACGTTGATCTGCCGGGCGTAGATGTCTAACGTTACGTTACGCAGACTTTCCGTGCCGTCTGAATAGCGCAGGGTGAATTGCTCAATGTGGATTTTAACGTCGGGCATCGTCGTACTCATAAGTCCCCTGGTTGAGATAGACGGTCGCCGGCTACCAGAACCGCTGGCGGCGGTAACGGCGGCGGATCAGGCTGGCCGTCAAATTCATGGAAAGGACGAAAGCCATCAATACCAGGGCCGTGCCGAACTGGATGCGGACCGGCATCCCAGGCACCTGAGTACTGATGACGAACAGGTGATAGGGAAGCGCCATTGTCTGGTCAAAGAGCGAACGGGGCAGGCGCGGCAGGAAGAAAGCCGCGACCGTGAAGAGGATTGGCGCAGTCTCGCCGGCCGCCCGCTCCAGCCCTAAGATCACGCCGGTGATGATGCCGGGAAGCGCTTGTGGCAGGACTACACGCCAGATCGTCTGCCAGCGGCTGCCGCCCAGACTGATACTGACGATCCGGAAAGACTGGGGCACCGCGCGCAGAGCCTCTTCCGCGGTGCTAATGATGACCGGCAGGGTCATAATGCCCAAGGTCAATGAACCGGCCAGGATGGAGGTGCCGAAGCGCAGGAAGAGGACGAAAAGTCCCAGCCCAAAGAGGCCATAAACCACCGAAGGAATGCCGGCCAGGTTGATGATGGCAACCCGAATGGCGCGGGTCAGCCAGGTGTCGCCGGCATACTCTGAGAGGTAAATCGCAGCGCCCACGCCGATGGGCACGGCCACCAACGCTGTCCCTAACGTCAGCCACAGCGTCCCCACCAGCGCCGGGAAGATGCCGCCCTCTTTCATCCCATCGTGGGGGAAGCCGGTCAGAAATTCCCAATTGATGGCTCCGGCCCCTTGCACCGCGATGTAGACCACGATCAACAAAATCGGCAACACCACAATGGCCGCGATTAAAGTGATCACCCCAAACGCCAGCTGTTGTTGGAGTTGCCTGGATAGCTTCATGCGCATCTACCTCACGACAAGACCCGTTCTGCGCGCTTGACCTGCCGGAAAACCACCAGCGCGGCAGTCAGATTGACAATAAAAGTGATGAGGAACAGGGTCAAACCGACAGTGAACAAAACATGGTAGTGGGCACTGCCCTGGGCGACCTCACCCATCTCGGCGGCAATGGTGGCCGTCATCGTCCGCACCGGCATGAAGAAGCTCTGGAACGAGAGCGGCATCCGGGCCGCATTGCCGGTGACCATCATCACCGTCATCGTCTCGCCAATGGCCCGCCCTACGCCCAACATCAGCGCCGTCAGGATCCCGGTGCGGGCCGCCGGCAGCACGATCTTCCAGATCACCTGCCAGCGGGTCAACCCCAACGCCAGCCCGGCGTCGCGATAGGTCTGCGGCACGGCATCCAGCGCATCCTCCGCCACACTGACGATGGTCGGCAGCGCCATCCAGGCCAGCAGCAACGCCCCGGTGAGCGCCGTCAGACCGGTGGGGATATTCAGGGTTGCGCGGATCAACGGGGCGATGACAATCATGCCGAAAAAGCCCAGCACGACCGACGGGATGCCGGCCAGCACTTCCACAAACGGCTTCAGGAGTTCGCGGCCCCAACGCGGCGCGATCTCCCCAATGAAGATGGCCGTCGCCAGCCCTAAGGGCAGCGCCACCACCGCAGCGCCCAGCGTCACCATCAACGAGCCTAAAATCAGCGGCAACACCCCAAAGTAGCTCTCAATGGGATACCAGCGGGTGGCGAACAGGGTCGTCAGGGAGACCTGTTGAAAGGCCGGCACGCTTTCACGAATCAGGAAAAGAAAAATCAGCACCACCAGGGCAATGGCCGAGAGACCCGCCGTTTGGATGGCGCGTTCAATCACAACCTCGTGCCAGGAAGTCAGGGTCGCTATTCTCTTCATAGGTCACTCAGGTTACTTAGCTACTTCCCCGTTTCCACCAGGGGGACGAAGCCCAACGTCTGGACGATCTGTTGCGCCTCAGAACTGAGAATCCAGTCCAGGTAAGCCCGCACAGCCTCGGACGGCTCGCCCGCCGTGTACATGTACAGGTCACGCGCGATGGGATACACACCGGCATTGACCGTCTCCGCTGAGGGCTGCCAGAACGGACCTGCCGGGTCCACGCCCACAGCGATCGTCTTCTGGTCGGCGGTCACGTAGCCCAGCCCGTCGTAGCCGATAGCGTTGGGGTTCTGGCGGACCTCGGTGCTGATCCCTTCCGACGACGGCATCAGCAGCGTGTCGGGCGAGAAAAGAGTCTTGCTGTCCTTCTCCCCTAAGCGGATGACCTCTTCCAGAAAGTAAACGTGGGTGCCGGAATTGGTCTCGCGGGAGAGAAGGACAATGGGCCGATCTTCACCGCCCACCTCGCGCCAGTTGGTGATTTTGCCGCTGTAGATGTCGGAGAGCTGCTGGAGGGTGAGATGGTCCACCGGGTTGCTGGGATGGACCACAATGGCGATGGCGTCGCGGGCCACGATAAACTCTTGTGGTTCAATGCCGTTTTGGCGAGCGGTCTCCAACTCTTCGGCCTTGATTTGACGGGAGGCGTTGGCGAGGTCAACAGTGTTATTGATAAGGGCCGCCAGGCCAGTCCCGGACCCCCCGCCGGTGACCGCCACCCGCACCTGGGGATTGACAACCTCGTAGCGTTCGGCCCAGGCCAGGGCCAGGTTGACCATCGTATCGGAGCCTTTGTTCTGAATGGTGATGACCTGCCCGGCGGGCTGCTCCTCGCCGGTAGTCGGAATGGGCCGGCAGCCGCTCAGGTAAAGACTGGCGACCAACAGCAACACGGGCGCACTATCACGCAAAAAACGAAGAGCTCGGTTTTTCACAAGCTGAATTATACAACGGGGAACGATAACTTCAACTGGGGTGCGACCAGCAAGCCGGCAGGGGATTGACCTGCCGGCCTGGCAACGGACGGTTGTTATAGCAATTTCGCGTTACCCCTTGCCACCGGGCCGCCAAAGCAGCTGTTCGCGCACGGTCAGATCGGTGTTACGGATTTTGAAGGCCAAATCGCTGGCGATGTTGCGCATCAGCAGGTAACCCAGCTCGTAATCGGCCTCGCACATCCGGATCAGATCCTGGCGGCGAATAGCCAGCAAGCGGGTCTCCTTGGTCGCAGCGCGGACCGTGGCGGAGCGCAACCCCCGGTCCACCAACCCCACCTCGCCGAAGGTCTGTCCCTGCCGCAGGGTGGCGATGATCATCGGTGCAGACGCCCCCTCAGCGCCCAACATTTCGGGGCTGATCACAATATCTACTGAACCTTTGGCGATGATGAAAATTTCGTCGCTGGGGGTGTTCTCGCGCACGATGACCTCGCCCGACTGAAAGATCACCTCCCGGCAGACCGCCGCCAGTTTTTCCAGGTGTTCCTGGCGCAAATCCTCAAAGATATCCACCTTACGTAACGTAATTAACCAGGGGCTCATGAGCTCCTCCTAATGTGATAAAGAAAATGAAAAAGCAACAGCTACAAATCAGATAATGAAAAAAGCCTTCATACTTAATTATATGCACATTGGTAAGAAGTTCAATGCGACAAACGTTAAAACTGTGTTTCGGTTGGAGAGCAACATCGCAGTTGTCTTTTTACCATTTTGCCATACACTTAAAGATGGTGTTTTGAACCGGCAGTTGTCTATGTTCGTGATCACGCCCATCCAGAGGCCTGCAACTCTGATTCAGCATAAGGCAAGGAGGTGCCCGGCAGAAGAAACTCAGGTTTTCAACCCTTACTTTTCAACTTTTAACTTTCAACTTTTTTAACTTTCAAGGAGGGAGTGATGAGCAAGAAGATCCTGATGCTGGTCGGTGATTTCGTGGAGGACTACGAGGTGATGGTGCCGTTCCAGGCGCTGCTGATGGTCGGCTACCAGGTTCATGCCGTCTGCCCCGGCAAGAAGGCCGGCGAGAAGGTGCGGACGGCCGTGCATGACTTTGAGGGCGATCAGACCTACAGCGAGAAATTCGGCCACAACTTCGCGCTCAATGCCACCTTTGACGAGGTCAAGGCGGAAGAGTACGATGGCCTGGTCATCCCCGGTGGCCGCGCGCCGGAATATATCCGCCTGAACGAGCAGGTGATCGCCATCGTCAAGCACTTCGCCGGGGCCGGCAAGCCGATTGCGGCCATCTGCCACGGCCCACAAATCCTGACGGCCGCGGATGTGGTCAAGGGCCGCAGCCTGACGGCCTACCCGGCGGTCGGCCCTGACATCACCCGCGCCGGCGGCACGTACATGCCCATCGCGGTCACCGAGGCTTACGTGGATGGCAATCTGGTCACGGCCCCGGCCTGGCCGGCTCATCCGGCATGGCTGGCCGCCTTCCTCAAAGTCCTCGGCGCTAAGATTGAACTGTAGCGCAGCGGCGGTACTTTTTCCCGCGCGTCCAGCGTAAAAATTCGTCAAGCGTAAAACGTGAAACGTGAAGATCCCTCACGTTTCACGTTTTACGTTTCACGCTTCAGGTTCCCCCCACCAGCCGGCCAGCGGCTCTTCACGCGGCTGGAGCAGCGCCACTCCTTCTGCTTCCACCCAGAGTGCTGCGGGCCGGCCCGCGAGGTTGTAATTGGAAGCCATGCTCAGCTGGTAGGCCCCTGCCACCGGTAACGCCACCAGGTCGCCGCGTTGCAGTGCCGGCAGGCGCGCTTCCGGGAGCAAAAAATCGCCGGATTCACAGAACTTTCCCACCAGGTTGATGGTGCCCGCCGGCGGCTCGTGCACTTTGCCATCCACCAGGGCCGCATAGCGCGCGCCATAGAGCGCCGGGCGCGGATTATCGGCCAGACCGCCATCCACAGCGGCCCAGCGGGTGCCGTCGGCGCTCTGTTTGCAGGCGCCGACGGTGTAGAGCGCCAGCCCGGCCTGCGCCACCAGCCACCGCCCCGGTTCCAGGACCAGGCGGGGCAACGGCCACCCGGCGGCACGACATTCTTCCTGCACAGCCGCGGTCACCGTCTCCACCCAGGCCGTCACCGGCACGAGCGGATCGGCGGGCGTGTAGCGGACATACCAGCCGCCACCGGGGCTGAACTCCACCGGGCAGAAATCTTCGGCGCGCGCCAGGGCGTAGAGCCGGTGAATCGCCTCGCGGTAAGGGGCAGGGTCGCTCAACTGGGAGCCGAGGTGCGTGTGCAGGCCCATCAGCTCCAGGTGGGGGCTGCGGCGCGCGCGCCGGAGTGCCTCGGCGGCCTGACCGTCGGCCAGCGGCAGCCCGAATTTGGTATGCTCATGGCCGGTCTGCCGGTAAACGTGCGTCTCCACCGCCACGCCCGGCGTGATCCGTAGCCAGAGGCGCGCCCGGCGGCCCTGGGCGGCGGCCAGCGTCTCCAGGAAGGCCAGCTCATCCAAACTATCCACGACCACGGCCTGGATGCCGGCTGCCAGGGCGGCGGTTAGTTCGGCCGCGGACTTGTTGTTGCCGTGCAGGTGGATTTTCCCCGCCGGGAAGCCGGCGTGTTGCGCTTGGCGCAGCTCGCCCAGGCTGACCACATCTACGCCCAGGTCCAGCGCCGCCAGCCGTCGGGCCATCCCCAAGGCAAAGTAGGCCTTGGCGGCATAGGTGATCTCGCTCGCAGCGGGGTAAGCGGCGGCCAGCGCCGCGCGCAACGTCTCCACTTGTTGGCGCACCGTCGCGCCGTCGTAAAGGTAGAGCGGCGTCCCCCAGGTACGGGCCA
>CAYTGR010000037.1:17900-19556 GCA_964437445.1 uncultured Anaerolineales bacterium | reverse complement strand
TGGCGCACCGTCGCGCCGTCGTAAAGGTAGAGCGGCGTCCCCCAGGTACGGGCCAGGTCGCGCAAAGCGTGCCCGGCTAACGTCAGCCGTCCCTCGCTATCACAGGCGATGGACAGCGGAAAAAGGGCCAGGGTGTCGTTCAAGGGACCTCCAGGGTTATCCAGTTTCATTCAGCCCTGATTTTACCACTGGGGCCCAAAAAGCCAGGCATTCAACGGCGTCAGACTTGAGCACCGTCTCATGAGCTGAAGCGCGTCACTCAAAGCCTGTTTTCAGCCCTCCCTCATGGCTCAAGGGTTTTTCAGCAGCGTCATGGCTGCGCCAACACGTACTCCAGGACCGGGTCGCGGCCGGCCAGCACGTCGGCCAGCGTCGGCTCTATGGTCACCGCCGGCAGCACGCTGGGCGCGTCATCATCGGTGTAATGGAAATACTTGGTGGAATATTGAATGCGCACCTGCGAGTTGGGCAGTGCAAAGGTCTTAACCTCGCCATAGTGGTTGGGACGGCCGGCGGTCGGCGAACCCACTAACGTCGCCTGCGTCTGTTCCCGCAATTCCACGGCGTTGAGCACGGCCGAAGAGAAGACACCGCGATCAATCAGCACATAGAGGCTACCTGACCGGTTGAGCGGATGCTCCTTGAGGCGGCGCACAAAGGGCCAGAGGATAGAAGAGCTGCCGCCGCCGTTATCGCGCAGATCCACCACCAGGCGTTGCACCGGATGGGCCGCGATGAAATCAAAGAGCTCGTCGTTAAACGCTTTGAACGAGCGCCCCTCCATCTCCGCGCAGGCGCTGTAACGAAAGTAGACGGTCTGGCTGGCCTCCAGGTATTCAAACCAGTAGTTCTGGTCGGGATGCTGGCGCCAGAGCGGGGCATCGGCGGCCGGCGTAGCGGTCGCCAGTGCGCCGAAGTAGGCGCTGTACTCAGAATCCAGGATCGGCTGCATGACCAGGTCAAAGCGTGTGCCGTCGGCGGCCTCAAACGTGTAGCACCCCTGCTCCATATCGGGGAGCACACCGAGCCGGTGCAACAATTCGGGGTTGAGCAGGAAATTACCGAGCCGATCTTGCAGGCTGGGCTCGTTTTCGTGCGAGATCCACGGGGTGACCTGCGCGATCACCGCCGCCACATCCTGCCCGCCGATCTGAACCAACCGCGTGTGGAGTGCCGCCTGCGTTGGCGTCATGGCCTGGGTGACGTAGAGACCGTCGGCAAACCAGGTGAGCTGCAACGGGTAGAGCCGCAATTCCACGAGCGGGCCGGGGACAGCGCGGGTGTGCGCATCGCCCAACAGCGCCACGATCCGCATCACCTCCAGCGCCAGTTCTGCGTCGGAGAGAACCGGCACGCGCGTTTTCACGTCGGCGATGGCCTGTTCAAAGTCAGCCGGCGACACGCTGTGAAAGGGCGCGACATGCAGACGCGGCAGTTCCCGCGCCAGGTAATCCAAATCCTGCTGCCAGCGCGCGTCGCGGTCGGCGGCAGCGCGCGGCGGCGCTGCCGGGATGCGCCAGAAGGCCGGCAGCAGCCGGGTCTGTTTGGCGGCGAACTGCACCCCGAAGATCAGGCCGGCGACGATCCCGGCCAGGATGAACAAGCGAAGCGAGAGTTTCGTTGCGCGATCCATTTCTGCCTCTATGGTGAGTTAAT
>CAYTGR010000037.1:0-17800 GCA_964437445.1 uncultured Anaerolineales bacterium | reverse complement strand
CCTGACCGGCGCTCTTCATCAGCCAGACGTAACCATCCTCCAGGCCGGGCGGGACGGTCTGTGCATTAGGATAGCCGGTGGGCGCGATGCCGACCAGCCGGTATTGAATCCCTTCGGCCAGGTGGAGCATGGAGACTACCGTCAGCCCCCCATCGGGTTTAGCGCCGTCGGCGGTGGTCACCGTCCAGACCTTGCCAGCCGCGTTCTGGGTCAACTCAGCCGGGCTGCCCCGGAAAAGGATCTGCCCGCGTGCCAGGACCGCCATGTCGCGGCAGGTCTGGCCGATATCTTCCACGATGTGGGTGGAGAGCAGCACCACCCGGTCGGCGGCCAGTCCCACCAGCAGGTTGCGGAAGCGGATGCGCTCCTCCGGGTCCAGCCCGGCGGTCGGCTCATCCACGATCAGGAGGCGCGGATTGTTGACAAGCGCCTGAGCGATCCCCACGCGCCGTTTCATCCCGCCGGAGAACCCCTTGAGCTTACGGTCAGCGACCTCGGTCAGCCCCACCAGGTCCAACATCTCGGCCACCCGGCGGCGCCGCTCGGCCGCGTCAGCCATCCCTTTCAGGATCGCCATGTAGTCCACGAACTGGCGCGCGGTCAGGTCGGGGTAGAGGCCGAGCTCCTGCGGCAGGTAGCCGAGCATGGATTTGATGGCGACCCGGCCGGCCTCGGTGGTGACGTCATAGCCGCCAATCTTCACCTGCCCGCCGGTTGGATTGACGATGCCCGCCAGGATGCGCATCAACGTCGTCTTGCCCGCGCCGTTGGGCCCCAGCAGGCCGAACATCCCCGCGCCCAGTTCCAACGTGATCCCATTCAAAGCGTGGACGGCCTTCGCGCCCCGGCCGTAGGTCTTGGTTAAAGCGTGAATTTCAATCATTTGATGCTCCTCCTCTGAAAATGGTCTATGGTCACAGATAACGCTCCTGCCGGCGGAAGAGCGCCCAGGCCAGCAACAGGAGCGCCAGAGTCAGGCCGGCCAGGAGGGCCTGATTGGTGGGCAGGTCAGGATGGCCGGGCCGGTAAGCCCCCAGGAACAAAAAGAGGTACCGCCGCCACGGGGTAACTAAAAACCAGCCGTGGAGAATCGTCTGCACGATCCAGATCGCGCCAACGAGCAACGCGCCGGCAATACTTTGCGCCAGAAGGAAAGAGAAAGCCGTGGCGACCGCGATTAGGCCCAGCGTCGGGATCAGCCAGGCCAGCTGGCGCACGGCAAGATTGCCCAGAAACGCCAGGTCCATCCCCAAGAACGCCATCGCGCCCTGGTAAGCCAGGGCCAGCAGTGCCTGCGAGACCACCGTTACCCCCAACCGTTCGGTCAACGTCAGCCAGGCGGGACGCGGCGCTGCCAGCAGCAATTCCAGCGCCCGGTCATCTAAGATAGCGTTGGCGGCCAGGATCCCGCTCACTAAGGGCAGCACAAAGCCCAGATAGGCGGTCACCACCTGGGTATCTGACGGGCCGCCGCGCACCATCCAGACGATCAGGACAAAGAGCGCCCACAGCGCGCCGGGCAAAACCCACTGGTCGGGGCGCAAGGCGGCCACAATGTAACGCAACGGCAATAACGGGTATTTTTTCATCTTTCCGCCCTCATCCTTCCGCCTTCAAGCGCGGCGCGCCCGCCGGGCCAGCAACCGTTCCAGTGCTACCATCGCCAGCAGGATACAATCGGCCAGCAGCGCCAGATTGAGGACAGCTTCCAGAGCAGTATAGGTCGGGGCATCTACACCCACAGTGGCGTTGAAAAAGGCATTCATAGCATATTTGCCACAGGGGGTGAGCAGGGTGCCGGCAAGCGTGGGCAGGAAATCCGGGTTCAAGAAGTTGCCCCAGAACCAGTAACCGGTGAACAGGACCTGATAGATGCGCACGGGCATGATCAGCGGGCACCCCAGCGAAAAGATAGTGATGAAAGCGTAGGCCGGCACGTTAATCAGCAGAAAAGCGCCCAGGCCCATGGCGAACAGGGCTGGCGGCGCGCCGTACACAACCAACAGACCGACCAGCAATATCACCAGCGCCAGCACCGGCGTCAGGATAGAGAAGAGCGTCCCGAAGTATTTGCCGAGGATATAGGTCCAGCGGTCCAGCGGGGTGCTCTGGAGCAGCTCAATCACCCCCAAGCGTTCATCGCGCTGCATCCGGTCGGCAGCTAAGATGCCCCCCACGACCGGCAGAAAGAGATTCAGCGTGAAGGCCCACCGGCCGACGTAGGCCCACCATTCCGCTGTGTTCAATGACGAAGCGGGATCCGCGTCCGTGCGCAACGAGCTGGCGAAGTAGAACAGGGCGAGTAAGGCGAAAACGATCCACATACCCGCGCGGCGGGTGGACATGCGATATTCATAACGAACCAGATGCCAAAGCATACTCATGAGCTTTCCTCCAGGAAACAGTCAAGCAGGTTTCAGTCAAGCAATCAGATAAGGTAGCGCAAGCTTCAGTTTGCAGTCCTGGGACAATTTAAACTTTGTCTATTTTCAATTGAAATTCTAAATTCCGTGAGCAGCGGAGCCGCACAGCTCAAATGGGTGGTCTGTCGTCCGTGGTCAATGGTCTTTCCTACACCCAGCGGGGCAGCGAGCGCTCCATCCGGCCGGCCAGCCAGAGCGCAAGCGCCAGAAGCAGGCCAGCGAGTGCCAACAGCAGCAGCGGCGTTTCCCAGAACCGTTCGTAGAGCCGGAAAAAACCGGCCAGCGACGTCAGCGATACCAGTGGGCTCAAGGGCGTGGGCGTGGCAGTAGCCAGCCAGCGGACCAACCAGGCCCCGTAGGTCAGCGTGATGGCATTTTCGGTGCCGATCCAGAGCGAGAGCACGAGGGCCAGCGCTGAAAGGAATGCCATCGGACCCAACCAGCTCAGGATCAACGCTCCCAGCCCGGCCGGCGGGAGAAGTGGCATCAGGCCGAAGCTGGCGGCCAGCGCCAGGAGCAAGTCGTAGCCAAAGACGAGCGTGAGCCGCGCTAACAAAATTTGCCAGGGCGAGGTCGGGGTCGCCAACGTCAGTTCCGCAGCCGCGTCGTGTTCCGGGCCATAGATGATTGAGAAGCTTGCTGCGGCCACCAGTGGCGCGAACGCCTGGATGAACTGGGTCGCGCCCGCCATGCGAGCCACACAGTAGCCCAACACAAAAACGAGCGCGGTGGCCGGCCAGAGCTCGCGGCGCAGGAGCGGCGCTTGCGCCTGGAGCAGGGCCAGAGCCTGCCGGAGCCGGGCGGGCCGGTGCGCCCGGGTGGGGAGCCGGGCCAGGGCGCGCGCGGCCAGGTCGGGGGGCGCGCTGAGCGCCTGATCGGCCGCGACGATCTCAGTCGCCACAGCGCGCCAGAGCGCAACCTCGGCCCGACAGTCTGCGCACGCAACGAGATGGCGTTCTACGGCCTGGCGGTCGGCTGCGTTCAACCTTCCGGTGACGTAGAGCGGCAACCATTCAACCAGCTGCTCGTGCTCGTTCATCCGATAACCTCCACCGCGAACCCTTCCCGGCTCAGGATGCCTCGCAGGTGCGTTTTGGCGTAGTTCAGGCGGCTTTTGATCGTTCCCACCGGGCAACCACACACTTCGGCAGCCTCTTTCAGACTTAATCCCTGGTAAAAGATCAACTCCAACACGGCCCGGTGTTCCGGCGAGAGCTGCGCCAGCCCCACGCGCAGCCATTGCCGCTGCTCGCGCTGAGCAGTGACCTCGTCGGGAGCCGGCGTTTCCGCCAGCAGATCTGCCTCCTCATCCGGCGCTTCGGGCAGCGGGAGCGCGCCCCGCAGCGCGTTCAACGCTTTGTGGTGGACGATCCCCAACAGCCAGGTGAGCACGCGGCCTGTGCCCCTGAAGCGAGGCGCGCCCTGCCAGGCCGCCACCAGACTCTCCTGCACCACGTCTTCCGCCGTGGCCGGATCGCCGGTGAGCCGCAACGCATAGGCGTAGAGCCGCTGTCCGTAGGCGGCATAGAGTGCGTTCAACGCCTCGCCGTCGCCAGCGGCCACCCGCCGAATCAGGTCAACGTCGTGATTACCTGGCGTGAGCATCACGCGGTCATTCCACTCCAGTTCTACCGCCCCCATCGCGTTCCCCTTATTTTACCCTCGCCCCCGGCAACGGCGAATTGCTGGCCGTTTTCATGGTTCTACAAGTATGTCACAGCCGGGGTACAAAAGGTTCAAAACGGACTTCGTCGCGGAGCGCCAGAAAGAATTGGAGCAGAAGCCACCTGGCGGCAGCCTGGCCGGGCACTGGCGGAACGTTACACCCGCCTCTTCCTGGCCACGGTGGAGGCGTTATAAGCGTTCAGGGGCAGGGGGCTAAGGCGCAGCGCGCCGCTTCCAGCTGCGCGCGGACTGCCTCCGGCGCAGTGCCGCCGGTTACGGCGCGCGCGGCAACCGAGCGGCGGAAATCCAGGACGGCGTAGAGGTCAGGGCCGAAAGCTGGATGGAGCGCCTGGTATTCGTGCAGTGGCAGCGCCGCCAGCGTCACGCCGAGCGCCTCGGCGCGCTTGACGGCCTGCCCGACTAAGGCGTGGCTCTCCCGGAACGGGACGCCCTGCCGGACCAGGTAATCGGCCAGATCGGTGGCGAGCAGCCCCACCTCCAACGCGGCGGCCATTCTCTCAGGATGGACTTTGAGGGTGCGGATGACGCCGGTGGCAACGGGCAGCGCTAACGTCAGCGTCGCCACGGCATCAAAGAGCGGCTCTTTATCCTCTTGCAGGTCTTTATCGTAAGCCGAGGGCAGCCCCTTGAGCACGGCCAGGAAGCCGGTCAGGTGGCCGATCAGCCGCCCGGCCTTGCCCCGCAGCAGCTCCAGCGAGTCGGGGTTTTTCTTCTGCGGCATCAGGCTGGAGCCGGTGCTGTAAGCTTCGTCCAGCTCTACAAAGCCGAACTCGTGGCTTGACCAGAGGATCAGGTTCTCGGCCAGCTGGCTTAGGTGGACCTGGAGCAGGGCCCCCCAGGCCAGGAACTCTACGACGTAATCGCGGTCGTCCACCGCGTCTATGCTGTTGGGCGCGACGGTCGGGAAGCCTAAGGCCGCGGCCAGCGCTTCCCGGTCAATGGGGAAAGGGTTGCCGGCCAGCGCGCCTGCGCCAAGCGGCAACACGGCCACGCGCCGCGTCAGGTCGGTCAGTCGCTCCCGGTCGCGCTGGAACTTCCAGAAAAAGGCGAGCAGCCAGTGGCTGAAAAGGATCGGCTGCGCCGGTTGGAGGTGGGTGTAGCCAGGCATGATAACCTCCAGGTGCGACTCAGCCTGCTCCACAAGCGCGGTTTGCAGCGCCACGAGCGCCGGCTGCAACGCGGCGATCTGCTCCAGCAGGTAGAGCCGAAGGTCGGTTGCCACCTGGTCGTTGCGCGAGCGCCCGGTGTGGAGCTTGCCCGCCACGGGACCGATGAGCTCGCCTAAGCGGCGCTCCACGGCCGTGTGGATGTCCTCATCGCCCGGCGCGAAGGGGAAATTTCCGGCCTCAAACTCGGCGCGGACCTGCTCCAGCCCGGCGAGCAGCTGCTCGCGCTCGTCTTCGGTCAGCAGGCCAGCCTGGGTCAGCGCCCTGGCGTAGGCACAGCTGCCCTGGATATCGGCGGCGTAGAGCTGCCGGTCAAAGCCGATGGAATCGTTGAAGCGCCGCAGCAACGCGGCCGGCGCAGCGGTAAACCGGCCTCCCCATAAAGTCACTTTTCCCTCCTTCTTGCTAATCCTCTAAGGCGCTATCTGGCGTTGGTTGACCGCAGACCACAGACCACGGACCGCCATTTTTTACCGGCCGGTGGGTTACAGGTTTGTCGTGAGGCGCTGGAGCGCCGTTTTAGCCGCGCTGAAGCGCCTCACTATAAACGCGCTGAAGTGCGTGGTCCAAATAGGGTCAATCGCGCTGGATCAGATCAGGCGGTGGCACCTCCTGGGCGAGCTGCTGATCCACCAGCGCTTTGACTTTGAGCGGCAGGCCGAAGAGGTTGATGAAGCCGGCGGCGTCGGCCTGATTATAGACCACATCCTTGCCAAAGGTGGCGAAGTCCTCGCGGTAGAGGCTGAACGGTGATTTCCGCCCGACGACGGTGCAGCTGCCCTTGTAGAGCTTGACGCGCACTGAGCCGGTGACCCGCTGTTGAGTCTGGGCCACAAAAGCATCCAACGCTTCCCGCAGGGGTGTGAACCAGAGGCCGTAGTAGACCAGCTCGGCGTACCGCTGCGCGACGACCAGCTTGTAGTGCAGCGTGTCGCGGTCTAAACAGATGCTTTCCAGCCCCTGGTGGGCGGTGTAGAGGATGGTGCCGCCGGGGGTCTCGTAGACGCCGCGCGATTTCATCCCCACCAGCCGGTTTTCCACCAAATCCACCCGCCCCACGCCGTGCGCACCGCCGAGTTCGTTCAATTTGGTCAGCAGCGCCACCGGCCCCAGCGGTTCACCGTCAATCGCCACCGGCGTGCCCTGCTCAAAGTCCAGCGTCAGGTAGAGCGGCTGGTCGGGGGCCGCTTCCGGCGCGACGGTCAGCTGGAACATCGCCTCCTCCGGCTCGGCCCAGGGGTCTTCCAGGATGCCGCCCTCGTGCGAGAGATGCCAGAGGTTGCGGTCGCGGCTGTAGATGGATTTGGCCGTCACTTTGATGGGGATGCCGTGCGCCTGGGCGTAGGCAATAGCATCTTCGCGGGAATGGATCTCCCATTCACGCCAGGGGGCGATCACTTGCAGATGGGGGGCGAGCGCCTTGACGGTCAGCTCAAAGCGGACCTGGTCGTTGCCTTTGCCGGTGCAACCGTGCGCGACGGCATCGGCCCCTTCCTGTACCGCGACCTGGGTCAGGTACCTGGCCGTCACCGGGCGCGCAAAGGAGGTGCCCAGCAAGTAGAGATGCTCATAGATAGCACCCGCCTGCATAGTGCGGAAGGCGTATTCGGTCAGGAACTCCTCCCGTAGGTCCATGATGTACGCTTTGCTGGCCCCGGTCGCCAGCGCCTTCTCCTCCAGGCCGACCAGTTCATCGGCTCCCTGCCCGACGTCGGCAGTGAAAGTGATGACTTCACAGCCGTAATGCTCCTTCAACCACGGCACGATGACCGAGGTATCCAGGCCGCCCGAATAAGCCAGCACGACTTTTTTGATGTTGCCTTTCATGGTGCCTCCTAAAAAATAATTGGGTTTAAGGATGGATGCGGCGCTCAAGCGCCTTACTCCAAACTAAAAAGAGCCAGCCCCCACGTGGGGGGCTGGCTCTGGAACACGAATGAGATTTGGCCTATAGCTGAGCGCGCCGACCCAGTGGGACTGGCTCCGCTCCGGTACGACGGCTCTGGCTGGCAGTTAGAACGATCATGATGGCCTGGTTTCCCTTGACTTTTGACTTTACAAGAGTACCATAAAGTCTGGTTTTGTCAAAATGGAGCGGGTAAACGTGCGTCAGGCTGCTGTTTGCGCTCAACGCGAAGCGGGTGGTATTTCAATGGCGGGGCCTTGCGGCAACCGGACCTGCACCGTACAACCGCTGCCCGGCTGGCTTTCAATCCCAATTGTGCCCTCCAGGCTTTCAACCAGAGACTTAGCGATGGAAAGTCCCAGGCCAAACCCGGGGATGGTCGCATCCACAGGGCCACGATAAAAACGATCAAAGACATGCTCCAGAACCTCGGGGGCGATCCCCGGACCGTGATCACGAACCCGGAGGGCCACTTGCGTTCCCACGGCTTCGGCTGTGATGGTGATGGTCCCCTGGGAATGTTTCAGCGCATTGTCCAGCAGGATCAGCAACACTTGCTTGAGGGCGTCCCGGTCACCCAGCACGGTGACATCCGGGATCGCTTCGGCGATTTCACGCTGCTGATCCAGGTGCCGGGCCTGGCGACAAACCTCCGCCACCACCGGCGCGAGGGGAATGGGTTCTCGCGCTAAATTGTGGCCGGCATCGGCACGCGCCAGAATCAACAAGTTGTTGACCAGGCGGATCAGGCGGTCACTTTCTTCAACCAGGTCGGTGAGAATATCGGTCTGCTCTTCAGCGGGCAGAGGAGGATCACGGCGCAACAGCGCCAGGTTGCCGCGTACCGTCGTCAAGGGCGTGCGCAGCTCATGGGAGACATCGGCCACAAAACGGCGTTGCAGGCTCAACGCTTGACTGACGCGCTGGTAGGCTTCTTGTAACTGGGAGAGCATGGTGTTAAAGGTGGTTGCCAGCTGGCCGATTTCATCGTTGGGGCCGGTGTAGTTCACGCGCCGGGTGAAGTCGCTCTCACGGCCAATGGCCTGCGCGGTCCGGGTGATGTGATGGATGGGGCGCAACGTGACCCCGGCCAGTACCCAACCGATGCCAAAGGCCGCCACGATGGTCAGCAAACCCGCCACAACTAAGGTGCGGCCGAGAGTTGCCAGCGCGCGGTCGCGTTCGGTGAGGGGGCGAGCGACCTGGGCAATGTATTGCACCTGGTCATCCACAATGACCGGGCGATTGTAGATCAACAGGTGCTCCCCTGTCACCGTGGTGTCCTCCCACCATTCCTGCCGGTTTTGCAGGGCCTGCAGGCCAGCCGCGCTGAGTGGCAAGGCCTCTTCTGCGCCACCCGGTGGGCTGGCGACGAAGTTCCCCTGGGTATCCAACACCCGCGCAATTTCACGTTCGCGCAGGTCCTTGAAAGTCTGCTCACCGGTCAGGGTTTGTTGGGGACGCGGGGGCGGCGGCCCTGACTGCATCAGGGGGACCGGATTCAGGTACATTCCCAGAGAGCGGGTCAACGTTTCGCCGCTGCGTCTCAGGTCGCGTTGGAGCGCATTCAATGAATCCTGGGCCTGAATGGTGTAAAGGGCAGCACCAAAGACAACTAACGTCAGCGCCAGGATCAGGGTATAAAGCAGGGTCAGGCGTAAGCGAATTGACATTATTCCACCCGCAGGACGTACCCGATCCCGCGTACCGTGTGGATCAGGCGCGCATGACCGCCGGCCTCTAACTTTTTACGCAGGTAACCTACGTACACCTCCAGAACATTGTCGTCACCGCCGAAATCGTACCCCCACACCGTGTTCAAAATCTGCGCCCGTTCCAAAACCTGGCGGGGGTGCTGCATGAAGTAGTGCAACAGCTCAAATTCGGTCGGTGTGAGTTCCAGCCTGGTTTCATCCAGACGGGCTTCGTGGGTGGGAGGGTCAAGGTAAAGACCCGCAAACGTCAGGGATTGACTGGCGGGCTGAGCCGCGACCCGGCGCAGCAGCGCGTGAACGCGCGCCACCAATTCGGCTGGGGCGAAAGGTTTCACCAGGTAATCGTCGGCGCCGCTTTCCAGCCCCTCCACCCGGTTTTCCAATGCGTCACGGGCGGTCAACATCAGAATAAAGGTCTGGTTGTTTTCGGCGCGCAGCTGCTGTACCACGGTCAGCCCGTCCATCTTGGGCATCATCCAGTCCAGGACGATGACCTCCGGCTGGCAGGCGTCCACCTGGGCCAGAGCTTCCTCGCCATTCACAGCAGTGATCACATGCAACCCCTCGTAGACCAGGGTGCGTTGCAACATCTTGAGCAGCTTTTGGTCATCGTCCACAATTAACACCGTTGGCATATCCATAACTCCTGACCCGATATTACCATAAGATCTTCCATTTGAGCACGACCAAGTTGCAAAGATACTCGTTATTGTTATTTATGAAGAAGTGGCGGTCACTTTTCGGCGCTCATGACGTAAATCTTACGTATTATACAACCTTTAGCTGAGAAATCCCTGTGAACTGCTCTTAATGACACCGCAATAAGGATTTTTCTCAGCCTCCTCTCAGCTTCTTCTTGGCATCCTCACAGTTTCGCTTTGTAGAATGTTAGCATAGAGACTTTATGGGATGGGGGACGTCTTTTCTCAGATGATGCTCTATCCGAATGGACAGCTCGGCTACTGTGAGGTTATCAGCAAGGGGGGAAGCTTAATTATGAGATTACCATGGGGGGAAACGGAGACCCCCAAGGCCAGATCGGAGAATAGGCTGCCGATCTCGCGCGAGAGAGTGATGCGGTGGGTGGCTCTCACCGCCGTTGTCGCTTTAGCAGCCGGGCTGCGCTTTGCCAACCTGGAGTCGCTGGGCTATAGCAACCATTACTATACGGCCGCGGTGACCAGTATGCTGAAATCCTGGCACAATTTCTTCTTTGTGGCGGCCGAACCCGGCGGAGCGGTCAGTGTGGACAAGCCGCCGGTCGGCCTCTGGCTTCAGGCAATGGCGGCGTACTTTCTGGGCGTCAATGGCTTCAGCGTGTTGCTGCCGCAGCTGCTGGCGGGAGTTTTGTCGGTAGTGGTCCTCTACCATCTGGTCCAGCGATCGTTCGGTGCCGTCGCGGGGCTGCTAGCGGCACTGGCGCTGGCAATCACGCCAATTGCCGTCGCCACCGACCGGAACAATACAATGGACAGCACCCTGGTCCTGGCCCTGTTGCTGGCAGCCTGGGCGTTTATCAGAGCCACCGAGACCGGCAAACTCCGTTACCTGCTGCTGGGAGCCGGCCTGGTCGGTCTCGGGTTCAACATCAAGATGCTGGAAGCTTATCTGGCGCTGCCGGCGTTTTACGCGCTCTATTTCCTGGGCTCGACGGAGCGCCTGTGGCGCAAAGCAGGGCGGCTGGCGCTGGCTTCGGTGCTGTTGCTGGTCGTTTCGTTTTCCTGGGCGGTGGCCGTGGACCTGACGCCGGCGGAACAACGCCCTTACGTGGGGAGCAGTGGCGATAACTCGGAACTGAGTCTTATCGTGGGCTATAACGGCATGAACCGGCTGCTCGGCATGGTCAACGGGCGCAGCAATCAAACGGCCAGTGCTCGTCCTGTGGACTCCCAAGGGGCAGGAACTGCGCAAGCCGGCAATTTACCACCGGTCAGACCCGGCGGGAACAATGGGGGCGCTCCCGCCGGCCAGCTCGGCGGGAGCGCCGGCCGGGGCTCTCAAGCGGGCGGAGCTGGGAACACCAGGAGCCAACCGGCCGGCGGCGGTACACCGGGCGGCACGCGGGGGGCTGCCAGCAGTACCGGGGACCCGGGCCCCTGGCGGCTCTTCATCCCACCGCTCAGCAAGGAGCTGAGCTGGCTGTTGCCCCTTGGTTTGGCGGGCGCGCTCCTGCTGTTGCTGAGTGCCCGGCTGAGCTGGCCGCTGGCCCCCTACCATCAAGCTCTGGTACTCTGGGGCGGCTGGTTGGTAACGGGCGGAGTTTTCTTCAGTGTCGCTGAATACTATCACGAATATTATCTCATCATTCTGGGCGCGCCGCTGGCCGCCCTGGTCGGGATCGGGGTCGTGCAGGCATGGCGGCTGCGCGAGCGCCGGCCCTGGCTGGCCCTGGGACTGCTGTTGGCCGGGGCAGGTTGTACTTTATGGCTTCAGGTGACTACGGCACAAGCGTACCTCAGCACCGTGGCCTGGCTGCCCTGGGTACTGGCGTCGGCGGCCGCCGGTGCCGGGCTGCTGGTTGCGGCGACTGTAAGCCAGCGTCTGAGTCGCGGCGCGCTGGCCGGGTTGGCCTGGCTGGTGGCAGCCTTGTTGGTCACCCCAGGAATCTGGGCCGGTTTGACCAACCTCAACGCCAGCGCGAATTCTTCTTTACCAAGCGCGTATGGGGGGAAGTCCTCCGGCTCCGCGAACCGGTATGTGCAGGTCAATCAGGCGTTGCTGGATTATCTGGAGCCACGCACCCAGAATACTTTTTATCTGATGGCAGTCCCCAGTTCCATGCAGGGTGCCGATTACGTGCTGGCGACCGGACGGCCCGTTTTGTATCTGGGTGGGTTTAAAGGAGCTGATCAGGTGGTCACTGCGAATCAATTAGCGCAGCTGGTGGAGACGGGCCGACTGCGTTACATCTACTGGAGCGGCAATGGCGGCCTCAGCAACCAGACGGATCTTTCGGCCTGGATTACCACGGCCTGCACCGCCGTCCAGGGATTTGAGGCGACGACAAGCAATGTGGGAACTCCAGATGGTACGACGGCAGAACCGGAGCGCGCCACCGGCGGTGGCGCGTCGGGGCCGGGCCGGACGCAGGTTTCGCTCTACGACTGTGGCGGTTAGGTGAGGCATGTCAAACCTAAGCCATATCATCCGCAAATTCAATCGCTTTGAGTTGAAGTATCTGGTGCCGCTCAAGACGGCGGAACGGTTCAAGAAAGAACTCTGCGCTTACCTGGTGCCGGACGACCATGGTGATGCCAACGGGGTCTATTATGTTGCCAGTCTTTACTATGACAGCCCTGATTATCAGTGCTATTGGGAAAAGATGGATGGCCTCAGGTTCCGGCGCAAGCTGCGCATCCGCTACTACGAAAACAGCGCCCCGCTGACCGAGACGACGCCGGTATTCGTGGAAATCAAACAACGCGTGGACCGGGTGACTCAGAAACGGCGGGCGGTGCTGCCCTACAGCGCGGCGCTGCAGCTCTGCAATGCACGCGAGATTCCCGACCATGCGCCGGAAGATGCGGCAGTTGTGGAAGAGGTCGCCAGCCTGACCTGGCAATACAACCTGCGCCCGGTCAGTGTGGTCCGTTACGCCCGGCAAGCGCTGGTCGGCACCGATTACGATGTGGGGCTGCGCGTCACTTTTGACCACGATTTAAGCTATCGCACCACCCCCTCCCAATTAGGGGCCAAACAAAGTGGGTTACCGCTGTTCCCTGCCGGATGGACGGTGCTGGAAATTAAGGTCAACGAGCGCATTCCTTACTGGCTTACGGAACTGGTGGCGGCCTATAACCTGAACCTGATCCGGGTGAGCAAATATTGTCGCAGCATTGAGCTGGCCCAGCACTGGCCCACGCCAGCCGAGCGTTTAGTGGTGGCCGGCTATCAGTGTATGGTCAATTCTTGATGGGGAAGAGGCTTAACGTGGATATTTTTAACACCTTGTTCAATTTTGAAGATTTGACCGGCGTTTTTTCGGTCACTGATGTCGTGCTCAGTTTGGTGCTGAGCTTTGCCCTGTGTGCCTGGATCGGCCGGGTTTACCAAATCACGCATCGCGGGGCCTCTTACACCCAGAGCTACGTGCAAACTCTGGTCCTGAACGGCATGGTGGTTGCCATTGTCATGTTAATCGTCGGCTCCAACATCGCCCGCGCCTTTGCACTGGTCGGCTCGCTTTCCATCATCCGTTTCCGCAACGCCGTCAAGGAGACGCGGGACGTGGGCTTTATCTTTTTCACGATGGCGATTGGGATGGCTGTTGGCACCAAGTTTTATTTGCTGGCGATCATCGCGGCCGTCGTCATCAGCCTGCTCATCCTGATCATGAACCGCTTCAACTGGTACGCGCGCCAGGTCGTCAGCCAAATTCTGAGAGTTCAGGTCCCCAACGATGCACCCTTTGACACGCTCTTTGACGATCTGTTCGTTAAATATACCAGCAGTTCAGAATTGATCAGCGTGGATTCGGTACATGGCGGCCTCCTGACCGAGTTAACTTACAGCGTGGGGCTAAAAAAGCAGAGCCAGCTCCAGGAATTCCTGGCTGCGATTAAGAAGCTGAACGGTAACAATCGGGTCACGTTGATCGCAGGTTACAACAGCACCGATCTGTAAAATAAGGCTGGAGGGCGAAAGCGAGGGATGATGGAGAGATGGAGAAAGGAATGAAGTGGTTTTGAGGTCTGGAGGGCACCATGAGGCTTAGGTTCAGACGCCATTACCGCTTACTGATTGCCCTGGGGCTGCTGTTGGGAGGATTGGTGGCCGGGTTGGGCAACCAACGCATCATTGCTTACACCGTGCCGGGCGTGCTGGATAGCGCCAGCCTGGGTGTGGGCCGGAACTACACCAACGACGTGGCCCTGTTTGACGAGACTTTGGTCCACAGCGTCCAAATCTTGATAGACGAGGAGGACTACCAGAAAATGCTCACCACCTATCAAGAGACAGGCGCGAAGGATTACTTCCATGCCGATGTCATCATTGATGGGGTGCGTGTAAACAACGTGGGCCTCCGGCTGAAGGGCAACGCCTCGCTGCAAACCGCCGTGGGGAGAGGTGGCAGGCAAATGCCCGGCGGAGGTGGCGGAGGAAACAGAGGACAGCTGCCCGGCGGGGCGGGACAGGCTCCCGCAGCCGGCGCACAGCCACAGCAGGTGAATCCGCCGAACCGGCCCGCGCAGGGCGAGCGCCCGGCGTTCCCAGCAGGCCAGCAGCCAGAAGCGCCGCCGGCCGGCAATGGGCAAATGCCTGCCCAGCCGGCAGGACCGCAGGCCGGCGCTGGACCGATGGCGGCGCAACCGGTAGACACCGCCGCGGCCAGCAACACGGCCAAAATCCCCCTGCTGCTCAAATTTGACGAATTTGTCAGCGCTCAGTCCTACCAGGGCTATCGCTTCCTGGCAATCCGTACCTACGGCATCTCCAGTGATGCCGCCATGCTCCAGGAACCGGTGACAAATGCCATGGCGCGCCTGGCAGGCTTGCCCGCCACGCAAACAGCCTACGCCGGTGTGCGGCTCAACGACGGCGAGGAGCAACTCTTTGTTCTATCGGAGGTGATTGACGAAACCTATCTGGCCCGGTATTTCCCTTATTCCAATGGCATACTCTACAAAGCTGAACTGGGCGCGACGCTGAGTTACCAGGGCGAAGATCCCAGCGCCTATGCTACCAGCTTCACGCAGCAGACCCGCGTCAACGACGCCGACCTGGCCCCGTTGATTAAATTCATGCGTTTCCTGGATGAATCTGACGACGCCACCTTTGCAAGCGAGCTGCCCGACTATCTGGATGTGGAAGCCTTTGCCACCTACCTGGCGCTCAACAACCTGCTGGTGAATACCGATTCCATTGCCGGGATGAACAACAACTACTACCTGTATTACAACGATCTGGCTGAACGCTTCACGCTGCTGATGTGGGATGCTAACGAGAGCCTGGGCAAGCTCTCCGGTGGCAGCCAGGCTGCCAGCTACGATCTGTATTTCCAGGCTCAGAGCCAGCCGGGCATGGGCGGTGGTCGCAGGATGGGGCTGGGAGGCGGCCGTGGCGCGGGCGGCGGCGCGAATACCCTGGTGACACGCTTTATGGCCACGCCCAGCTTCCTGGCGCTCTACGAACAGAAACTTCAGGAGGTGTATCAAGCCACTTTTGCCAGCGGGGCACTCACGCAGCAGATTGAGCAATACGCGACCCTGGTACGCCAGACCAACCAGGAACGCGCTTTGGTGAATTCAGCCAGCTACGAGGCCGCCGTGACCCAAGTGCTCAACTTCGTCGCCCAGCGCAGCGCCTACCTCGCTTCTACCACGCTGCTTGGCGGGCAAAGCGCCCAATCTCAATAACCAAGAGGCCACGTCCATGGCCGGCGCTTGGGCGCTACCACCACAAGAAACAAAGTCGCCGGTCAGATAGCAAAATAAGAAAGGAGGTGCACCCGCGACCTGATGTGACCGCGGCCGGTCAGAGACCGGCCGCGGTTGCTTTGGGGAATAGCGTTATTCTTGCTTGCCTGTGTTATCCTTTTTCAACCGGCTACTGGATCTCGGTGACGGGGTTGTCGCCGTGCGGGCCTTGCAGGTAGATCTCCCGGCAAGGACCGACCATGCGATACCCGTTGGCCTGGATCCATTGGCCGATGGCGGCGTAGGCCTGCAACAGGTAATCCAGCGAGTCGTGATGGACTGTGCAGGCCATCTGCGACACGGCTTCCAGCTGGCGTAGCACCACCGTGTCGCCCGGCGCGGCGACAACCGGCTCGGCGGGCAGCGCCACGACCAGGGCCGCGGTTTCCACGTCAATATCGTGTTCGGTATATTCAGAGTTGTAATATAAAGAGAGACAAACGTCCGCTGGCCGGATACCGTGGCGCGCATCCAGGTGTAAACGGCGTAGAACATCGCGCCACACCGTTCCGGCATTTCCGCAACGGTCGGCACGACAGCGCGGGCTGTGGCCACCCATTGCGGCTCAATGGTCTTCAAAACTACTTCGTGCTGCGGCATTTTACCCTCCTGCTCAAGATATCGCAGCCGGGCCTCCACCCGGGCCAGTCGCGCCAGCTCCGCTTGTGCCTGGCGCTCAACCTCGGCCCGCTTCAGCTGGAGCAATCCGCGCAGTTCCTCCACCACCGGAGCGGTTTCCAGGAAACGGGCAATTTCCTCCAGAGTGAAGCCGAGGTCCTTGAGCGCCAGAATCCGGTGGAGCCGGGGCAATTGATTAGCCGAGTAGTAGCGGTAATCGGTAAAACGGTCCACCCGTGCCGGCTTGAGCAGACCCAGTTGGTCATAATACCGTAACGTATTCACCGAGACCGGGCTGAATTTAGAGAAATCTCCTATTTTAAACATTTGCTCTCCCGCGCGCTGGGATATGTCTTGAGTATACGCCCTCGTGTGGGACGAGAGTCAAGGGGGGAATTTGCTTTGGAAGAATGTCGCTTTGTGAGTGAGGACGCCGCCAGGAGACGGCATCCTCACTCACAAACTGGCTACAATAGGTTCACACAGCAGCTCAACGCACGGCTGCCTGCAAGAGCGTTTCCAGCGTCATTCCCGGCTCCAACACCTGGGTCTGCCATCCGGGCGTCAGGCGATCCAGCAACGCGGCCTGAGCCAGGCCGCTGTAGTAAAAACGGGTCTCTTCAGAGCGCCCGGCAGTGCGGCTCGCTTCGCTGAGCTGTTGTGACCAAAAACGCTCACTTTGGGCGTAGCCCCGGAAGTCCGAATCGCCGAGCAGGTCCGGCGCCGGTTCATAACCGGGCGTGACGGCCGCTGCTTTGGTCAGCGCCAGCTCAGCGTATTTGGCCAGCCCCTCCAGCCACTCGCGCTGGCGTTCGTAATCCACCAGGACGGGACTCAGGCCGAGCGCGGCACGCCGGGCCTCTCGTCGCGCCAGGAATTGCTGGGCCAGAGCGCCGGCCTCGGTCTCGGAGGGCGCGCGTACAGCCTGGAGCAGCAGATCCATCTCTTCTGTCCAGGCGCTGGTCAGGGCCAGCTCATCCCAAGGATAGGAGCCCTCCTCACGGTTGATCTCCTCGGCCGCTTCCAACCGCTCCGGAACGACGGTCCCTTGCCAGGCGTGAAACGCCTCGTGTTCCAGGCCGCTCACATATTTTTCGGCCTCCCCCATCAATAACCGCCAGACCAGACGATACGGGAATACCCCTCGCACCAAGGGGGGTAACTCCTCGCGGAGGTCGGCGTAAAAGGCGATTTCCGCATACTCGTGGGTTTCCATGGTGGCAACCCACCGCTCACCGACCAGCACGGTGAAATTTTCCGGCGTGCGCTCCGGATCCGAGAGGCGCTGGCGATAATAGGGTTGCCCGGCGAACGTATCGTCCGGCGTCACTTCCCAGGGGCCACCACGCGGCTCCCGTTGTGGCATCTTCAACCAACCGGTGGGTGGATCGGGATAGCCGACCAGGAAAGCGTATTCCTCGTTGTAGACGATAATGGGAATTTCCGCTGTCCCCCAACCTGGCCAGACGGTGTCGCCCAGCGTCTGCCGCAGGTGAATGGCCTCGGCCAGGCGTGCCTTTTCGTTGGCGGAGAGCCGGGCAGTTTCCGCTGAGTGGGTCGGTAACCGGCGGTTACTCAACGCCAGCCCGCCGGCGATCAAGGACAGCAGCAGGAGCAACGCCAGGCTGCCCAGGCAGCCGTAGCGCAGACAGCCGCGGAGTTTGTCAGTGTGAGCCATTCCGGTAACGCTTTCTCTGTTGTCCCCCGTTTAGCCGAACTGTTGGATCCGGTGCTGCACCTCGGCGGCGAACCGCTCCATGTACCCCTGCACGTAAGCGCCGATCTCCAACGTCGGATCCGCCACCAACGGAGTGAGGTCCATGGCGAAGACCATGCCGGTGGCGATGTCGGTGGCGTGCGAGGCGTAGTA
>CAYTGR010000036.1:0-49304 GCA_964437445.1 uncultured Anaerolineales bacterium | reverse complement strand
CGGCGGCCACCTGGCGATCCCAGGCGTCCCGATTATAGCTCTCCACCCTCAGCGGGGCTGCGTCCATTTCTCTCCTTTGAAAATAGCGCTTTGCTTGTAGTCAGGCGCTTTAGCGCCGTCCAACGCGCTGAAGCGCGTTACTACGAGCCAATTTTCATCCCACGGCTGGTGAACGCCAGTTCATGGGGAATTCCCAATAAAGACAGCGTCATGTGTACCGCCCCAGGGACAGATCACCGGCGGCAGCTTATTCCCCCAACATCCCGCGCACAATCACATCCACGGCGGCCTCTTCTTCCAGACCGCGCGCCATGAGCGTCTCCAGCTCTTTCTTGCCAACGGTGCCGATAGCGGCCTCGTGCGTGACCATCGCCCGGTCATCCGTCACTTTGACGACGGGGACAGCGTTGGCGATGGCGCGCCCCCGCACGATCTCAATGCAATCCACATGTCCCCGCGCGAAGGGCGCGTTGCCCTCGGTCGTGCCGTAGACCTCGCTGCGGGCCCGGTCGCGCACGGCAATGCGCGATTTCGCCATCCCCCGCGCATACTCGCCGTTGAGCCGGGTTGTCTCCCGGACAACGATCTCATCATCCTCATAGCCCAACGCCTTCGCGGTCAACTCGGCCAGACCATGCGCGCCCACGTCCACGACGTAATCAAATTCCATCCGTCCCACGCGCCCTTTGCTCAGGTTGAATTCGGTGAAATACTTGCCGCCTTCGTCTACCGTCACCTGAGCGCGCGGCAGCACCTCCACACCGCCGCTCTCGCCGTGATAATGCGTCTCCTTGTAGCGCATCGTCGCGCCCGGGCCGATGTGGATTTTCCCCTCCATGATGTGTTGCACTTTCATAGCGTTGGGGAAGGTGCAGTGCGCCGTGAACTCCACCTCAGCGCCCGCGCCGATCTCAAAATCCACGAGGATCCGCTGCACCCCCTCCGCCGGGATCACCCCGAAGCAGAGGTGGATTGGGTTCTCAAACCGCGCGCCCGGCGCAATCGCCAGGGCGATTTTAACGCCGTCGGGCAGCGCTTCGGCCTCGGCGCTGATCCCCGGCAGCCGGTTGACGCCCAACACCTTGTTGCCGCTGATGATCAGGCTGGCAATTTTGGACGACTTGAGGAAATCAGGGTTGCCGCCGGAGCGCTCGTAAGCGCGCAGGATGGCCTCAAAGTCGCTCGCCGGTTGGGCCTGGCGGGCTGCGTGCAAGGCCGCTTTAGAGGCGCTCATAAGCCACCCCCTCTTCCACCAGCTCCGTATGCTCGCAGGGCCGGCAGCAACCGGTGTACCGGTTGCAGATGCGCGCCGGGTCGCCGGTATCTAAAATGCGCCCCTCACAGATGAGCGAGGCGGCGTCGGCGATGGCAACGACTTCGTCGCGATGGCTGATCAGCAGCACGGTTGTCCCTTCCTCGGCCATCTGGTGGATCAGCCGGGCGATATCATCCAGGCTCAGCGCGTCAATGCCTGAATCGGGCTCGTCCAGGATCGCCAGTTTGGCCTGCATCGCGTAAATAGAAGCGAGCTCTACCCGTTTGCGCTCCCCGCCGGAGAGCGACTCATCCACGTAACGCCCCAGGTAAGTTGCCGGGTTGAGCGCCACTGCCTCCAACGCCTGGCGGATGCGAGCCATGTCGGGCCACTTCATCCCTAAGCTGAGATAGCGCGCTACGGTCAGCCCCTCAAAGCGGGCCGGCTCCTGCCAGGCCAAGGTCAACCCCTGTTTGGCGCGCTCGGTGATCCCCAGGCGGGTGATCTCCACGCCATCCAGCACAATCGTGCCGGCATCGGGTGTGTAGCCGCCGCAGCCCATCAACGTGTAAGCCAGGGTAGATTTGCCAGAGCCGTTCAGCCCCAGCACCGCGTGGACGCTGCCGCGTGCTACCTGCAAATCCACCCCACGCAGAATCTCGCGGTCTTCCCGCGTGAGATGCAAATCTTGCACTTCCAACAAGATACCATTCTGTTCAGCCATGCGCCTGATTGCCTCCCCAATCACCCTTTGACCAGAGACCACGGACGACGGACCCCAGACCACTCATAAAACCGTCGCCGGGCTGTATTGTACCACAGCCCGGCCCGGTCTTCAATACCCGTGATGCGTGATGCGTGAAACGTGACTCGTGATTCGTGTCCCGATTCGTGGACGGCGAATCCCCGATCTTCCCGGCTTACAGGCTCACCCGGAACCGTCCCGGCGAGGGCGGCGGGGCCTCCCACTGCTCCAGGAACGCGAGGACCTGGGCGCGGATGGCATCCCGCACCTGCCGGAAGACGGCCAGCTGCTCCTCCTCGGTGCCGGTGGCCACGGCCGGGTCGGGGAAGCCAAGGTGGACTTTGTGGCCCTCGCCCAGCCAGGCCGGGCAATTCTGGGCGGCGCTATCGCAAACGGTGATGACCAGATCAAAGGGGGTCTGGCGAAACTCCAGCAGCGATTTGGGCCGTTGCGCGGAGGCGTCAATCCCCAGTTCGGCCAGCACCCGCACAGCCAGCGGGTGGACCTGCGGGGCCGGTTTGGTCCCGGCGGAACAGGGTTCCCAGCGGTCGCCCAGGTAGTGGCGCGTCAACGCTTCGGCCAGCTGGCTGCGGGCCGAGTTGCCCGTGCAGAGGAAGAGCACGCGCTTGGGAGTAGTCATGCTATCATTCCCCTCCCGCTTGAGCCGCTTGCAGCCAGGCGCGGAGCTCGTCAGGCCGAGGGAGCCGCCCAGACACCTTGACCGCTTCGTTCACAACCAGCGCCGGGGTCAAAGCAACCCCATAGGCCATGATCGCGTCCATATCCTTGACCTTGGTAAAAGTGGCCTGGATTCCCAGCTCAGCCGCGACCGCGCGAGCCATTTCCTCCAGCTTCTGACATTTGGGACATCCCATCCCTAAAATCTTGATCTCCATCTTAACCTCCCTTGAAAATAACGCTTTATAACGCTAATGCCCGGCGAAAGCCCCAAAGAGCAATCCGGCAGCGGTGCTGAACAGGGCTACCAGTCCCACATAGACGGCGGTTTTCTTTTTCCCAATGATGGATTGCGTGATCAGCACCGATTGCAGGCTCAGCTCGGGGTCGGAGAGCAGGTAGGCCAGCAGGGGGCCGCGGTGCATCCCCAGCGCCAGGAAAGTCTGTGCCACCGGCACTTCCACCAGCGTGGGGAAGTAGATGAAAACCGCAAAGATGACCACGGCCAGGTTCGCCCAGACGGTATTTTGCCCGGCAATCGCTTGAATCCAGGTCGGAGGCACCAGGGCCCGCCCGATCCCAGCCAGGAAAACGCCCGTGAGCAACAACGGGATGATCTGCTTGATAAAGCGCCAGACTTCCCCCAGCCACTCTTGCAGCTGCTCGCGCTCCATTTTGTTGACCGCCATCCACCAGAGCGCGGCAAGCAGCCCCACCTCGGCGATCAGCTTACCGGTCACGCCGACCTGTAACCCGGCCGGCAGGGCCTGCACCTTGAAAGCCGCCACGATAAGAGTCAGGCTGATAATCCCCAGCGCCAGGTAGGTCCAGGGGGTGAAACCCTCGTCAATTTGATTCAACCCTTTCCAGGCCGTGCCGCCGATCACGGCCAGCAACCCGATCAGGAAGAGGCCGTGGACGCTGACCCCCTCAATGCCCAGCGCCGGATTGGGGGGCACTACCTGATCTAACCAGGTTTGCAGAGCGTAGGCCCAATGGGCTATGGTGCTTTCTGGCCCGGCTGCCAGCACCTGACCACCCCCCACCATGAACGTAAAGTAGCTGTTCTTGAGCAGCCCGACTTGTAGCGTCCCGGCGATGAGCACCGCCACCAACAGGCCAAAGAAGACCCACGTGGTAGCCGGTACGGTGGCCGTCTGGGCAAAGGGGTCTATCCCCTCGTGATCGCGGGCGGCCTCTTCTTCCCGGAACAGCCAGGACATGATCAGGCCGATGGCAACCCCAAAGACCATGCAGAGGAGGATACGCGCCACAGCCACATCCATCCCAATCTGGACGCCGGTAAACAAAATCGCCAGGATATTGCTCGCCGGGGCAAAAAACATAAAGGTCAGGGCCGGCCCCAGGCCCGCGCCCTTCTTGTAGATGCTGGCAAAGAGCGGCAGGATGGTGCAGGAGCAGACCGCCAGCAGGAAGCCGCCGGCCAGCGCCGCCGGATATGAAATCCACTTGGAGGCCGTGCGGCCCAGGTAGCGCGTGACCACCTCTTTGGGCAACAGCGCCATCATCGCGCCGGCGATAAAGAAGGCCGGCACCAGGCAAAGGAGCACATGCGCCGCCAGGTAAGCGGCCAGGTTTCCCACCCCGGTTTGTAAAACGTGTGCCAGATAAGCAAGCCAGTTCATCCATCACTCCTCAAATTAATCGCATTCAAAAAACGCGATATTTTGCCGCCTCAAAAAAGCCTCCCTCAGGAGGCCCGGTTCGCCTGACACTTAGGACAGGCACAATGAGGCGGCGATAGCGATACCAGAGTGACCTCTTCCGAGGCCATGGCCGGCAGCAGCGGCACCGCCGCATCCAGCACCGCGAAGATTTCGGGGCGGGCGATGTCATAATAGACATTCCAACCCTCGCGCCGCCCGGTAATCAGACCGGCTTCCCGCAGCACCGCCAGCTGTTGCGAAAGATAGGCCTGCCGCACCCCTAAAACTGCCTCCAGATGGCAGACACAGGCTTCACCATCGCGGAGCAGCTGCAAAATGGCCACCCGGGTGGGGTGCGCCAACACCTTGAACAGCGCTGCACTGGCCTCTATGGTCTCCATACGCCTGTCATCCTAAGCCTTTTATATTCAAAAAACTGAATGTAATGATAGCACCACCTGAAGATCTGTCAAGGCGAGCCAGATTTAAGGGCACTGGATCACGCCCCGCGACCAGAGGCAACCACCACAGGTGGGAAATGGATCGCCAAAGCAATCCTCTTGATTGGCCTCGGCCAGCTCACAGCCGCCGCAGGCGATGCAGGGCGAGAAATCAAAGCGCTGCACGCGCGCCCGCAAGTCCCGATAGGCCGGCGAGTCCCAGAGCGCCAGCAACGGCGTCTCGTTCACATTGCCCAGGCTGTGACGGGTGGTAATCCGTTCCCGCTCATAGAAGAAACTCCGGTAACTGTGGAGCAGGGGCAGGCAAGGACTGACGCTGCCATCCCAGGCCACAGAGGTGGTACCCCCTTCTATAAAAGGACAACGTTCGTAAACTGCCGTGGGATCGGTGCCGGTGAAAATCACCTGCCGCCCCTGGCGCAACACCTCCAGCCAGATGGCGTGGGTCTGCTCATCCCAATCCAGGCGGGGTAGTTTGATTTGGGGGACCCATTGGGAAGGGAGCGCGCCAATGTCGGTCAGCGCGCGCGTATACAACATCTCTGCCCGCAGTTCGGCGCTGTAAGGGAAAACATTGCTGACCAGGAAATGGGTCGCGCCCAGGCGCAGCCCCAGCCGGATCACCTGCGGCAGATCGGCAAGGTTGCGCCGCATGGCCACAAAAGCGATCCCGATGTGGGGCCGGGGACCGGGCGCGTCGCGCCGGGCATCGCGGAAAGCGGCCAGATTGGCGATGACGTGGGGTAACGCCGCGCCCAACCGCACATCGGTATAGCTCTCCGGCGTCGCGCCATCTAACGAGACCCAGAGGTGATGGAGTCCTGCCGTGATCAGGCGGTGCGAGAGGTCGGCCGTCAGCAAAGTCCCGTTGGTGATGAGTTCCACCCGGCAACCCAGCGCACTGACCTGCGCCACCATCTCCACCAGCGCCGGATGGGCGAGCGGCTCCCCCAGCCCGCCGAAGAAGACCGTGGGCGGCGGTGTCAGAGCGCCCACGCTCTCCAGCAAATGCGCCCAGGTCGTCGCGCTCATCTGCCCGAGCGGTTCATCCCAGACGTTGCGGATACAGGTGCGACATTCCAGGTTACAGCGATTGGTCGGCTCCACGTAGACTTTCGCCAGCTGCGTGACCGGTCGCCGCAGCCGCAGCGCATTGGTGCCCTCTTCCAGGAGCACCTGAGCGCCGGGCCGCAGGCCATACCGCGCGGCGACCTCCGGGGGGAACACCAACCGCCCCTCAGCATCTACGTAGGCCTGCCACTCCTCAGCCGCCACGGGCAGCCTTGCCTTTCAACCCGCCTGCGCCGCCGCGCGCAACCAGCCTACAATCTCTTTGGTCAGCGGCACCCGGCCCGACGAAAGCACCCGCTCGTTCACCACCAACGCCGGCGTGCTCAGCACCGGGTACTGCATGATTTCCTGATAATCGGTCACGGCCAGCAACGTGGCCTCCAGCTCCGGCAGCTCCTCTTCCAGCAACGTTAAAGCCTCATGCACATGCTGCTTGAGCAGCTGGCACTTAGAACACCCCGGCCCCAAAACTTTGATATTCAAGACCATGTTTCCTCCTGTTTATTTTTCAGCCTTTCGCCTTCATCCTTCCGCCTTGATTCAGCGTCCCCACTGCGCCCGCTCGCGCCGGACTTCCGCAATTTTCGCCTCCACCTCATCCAGGGTGGGCGGGCGCGCCCCCACAATGAATTTGCCCCCCGCAAAGCACAAGGGGATCCCCTCTTCTTTGTCCATGGCAAAGCGCAGGGCCTCACAGGGCTGTTCCGGCCAGGGCGCGCCGCGCTCAAAAACCACCAGGCGGACCTCCTCAGGGTGGAGTCGTACGGCTTCCTCCAACACCGCCACCACCTCCCGGCACTTGCGGGTCGGCGGGCGGGCAATGTAGGCTTCCAGTTTGATTTTCTCGGCCATCATGATTCCTCCGTTGGCAAGAGCGGCAACAAGTGCGTTTCCAGTTCCTCCACCGTGGGCACGGGCCGCTCCACTTTGGCGCCCAGGATGAACTGATTGGCTACGTAGCACAGCGGCACGACATTGCATTTGTGGATCGCGGCGCGGAAACCGGGGCTGGGCGGCTCACTCCAGGCGGCCCCGCGCTCAAAGACCACCAGCTGCAACTGTTCCGGGTGCCGGCTGACCACCGTTTCCAGCACCGCCAGCAGCGCCCGGCACTTGCGGGTCGGCGGTGAGGCGACATAGACCTCCAGCTTCAGTTTAGCGCTCATTTTGACAACAGGGCCACCTCATACGCAAACATTTCACGCTTCACGTCTCACGTCTCACGCTTCACGTTTCACGTTTCACTACTTCACGTTTCACGCTTCACGCTTCACGTCTCACGTCCCCGGCTTCAGTTCTGCCAGCAGGCTCAACACCGCCTCTTTGATCGCCCCAGGCAACGCGGACCGCTCCACGACCACCGGCACGGTCGCCAGCCGTTGCCCGGCCAGCGCCTGCGCCAGCGCGCTCAACGCCACACCCTGGTCGCTCAACAGCAGATCGCCATGCAGCCGCGCCGCCAGGATCACATCGCCATCCAAATCCGCCGCCAGCGTCACCACCCCGGCTGCCGTCCGGGTTGCCACCGTGGTACTGTAAGTGCGCCGCGTCCCCAGATTCCACTCCTCCGTCCCATACTTCACCGCCAGCAGCTCCGCTGCCAGCGCCGTCTCCGCCGGCGTCAGATCGCCGGGCGTCCATTCCAGGCCCAGCAGGGCGGTGAAGTGCGTCACCAGCCGGGCCATCACCTCCTCCACCGGCACCGGATGTCCCAGTTCACGCTCCAGGGAAGTGACCCGTTCCTTGACCGATTGAGCGGCCTTATCGGCAAATTTGAGCGCGGGCGGCGTGAGCGCCTGCGCCATCGTGTCAAAATCCATGTTGACCAGGAAGGTGCCGCTCTGCACAAAAGCCGTGTACCAGGCCAGCTGCGCCGAACCGTAAATCTTGCGCCCGCCGACAAGCAGATCGTTGCGCCCGGTGCGCGTGGCGGTCAGGCCGTAATCGGCGCAGGTGCGGATGACCGGCGCGGCGAAGAGCGGGTAGAGCTCAGCGTCGCTCTGCGGGAAAAGCGCGCGCGGGAAAAAAGCCGAAAAGCAGAAACTCCCCACGTCGTGATAGACCGCGCCGCCGCCGTTAGCCCGCCGCACGATTTTGATGTCGTGCGTGCGGCAGTAGTCCACATCCACTTCCGACCAAGCTTCCTGCATCGCGCCGAGGAAGACGGCCCGGCGCACCTGCCGCAGCCGCAGCGTCGGCGGTGATTCGCCTTCATCCACCAGGCGGACCAACGCCTCCTCCACGGCAAAGTGGTGGTGGGCATCGGTGATCCCGTCACGGAGCAAGCGCCAGAACATCGGTGATGAGCCTCTCATGGTAGAACGTAGAACGTGGTACCTGTGGCGTGTTGCGTGAACGGAATACGCAACACGTCTTTACTGTTTTTCAGGAGCCCCGCCCGTGTAGTAGGCGCATCGCTCCCGCTTACACTCGTCGTTCTGCGCGGCAAACTCGCAGCGGATTTGAACCGGCACCACCAGGCCCAGTTCGCGCGCCAAGAAATCCGCCGCTGTTGCCAGCGCCAGGTAGGTACTCTGCTTACAGCAACGGGGACCGCCGGCGTCGGCAATTGCCAGCAGGGTTTGACCGGTAGCCCGCAACGCCAGCGACCGTTCACGGTCCTTGAGATACGAGGAGCGGGTGAGGATCGCCACCAGCGCGCCGACGCTGCTGGCAGTACCGCACTCCCCGCGTGAGCCGCAGACGGCGATAGGGATATCTTCGGTGCGTTTGCGCGCTACGGCCAGTTCCCCGGCCTGGAGCGGGCGCTGCCCACTGTTGGCCAGCGCCACCAACATCACCGGCGCGATCAGCTGATGGTGATACGGCCCGTGCATGATCATCGCCGGGTGCTTCATGATGAGATTGGCGATGGCAACTGGATCCGTCTCGTGGGTACCGGCGCAGACGCGCTCAATCACCTGCGGCGGCGTCGCCAGCTGGCACTCCTCACAGACGGCATGACCGTGGGGGCAGAGGTATTCCATCGGCGCCACTTGCCCGCAGAACGAACAGACCGCTGTGGTTTCTGTTGCCATTAAATCAGTACCGCATAGAATACAGGGATAGGCCATCCATGTGACTCCTGCAAACAAGCGACCAACGTCCAGCCACAGCCATGGGCTTACTCAAGAATGTCTCACGCCAGGCCGCCAAGAAACCATTGGCTGAAGAAAACCCCGGCCGGAGATTTTCCTGCTTTTTTGCACAGGGAACTAACCCTTAGCTGCCTGACAACGGGGACAGGAGCAATCCGGCTGTGGTAACGACGGTGCTTCCGGTCCCAGCAGTTCTTCCAGCAGATGTCGCAGTTGCGCATCGCAGAGCTGATAAAAGACGTTTTGTCCATCCTGGCGCGCGCTCACGATCCCGGCCTGGCGCAGCACCCGGAGTTGCTGCGAGATGTAGACCTGGGGCCGTTGCAGGGCCGCCTGGAGGTGGCAAACGCAGGCTTCCTGGGAACGCAGTTCATCCAGGATGCGCAAGCGCACCGGGTGGGCCAATGCCTGGAGCCGGGCGGCCAGTTGAACGTAAGCCTCTTGATTCATGCAAAACCCTGAATATGCAATAGTTTGCATATAATACCTCATCTGATCACCGGTTGTTAGTAATGCCTGTCATGCTTTATTTCGGCAAACCTCACCTGGCGGCAGCTGTAAAAACTGGCGCGGCTCCCCACCGGTTGTACAATAGACGGAATGACCCTTTAATCAGCAACCATCAGAAGGATTGCGGAGAAAGGCCATGTCGCCCAGCGTGCGCAAAATCCTGGCGGTCGTAGAGGTTACATCGGTCGTCTTTGCCGTTGTCCCCGGGCTGACCCTCGGCGTGTACCGGCTGCTGCCGCAGTTTGAGACCTGGCAGACTGCTGCTTTGGGGTTTCCCTTCCCGGTGTTTGTCTACGTAATCATGATCGCGGTCTCCCTGCTCCTGCCCTGGTTGCGGCGGCAGCCGCTGGCCACTTATGGCCTCACGTTCAAGCCCCTGCGCTATCAGTTAGACATCGCTGCCACCTGCTTTATCCCGGTCGTCTTAGCCAATATGCCCTTTGCCATGGGAGTGGATCACAAAAGTTGGGGCGGAGCCTTGCTTCTGGCCACCGTCCAGCTGGGTTTGTTGTTCACTCTGGTCTGGGCGCTGCGCCGGAAGCCCCTGGCCACGGCCGGCGGACTGTGGGGGGCGGGCCTGTTGTTGTTCAGCGGCCACATGGCGGATGGGGCCATAATCGGCAAAGCGGCGGTTCTCTTCCTGACCTACGCTCTCTTTGTGGGCTTTGGCGAGGAAGTTCTCTATCGGGGCTATATGCAGTCCCGGCTGAATGCCGCGTTTGGCAAACCCTACCGCTTTTACGGGGTGGCGTTCGGCTGGGGCACGCTGATTACAGCCCTGTTGTTTGGGCTGACCCATGTAGGTATCTTGCGTTGGCTCCTCGGCAGCACCACGGAGGTCACCTGGGCCTGGGGGGCCTGGACGGTCTTCAGCGGTCTGGTCTTTGGCTTTGTGCGCGAGCGCAGCGGGAGCATTTTGCCCGGGGCCCTGTTGCACGGTCTGCCCCAGGCCATTGCCACGGTCGCTATGTTGTTTCTGCCGGGTTAATTCAGCGTCGCCTATTCCAACGCTGGTCAGCGGTCCCAGCGGGCAAGATTCCCCAGCGCAGGTCACTGCCTGCGCCGGGGCTTCTGTCGCGGATGGAAAGGGAACGTCGATAAAGTGGCCGGTCATGGGGCTGAACAGCAGCCTCCGGCGGTCGGGGCAGATGGGGGGCAGCACTCTCCGGCGTTTTTGTAGGCGGTGACGTACAGGCTGTAGACCGGCACGTCGCTAACTGTGCCGCCCGCTATGCCGCGCGCCGTCGTGATGTTCGTGAAGCCAGCCTGGGCAATCAAATCCAGGTATTCTTGCTCCGGCAGCGCGCCGTGGATGCAGTCGGGCCAGCCGGTCAGATCGGCACGCAGCGCAGCAGGGAGCGCGCCGTCCGTCACTACATCGCTTACCACCAGCCGCCCCCCGGCCTGTAAGACCCGATGCGCTTCGGCAAACGCCCGCCCCTTGTCCTCGCAGAGGTTGATGACACAGTTGGAGAGGATCACATTGATCACGCCATCTGCCACCGGCAGGGCCTCGGCCTGGCCTAACCGGAACTCTACGTTGGTCAGCTGGGCCGTTTGCGCTGCGCGCGTCGCCCGTTCTACCATGGCCGGAGTCATGTCCACCCCGATGACGTGCCCCTGTGCGCCGACCTGCCGCGCGGCAATGAAAACATCCAGCCCGCCGCCGCTGCCGATATCCAGGACCGTTTCGCCGGGCTGTAACGCCGCCAGTGCCGTCGGGTTCCCACATCCCAGGGAGAAATCCGCTGCCCCGGCCGGCACAGCCTGCAGCTGCTCCCACGCATAACCGATCTGCTGGGCTACAGTGGCTGCGTTGTTGTCGCAGCAGGCGGTGGAACAGCTACAACCAGCCAGCGCCAGCGCCCCGTACCCGGCGGCGACCGCTTCGCGCGCCCCGGTCACGCGCCGGGTTCCCACCGCGACGAAAACGCCGATCTGGGCCGTGCGTCCGGCCTCGTCGGTCACCGTGGAAAGTTGCGCGGTGGCACAGCAGGATTGCCCGGTGCAATCCACGAATACGTTAACCAAACCCGCCGCCCGGAACCAATCGGCGACCTGGGGCCGTTCAAAACCTTGCCAGACATCGGCCATCTCGTCTCTCAGCCAGGTGTAAGGGTGCGCGTCTAAATCGGTAATGACAAGCCGCCCGCCGGGCTTGAGCAACCGTGTCATCTCACGGATTGCCGCCGCCGGGTCGGAGCAATGGTGCAGGTACATGTTGGCAAAGACCGCATCCAGGCTGCCGTCGGGCAGCGGGAGCGCCTGACCGTCAGCCTCGTGGAAAATCACGTTGCCGAAGGCTGCCAAATTGCGCCGCGCGACTGCTAACATGGCCGCCGAGCCGTCCAATACATGGACCTCATGTACCAGCGGGGCCAGCCCCGCCGCCATGAAACCGGTCCCTGCACCGACATCGGCCACCGTCATTTCCGGGCGCAGGTAGGCCTTAGCGATGGCGGTGGCGCGCACCGCCTCTGTGAAATAACCGACGCGTAGGGTGTCCCATTGTTCCGCCGTCTGTTCAAAATAAGCCGTCGCTGCCGTCGTCATACTCATCGGATCCCTCCTGTAAATATTTATCGTAAAAATACGATTTAAATCGGTAAAAAAAAGAGCGCCCTACGTTAGGGCGCAGGCGCAGACCACCGGAAGTTCTGTTTCCGTATCATCGTCCTCGCAGCAGCCGGGCAGCCAGCTCTCAATCTGCTGCTTGAGCCAGCGCACGCCGGCCGGATCAATACAATAGCAGGTGGCTGGACCTTCAACCTCGCCGTGGATCAACCCGGCTTCACGGAGCACTTTGAGATGCTGGCTGACAGTGGATTGGGCCAGTGGCGTGGTCTGGACGAGCTCGTAAGTCATACAACTCTGGCGCTCCGCCAGCGTTTGCATGATTTGGAAGCGCACCGGGTTACCCAGCGCCTTGAGCATCTGCGCCAACCGTTGTTCATTGGGCGAAAGTTGCTTGATCATCATCATTCCACTCTATATCGTAATTATACGATTTAATGGCTAAATGTCAAGGCCCGATTGGAGAAAGGACTATCGCGTTTAAAAAAACGGCGGGTGCTTAGCGGCCGGCCCGCGCGCAGCGCACCCAAAAATCACCCGCTTACTTTTTTCTTCCCGCGCAGTTGCTTCGCAGTGAGCATAACTTTTATCTGGGTGTATACTTAGCCACAAAGCAGTAGTTCTTTGTTCCAGAAACTCAAAATAACCATGACCCTGGCTACTCTGTTGACCGAATTGCGCGATGACCCGCGTTTTATCCGTAATGTGACGGCATGGCGCACGTTGCCCACCGCTCCGGCGCGGACGGCGGCCTGGCCGGCTGCGCTGGACGCGCGGTTGAGTGCGGCCGGCAGCGCGCTGGGCATCACCCGACCCTACATCCATCAAACGGAGGCTGCCGTGGCAGCCCTGCGCGGCGAAAATGTCGTGCTCGCCACCGGCACTGCCTCCGGCAAGACGTTAGGTTTCGTGCTGCCCATACTCCAGGCTTTGCTGGACGATCCGACCGCGACGGCGTTGCTGCTCTACCCAACCAAGGCGCTGGCACACGACCAGATGGCGGCTCTGGAGCGGTGGATCGGCGCGCTCAACGCGCCGTTGGCGCTGCGCCCCTACGACGGCGACACGCCCACCAGCCGCCGGGCGGCGATCCGCAAGGAGGCGCGCCTGCTCGTCACCAACCCGGACATGCTGCATCTGGGGATTCTGCCGCATCACACACAATGGGTCCGCTTCCTTTCCGGGCTGCGTTACGTGGTGGTGGATGAACTGCACGTTTGCCGGGGGATCTTCGGCAGCCACATCGCCAACGTCCTGCGGCGGCTGCGCCGGGTAGCCCGCTTCTACGGCGCGGAGCCGCGTCTGCTGGCGACTTCGGCCACGATTGCCAATCCGCGCGAGCTTGGCGAGCTGCTGTGGGGAGATCCCGTGACGCTGGTAGAGGAGGATGGCGCATCTTATGGCGAGCGCCACGTGCTTTTCTACAACCCGCCGCTCTTGAACGCGGCGTTGGGGCTGCGCGCCTCGGCGCACGACGAAGCGATGGCGCTCACGGCGCGCCTGCTGCGGGCCGACGTGCAGACGATCGTTTTCGCCCGGTCACGCCTGGGCGTGGAGCTGCTGCTGCGCGACCTGCGGACCCGCGCTGCCCGCGCCGGGCTGGATCCAGAGACGGTGCGCGGCTACCGGGGGGGCTATCTCCCCGCCGAACGGCGCGAGATTGAGCGCGGTTTGCGCGCCGGGCGCGTCCGGGCGGTCGTCGCCACCAACGCGCTGGAGCTGGGGATCGACATCGGTGACCTGGAAGCGGCGATCTTAGTGGGCTATCCCGGCTCCATTGCGGCGACGCGCCAGCAGATGGGGCGGGCCGGACGGCGGGCGGGTAGCTCCCTGGCGGTCTTCGTCGCCACGCCCGCGCCGCTGGATCAATACTTAGTGGCTCACCCGGAGTATTTCTTCGGCCGTTCGCCGGAAGAAGCGCGCATCAATCCCGATACGCTCAACCTGCTGGCGGCCCATCTGGTCTGCGCCGCCTTTGAGTTGCCGTTTGAGGCCCGCGAGGCCTTCGGCCGTGTCCCCAACGTGACCGCGCTGCTGGAGGCACTGAGCGAGGAAGGACTGCTCCACCGCAGCAACGGTCATTTCACCTGGGTGGGCGATGCTTATCCGGCGCAGGCCATCTCATTGCGGTCGGCATCGGCGGATACGGTGGTAGTTCAGGTCAGTGACGTTTCGGCGGCCGGGGACCGCCGACCACCGACCGCCGACCGCCAGGAGACCGGCAGCGGGCGGGTGGTGGCGACGGTAGACCGGGCGAGCGCGCCGTTGCTGGTGCACGAAGGGGCGGTCTATTTCCACGAGGGCGCGCCCTACCTGGTGGAGCGTTTGGATTGGGAGCAGGGGATCGCCCACGTCCGGGCGGAGCCGGTGGATTACTACACCGTCGCCGCCGCCACAACCCAGATTGAGCCGCTGGCGGTCCGCCGGACGGGGGAGATACAGGAGCCGGCTGCGCTCCAGTTGACGGATGAGGAGGTGCGCGTTCACATTCGGCCCACCGCCTACCGGCGGGTGGCGCTGGAGACGCACGAGACCCTGGGCTGGGGCGAGATCACGCTGCCGGAGCAGTCTTTTGAGACGGAAGCGTTCCGGCTGACGTTAGGGGAGCCGTTGGTGACGGCGCTGGCCGATGAGGGGATCGCTGTCGCGCCGCTGGATTACGGCCTGGAGTGGCCGGCCATCCGTGAGCAGACAGTGGCGCGCGATGGCGGGCGTTGCCGGCGCTGCGGGGCAGCGCCGCAGCCGGGGCACCCATTGGAGGTCCACCATCTGACCCCGCTGCGGACTTTCCTGGCCCAGTATCCGCGTGCCGTTGCGCTCCAGCTGGCCCACGCGCCGGAGAATCTCCTCACGCTCTGCCCGGAGTGTCACCGTCAGGTGGAGCGGGCGCGTGGCGCGCGGACGGCGCTGGGGGGGCTGGCCTACCTGCTGCGCAACCTCGCGCCGGTTTTCCTGATGTGCGATCCGGCCGATCTGGGCACGGCCGTAGAAGCGCGCGATGTTGTTACCGGCCAACCGGCGGTGGTCCTCTACGACGCCATTCCCGGCGGGGTCGGCCTGACGCCCCGCCTGGTGGGGCTCTGGCCGCAGCTGGCGGCGGCGGCCTTAGAGCGCATCCGCGCCTGCGAGTGTGTGGAGGGCTGCCCTTCGTGCGTCGGCCCCGTCGGTGAAAGCGAGCCGGGCGCGAAACATGCTACCCAGCGGTTGTTGGAGCTGGTGTGATGAGGGTAGACAGTAAACGGTAGACGGCAGGCAGGGGAAAGAAAAGAGTGGTTTCACCTTTGCCCGTTTCCCTTTTCCCATCTTTTGTCCTGCTTGTGATGTGGTAGTATAATCGCCTTGACACTGAACTGAAAGCCAAGCCATGCCCGTCCTGGACGCCGACACGCTGGAATTTATCAGCCGTAACCCGGATCAGACCCGCCGCATCGGCGCGCGCCTGGGCGCATTGCTCAAAGGGGGCGATGTGGTTGCGCTGGAAGGCGAGCTGGGTTCCGGCAAGACTGTGCTGGCTCAGGGCATCGGCCAGGGCTGGGGCGTGACCGAGACGTTGATCAGCCCGACATTCGTGTTGATCCGCCGTTATGAACGGTTGCACGATGACCTGCTGTTTTACCACATTGACCTTTACCGTTTAATCCCAGGCGTGGAAGTGGCCGGGTTGGGGCTGGACGAGCTGTTGGGAGCGCCGGAGGCGGTCTGCGTGCTGGAGTGGCCCGACCGGGCCACCGCGCTGCTGCCGGAGGAACGGCTGTGCATCGGCCTGCGCTGGTTGGACGAATACCGGCGCTCGCTCACCTTCCGTGCCCGGGGGGACCGCTACAAGACGTTGTTGAATCACTTTCGCCAGGAACTGTTGGGGGTCTGATGCTGCTCGCGATAGACACTGCCACCGCTCACGCCAGCGTCGCTTTGCACGACGGCATGGCGCTGCGCAGCGAATGCACCTGGGAAGCGGCAAACATGCATACCGTCACCCTTTTGCCTCACATGACGCGGCTCTTGAATGAGGTAGGGGTGACGCCCAAACAGCTGAGCGCCATCGCGGTCTGCATCGGGCCGGGCTCCTACACCGGGGTGCGGATCGGGGTGGCGGCGGCGCAAGGGCTGGCGGCGGCGTTATCCGTGCCGCTGGTCGGTGTCCCCACGCTGGACATTCTGGCGCTGGCCCAACCGCCGGATGAGCGTCCTCTCTATGCCGTCTTCATCGCCGGCCGCAACCGGATCGGCTATGCGCGCTATCGTCACGGCGCGACCGGTTGGCAGGCCGAGACGGAGGTGGCCATTGATACCTGGCAAGGGTTAGTCCAGCAAATTGGCGAACCGGCGCTGGTCGTCGGGGAGTTAGATGCTTCCGCGCGCGCAGTCTTGCAAGCGGCAGGTGATCGGGTCGTACTACCGGCACCGGCCTGGCACCTGCGCCGTGCCGGGTTCCTGGCCGAGCTGGGCTGGCAACGGCTGCGGGCCGGAGAACAGGGCCTCCCTAACCTCGTGGTCCCACGCTACGCGCGATGAGCACACCACCGTTTCCCTACCGTCTCCGCCCGATGGAGGGCAAAGATCTCCCGGCGGTGATGGCATTGGACCGGGAATCGTTCAGCGATCCCTGGCCGGAATCAGCTTATACCTACGAACTCTATTTTAACCCGACGGCGTATTATTTTGTGCTGGAGCCGGTTGCCGTGCCACCGGCGGAGCGCCCCCGCTGGCGCTGGCCCTGGCAAGCGGAATCGGCCCGCCCGCCACTGTTGGGTTTTGTCGGCATTCGCTTTGAGGGCGGACAGGGGCACATCAGCGTGATCGCTGTCGCGCCCGCCTGGCGCGGGCGCGGGTTGGGCGAGCTGCTATTGCTCATGGTGTTGGAGCGCTCCTTGGAGGAGCGGGTCAAAGCCGTCACGTTGGAGGTCCGTGTTTCCAACCAGCGGGCACAGAATCTCTATTTTAAATACGGGTTTGTAGTGACGTCGCGCTTGCAGGGGTACTACCAGGACGGCGAAGATGCTTATCTGATGCGGGCGGGACCACTGGATGGTGTGTATCGGGAACGGTTACAGCAGTTCCGGCAAGCGTTGGAACGCCGGCTGCTCGGCATTGATGGCTGACGGTGATGTTTATCTACCAGCAGGGGCCTGGAGCGGCTAATGGGCTCTAAGAAAATAATTTGGTCACATAAGCCGTAGGCTTTTTTGTAGGAACACCTTCAGGCGTTTCTTGGCCGGCCACTGAAGGGGAGAACGTCTAACGGCGTTACTACTCACCTATCGTCTGCTAAGCCGGCTCGTCTGTGACTGAATTTAATTCCTAAACTTCATTAGCCGCCGCGACTGCATGGAGACAGGGAGATGCTCTAATCCCCATTTTTACAAAGGAGGGAGGCATGAATCTGGACAGGAAACAGGAGCTGGAGGCGATCTATCAGGCCGTGCGGCGCTGTACCCATTGTCAGCTGCACAGCGGGCGGACAAATGCGGTCCCCGGCGATGGACCGGTGGACGCCGAGATCATGTTTATCGGTGAAGGCCCTGGCTTCCATGAAGATCAGCAGGGTATCCCGTTCGTGGGGCAGGCCGGCAAGCTGCTGAGCGAGCTACTGGAACGGGCCGGCATCGCTCGCCAACGGGTCTACATCACCAATGTCGTCAAGTGCCGGCCGCCCGGCAACCGCGATCCACTGCCGGAGGAGATTGAAGCCTGTCGTTCCTACCTGGAGCGCCAGATTGAACTGATCCATCCCCAAATTGTTGTGACCTTGGGGCGTTACTCCATGGCCCGGGCTTTCCCCACGGAGAAAATCTCCGCGGTACACGGCCAACCGCGCAAGGTGGGCGATTTGATCTATTTCCCCATGTATCATCCGGCCGCGGCCTTGCATCAACCCAGCCTGCGGCCTGCCGTGGAAGAGGACTTTGGCAAGCTGCGAGAGCTGTTGGATGGTCAGATGCAGGCGCACGAATATACCCCTCCCCCGGAGGCAGAGCAACTCTCACTTTTCTGAAGGCGGAAGGATGAAGGTGATGTTGTTTGTAGTGACGTGCTCCAGCGCGTCCAAGACGGCGCTAAAGTGTCTTACCGCGAATTCTTTACATCATTTTCATAAGGAGTAATTTTTAATGAACCCCAAACAAGCGGTTGAGTTGGCGCAAAAGGAATACACGCGGGTCGTCAATGCCTGGTGCATGTACGACTGGGGCAGTTCCGCTTTTTCCACCACGGTGGAGGCAGCGGTGCTGCCCGTTTTCTTTGAACAGGTGGTAGCGGTGAACCTGCCTGGCAATCAGCCGACCGTCTACTGGGGGTACACCAACGCGCTGTCATTGTTGATCGCTGCGTTGCTGGCCCCCATCCTGGGCAGTATCGCCGATTACACAGGGAGCAAGAAGCGGCTGTTAGCGCTTTTTGCCGCCGGTGGCATCCTGGCCACGTCGCTGATGGTCTTTATCACCACCGGCACAGTTTGGCTGGCCCTGGTCCTCTTTTTCTGCGGTTCCATTGGATTGGGCGCTTCCTATATTTTCTACGACTCGCTGCTGCCCCACGTGGCCAAACCCGACGACATTGATTACGTTTCCTCCAAAGGGTACGCACTGGGCTACCTGGGCGGTGGCATCTTGCTGGCGGTCAACATCGTGATGATCCAGGTACTTTTCAAAGGGAGCACCTGGGGCCCACGGCTCTCTTTCCTCTCGGTGGGCCTGTGGTGGGCGCTCTTCACGATCCCGCTGCTGCGCCGGGTCCCGGAGCCGCGCGCCAACACGACCGGCATCGGCGAGGGGGTCAACCCGATCACGGCCGGCCTGCAGCGGGTCGGGCAAACCTTCCGCGAGATCCGCAAATACCGCCAGCTTTTCCTGTTTTTGGTGGCTTTCTGGCTGTACAACGATGGTATCGGCACGATTATCAAAATGGCGACCATTTATGGCTCCGAAATCGGCATCGGGATGATTGACCTGATCGGGGCGTTGCTGCTCACGCAATTTGTCGGCATTCCATTCTCGCTGGCTTTTGGCAAGTTCAGCAAAGTGCTGGGGACCAAACGCTCCATCATGGTGGGGCTGGGCTGGTATGCGCTGATCACTATCGCCGGTTATTTCATGACCAAAGCCTGGCACTTCTGGGCCCTGGCCTTTGCCGTGGGGATGGTGCAGGGCGGGACGCAAGCGCTCAGCCGCAGTCTCTTTGGGTTGATGGCCCCTAAGGCTCGCAGCGCGGAGTTCTTCGGCTTCTACGACATCTCCAGCAAATTCGCGGGAATCGCCGGGCCGGCGCTGTTTGCCGTGGTGGGGCAGCTGATGGGCTCCAGCCGGTTAAGCATTGTAGCGCTGATTATTTTCTTCATCGGCGGGATTATTTTGCTCAGCCAGGTGAACGAGGAGGAGGGCCTCCGGATAGCCGAGCAGGAAAACGCCGTGGCTGAGGCAGCCGGAATTATTTGACGGTAGCACGGTTCAGGCTTTTCAAGCGTGACCGGCACTGAGCGAGTGCCGGTCACGTTTCTGGTCAGGGCTTGCGCAGCCCCATTGGGTTTTCCCCACCAGCCTCCCTACCCCTGTTTACCTGCCAGGCGGATAAACAGGGGATTTTTTGAGTTCTTTATTTCTCTCCCATGAAAGCCGGATTTACAGAGGGCGTAGATTTGTGTAAGCAAATCCGAAATCTGAAATCCCAAATCCGAAATTAGCTCCGGCAGGCGGCAAGCTTTCATGGGGGCGCCTGATGACGGGCGGGGCCATCATGCGCGACTCCGGCGTGCTATCCATGCCGGGAGGCGTAAGCCCTGCTTTTCTTGCCAGGAGACTAAAAAAAGGTAGAATGGTGCTTTACTTTGGGTGTCTCTTAAGAGCCAAGAGCGGTTGTAACCGTCTCTACCGGGAATGAGCGTCAACCTTAATAGAACTGGTTTTGGATGGAAATAGAAACAGTGCAGGCCGGTGAATCCGAGCGGGTCACGCGGGCGGCGGCGCTCATCTCGTTTGGGAGTGTGGCCAGCCGGGCATTGGGACTGGTCCGCGAGATGGTCAAATCCTACTTCTTCGGCGCGGGCGGGATCGTCAGTGCGTTTGACATCGCCTCGCAGGTGCCGACGATGCTCTACGATCTCCTGGCCGGGGGGATGATCAATTCTGCGTTGGTTCCAGTCTTTTCAGACTACGCCCGCCCCGGCCGCCGGCAGGAGCTCTGGCAGCTGGTCGCCCTGCTGTTCACCTTCCTGACGTTGCTGCTGGGGGGCTTCATCCTGATCATCGAGATCGGTGCGCCTTGGATCGTACAGCTGTTGGGGGGAGGACTGCCGCCAGAATACCTGATGCTGGCCACGGCGCTGTTGCGGATCACCGCACCGGCGATTTTGTTTCTCAACGTGGCCGGTCTTTTCTCCGGTGTTCTCTACGCCTTGCAACGGTTTGAGCGCCCGGCTTTCACGGCGGCGATTTACAACGCGACGATGGTGCTGCTGGTCGTGCTGCTGGGCGGGACAGCGTTGGGCGTGCGCAGCCTGGCGTTGGGACTGCTGGCCGGCAGCGCGGCCCAGGTTGCTTTTCAGTGGCCGGCCTTGCGCGATGTACATCTCCGCTTTCGGCTTCACTCGCACCCGGCCCTGGCGACTTTGGGGCGGCTTTACCTGCCCATCGGGCTGGGATTGGTGGTGGACCAGCTGACCGTCACGCTCAGCTTTTACATTGCCTCGTTGACCGGTCCCAGCGGCATCGCCTGGATGAAATATGCTGCAACACTTATCCAATTTCCGCTCGGCATGGTGGTGACGGCGGTCTCTATCGCCATCCTGCCGACGTTGTCGCGATATGCCGCCGACGCCGCCGAGGAGCCGTTCCGTGCTACATTGGCCCAGGGGCTGCGCCTGGTATTGATGTTGGTGGTGCCGGCGGCCTTCGCGCTGTTGGTGCTGGCCGAGCCGGTGGTCGCCCTGCTGTTTCAGCACGGCAGTTTCACCGCGCAGGATACGGCCGCCACGGCCGAGGCGCTGCGTTTCAACCTGCTGGGGTTGGTCTTTGCCGCTTTGGATCAACCCTTGATCTTTGCGTTTTATGCGCGCAAAAACACCTGGACCCCGGCACTGGTCGGGGTAGCGACGACTGTGCTGTACGCGCTCCTGGCGCTGGCACCTACCTGGTTGCACACGCCCCGTCTGTGGGAGCTGATCCTGGCCAATTCGCTGAAACTGATGGCTCATGCCTTGCTGATGCTGGCGCTGTTTCACCGGCAGGTTGGTAGCCTGCGCCCTTACCGCGTCGGCCGGACAACCTGGCTGGCATTGCTGGCGGCCACGGTGATGACGTTGCCGATGGCCGGCCTACGGCTGCTCTTGCAAAGTGGCGCGCCGGGTGGAATGCCCGGTTTTTTGCTGGAGGTCATCGTGCCGGGCGGGGTTGGGGCGCTGCTTTATCTCTGGTTGATCGGTCGTGTGGGGGTGGAGGAAGTCGCGCTGCTGCGCCGGGCACTCTTGAAAGGCCGGAATACCGGCGAGCCGAGGAGATGACAGGGGGGATCGCACGTTGCGTGGTTCACATTGGATGGGGCCTTTAGCCCGTAAAGCTTATCCTGTAGCCTGTGGGGTAGTGCTGTTGGTTTTCCTGGGAGGATGTATGCCGCCATCCCAGTCGCTGGAGGCGGGAGCGCCGATTCTGGTGCTCTGGCATTCGTTTACCGGCGCCGAAGGGGTGGCTATTCAGAACCTCAGTGACCGCTTCACCGCGGAGAACCCCTGGGGAATCCAGCTGATTGCCGAATATCAGCGCGAAATTGCCGACAAGCTGGCCGGAGCTCCCCCGGAGCAACGTCCGGACCTGATCGTCGTCTGGCCCGAGGAGGTGCCGGATTACATACAGGCGGGCCTGACTGCGCCGCTGGAGTCGCTGCCGGCCGCGGCCGGTCCGGTCCGCAACGACCTGCTGCCGATGGCGGAGGCGCTCTATACGGTGGACGGCCAGTTGGCCGCTTTCCCGCTGGGGTTGGCCACCTATCTCCTGTACACCAACGCCGATTGGTTAGGAGACCTGGGGTATGAAGCGCTGCCACCGACCTGGGCGGCATTGAACCAGGCGGCCTGTGCCGCAGGCAGCCAGAGTGGTGGTCAACGTGGCCTGGCGCTCCCGTTACAGGCCGGCACACTGCTGGCATTTGAGGCGGCTGGCGGGGCCTCACTGGTGGATGCCGCCGGCAACTACCAGCTGATGGACGACGCCAGCACTCAGACATTGACCGCGCTGCACACCCTGTTCAGCATGGGCTGCGGCCAGCTCTATGAGGACTCCACCGCTGGCGTGACTCAATTGGGGGGCAGTTTGCTGCCGCTGGTGGTGGAATCCAGTCTGCTGTTGCCCGACATGGAACGGGCGGTCGCGGCCGGACGCAATTTTGTGCTGCGGGCTGGCGCGCTTCCCGGGCGGGAGGGTCCTGGTCCGCTCCTCTGGTACGGTCCCGGGGTGATGTCCATTGCACCGGAGGGGCCCCGGCGCGAGGCGGCAATGCAGGCGTTGATCTGGTTCCTTTCTCCAGACGCGCAGCTGGATTGGTACCGCGCAACCAACTACTTGCCGGTGCGCCGTTCGGTGATAGAGGGGCTGCAACGGCAGAGTATCTCTACGACCACGGAGGCACTGTTGCAGCTCACCCTGGAATCGGCCACCCGTGGGCATTGGGTCGCCTGGCCACATCACGCCTACGCAGCTCATTGCCGGGCGGCGCTCGTCCGAACCCTGCTGGAGTTGGAGAAAGCAAGCGCCTTGCCCGAGCTCCAGCAGTGGCTGCAGGCCGTGTGCAATGGGGAGCTGGCTCCATGAGCGCCCATGAAACCTGGTTGACGACCGCCCTGGCAGTGGCAGGCGAGGCCGGTGAACTGTTGCGTACCTACTGGCAAGGCCCATACGCGGTACGCTGGAAGGGCTATCGCGATCTCGTGACTGAGGCGGACGTGGCTGCCGAACAGCTGGTCCTGGCCCGGTTGCGTCACGCTTTCCCGGATCACGCCATTACCTCAGAAGAGGCCGGGGCCGAGGAGGGTGATGCACCGGTCCGCTGGCTGGTAGATCCGCTGGATGGGACGACCAATTTCTCCCGCCACCACCCTAACTTTTGCCTCTCTATCGCGGCCGTGGAGGCCGGAGAGGTAGTGGTGGGTGTGATCTGCGATCCGCTGCACGGACACACTTTTGCCGCGCGGCAGGGCGGCGGTGCGACGCTGAATGGGCAACCGATCCACTCCTCGGCGGTCACCGACCCCGCGGAGGCGCTGGTCGGGGTGGATTGGCCACGCGATGACACGCTCCGGCAGCGGATGTGGCAGCTGGCCGGAGTCTTTCTCCGCCACGGGCGGACGCTGCGGGCCGCCGGCACCGCTGCGCTTGCATCGGTCTACGTCGCGGCCGGCTGGCTGGATCTTTACGTTGGATTGACCTTGAAGCCGTGGGACCACGCCGCCGCCGGGCTGATCGTGCGCGAGGCGGGCGGTTGTTGCGCCACCTTCTCCGGTACGCCATGGACGCCCTGGGTTGCCGATCCGGTCCTGGGGGCGACCCCGGCGCTGGTCACTGCCTGGCGGGCCTTGTGGAGTCAGGAAGTATGAGCCGTCAATCAGCCGTTAGCGAGCAGCCGTTAGCGAGCGGCCCTCAGCGAGCAGCCGTTAGCTGCCGGCGATCAAGAAACCGGCGGTGGTGGATGTTTGTTGTGCTGGTGCTGATGGGCGTGTGGGGGGGCTGGCCCCGGCCGGCCCAACTTCAGAGTGATCCCACCGCGGATTTCTATGCCCTGGTCAATGAGGCACGCCTGAGTCAAGACCTGGCCCCGTTGAACCGGTCCACGTTGCTGGATCAGGCGGCGCAACGGCATGCCAACGATATGGCGGCCCGTGGTCGGGTCGACTCGACCGGGTCTGATGGTTCCAATTATCGCCAGCGCATCCGTGAGACGGGCTATCGCGCCTGGAACGAAGGGCTCATGGTCATGGAAATGCTCTGGTCGGGTAGCGGCTCCGCCCAGAGCGCCCTGACCTGGTTCCGTAATGACGCCAAACAATGGGCGCCGTTTGTGGATTCCCGCTACCGGGAGATCGGGATCGGTTATGCGACCGATACTCAGGGCGTGCATTACATGGCCGTGGACTTTGGCGCCCGGCCGGCCGTGCTACCCGTTTTTATTGACTACGGGGCCGCGACCGCCGATTCGCCGCAGGTCGCCGTGCGATTGACCAACGAGGAGGCCGTACCGCTGGGTGAGGGGACCTGGATGGGCAAGGCGATTGAAGTGCGGTTGAGCAACACGCCTGATTTTGGCAATGCCCCCTGGCAGCCGTGGGAACCCCTGCTGCCCTGGACGCTGGCGGATACTAAACCCGGCGAGTACGCCGTTTACGTGGAATTCCGTGACGGGGCACAGCGCACCGCCGTCTCTCAGGATACCATCCGGCTGACCGAAGCCGGAGCCACAGGACCTACGCCCGCCGGGCCGGGCGCGCCGGTCACAGCAACGACTACACCGACTCCCACTTCCACGCCGACTCTCCCCCCGGTATCCCCATCCCCTTCAGTGCCGACCCCGACCGTTGTGCCCCCGACTCCCACATTTCAACCTTCGCCCACACCATCGCCTGCGCCATCGCCCACCGTGGGCCCCCCTCCCACCTGGACGCCGTTGCCGGTTGCACAGCCGGTCGCAGCACGGCAAGTAGATTGGCCGCTGCTGGTGCTATTAGGGTTACAGGGCCTGGTGTTGTTGCTGGGCGCGGCGGTCTTTTTGCGGCGCCGGTGACATCCCTGGCGGATGACGGCCGACCGCTGCCTGAGGGGCTGGCGGTCGGCAGTTTGGTTTATAGCGTTTTGAATGGCTGTTCAGTCCGGCCTTCAGTCTTCAAGCGGCTTTCAGGAGCTAAACGCGGCTGAAGTTGCTTCTGCAAGCGGGAAGCGGCGTCAGTCTAACTCATTGATCTCGGAGGAGTACCATGCGGCGGATCAAAGCCTGGCTGCGTTCCAAGACCTTTCAAGGGATACGTGACTACACGTTGATCACTCTCGGCGCGTTGGTTGTGGCCCTGAACGTCAACCTGTTCCTGGAGCCCAATCGCGTCGTCTCCACCGGGGTGACCGGATTGGGAATGCTGGCTTATTACCTGTGGGGGTGGCCCATTGGATTGGTCACGCTCCTGCTCAACGTTCCTCTCATCCTGGCCGGTATCCGCTGGGGCGGTGGGGTGCGTTTTTTCGTACGCACCATTTTCGCCGTGGTGGTTATGACGGCCGCGATTGATCTCACGGCCGGCGTGCCGGCTCCTGGCCGGGGCGATGCGTTGATTTACACACTCTTTGGTGGCTTGTTGGACGGGGTAGGGATCGGATTGGTGCTGCGTGGTCAGGGCACCACCGGGGGCACCGATATTGTTGCGCAGATTCTCAACCGGCGGCGTGGCATCTCCTTTGGGCAAATATTCCTGTTCGTGAACGGGTTGATTCTGCTGACCGCCGTTGCCGTCGTGGGCTGGGAGCCGGTGCTCTATGCTTTGATCGTCAATTTTGTCTCCAGCCGGGTAGTAGATGGCGTCCAGGAAGGGGTGGGCTACGCGCGCTCGGTCATGATTCTCACCGAGAAAACCGATGCGGTGCGGCAGATGATCCTGCAAGACCTGGGGCGCGGCGTTACGGTGCTGGAGGCGCGCGGCGGGTACACCGATTTGCCGCGTCCGGCGCTTTACGTCATCGTCCATCGGTCCGAGATCACGCGCCTCAAGCGGATGATTGCCGAGCGGGACGCCGACGCTTTTGTGGTGGTTTCGGAGGCACACGAAGTGCTGGGCGAGGGGTTCCGCCCGATCCAGATGGCATGAACGTGTACCTTGACGCCCCCCCCCAGTCGGTTATAATCTCTCTGCAAAGACTTTCACGGTAGGGAAACAGGCAGATGGCAGGTATCTTTGAAAGCTTACGGAAGACCCGTAACGCGGTCTTTGGTCAACTGGCCCAGATCCTGGGGGCCGGCGACATCACGAACGAAACCTGGGACGATCTGGAAGCGCTGCTCCTCCAGGGGGACGTGGGAGTGGAAACCACCACCGCGTTGTTGGCCCGGTTGCAGACGCGCGTCCGTGACGAGGGGATTTACCGTACCGCAGAGCTGCAGCGTATTCTGCGGGAGGAATTGCTGGCGTTGCTCCCGCCCTCGCCGCCGCTGGCCCTGGATTGGCCGCTGGCGGTCATTCTGATCGTCGGGGTGAACGGTTCCGGCAAGACGACGAGTATCGGCAAGCTGGCGGCCTATTTGCAACGCCAGGGCCGCCGGGTCGTGCTGGCCGCGGCCGACACGTTCCGCGCGGCGGCCATGGACCAGCTGGCCGTGTGGGGCGAGCGGGCCGGTGTACCGGTGATCGTCGGGCCGGAGGGCGGGGATCCCGGTGCAGTGGCCTATGATGCCGTGGAGGCCGCTCAAGCCCGGGGCGCTAACACCGTCGTGGTGGATACGGCCGGGCGGTTGCACACCCAACACAACCTGATGGCCGAGCTGGAGAAGGTCAGCCGCGTCATCGCCAAACGGGTGGCCTGGGCCCCCCATGAGACGCTGCTGGTGTTAGATGCTACCACCGGTCAGAACGGCCTGGTGCAGGCCCGCCAGTTCCTCAAAGCCGTCAAAATCAGCGGGATCATTTTAGCCAAGCTGGACGGCAGTGCCAAGGGGGGGATGGTGCTCTCCATTGGCCACCAGCTGGGGTTGCCGGTCCGTTTTGTCGGCACCGGCGAGAAATTAGAAGATTTTGCGCCCTTTGATCGGGAGGCCTTTGTGGCCGGCCTGTTGGGGAAATAACGTGTAGTCCGGGGAATGCGGGTCCGTGGACGGGCTTGCTCTCCTGCTGAAAAATAATTTTGAACGATTGTGAGGTAAAAGTACAGCATGAACGGTTTAAATGAGCGTCTGGCCATCCTGGCTTCCCGTCTGGAAGCCCTCTGGAGGTCTCTTTGACGTCCCTGGCAAAGTAGCAGAGCTGGCCGAACTGGAACAACAGGCCGGGGATCCGGGTTTGTGGAATGATCCCGACGCGGCACGGGAGACCATGCGGCGTCTGGCAGAATTGCAAGAGGAGGTCCACGGCTGGCAGCGGCTGCACCAGCAACTGGCCGATGCGCAAGAACTGGCCGCGCTGGACGATGAGAGTCTCCTGCCGGAGCTGGAAGCCGAGGCTGCGCAGCTGGAGCAGGAACTGACCCAGGCTGAATTCAACCGGATGCTGGCCGGCCCGTATGATAAGGGTCATGCGATCTTTGCGATCCAATCGGGGGCCGGCGGCACCGATTCGCAGGACTGGGCGGCCATGTTGCTGCGGATGTACCTGCGCTGGGCCGAACGGCGCGGGTTCAAGACGGAGATTTTGGATTCCATGCCCGGCGAAGAGGCCGGCGTCAAAAGCGTCATGGTGGAGGTGATGGGACCCTATGCTTACGGCTATCTCCGCGCGGAACGGGGCATCCACCGGTTGGTCCGCCTCTCGCCGTTTGACGCGGCCCACCGGCGCCACACCTCCTTCGCGCGGGTGGAGGTCTGGCCTGACATTGGCGACGAGGTCAAAGTGGACCTGAACCCTGACGATTTGGAGATGGAAGTCTACCGTTCCTCGTCGGCGGGCGGCCAGCACATGCAGAAAAACGAGACGGCCGTGCGCATCCGGCACATTCCGACCGGCATCGTTGTCACCTGCCAGAACGAGCGCTCGCAGACACAAAACCGCGAGACGGCGCTGCGGGTGCTCAAAGCGCGATTGTTGCAACTGGAAGAAGAGAAACACCGCCAGCAGGTCGCCGATCTGAAGGGTGAATATCAGGATGCGGCCTGGGGCAACCAGATTCGCTCCTATGTGCTCCATCCTTACCAGATGGTCAAGGATCACCGCACCGAGTACGAAACGGGGAACACCCAGGCGGTGTTGGACGGAGAAATTGATGATTTTATAGAAGCTTACTTGCGGCAGAGTATGGCGAACGGGTCTGCCCCCAGGGCGGAAAGCTAAAAGCGCCGGGAATTCCTTGCCGCCGAAATGTTGCGCCAGCCTTGCCCGATCATCATTTAGTCACCATTTCATAGAAAGGAGCCAGTGCGATGCCAGAGCAGAAAAAGGGAACGATCTCCAGCTCGGTAAAAAGCGCGGAGAAGAAAGCGCCCACTCCGGTGGCGACCCCGACTCAGGTCCGGTCCCAGGTGAGCGGAGGGGCCGCGGCCCCGGTAGATATTCAGGCGCAGGTGGCCGAGCGCCGTTCACGCTGGCAGCAGCTGGCTACGGCGGCGGCTTTGGGCGGCGTCCAGGGACAGATGGAGGCGCTCAACAGCGCCCTCAACAATCTGGAGGCGCAGATCGCCGGTTTGCGCGCGCGTGATTACCGTTTTGGGCGGCTCTGGGAACGCCAGCTGGTCAACTGCCGGTTGCAGTGGCGGCAACAGCAAACGACGGCCACGGCTTTGTTGACTCAGCAACGGGGGGTGCTCCAGACCGCGGTGCAACAGGTGCAACCGTTGTTAGATCAAACGTCGCGGAATCCGGGTCTGCTGAGTTCACTGGATGCCAGCCTGAGCGCACTGGACTCGCGCATCCGGCAGGCTGAAAACGAAGTGACCGGGCTCTTCAGCGGTACGGAGCAAGAGCTGTCCAGCCTGAAGGCGCAGGTGGCGCAGGCCGAGTTTGTCCTGGATACATTGACCACCGCTTCATTTAAACTCCTGCCCCAGGAGGCCGGGATCGCGGCCTGCCGGGCCCAGTGGTGGCAACAGGATGACAAAGGTCCTGCGGGGGTGTTGATTCTGACCAATGCGCGAGTTATCTTTGAACAACGCGAGATGGTAGCCACTAAAAAAGTACTCTTCATCGCCACTGAGAAGCAAGAAGTCAAGAAACTACTCTGGCACGCCCCCATCGGCGCGGTTCAGGAGGTCAACACGGAGGACAAGAGCGCGTTCCTTTCCCACAAAGAGCTCCTGCACCTGGTATTGGATAGCAGGGATGCCCCGGAGCGGGTGACGGTGCGCCTGGAGGGAACAACTAACGAAGCCTGGTCCCGGTTGATTGATATGGCGCGCACCGGTCAGATTGAGGCCGACAGTGTCCAGGCCGCCGCGCCCGTGGCGGAGGGGGCCGGGACGGCGGCTTCCGCCGTCCCGGTAGCGCCGGTGATGGTGGAAGAGCCGACTCCCAAAGTGGTGCCAACGAAGTGCCCCAGCTGCGGCGGTAAACTGCCAACGCTGTATAAAGGGATGCGCTCGCTTACCTGCGAGTACTGCGGTACCAACGTTCCCGTGGAGTATTGACGAGCGACGTGAGACGTGAAACGTGAGACGTGATCCGTGAGACGTGAGCCGTGAAACGTGAGCCGTGGTCAAGTAATTGCTGATTTGTTGACTCGTTGAGTTTAATGGAACGCGACCTTTTTCAAACGGTCGTTGCGTACCTGACCGACCAACGGCTGCTGGAGCCGGGGGCGACGGTGGTGGTGGGCGTCTCCGGCGGGCCGGACTCGGTGGTGTTGCTGCATTTGCTGCACCGCCTGGCCAGCACTTGGGACTTGCGGTTGCACGTGGCGCATCTGCACCACGGCCTGCGTGGTCCCGACGCCGACGCCGACGCCGATTTCGTCGCGGCACTTGCCGCTGAATGGGGCCTGCCCTGCACAGTGGAACGGGCGGATGTGCCAGGCGTCGCCCGGCGCGAACAGCTGGCGGTGGAAGAGACGGCCCGGCGGTTGCGTTACGCCTTCCTGGCGCGGGTGGCGCTCCAGGTGGGCGCGACCCGGATCGCCGTGGCGCATCATGCAGACGATCAGGCCGAGACAGTGCTGATGCACTTGTTGCGAGGGGCCGGCCCGGCGGGCTTGCGCGGAATGCTGCCGGCTACGCCTTTGGGCGATTACCGGCTGCTCCCGTTGGCGGCCGAGGAGGGACAGGAGCCGGCCGTGGCCGGGCTGCTCCTGATCCGGCCGCTGCTGGCGGTGACGCGGGCCGAGATTGAAGCTTATGCCCGCGCTGCAGGGCTGGCGTGGCACGTGGACCGCTCCAACCTGGATACGACCTTTTTCCGCAACCGGTTGCGCCACGAGGTACTGCCCGCACTGGCGCAGGTCACGCCGGGCATCGCGGAACGCTTCTGTCACCTGGCCGAGGTGGTCCGCGCCGATTACGAGCTGCTGGAAACGCTGGTAGAGCGCACCTGGTCAGATTTATTGGTGGAGAGGTATCCTGACGCGCTGGTCTTTGACCTGGCGGGCTTCCGGGCGCAGCCGCTCTCCCTCCGCCGGGCGTTGATCCGCCGGGCAGCCTATGGGTTGCGGCGCACGTTGCGCGACGTGGACTTCGTTCACGTGGAAAACGCGGTCGCCCTCGCTCAGCGCGGTGTGACCGGCCAGCAGGCGACGCTGCCGCGCGGGCTGCTGCTCACCGTAGGCTACACGACGTTGACGGTCGCCACGGCCGGGGCCTGGCATCTGCCGCCGGAGCGCCCTTGGTTGGAGCCGGGGATCGCGTTAGAGGTGGCGATGCCAGGTGTCACAGCGCTGCCCGGCGGCTGGGTGTTGGAAGCGACGTTGCCGGAACAGTGGGAGCGGGAGGAGATCGTCGCCAACGCCGATCCATTCACGGCCTGGACGGGGGCCGGTGCGGCGGGGGGAATGCCTGTGCTGCGCACCCGGCGCGCTGGAGACCGTTTCTGCCCGCAGGGATTAGGCGGTGCGGAGGTCAACCTGGGCGATTTCCTGATCAACGTGAAGGTGCCGCGCCCCTGGCGCGATGCCTTACCGCTTCTGGCGGTGGGTGACCAGGTGATATGGGTGGTGGGGGTCCGTTTAAGCGAGACGGTCCTGGTCCGGCCAGAGAGCCGGTCAGTCGTGCGGTGGCGGATCCGCAAGCAACTCTGATATCCTGATTCCAAATCTCTCTCTTTTCAGGAGTTTATCGTGGTAAAGAACCTCATCCTGGTGGCCGGCAACATCGGCGCGGGTAAAACCTCGCTGTCCGAGCGCTTGGGCCAGCGGTTAGGCTGGCACGTCGCGTATGAATCGGTGGACGACAATCCTTACCTGGCCGATTTCTACGCCAACATGCGGGCGTGGAGTTTCCACTTGCAGGTCTTTTTCCTGGGCCACCGGGCCGAGCAGCATTGCCAGATGGCCGCGCTCCCCATCTCGGCGATCATTGACCGGAGCATTTACGAAGATGCGCATATCTTCGCCCGCGCCCTCTACGAAATGGGCAATATGAGCGAACGGGATTATCGTGCCTATCGCCGTCTGTACGAGCTGGTCATTGCCTCGCTGCCCAAACCGGATCTGCTGATTTACATCCAGGCGAGTGTGCCCACCTTGCTCAAACATATCCGCCACCGGGGACGCAGCATTGAGCAGAGCATCTCTGCCGACTATTTGACGCTGCTGGATCGCTTTTACCGCGAGTGGATGGCCGCGTTTGATCTGTGCCCGGTGTTGACGGTGCCTGGCGACGACCTCAATTTTGTCCGCTATCCGCGCCACCTGGAAATTGTGGCCGAGCGGGTGTTAGATAAGCTGGCGGGCAAAGAGGCCGTGAAGTTCCCGCAGGCGGAGAGCAACGGAGATGCCGGCTGAGTTTGGGGAGCCGCTGAGTGAGCGCGAGCGCGAAATTGTTGTGTTGGTGGCCCAGGGGCTGGCCAACAAAGAGATTGGCGCGCGTCTCTTCCTCAGCCCTAACACGGTCAAGGTCCATCTGCGCAACATTTTCGCCAAGACCGGTGCCGCTTCCCGCACCGAGCTGACGATGATCGCCGTGCGCGCGGGCTGGGTGACAGTTACAGCCGAGGGACAGGAGCCGGCCCCTGAACTGGAAGCAGCAGTGGAATCGGAGCCGATCCTGTCTGCCACTGGGCTCCCGGCCGGTCCGTTGACCGATACAGGGGCCGGCGTGGCCGCTTTGCCACCAGCCGAACCGCTGGTCGTAGAGACTCCTCCCTGGCCGTGGTATCGCTGGGCCGCGCTGGTGTTCGGCCTGTTACTGGCCTGGAGTGTTTTCGTGTTGCCCCGGCGCGCCGTCGGCAATCTCTCGGCCGGCCCAGCCGTCGGAGCCCTCGTGGACCAGCCCGGGAGCGGCGGGACAGCCGGCGCGCCTGAAACGGGCAGCCGCTGGCAGGAGCTCGCCGCGCTGCCGGTGCGCCGTTCCCGCCTGGGACTGGCCCTGTGGCGTGGCAAGCTCTTCGCAGTGGGCGGGCTGACCGCTGAGGGGCCAACCGACCGCCTGGACATTTACGATCCCACCACCGGCAGCTGGACGACCGGTGCGTCGCGCCCGCTGGCGCTGGCTAACCTCGGCGCGGTGAGTATGGGAGATGGCATCCTGGTCCCTGGCGGCTGCGACGCCCAGGGGCAACCCTCCAGCACCGTTCATCTTTACCGGCCGCTGCAAGACACCTGGCAGGAGGTCGCGCCGTTGCCGCAACCGTTGTGCGGCTACGCGCTGGCGGCCTGGGAGGGGCGAGCTTATCTGTTGGGCGGCTGGGATGGACAGCAATATCGGGCGCTGGCTTACCGGTATGATCCTCAAACCGACCGCTGGGACGAGCTCAGTGCGCCCCAGGAGGCCCGCGAGTTTGGCGCTGCGGCGGCCCTGGGGGACCGGCTCTTTTATGTGGGGGGGTATAACGGCCGGGGCGAGCTGGCCGTTTGTGAATGGTACGCGCCGGCCAACGATCAGTGGGGATACTGCTCCTCCCTGCTTCTACCCCGGGGAGGGCTGGGCCTGGCAGCTGTCGGTGGCAATCTTTATGCCATCGGGGGCGGCTGGACAACCTATCTGGGGTTCAACGAGCGGTACTCACTCCAGAATGATCAATGGTCGGTGGTGGAAACGCCGCTGGTGGGGGAGTGGCGCAACCTGGGGCTGGTTGCCAGCGATACCTCACTTTACGCCGTGGGCGGCTGGAGCGATGACTATTTGAACCGGGTGTACACCCTGGAAGTGTTGCCCTATCGGGTTTTCATCCCGGTTACCTTACCGTAAAGGTAGCCCATGGACGGGCACCGTTTTCAGTGCGGCTCAGACGGCGCTCAAGTGCCTGACTACAAACAGAGCATTGTTTTCAAAGGAATTCCCCATGCACTGGCGTTCACCAGCCGGGGGATGAAAATTAGGTTCGTAGTGCCGCGCTTCAGCGCGGCTAAGACGGCGCTAAAGCGCCTGACTACAAACTCAGCGCGTTATTTTCAAAGGAGGATTCCTTGATCTTTCGTAACTGGTTTGACATTCTAACCACCTGTAATTTGCCTTCCGGGCGCAAGATGGACCCGGTCTCTAAGTGGCTCATCATCATCCGGGCCTGTGTCTTCCCGATGGACATCATCTCGGCGCTCATCGGTGGCCTGCTGGCGGCCAGCGTCAAACAATTTACCTGGGGACCGTTCTTGCTGGCGGCGGTCGGCTTACTGTTTGCCCATGCAGCCAACAACATGATCAACGACTACGTGGATCTGTTAGAAGGGGTGGATACCGAAGGTTACATCCGGGCCCAATATGCCCCCCACCCTGTGCTTTCGGGCATGGTCTCCAAGGCCACCTTGCTGCGCGCTATCCTGTTCGTCAACCTGGTAGACCTGGCGATCGCGCTCTATCTGACCTGGTTGCGGGGCTGGTTAGTGATGGCCTTTGCGGTGGCCGGGCTTTTCTTCAGCGTCTTCTACGTCGCACCGCCGCTGCGCCTCAAACAGCGCGGGCTGGGCGAGCTGACTGTCTTCCTCGTCTGGGCGCCGTTGATGATCGGTGGGACCTATTTTGTGACGGCGGGGAATTTACCCTGGTGGGTGTTGTTAGCCTCGGTGCCTTACGGCCTGCTGGTGACGACGGTCCTCTTTGGCAAGCACATTGACAAGTACGACGCCGATAAGGCCAAGGGAATTCACACCCTGCCGGTGTTAATGGGCCAGCTGGCAGCCCGCCGTTTCAACGTGGGGCTGATGATCGCCTTCTATGGAGTCGTGGTGGCCCTGGTGATCTACGGCTATTTCACCGGGCTGCGGGGACTGGGACCCTGGCTGTTGCTGGTTGTTTTCTCCATCCCGCAGCTGCTCAAGACCATGAAAGTGTACGCGCAGCCCAAACCGGCCGAACCGCCGTTTGAAATCCCCAACTGGCCGCTCTGGTTCGTCAGCTGGGCTTTTCTGTTCAACGAGCGCGCGGGCGGCCTTTTTGTGTTGGGACTGATTCTCAATTGGATGATTCCGGCCTGGTGAGGCTCCCCCCAGGCAGCAGTCACTCTATCCGTACTTTTTAAGGAGGCAGCGTGGGCACCAAATATATCTTTGTTACCGGCGGAGTAGCCAGCTCGCTGGGTAAAGGGATCATGGCGGCCTCGTTGGGCCGGCTTTTGAAGTCACGCGGGCTGCGTGTTTCCATCCAAAAGCTGGATCCCTACCTCAACGTAGATCCTGGCACCATGGCCCCCTACCAGCACGGCGAAGTCTTCGTCACCGAGGATGGCGCGGAAACTGACCTGGACCTGGGGCACTATGAGCGCTTCATTGACGAAAACCTGACCCGCATCAATAACCTGACCTCCGGCCAGGTCTACAGCGAGGTCATTCAAAAAGAACGGCGCGGCGATTTCTTAGGTGGCACGATTCAGGTAGTGCCTCACGTCACCAATGAAATCAAACGACATATTGTTCAGGCGGCTAAGGTGCTCAACGCCGATGTGGCTATTGTGGAGGTCGGGGGCACGGTCGGTGACATTGAGGGCCAACCGTTCCTGGAAGCGATCCGCCAGCTGCGCAAGGATGTTGGCCGCGACCACGTGCTGTACATTCACGTGACGCTGTTGCCGTACCTGGGCAGTACCGGTGAGCTCAAGACCAAGCCCACGCAACATAGCGTCCGCGAACTGCGGGGAATGGGCATTCAACCGGATATCATCGGCCTGCGCTCCGACTTCCCCATCGGTGATGAGATTCGGGCCAAAGTGGCGCTTTTCTGCGACGTGGAACCGCGCGCGGTGGTCCCGGTCGTGACTGCCGCCAGCATCTATGAGGTGCCCCTGCGCCTGGAAGAAGTCGGGCTGGGCGACCTGGTGGTAGAACGGCTGGGCCTCCAGGCGGCAGTCCACCCGCCGGACCTGACCGCCTGGCGCGACGCGGTGGCGCGCCTCAGCGAGGAGATGCCGGCGGTGCGGATTGCACTGGTGGGCAAGTATGTGGAATTGCAGGACGCTTACCTCAGTGTCCGTGAGGCGCTTATCCATGCGGCGCTCTGGCATGGCCACCGGGTGGAGATTGACTGGCTTCACAGCGAGGACCTGGAACATGGCCAGGGCTTTGAGCGGCTGGCGCAAGCGGATGGTATTCTCGTGCCGGGGGGCTTTGGCCTGCGCGGGATTGAGGGCAAGATCATGGCGGCGCGTTACGCCCGCGAGCACCAGGTGCCCTACCTGGGCCTTTGCCTGGGGATGCAGGTCATGTGCATTGAACTGGCGCGCCACGCGCTGAACAGTGAGGAACCCAACAGCACCGAGTTCAAGCCGAACACCAAGCATCCGATCATCTCGTTGATGCCGGACCAGAATGCGATCATTGACCTCGGCGGCACGATGCGGCTGGGGTGCTATCCCTGTGTGCTGCAACCAGGGACCCGAGCGGCGGCCGCCTACGGGGTCTCTGAAATCCAGGAGCGCCACCGCCACCGTTTTGAATTCAACAACGCTTACCGGCAGTTGTTAGGCCAGGCGGGGCTGGTTTTCAGCGGGCTTTCACCCGACGGCCGGCTGGTGGAAATTGCTGAACTGCGCGATCACCCGTGGATGGTGGGGACTCAGTTCCATCCTGAATTCAAGACCCGCTTGCATCGCCCCCAGCCCTTGTTCCGCGATTTTATCGGTGCGGCAATTGCGTACCGGTCCAACCAGTGAAACACATTTGCCAACTGGCCGTTTGTGAGGTATAGTGAAGCGTTGAGCGGCAAGGTGAGTTAATTTTGGGGTTGGCCAGTGGCAGTGAAAGTTGAGTTGAGTTGAGATGAATACAGGCATGGCAGACGATAGGGAAGATCTCATAGAAGAGCTGGAGCCGGCTGCGCCCGAGGCGCAATCGGTTGAGTTGGCGTCGGCGGCGCCGTTAAACCTGGTCAGTGTCCGTTTTCAGCCGGCCGGCAAGCCCTACCATTTTACAGTTCCTGCCGGGCTGGAGCTACACTCTGGGGATTGGGCAGTCGTGGAGACAGCCTATGGAACCCAGGTCGGGCAGGTAATTTGTCAAAGCTGCACCCTGCCGCAGGGCGTGAGTGTACGCGAGGTGAAGCCGGTCCTGCGCTTAGCCAGCGGCCTGGATATGGCCCGCTACCAGCTGATGCAAGAGCGAGCCCGACGGATGGTGGAAGTCGCCCGCGAAGAACTGCGGTCCCTGGGCGCGGAAGTCAAAGTCGTGGCGGCGGAGCTCGCTTTAGAGGGCGACCAGGCGTTGCTCTTTTGCGAGGGGACACTGGCCGGCAAGGACCAGCCGATTTTACGCCAGCGGGTTGCCTCCCGTACAGACTGCCGGGTGGAACTGCGTTTCGTCGGCCCGCGCGATCACGCCAAAGCGCTCGGTGGCTACGGGGTTTGTGGCGAACCTCGTTGCTGCGCTCGTTTCCTCACCGAATTTCAGGCCGTTTCCATCCGGATGGCTAAGGATCAATCCATCCCCATGTCCCCGACCGACATCACCGGGATTTGTGGGCGGTTGCGTTGCTGCCTGGCCTATGAGCACAAGGTCTACAAGGAGGAAAGCACCGATTTCCCCAAGCGCAAATCCATGGTGCATACCCCCAAAGGGGATGGCAAGGTCGTGGATTGGGACATCTTGAAGGGTGAAATCATTGTGGAGATCCCGCCGGATGGGCCGCGTGAGGAACGGTCGCGGTTCCGGTTTGCCCTGAACGAGGTCACGACTTTTGCCAAAGAGGAGCCGGAGACCCAAGACTGATTCGCGGTGGTCATCCGGGCGCGACGCGGTATCAGGCTGCGTCGCGCCTGTCATGCAGAGAAAAATTTGTGATTATTGATGAGGGGCACTTTGTTACAACACCTGGAACAACTCTGGCAACGCCGGGAACTGGTCGCGACGATGGTGATGCGCGATCTGAAAGTTCGCTACAAGAACTCGGTGCTGGGAGTGATTTGGTCGTGGCTTAACCCATTCCTGATGATGCTGATTTTCACTTTCGTGTTTGGGGTATTGTGGCCACGTTCGGACCAACCCCATTACCACATCTTTTTGTTGAGCGGCCTGCTACCCTGGCAATTCTTCTCAGCCGCGGTGTTGGGGGGGCTCCATTCTATCGCGGGGAACGGCCACTTGATTAAAAAGGTTTATTTTCCCCGTGAAATATTGCCGATTTCGGTGGTCCTTTCGGCCCTGGTGAACTTTGTCATCGCCTTACCGGTTTTCTTTGCGCTGGCGTTGATCTCGGGGGCCCCGCTCAACCGTGAAGTGCTGCTCCTGCCGATTCCGATCCTGGTGGAGACCTTGTTCGCCATTGGGGTGGTACTGGTGCTCTCTACACTGGAGGTTTTCTACCGGGACACCCACATGGTCATGGACGTGGCGATGCAGGCCTGGTTTTTCCTCACCCCCATTTTCTACCCGATTGAAACGCTGCCGGCCCAGGCCCATCTGCTGGGGGTGACGTTTAATCCCCGGCTCTGGCTGTTCCGCCTCAATCCGATGGCTTCCATCATCAACACTTACCAGGATCTGCTTTACCGGGGTAACTTTACCGCGCTGGATTTCCTGGCCCGCACCGCGTTGACGGCGTTAGTGATTTTGGTGGCGGGGTATTGGTTCTTCCAGCGGTTTAGCGGGCGTTTCGGTGAGGAACTATAGCCCCGGCCGGCCGGGGGCGCGCAACGTCAGCGGCAGGTAGATCTGGAATTCGCGCTTGACGTTGACGGTGTGACTGTTCTGAGTCATCCCCTTATCGGTCACGGCGGTGACGGTGATGACCTGCGGCCCTGGCGTCTCCCAGACAAAGGTCACGGTGCTGGTCAGCTCGCCGGTAATGGTGATGGGATCGTGCCCGCTGGCTTCCCAAATGTGCGTGACTTCATGCGGCTGTAAGGCCGGGTTGACCACGGCCGTGAAATCGTAAGGTGTGTTCACATGCCCCTCGTCAATCCCACCGATGGTCAGGTCAGAGGGCATGGGCGCTCCCTGGTTCTGGACGGTCACGACGAAACCGGTGGCCGTAGCCGCTTCCACGGCCACCGTGATCCGATTGCTCGGATCGGTGAAGGTCTCGCCGGGATCCCACATCGCGCCGGCGTCGCCCGTGTTTTGGTTATTGTCCACGTCCACGATGTGGGCCGGCGTGTAGCGGGTTGTATCAACCTCGTGGATGATCACCGTTGTCCCCGGCAGTTTGAGGTCGTAGCCTGCCTGGGCGCGCGCCTCCACGACATAAAACAGCGTCGGGGAGACCGGGACGGTCACCATGAGCGGGTTGGCGTTGGTCGGCCAGCGGGTGGTTTGCTCCAGCGTGATGGTCGCCCGGCTGCCGATAGCGACGGTGGTGTTGCGCTCCTCCGGGATCCACCCTAACAGGTATTTGTGGTAAGCAATGGTGTGCTGGCCCAGGCAACCGTAGGTCGGATCATTATTGCTGCCGCAGCAGCTCCAGGCGTCGCTCATCACGTCCCAACGGTTGTCGTAAGTTGCGCCGTAGCTGCCGGAGGAGTGAGGCAGCCCCCAACCGTGCCCCATCTCGTGGGCGATCACGCTGAGGTTGGTGTATGCCCAGGGCGGTTCCCAGGTAATCCGGTAGGGCTTGGTGACTCCATCCAGAGTCATGTAGTAAGCTCCGCCCCAGGCGTAGCCATCCAGCTCGGTGTTGAACATCAGGTTGATGCCAACGTAGGTGGGGAAGTCAATCTCAGGATCGGCGGCAGCCGTACAGTCATTGACGGCCCGGGCGTGATCCAGCTCCGCGCGCCCATCGTTGTTCCGGTCGTACACGTAGTAGCTGCGGGGATGGGGGAGCGTGTACCAGCCCACGGCCTGGCTGCCGGTCAGGTTGACGTTGCCGTAGGAAACCTCGCGCCAGTAGTGATCCAGACCGGGGTAATTGCTGCTGTACATCCCCTGGAAGAAAGAGCGCGGTTGGGGTTCAGCCGCCACATCGGAGAATTTGCACAGGATGGAAAGCCAGGGCTGCGACCCGTTCAACGTCAGCAGGGCAGCGCGGGCCGGCTCGCGAGACTCTGACCGCACTGCTGTTACCACCAGCGCGGGTTGTGAAGCGTTGGTTTGCCCTGCCACTGTGACGTATTGTTGGTTGAGAGCACTGAGCCGGTCAGGGTTCAGCTGGGCTTCGTCCACAATCAACGGGGTGGTATGGCCGCCGGTATCGGTAAGCCAGAAAGTGGTGGTACTACGATTCGCGCCAACCGCACCATCTCCCCAGATCACCGTCAGCCAACCGGTGGCTGAGGTAGGGATGAATGGTTTGTTTTGAGTCTGAGGGGCTGCTAACACGGCCTGACCCGGCAGGAGCAGGACCAGTGCTAAGATCATTTTATAGAGATAAAATCCCCGGTTTTTCATCGCTGACCCCCTATCCAGGCTTTCAATTCAGGGATGGGATCGATTCTGGTTGCCGTGATGACTTTTTATTCGCCTGTATTTTAACTGTAAACGGTCGTTTAGTTATAATCAATCAAACTATCCATATTATAACCCAATTTATACCAAATGTCAATAGGTAAGTAAATGGTTAGCGGGGGCTCATTCCAATCCGAGGCTATCTGAGTGTAAAATTCTTGTCGTTCTTGAACCTCATGCTACAATAAGTCCAGGTGCGGCCACTGGCATCAGGCATTTTGAAGGGCTGATTATCCCTATCTTTATTTATCAAGGAGCGTTATCATGGTTAAGATCGTGGCCGATACGACCGCCTGTCTCACGCCGGAGGTCGTTCAAAAGTATGCTGTTCCCGTCATCCCTCAGATCATCCATATTGACGATAGTTCATATCAGGAAGGCCTTGAAATTGACAATGCCACCTTCATGGCCCGTTTGAAAACGGCCCGGGAGCTGCCCAAGACAGCCGCCCCCCCGCCGGAGCTCTTCGTGGAAGTTTTTGCCCGCCTGGTCCCGTTAGGAGAACCTATCCTCTGCATTCATCCCTCAGCTAAAGTCAGCGGCACAGTGCGCTCGGCGCAGGTAGCGCAACAGGAATTCCCCGGCGCCGACATCCGCATCATAGACACTCAGCTCATCGCCAGTGCCCTGGGGACGATGGTGACGCTGGCCTGCCAATGGGCCGCTGAGGGGGTGGATGCCGAGACCATCGTGGCGCGGTTGGCCCGCCTGACTCAGCGCAACCGCACCTATTTCCTGGTGGCCACGTTGGAGTATCTGGCCCGTGGGGGGCGCATTGGGGGAGCTTCGGCATTACTCGGCAGCGTGTTGCAGGTCAAGCCGATTCTCACGCTCCAGGATGGACAGGTAGATCTTTACGAGCGGGAGCGAACGCAAAAGCGCGCGCTGGCCCGGCTGAAAGCCCTGGTGTTGGAGCAGATTCCCCGCACTGAGCCGGCTTATCTTTCCGTGATGCACGCCGGAGTGCCGGAGCAGGGCCAGGCCCTGGCCGAAGATCTCGGCGCGACGTTGGGTCTGTCCGACATTCCGGTGGTAGATGTGCCCCCGGCTATCGTCATTCACGGGGGACCGGGGATCCTGGCCGTTTCCTTCTTTGTCAAATAACCTTTGTCAAATAACCCTGAGTGGAGGCGCATGTGCAAATTCGTAAGCTGGATACCGCACGTTTAGCGGACGTTCGCCAGTTCGTCCGTTTTCCCTTTGAGGTGTACCGCCACTATCCTCAGTGGGTTCCACCTTTGCAATCTGACGCGATGGCAGTGTTGGATCGTGAGCACCATCCGTTTTACCGCCATTCCACCGCCGACTTTTTTGTGGTGGAAAGCAAGGGCAAAACGCTGGGCCGGATTGCGGTCAGCCATAACCGCCGCTACACCGAATATACCGGGCGCAAGGCCGCTTTTTTCTACTACTTTGATTGCGTGGAAGACGCCAGCGTGGCCTATACCTTGTTCTATGCGGCGGCTGATTGGGCCCACCAGCAGGGGCTGGAATGCCTGATGGGGCCACGTGGTCTGGTGCGCGCCGATGGGGTCGGGCTGTTGGTAGAAGGGTTTGAGCACCGGCCGGCACCGGGCATTCCTTACAACCCTCCCTATTACGTGTCGTTCCTGGAACAATTCGGATTTGAGAAAGAAGTGGACTATCTTTCTGGTTACCTGCGTCGGGGCTACGAGCTGCCCCCGCGTTTCTTTGATGTGGCGGCCAAGGTCAAGGCCAAACGCGGTTTCTGGATCCGTTCGTTTGCCAGCAAAGAGGAACTGCGGCAGGCGATCCCCAACGTCAGCCGCATTTACAACGAGGCGTTTACCGACGTGTGGGGCTATTATCCGGTGGATGAGGCGGAGCTGGCGCTGGTCGCTCAGCGGTTGCTGGCGATTGCCGATCCACGTTTGATCAAGCTTGTGATGAAGGGCGACGATGTGGCCGGGTTTGTCCTGGCTTACCCTGATCTTTCCGCCGCCATCCAACGGACCAAGGGCTGGCTGTGGCCGTTGGGCTGGCTGGATTTACAACGGGAGTTCAAGCACACCCGTCGGCTCACTATCAACGGGATGGGACTGTTGCCCCAGTACCAGGGTCTGGGAGCGATGGCGGTGCTCTATACTGAGTTATACCAGAGCATCATGGAGCAATTCAACTTTGATGAGGCTGATTTGGCGCAGGCCGCGGAGACCAACTTCAAAAGCCTGGGAGAAGCGGAGGCGTTAGGGGTCCAGTGGTATAAAAGGCACCGGGTTTACCGGCGCCGGCTGTAGTTGCCACAATTTGGGAAGTCTAAACAGCGCCGCCGTCCTGTGATCAGGACGGCGGCTATGGGTTAAGGGCGCAACGGCTGGTGTTTAGTTCTTGCCACAAGAAGTGCACGAGGAAGAGCTGCACGTGCTGCACGAAGATCCGCTGCCGGCCACTGCCCCTTCACCGCTGACGCTGGCGAAGAAGCGTGAAATGGCCCGCCGCGGGTTAGCGGCACCACATTTAGGACAAGCGATTGGCCTGTCGGCGTCGCTCATCGCCCGCCGCGCTTCAAACCGGGTATGGCAATCCTGGCAAATATATTCGTAAATGGGCATCGTTTCACTCCTACACTATAGGGCTACCGCTTATTCTACTCCCGGTTCAGGGATTGGTCAAGAGGTAGGCGCGTTGATCAACGCCATCAGCTCGTCACACTTGGCATAGCCGGCGACCTGGATCTCCTGTTGGCGGACTCCCGGCACTGCTGCGATGGCCTCTTTGATCGCCGTCGCCAGCGCCAACGCCAGCGGGCAGAGCGGCGAGGAGGGCCGGAAACAGTAACGCACCAGGCCCAACGTCTCGTCCACTTCCAGGTTTTCCACCAACCGCATCCGCAGCACGTCCAGGCCCGTTTCCGGGTCAATCACCTCCACCAGTCGCATCAAAATGCTTTCTCGCAAGGTGGGTTGCATGGGCATAGTTGTCACTCCTATCGGAAAGGCGGGGCTGAGGGATCGCTCCCCGGCCCCGCCTCTCAAGATTGAATCGCTGGACTCAGGCTTTGCGCAAGCGGCGTGCCAGGAAGATGATCCCCAACAGCAACCCGGCGGCCACCACCAGCAGGACTTCGCCTAAACCGGTTTGCGGCGGTTGTTGCCCGCTGGCGTTGCCCGTAGGTTTGGGCGTCGCGCCGGGTTTGGGTGTGTTGCGCGGCGTAGCGGTCGGGGTGGGCGTGCGGCGGGGGCTGGTCGTGGGCGTGCCGGCCTGGGCCACCACGCCGGGCGCGGTCTTGGCAGGAGTTTCCTGGGCGGCCACCGTGGGAGAGGGGGTAGGGGTGTTGGTCGGGCCAAGGACCGGGGTGGCGGTCGGTGTCGGGGGCGGCAAGGTGGCGGTCGGTTCTTCGGTCGGCGGCTCGGTCGGCAGCGCTTCCGCAGTGGCGGTCCCATTCATCATGGCGACTTCAATCGCCTGGCTGGTAGCCGTCATTTCCAGAGCGGCTTGCTGTCCGACCTGATTGGCCTGCATGGCCGGCTTGACGATCAACTGCACGATGACAAACGCCGCCGCCACACAGAAGAGCAGGCCTGCCAGGATGGCAACTGCGATGATAAAAGTGCGGTTAGAGCCCTCGCCACTTTTAGGTTGTTCCTCACTGCCCTCGGCTCCCTCGCTCAGATCGGCATATTCCTCGCCCAGGACATCGCGCAGATCGTCGTCCGCCATGGCTTCCTCCTTCAGAAAAAGTCCAAGTTTGCAATAGATTTTGGGAAGGTGTCGCTACCCCAATCTCTTGATAACACTATACCATAAGTCTATGATAGCACAATCCGTTGAATGCTACAACAACCGTTCCAGGTTAGCATAAGGGATGAACGCCGTTTCGCCGTTGAAATCAACCTGCGCCCCTGGCAGGCGGGCCCCCGTCTCCAACATGGTGAGGCCGGGCTGGATAGCAACGACCTCACCCGAGAGCCCCCGATAAGGCGCACGCAGGGCACGTACCCGGCTCCCCGGCTTGAGTGGTTGTTCCGGGGCCACCGGACTGGCATTGGCTGCGGGCATGGGCACCAGGGCATAGGGTCGCTCCGGCCCCCAGCGCGAGTGCATGTGGCCGTTCACGGCGATTTCCCGGCCGTCCAATGAACGTAGCAGCTGGAAAATGGCATCACACATGGGGATTTCGCCGATGCCTTCGGTCGCGATGACCGGAAATTCCAGGGCGCGCACTTTGCTCAGCAGGGCAGGGGGAATGCTGCCTACCAGAATCCCCCGCACTTGCATGGCCTTGGCCTGATTGAGCGTTTCTTCGTCCAACTGGATCCCCCCCACGATGATGGTACCTTGAACGGCCGGGTCCAGGTTTTTCGCGCGGAGGGGTTGGCGCGGATTTTTGACCATCCCACGCAGGACGCCATAGCTTTCCTGTTCGTTGCCCCAGATTCCCTGGATAAAAGCCCCCACCGCTTCAATCAGCACCCCTGAGTCGGGGAACAGCTCCACTACGGTCCCAGGGATCAGCGCGTTAAGGGTGGTGGTATGGGGCGGGGCCTCTAACAACAGCCGGCCGCGGCCAAAGCCAGTGATGATGCCGTGCATCGGCGCATAGCAGGTCCGGCCCCCCAAGAGGCCCCGTGCGGCCAGGATTTGACCTTCCTTGACCTCACTGCCTATTTTGACTTTCAGGTGCTCGGCGGCTTTCTTGGGAGGAACCCCCAGTTCTTGGGACACATTGATGATGCAAAAAGCGGGCGGCTCCACGCATTGCGCGACGGCCTGCGTAGCCTCCACGGTATCGCCGATATTGACCAGCAGCTCCCCGGTATGCGGGAGCCGCCGGGGCAACCGGACCAGCGTCAACGGGTTGACTATAGTGTAGTAGGGTGCATCCATGTCAACCTCCCACGTCCCATAACCAGCGGCGGAGGCGCTTCCGGCGCGGGTCGGCTTTTTCTGGCAGCTCCAGCGGGCGCCCGCGCCCATCCACGACCAAACCGACCAATCCCCCTAAGGCCTGGACTTTGCCACCGCGCCCCGGCCCGCCGAGGCCCACGTCAAAGCGCCGCGAAGGGCGCAGCTCTAAAGTGGCCCGTTGGCCCGGCAGCAGGGGCCAGATCTCCAGCTCACCGTAGCGGGCTTCTACATCCAGCGTCGTGTTGTCATCGTAAGTGATCCGCATTTTCAGGATCTGTTCGCCCGACCACCCTTTGCCCAAGGGGGAAATCACCGTGCCCAGGGGGATCAGCGTCCCGTCTTCCAGCGCCGCGGCCGCGGCCAGCGGTTTAACGGTGGCGACTGCCCCCAGTGCCGCAGCTGCCCGGTTGAGGTCCAGCAAGATGGTGGAGATGCCCACCGGCTCCAGCCCATCTAACACGGTCAACAGAATCTGGCCGGGACGGGGTTGGCGGGCCAGCGCTCCCCCGGAAATGAGAATCGGGTCCAGGTAGGGCATGACGTCGGCCTGATATTGAGCCTTGCCGGGATCCCAGCCGGGCCGGGCCTGAGCCAGAGCGTAGCGCAACATCTCACGGAGGGCGGCCTGTTCCAGCAGGAATTCGCGGCTCTCGTGGGGGATCGTCCAGGGGCGCAGCTGGCGGTCGTACAGCCAGGCCCAGACCTCGGCCGGCTCTATCTCCTCCGGCATCCAGCGCAGCAAGGGGTCCAATCCCTGGGCCTCGGCCCAGGCCAGCGGGCCGTAGGCCGCCCCCTGGGCGTGCACCGAAAGGGTGAGCCGGCCTTCAAAGACGGCCGCGACGGTGACATGGGCAGCCCCCAGGTCTATTCCTAAAGCTCCCCGGTCAGCCTGGTTCGTCGCGTGCCAGAGATATTCCACTGTGTGACCAAACGCGGTGGCGGTGGGAAGCAGGGGCAATCGGCTCCAGGCCGCCAGGGTGTCCAGCCCTGGCGTTTGATTGACCCGCGTCTCCATGTAAAGCCGCTCCAGAGCGGCGGCGGTTGGACCTAAATGCTCTTCTTCGGCGGAGGGGCGCACATTGTCCACAACTTCCAGGCGCGTGATGTCACCAATCAGTTTGACGAGAGCCGGGCGCAGGGTGCTGTTGCCGGCATAAAGCAAGACAGGACGCCGCTCCTGTTCCAGCATGGAAAGGCCCAGTGCGATGGCGTCGGCCAGTTCCATGACCGGCCGGGCGGCCCCGCCATCCACGCCCCCCACCAGGAGGACCACGTCGGGGGCTTGATCGCGCACCAGGCGCGCCCATTGTTCCTCTGGGGAGTGCAGGTTGCCTTCGCGCGAGAGCACCGTATCAATTTGCGTGTAAGTGCCGGCGGCCGCGCGGCGCGCGCTCTCCAAACTCATCTCGCGCACCAGCCCGCCCACCAGCAGGTGGAGCGGCTCCGGCGCGCTGAGGGTGACGACGAACGCATCAACCCCCTGCATCCCGTTTTGGGGGGAGATGAGGAAGCCGCCTGAGAGCAGCGTGCGGCCGGTAATCCGCTCAATTTCTTCAATGGCGTAAACCACGCCGGTGCTGATGTCGTTCCAGGGAGCGTGCAGCGTGGTCGGGGCCTCGGCCTGAGCGACGAAGCGGTAGCTGTCCTCCACCCGCTCCAGAAACAGGACTTTGGTGGAGACTGTGCCGCAGTCGGCGATCATGATGGATTCTATGGTATGTTCGTCCGCCATCGGCTAACCCCCGAAATATTGCTGGGAGACCTGGATGACCAGGGTCAGTACGTCCCAGAGCCGTTCCACCAGCAACGTCAAGGCCGAGGTGATGGCCCCCGCGAAGGCGACGGCCAGGGTAACCACCAGGAAGCCCCGTCCAAGGCGTTGCACCCAGGTCAACCAGCGCGGGGGTTGGCCATCGGCGCGCCGGGGAGCCCACGAAGAGAAGACTAATAGCGAGGTGATGGTCCCTATCAGGATAATCCCCCCTTCTACTAATGGGATGGGCGCGGTGGATTTCAGTGCAGCGCCGGTCTGATACATTTGCGGGATCAGGGTGCCGACCAGTGCGCCTGAAACGGCAACGGCGGCCCCCACGCCCAACAAAAAGCCCATCGTGATGTTGCCGAGGGGGGCCAGGCGGGTGGAAAAGCCCTTCAGCAATAAGAGCACTCCCAGCAGCAGCGGGATGGCATAGAATAGCCGCAGTACGGGATCGGCGCTCTGGATGGCCTCCCAAATCAGGGGGGCCACGAATAACAGAGTCACCCCCAGGGCATACCCTGCTCCCAACCCTACCAGGATGGCCAGCCCCCACCGATAGACGAGGTTATCGCCCAGGAGATAGGAGCCAATCATCAGGGTGATGAGTGTTCCCACAGCCAGGCCGATCAGCTCTTGGTTCTCCACGTTACGCCGTCCTCTTCTTACGTTTGGGTAAATAGTAAAGGGCTCCCACCAGCAGCAGACCGGCGGCAACCCATTGGGTCAGAGTCAACGCCTGGAGCAGCCGGCCGGTTGCGGTTTCACCTTGGGCCAATGGAATGCCGCGTTCCGTGCTGTAGGCCATCACGCCGGCCAGGCCGCTAATCCACCCCTGAACGCCTGCAGTTTTCAAATAGGGAATCATCAACGGGCCGGTGGCTGCGTTCATCCCGACTCCCAGCGGGAGTGACCGGGGGGCGGCCGCGTTTTGCTCCAGCCACCAGCGCAACCGCTCCGGGCGGGCCGCCAACACCAGCACCAGCTTGGCCTGCTGCACATCGTCACGGGCCAGGAATTGCGCCACGCCACTGTCGGCAGCCGGCAGATAGCCCGCTTCATCCAGAATCAGGTCCGGCGTCTGCAAGCGGGAGGCCTGATAGTGTATCAATCCCGGCCCTTCGGGCAGCGTGCTGGCAGCGATGACCCGCACCTGACGATCACGCAAGTGTGCCAACAAGGCTGTGGCGACGTGGTTCATTTCACCGGCTTCGGCGGTGCCGAATTCAACGGCGACGACTACCGTATCCCCCGGTTGTAGCGCCTCTATAGCGGCTTGCAAAGGTGCCGCGTCCTGCAGCGGGGGCGTGACTTTGATCAAGTCGGAGAAAGCCCCGGTGGAGAGGGCCAGGAAGGCCACGGCCAGGAGTATCCCTGCGACCAACAGGCGCAGCAGCATTTCGCCCGTGCCGGGCCGTTGGCGGGCTCGGGCAAGGGAGCGGGGGGTTCCGTATGGCTGTTCCAACAGGTGTTGCCACAATTGGGCATGTTGCGTCACCGCTTCAGGGATCGCCGGTATGGGAGCAGGGTGATAGTCGGCCGGAATATCTATCAGGGCCGACGATGGCAGTACACCGACCAGACCGGCCAGCGGACCTGCGCTCTCCACCGCTTTGCGGGCGGCCCGCTCCAGTAAGGGGATGGGGGTTTCGGCTTCGGTGGTCTCGGTCGGGCGCATTTCCTGGATCCAGCCGGGGATCTCGGCCCGGACCAGTCCAGCGGTCTCCGGCGGTGTAACCGGCTCCGTGAAGGGCGGGGTCACGCCAGCAGCCTCGGTGGGTTTCAGGCCGCGCACCCATTCCGGTACCTCTGCCGGGGCCGGCCCTTCGCCCGCCGGCAACTGGATGGCGGGCAGGCTGCCAGGGGGCGGCGTGAGTTCGCGCAGCCAGCTCGGCAGCACGGCCGGAGCGATCTCCGGGCCGGCTGGCGGCAGTTCAGCCTGGGGGGAAGCCGGTTCCGCCGGTGTACCGGCAGGGGGCGGGGTAGGTGTTCCCAGCTCCTGTAACCAGCTGGGCAGCTCAGTCGGCTCCGGTGAGAGCGGCGGCTCCGGGACGTGTCCTTCGTCAACGAAGGCCGGGACGCTTTTTTGCCCTGGAGGCGGAGTGGCGCTTTCCAGTTCGGTCAGCCAGGAGGGAATCCCGGCAGTGGGCACTGGAGCAGGCGCTTCGGCTGCCGGAGAGGGCTCGCCCGTCCCCTCAGTAACCAGGGCCGTGAGCCACTCAGGTAATTCGCCCGCCGCTGTGGGTTCGGCGGGGGCCGCTTGCACCGCGGCCGGCGCTGCGGGACCTGCTTCCTGGAGCCAGGCTGGCACTTCGGCCGGGCCGGCGGCAGTTGCTGGCGGCGTGACTGTGGCCGGCGTCTCGGGCATCATCTCTTTGAGCCAGGCGGGCAGCTCGGGCTCGGCGGGCGCAGCGGCCACTGTGGGGGGAGGCTCAACCGGCGCTGCCGGTTCCGCCCCTTTGAGCCAATCAGGCAGTTCGGGTTCCGCCGGCAGCGGCGCGACCGGGGCCGTAGACGGTGTTTCCGGGGGCAATCCTTTGAGCCAATCGGGCAGCTCGGGGGCGGCGGTGGGAGGCGGGGCTTCCTCAACGCCGCCGGCGCGCGGTGCTTGCCCGGGCATTTCCGCCGGTGCTTCCAGGATTGCCTCCGTCACTGCTTCCGCAGCGGGAGCCGCCCTGGCACGCAGCCATTCCGGGAGCACAACCGGCTGTGGCATCTCCTCCGGCGTTACTTGAGCAGCTTGGGCCTGGAGCCAGTGCGGCAGCGTCATCGGTTCTGGCGCTTCCTCCGGCGCTACAGTGACGGCGGACTGGCGGATCCATTCGGGAAGCAATTCTAAAGCCGGACCGGGGGCGACTGCGCTGGCGGCCTCGGCCTCGGTTGTTTCTGGCGCTGGACCGCTGAGCCAAGCGGGAAGTTCGGTGACAGCCGGTTCCTCGGCTGCGGGAGTTGTTGGTTCCAGGCCACTGAGCCAATCGGGCAGTTCAGGGGCCGTTGGCTCTTCAATAG
>CAYTGR010000035.1:0-50095 GCA_964437445.1 uncultured Anaerolineales bacterium | reverse complement strand
GGTGAACGCCAGTTCATGGGGAATTCCTCTGAAAATAACGCTCTGAGTTTGTAGTCAGGCGCTTTAGCGCCGTCTTAGCCACGCTGAAGCGCGGCACTACGAGCCTGTTTTCATCTCACCGCTGGTGAACGCCAGTGCATGGGGGCACAGGATGGCGGGCGGGGCCATCCTGCGCGACTCTTCATCAATGATAATAATCACCAGGGGGAAAGCCTGGAGTGGAGCGCTTTAGCGCCGTGGTCAGTCGCTGGTTATGAACCCTCGCCCCGTTTTGTTTACCCAAAAGGTGAAATGTACTGGGGAGTAAATTAGAGCTTGACTTCCAAAAAATTCTCGCTAAAATGATTAAAGATTCGTTTTCATTCTATTGCAGGAGGAGGCAATGGCCCGGTGCCCTGAATGTAACGTCAAGCTGGTCTTGCCGGAAGATTTGGAACTCTGGGATCATACCTTCTGCCAGAAGTGTGGGGCAGAATTAGAGGTCGTCGGGTTGGAACCGTTGGAGTTGGAAGTGGTCTACGATGACCTGGAGGAGTATGATCTGGAGGATGAGCACGGCGACCTGGAAGATCTGGACGCCGATGATCTGGAGTGGGACGAAGAAGAGGGCGAGGAAGAGAGCTGGTGACGGCGTTGTGCCGCTGTCCTGGGTAGGCTGCGTTTTAAGCCATCCCAAAGGCCAGCAGGGGGTTCCCTGCTGGCCTTTTGCGTGGGAATCAATCAGCGCTGGCGCCGGAGCAACCAGAAGAGATACGCGGTGACGCCCACCAGCACCAGCCCGGCGACCACGGCCCCTCCTACAAGCAGCTCGGTGGGCAGGGACGCGATCCCGCCTGGCGCCGCCGCTGCTTGGGTCGGTGGGGCGGAAGCCGGGGGCGCGCCCGGCTCAGGGGTACCTTCCTGCTCCCGCACATATCCCGTCTCCTGGGTGTAGACCTGGCCATCGGCGAGCTGCATCAACCACTCGGTAGGACCGGTGGGGCGGTAGCCGGTGGGGGGCAGCTGGCGCAACGTGTAGCGGCCAGGGGGCAGATTTTGGAAGCAGTAGGGCTCACTGAGCCCATTGGTAGTGTAAGTCTGGGAGGTGCCGCCCTCGGCAACCAGCGTGTATTGTGCCTCGGGCAGCAGGCTGTCCGAGGCAGGTTGGCGGACGGTGTCACCGTTGCGGTCCTGATAGGCGAGCACGCAGAGCGCGGCGGTACCGGTAGCGGCCAGCGGCGCGCTGGCGGTGGCGCTGACTGCGGTTTCTGCGGCCGGCGGTGTGGCTGTGGGGGTCGGCTCCGCCACCGGGACCGCGATCACCACGATTTGGCCGACGGTGAGCAGATCGCCCGGCCCCAGGCGCTCAGCGTTGAGCTGGCGCAGCTGGGCCACGTCCACGCCGTATTGCAGCGCCAGGCCGAACAGTGTATCTCCTTCCACGACGGTGTGAGTGACCGCGCCCGCAGGCGGGGGCGTTGGAGCGGCCGGGGTGGGTTGCGCTTCCGGCGTCGGCGGCAGGGGCGGGACGGTGGCCGTGGGCGTGGGCAGTGGCGAGGTGATCACCAGACTGGCGTCGTCCCAATAGGCATCGTTGTGCTTGAAGGGCCAGCGGGCCTGAGCACGCAGGAAGACGCTCACCACGCCCTGCGGTCCCACCGTGGCCGAGACCGGTCCTACCAGGCCGTAGGCGTCGCGCGGGTAGGCCGCTTTGCTCCAGAGGATGTTGGCTGACCAGGGATCGGTCCCGCCGTTGGGATCAATCCCGATCTGGAACTGAAAGTTGGTGGGGTCATTGCACGAGAAGGCACCGTGTTCGTCGTTGTCACACGACCAGGCGTGGGCATGGACCGCAGCTTCTACTGTCGCCCCGGGGGGCAGCTGGCGCACCACCTGGTAGAAGCCGGCGTCCTGTTTCCGGTAAAAGGTAAAACAGAGAGCGGCGTGATACCCCCGGTGGATGCGTTTGGGGTTGCCATCCGTGCCATCAAACGGCGGGGCGTTGGGGACCAGTTTACACTCCGGCCGGCCGAAGGCGTCTTCGCCCTCGCCCCCCTCGCGCCAGAAGGTGATCCAACCCTGCGGCGTGTAGATTTCTCTGTAGCTGATGTTGTTGAAAGTATCCCGAGTCCAGATAACCCCACCAGGCTCGGTGTTGTCCTGGGAGCGGTTGTAGCCTTCAAAACCGGGATTGAGGAGCAGATTTTGCTGCTCGGGCTGTTGCCAGGGGGTGCGGGCCTGGGTCAGGGAGACCGGCAGCATGGTCAACACGGTCAACCCTAACGCGGCCAACATGACAAACCGTTTGTGTCTCATCCGTCTCCTGTCAGCGTAAGGCCGGGGTCCTTAGCCGGGGGGCCAACCCAGTCGCCGTCCGCCTAAGAGGTGTAAATGCAGGTGATAGACCGATTGGCCGGCCTGGCGGCCGGTGTTCAATACCAGGCGGTAGCCCGGTTCGGCCAGTCCCATTTCGGCCGCCAGTTGCCGGGCCAGGAGTAACAATTCCCCTAACCAACCGGCATCGGTAGCCAGAGCTTCATTCAGGTTGGTCATATGCCGGTTGGGGATGATCAGAATGTGAAGGGGGGCTTGCGGCGCGGCGTCATGAAACGCGGTGAAGCGCTCGTCATGGTACACAAGGCGGGCGGGCGCTTCACCGCGGGCGATGCGGCAGAAGATACAAGTGTCGGACATTGAATCAAACCGTGAGCCGGCCGGGCGCAGTCCAGGGGCCGGGTGACGTCATAGCACTCACTTCAAGTCGCGCGTCAGAGCGTCCAGGAATTCCCAGTTGGTGCGCGTCTTGCGCATTTGCTGGAGCACAGCCTCGGTCGCGGTGGTGATTTCGTAGCCGGGACCGTTGGGCGGCGGCGACATCATTTGGGTGATCATGCGGCGCATTAGCCAGACCCGTTTCAGCGTCTCCGGCTCCAGCAACAGTTCCTCGCGGCGAGTGCCGGAGCGGGTGATGTCGAAGGCCGGGAAGATGCGCCGCTCTTGCAGTTTGCGGTTCAGGTGGAGCTCCATGTTGCCCGTCCCTTTGAACTCTTCGTAGATCAAATCGTCCATGCGGCTACCGGTGTCAATCAGGCAGGTAGCGACGATCGTCAGGCTGCCGCCCTCTTCCAGGTTGCGAGCCGCGCCGAAGAAGTGCTTGGGCGGATAGAGCGCGGCTGGGTCCAGACCGCCGGAGAGCGTCCGACCGCTGGGCTGCACGACCAGGTTGTAGGCGCGGGTGAGCCGGGTGATGCTATCCATGAGGATGGCCACGTCGCGCCCGCTTTCCACCAGCCGCTTGGCACGTTCCAGCGCCATTTCGGCCACCCGGGCTTGATGCTCCACCGGCTCGTCAAAGGTAGAGCTGATGACCTCGGCGTCTACGGCGCGGTCCATGTCGGTCACTTCCTCGGGCCGCTCACCGATGAGAAGCACGATCAGATAGACCTCGGGGTGGTTGGCCGAGATGCCGTTGGCGATCTCTTTGAGCACGGTGGTCTTGCCCGATTTGGGCGGCGAAACGATCAGGCCGCGCTGGCCTTTGCCGACCGGCGAGACCAGCTCCAGCAGCCGTTGGGTTAGGTTGCGCGGGTCGGTGGTTGTGTGGAAGGGGCGATTGGGGAAGATGGGGGTCAGCCGCTCAAACCGGGGGCGCTGCTTGGCCGCTTCCGGGTCCACCCCGTTGACCGCTTCCACCCGCAGCAGGCTGCGGTATTTCTCCGTTTCCTTCGGCGGGCGCACCTGACCGACCACCATGTCGCCGGTGCGCAGGCCGAAGCGGCGGATCTGGCTCTGGGAGACGTAGACATCTTCCGGCCCTGGCAAATAGCGGGCGGCCCGCAGGAAACCCATCCCCTCGTCAGAGATTTCCAGGATGCCACCCCCGAAAATGAAGCCTTCCCGCTCGGTCTTGACTTTCAGCAGCAACAAGATCAGATCTTCTTTCTTGAGGCGGCTATAGCCGGAGACGTTGTACTTGCGGGCCAGCTCGCGCAGGTCTTGCAGGCGCATATCGTCCAGGACGTGCATCTCCAGCCGGCGCAGGAAGAGGTCCTCCTCCGACACAACGGGCATCACCGGGACGATGACCTGAGGAATGATCTCTGCTTCCCCACCTTCTATTCCGGCTTCGCTGGTCCCCCCCTCTTCTCTGCTCTCCCCCAAGCGGGGCTTACCCGGAACCTCTTCTGCTTTGCTTTCTTCCGGGCCAGGTTCATGGGACTCACTTTCCTCAGGTCTCAGTTCCGGTTCCAGTTCCGGCTCCGGTTCCAGTTCAGGTTCCCGGCTTTCGCCCTGGAATGCTGGCTCTTCGGGTGACAGCTCTTCCTCCACGCCCACAGGTTCTTCCGGGTGCTCTCTGAGACCTGGGGCTTCAATGTCTTCGTGTAGGTCATCTTTGGGGTGCATCTTTCCCTCCTTGCTATCCGTAGCGGTGCAGATATTCTTCGGCCTTCAGTACCAGGTCGCGGTTGCCGATGAACAGGGGGACCCGTTGGTGTAGGGCGGTGGGCACAATCTCTAAAATGCTCTGGGTACCGTCTGAGGCATAGCCGCCGGCCTGTTCAGCAATGAAGGCCAGCGGGGCTGCTTCATAGAGCAACCGCAGCTTGGGTTTGGGATGGGCCGGATCCTCGTAGAGCAGGGGATAGTAGAAGACACCGCCTTTCAACAGATTGCGGTGGAAATCGGCCACCAATGACCCTACGTACCGGGTAGAAAGCGCGTATGGCAGCGACTCTTCTTCCAGGCCTTTGAGATACTGCGTGTAACGGCGGACCCCTTCGCTCCAAAGGCGCTCATAAGAGATGTTGGTGCTGTGATAGCGGGCCGGCTCCGGTGTCTGGATATTCGGATGCGAGAGCAGGAACTCCCCCAGGCTCGGCTCCAGCGTGAAACCGTGGACGCCATGCCCGGTGGTGTAGATGAGCATCGTGCTGGAGCCATAGAGGATGTAGCCGGAAGCGACCAGGTCACGGGCTGGTTGGAGGCAGTCTGTTATAGTGGCGCGGGTTCCCGCCGGGCTGCGTCGCCGGAAAATAGAAAAAATGGTGCCCACGCTGACGTTAGTATCAATGTTAGCCGAACCATCCAGGGGGTCGTGGATGAGCACATATTTGCCGGCGTTCATCGCCGGGGTCGGCTCCACCAACCCGTCCAGCTCCTCGCTGGCGATGGCGCAGACCCGCCCGGTGAAGCTGTTCATGCGGATCAGCGTCTCGTTGGCGAAAAGGTCCAGCTTCATTTGCTGCTCACCCTGGATATTGGTGGTGCCGGCAGCCCCCAAAATGTCCGCCAAACCGGCGCGGCGGATCTCCCGGTCAATCACCTTAGCTGCCAGGGCGATGTCGTACAGCAGGTTACTGAGCGTGCCCGTGGCTTCGGGGTGGCTCTTTTCCTGTTCCAGAATGTGGCGTTCAATGGTGATAATTTGCGGGTACATGGCTCACCCCATATACCAGATCCAGCGGGTGCCGCGCATGTCCCGGACCAGATCGGTCGTAGAGAGTACGCCCACAGCGTTGCCCTGGGCATCCACTACCAACAGGCGATGAACGGCATGTTCCAGCATCTGCGCCGCGGCTTCTTCTGCCAGAGCCTCGACCGAGACGGTGATGATGGGGGCCTTCATGACCTGACTGGCGGTTAATTCTTGCACTGAGCGCCCATAATGGCGAATGACGTCCGTGTGCGAGATCACGCCGATCGGTTGTTCGCCTTCCCGCTCGGCCACGAAAACCGCGTGGACATCGCTATCGGCCATGATGCGTACGACTTCCTGTAAGGGGGTATCGGGACGGCAGAAAATGATTCCCTTGTGATAGATGTCGCGCACGCTGGTCTTACCGTTCATGCCAGTTGCCTCCTTGAGCCTAAAGTGAGCCTAAAGTGAGCCTAATAACGGGACTAAATGGGATTAAATTTCGCCATCGGTTGGTCAGGGGCCGATGGAAAGGTGCGGATGGTTGTCAGGCCAACAGGAGCGTGAGGTAGCCCCAGGCCAGGATCCCGGTCCAAAGCAGGCTATCGATCCGATCAAACACGCCGCCATGACCGGGGATCAGGTTGCTGGAGTCTTTGACGCCGGCCTCGCGCTTAATCATGGATTCAAACAGATCCCCCAGGGGTGTCAGGACAGCCAGGATGCCCCCCAACACCAGGCCGCGCCACGGCGTGAGGGTCAGCTGCGGCTGGCCGGCCACTAAGGGCCAGAGCCAGCCGAAACAGAGGCCGGCCAGCAGGCCACTCACAACTTCCGCTGCATAGCCTTCCCAACTTTTGCCGGGACTGATCGTCGGCGCCATCTTGTGACGTCCCCAGCGCCGTCCGATGGCATAGGCACCGGAATCGGCCACCCAGACGACAGGCAAGGCGGTCAAGGTCCACCAGAGACCGTCGGGCAGGGCGCGCAGCCGGATCAGGTAAGCGCCCCCCAATCCCAGGTAGAGCCCCCCGGCCAGGGTTAAGGCCCAGGTGGCGGTCGGCGCTTCCCCCCGGCGGAAGAGCTGCCAGGTGCCGCTCCCCAGGGCCAGGAGCGCCAGTGCCGGCGCCAACCATGGTTCCAGGTGCCAGATAGCGTCTGCCAGCCAGAGCACGATGCCGGCGGCAACCAGGGGCCAGGGAAGTCTATAGCCGCAGCGCTGAAGGAGTTGCGTGTATTCCACGCTGGCTGCCAGCACGGCCACCAGGACGAGGATAGTAAACGGCCAACCGCCCAAGAGGACAGCAGCGACAACGATGGGAAGGAGAATGGCTGCGCTGATAACGCGTTTTTTCAGCAAGGATGCTACCTCAGAGAATGGATTGAGTTCGCGCTGACCGGCGATACCTGACACTGATTGTAGCTGCGATGGCTAATAAAAGCTCACTGCCTTCCACGGCCGTTCCGGCCGGCCGCTCTCAACATTTCACTCCGCCAAACCGACGGTTGCGCTGGCTGAAGACGGACAGGGCCTTGTAAAACTCGTCTTTGTCAAAGTCGGGCCACAAGATGGGGGTGGCGTAGTATTCGGAGTAGATCGCCTGCCACACCAGGAAATTGCTCACGCGGACTTCTCCGCTGGTACGGATGATCAGGTCGGGGTCGGGCAGCCCGGCGGTATAAAGATGGGCACTGATGACCGCTTCCGTGACTTCCTCGGGGGGAATGCCTTCCCGCATAATACGCCGTACGGCCTCCACAATCTCCGCCCGGCCCCCGTAGTTAAACGCCAGATTCAGGATCAACCGTTGGTTCTGGCGGGTACGTTCTATGGCGGCTTGAATGCTGGTTTTCAGCTCATCGGACAGAGGATCCAGCTGTCCGATGTGTCTTAATTGTACACCATTTTGGTCTAATTCGTCAACCTCTTTCACCAGGGTTTCCCGGAGAATTTGCAGCAAACCCTGAATTTCTTCCAACGGCCGCTGCCAGTTTTCGGTGGAGAAGGCGTAGAGCGTGAGGACCGGTACCCCAAATTCTACGGCGGCGCGCAAAATCCGGCGGATGTTCTCCACGCCGGCCCGGTGGCCGAGCATCCGTGGTAGTCCCCGGGCCCGCGCCCAGCGCCCGTTGCCGTCCATGATGATCCCCACATGGGCGGGCAGGCACGCAAGGGGCGGATAAGATTGAGCGTTTTGGCTATCGCTCATACTGCCTCCCTCAATGGTTTTGATGATCCTTGTTGGGGGGATATTTTCCCCATCTGAGCTGCCATCGCTGAGCTGTGCCTCGGTGACGAGAACGGGGTGTTCAGACCCTGGACCTTGTGAAACTAACGTCTGCGCTGGCGGTTAAAGTGAGCGCCCCCGGGCGTTGGTTGCTCTGTGATCCCTGCTCAGTCACAACCTGGCTTGACGCACTCTGCCGGGGTGCGGCCGACCACAAGTTGAGAAATCCAGGGGCGGTCGGGGTACCGCCCCTGCCATGACGCTTGGGGGCTGGGTGACGCACGGCCACCGGCCGGCTCAAACTTCCATGATCTCCTGCTCTTTGCGAGCGCCGATCTGGTCTACTCTTTCGGTGAAACGCTCGGTAGTCTTTTGCAGATCATCCTGACCCTGCTTCATATCGTCTTCTGAGATGAGCTTCTCATCTTCAAACGCGCGCAGGTCTTCCAACGCATCCCGCCGGATGTTCCGTAGCGACACTTTGGCCTCTTCCACCCGCCGCTTGACTATTTTTACCATCTCCCGGCGGCGTTCCTCGGTCAGGCGGGGGATAGGGATGCGGATGATCCGCCCGTCATTGTTGGGGTTCAGGCCCAGATCGGCTTGCAGGATGCCCCGTTCAATGGCGCTGAGGGACCCCGGATCGTAGGGGCGCACCAGCAGCAGTTGCGGTTCAGGGGCGGAGATAACGGCCAGCTGGTTAAGCGGGGTGGCGACGCCGTAGTAATCTACCGTCACCCGCTCCACCAGGGCCGGCGAGGCCCGACCGGTGCGCACGCTGCGCAGATCGTCCTCCAACGACTCAATCGTTTTCTCCATCCGGCCTTCAGTTTCGCGTAAGAGGTCCTTGATCATCGCGTCTCCTTGCAAAGTGGCCCCGGAAACCGGGAGGGGGGCGCCCTCAAGGGCCGACCAGTGTGCCGACCGGCTCACCCCGCACGGCCCGTTCCAGGTTGCCCGCCTGCCAGAGGTTGAGGACGATAATCGGCAGGTCGTTTTCCATGCAGAGCGTCAGCGCCGTGGAATCCATGACCCCCACGCGCATATTGAGGGCCTCCAGGTAGGTGAGCCGCTCAAACCGTCGGGCCTCGGGATGAGTTTGCGGATCTTCATCGTAGACCCCATCCACTTTGGTGGCCTTGATCAGCAGATCGGCCCCGATTTCAGCGGCGCGCAGGGCCGCCGCGGTGTCGGTGGTGAAATAGGGGTTGCCGGTGCCCGCGCCGAAGATAACGACGCGCCCTTTTTCCAGATGGCGGATGGCGCGCAGCCGGATGTAAGGCTCGGCGATGGCGCGCATCTCAATGGCCGTCTGGACGCGGGGGGTGATGCCCTGCCGCTCCAAAGCATCGGCCAGCGCCAGCGCATTCATCACCGTGGCCAGCATCCCCATCTGATCGGCGGTCGCCCGGTCCATGCCATGCGCCAGGCCATCCCGGCCACGCCAGAGATTGCCGGCCCCAATGACCAGGCCGACTTCCACTTCCAGAGCGTGGATGGCGGCGATACTGGCCGCCACCCGATCTGCCTCGTGGGGATTGATCCCAAAGCCGCCGGGGGAGGCCAGGGCCTCCCCGCCGACTTTGATCACGACCCGCTTATAGTGCGGCACACTCATAGAGGGCCTCCCAGCGGCGTCAGGCCTGGAGGGTTACCCCTCCAGGCTCTCGCCCCGCTCAAAGCGCACGAAGCGCCGAATGATGATGTTCTCACCGGTTTTAGCAATGATGGCTGCCAGCACGTCGCCCATGGTCCGCTCTTCGTCGCGGATGAAGGGTTGTTCCAGCAGGCAGGCCTCCTTGTAGAATTTTTCCAGGCGGCCTTCCACGATCTTATCGACAAATTGCTCTTTTTTGCCCTCTTCCAGAGCTTGTGCCCGGTAGATGGCTTTTTCCCGTTCAATCACTGCGGCCGGCACATCCTCGCGGCGCACATAGTGGGGCGCGGCTGCGGCGATGTGCATGGCGATATCGTGCACCAATGTCTTGAAATCGTCGGTGCGGGCCACAAAATCGGTCTCGCAGTTGACTTCCACCAGCACACCGATGCGCCCACCGGCGTGAATGTAGGATTCCACCAGGCCATCCTTGGCTTCGCGGGACATGCGTTTGGCCGCAGCGGCTAATCCTTTTTCCCGCAGATAATCCACTGCTTTGTCGTAATCGCCTTCAGCGGCCTCTAAGGCTTTGCGGCAATCCAAAACCCCGGCCCCCGTGGCCTGGCGCAGTTCTTTGACCATTTCAGATGTGATGTTCATCAAGCGACTCCTTCGTCCATATCGGTGAATTCTTCGTCAAATTCATCGACGGTTTCTTCCTTGAATTCAATCTGGCGGAGGCGGGCCAGCGTCTCGGCGCTCATATATTTCTCGTCCTCGGCGGCTGTTTCTTCTTCCTCGCCTACACTCTCCTTGCGCAGCGTTATCCCTTCCAGGGCCGCATCCGCCATTTTGGCCGTGATCAGCCGGATGGCGCGGATGGCGTCATCGTTGCCAGGGATCACCTGGTCAATCAGCGTCGGATCGCAGTTCGTATCCACCACCGCAATGATGGGGATCCCCATCCGATCGGCCTCGCGGATAGCCGTTTCCTCGGTGCGGACGTCAATCGTGAACATGACGCCGGGGAGCCGGGTCATGTAGCGCAACCCACCCAGCCGGGCACTGAGCTTCTCAATCTCCCGGTTGAGCATCAGGGCTTCTTTCTTGGTCAGCAGGGCGAACTCGCCAGCGTCGCGGCGGGCCTCCAGCGTCTTGAGGTGGTCAATCCGCAGCTTGATGGTGCGCCAGTTGGTCAGCGTGCCGCCCAGCCAACGCTCGTTGACGTAGGGCATCCCACAACGCTGCGCTTCCTGAGCGATGATCTCCTGCGCTTGCTGCTTGGTGCCCACGAAAAGGATCTGGTTCCCCTGCGCCACAACCTGTTGCACGAAGGTATAGGCCTTCTCAATGGACCGGACGGTCTGTTGCAGGTCAATGATGTGGACGCCGTTGCGTTCGGTATAAATATACCGCGCCATCTTGGGGTTCCAGCGCCGGGTGTGATGTCCGAAGTGAACCCCCGTCTCCAACAACTGCTTCATGGTAACGACTGCCATCAACTAACTCCTTTACGTGATCTGTTTTTAACCTCCACGGTTTTCCTCCCGCCGGGAACCGGCGCACCGGCACACCCCGTTCGGTCCAACCGTGTGCGTTTTGGGCCTCAGCCCGGTTTTAGATTGTACCATAAAATGGGCAGGAAGCAATTGACGGCCAGGCCAGCGACTGATTCCTTACTTGCTCTGCCTTTACTCTGTGTTACAATAGCCCGGATGAACCCGGAAACACATCCCCTGTTACAAGCTTTGAACGCCCAACAGCGCGAAGCCGTGACCGCGTCCGAGGGCCCGCTGCTGATCCTGGCCGGGCCGGGCTCTGGCAAAACCCGTGTCCTCACCCACCGCATCGCCTGGCTGCTCAGTGAGCGGCAGCTGCCGGCCTGGCAGATCATGGCGGTCACTTTCACCAACAAGGCCGCGCGGGAGATGCGGGAGCGCCTGACGCGGATGCTGGGCCGTGATGCCGCGCTGGAGATGACGTTGGGAACTTTCCACGCCACCTGTGCCCGCATTCTCCGGCGGGAGTCGGAACGGGCCGGGTTGGCGCGCGATTACGTCATTTTTGATACCGATGACCAGCTGGCCGTGATGAAGGCGGTGGTGAGTGAATTGGGGTTGGACGATAAACGCTACCGGCCCGGCTCCTTGCTCAATGCCGTTTCCCGCGCCAAGAATGAACTGGTCCTGCCGGCCGATTATCCCCGGCGCACCTATTACGACGAGCTGGTGGCACGGGCCTATGCCCGTTACCAGGAGCGACTGCGCCAGAGTAGCGGATTGGACTTTGACGATCTCCTGCTGGAGACGGTACGCCTGTTCCGGGCGGATGCAGAGACGCTGGAGAAGTACCGCCGCCGTTTTCGGGCTGTGTTAGTGGATGAATTTCAGGATACTAACATAGCACAGTACACGCTGCTGCGCTTGTTGACGCAGGAACATCGCCACCTCTACGCGGTGGCCGACGAGGACCAATCCATTTACTCCTGGCGCGGCGCCGACTACCGCAATATCCAACGGCTGCGCGAGGATTTCCCGGAGCTGCGCCAGATCCTGCTGGAGGAAAATTACCGCTCCACCCAGATTATTCTGGATGGAGCGATGGCGGTCATCAGCCGCAACCTGGATCGCACGCCCAAACGGCTTTTCACGCGTAAGGCGGGCGGGCTACCGGTGACGCTCCACGAGTCTTACGACGAGCGCGAGGAGGCGCAGTTCGTGGCGCGCGAAGTGCGGGCCCTGCGCCGGGGTGGGGTGGCTTATAGCGGTATGGCTGTAATGTACCGCACCAACGCGCAGTCCCGCGCGCTGGAAGAGTCTTTTGTCAATGAGGGGATCCCTTATCGCCTGGTGGGCGGCACCCGGTTCTACAGCCGCAAGGAGATCAAAGACCTGCTGGCCTATCTGCGCCTGGCGCAGAATCCCGACGACGACGTCAGCTTCCAGCGGGTGGTCAACGTTCCCCCACGCGGTATCGGCCAGCGCACGCTGGAGACGATTGGGGCGCAGGCCCGGGAGGGACAGACCAGCCTGTACCGGGCGATGGTGGCGTTGCTGGCCCAGGGGACGCTGGACGGTCGCACCCGCCGCGCGCTGGAGCCGTTGGCGACATTGATCCAGAGCTGGCACGCCGCCCGCGAGACGCTGAGCGTGGGGCAGCTGATGGATCGCCTGCTCAGCGAGAGCGGCTATGGGGCCTATGTTCAAAGCCAGGTGGACGAGGTGGAGCGCAAGCGCGGTGAATCGCGCTGGGAGAACATCCTGGCGTTGCGCGCGGTGGCCGAGGAATCGGCCGGCGTCACCCTGAGCGATTTCCTCACCGAGGTAGCCCTGGTCGCCGACGTGGACCAGCTGGACGAATCGGTGGATGCGGTGACGTTGCTCACGTTGCATAGTGCCAAAGGGCTGGAATACCCGGTCGTCTTCGTCACCGGCCTGGAGGAAGGGCTGTTACCGCACAGCCAGTCGCTGGATTCCCCACAGGAGCTCGCGGAAGAGCGCCGGTTGCTCTACGTTGGGATGACGCGCGCCCAGGAGCGGCTTTACCTCACCTACGCTTTCCGGCGCGGCTGGTATGGCAATAACCAGCCGGCGGCGCCTTCGCGCTTCCTGGATGATTTGCCCGATGAGGTGCTGGGCCGCGCCCGCCGGGGCAAGACGGTCCGTCCAACCGGAAGCTGGGGCGCGAGTGCCTGGTCCCGCGAGGCGACGCCGGCTCCGCCGCCGCGTCCGGCGGTCGCGCCGCGTTTCCGGGCCGGGCAGCGGGTGCGCCATGCCCGCTATGGTGAGGGGGTGGTGACCGAAAGCGCGGTGGAGGGTGACGACGAGGTCGTGACCGTGCGGTTCAAGGATAGTGGCATCGGCTTCAAAAAGTTTGTGGCAGGGATGGCACCGCTGGAGCCGCTCTCCGAACATTAGCCAGCCTGGGCGTTTTTTCACCGCCCTGTTTTTCCCCGGTTGACGACTCATCATAATCTTATACAATGAGAGCTGAGGAATTGAGGGGCTTGTTTATCCTGCGGTGGAGGCACTTATGAGACCCGGACGGTGGGCGCTGTGGCTGTCACTCTTTGGCGGGGCGCTGTTGTTGGGCACCTCGCTCTTTGCCTTCCTGTTCCCTGGCCTGGGGGCTGCTCACCCCTTGCAGTCGCCTGACGTTGCGGTGTGGCCGGCCTCGGTCCGGCTGGAGGCAGTCCGCGCGCCCTGGCTGCAAACCGGGATCACCTGTACGTTAGCGACCACCACTACCGATTCGCTGGCCGGTAACGAATCATTTGCCAGCGCGGCCATCCTCTCCAACTACACCGGCCTGGCGTTGGCGACCGGCATTAAGGACGCTCAAGTCGCTCCGCAAAAAGATTATTTCCGGCTTGATAATGCGGTGCCGGGATACACTTACATCGTTGAAGCGATCCCCGATGGGCTGGGGAACTACAATTTAGCCATCGTGGTTTACAACGCCAGTTTTACGCCGATCTTGACCGACCAGAACCCGTTTGACGGCAATAGTGCGAAAGTCTCTCTGTTGGCGACGACGACCGGCCCCTATTACTTTGAAATCTCTCAATACAGCGCTCAATGTTCCGGGGGAACCTATCGCCTGAGCGCCAGCGCAGTGGGTCCCACTTCAACGCCGACCAACACCCCTACGCCGACACCGACCAGCACGCCGCAGCCGTCCACGCCCGTGCCGTCGCCGACCTGGTTGGGCGGCTATGATGCCTACGAACCTAACTATGACTTTGACCATGCCAGCACGATTGCGCCGGGCGTTACGTATGCCCTTAATTTCATCCCCTGGGGCGGCGCGACGGTAGACAACGATTACTTCAAGCTCTGGGTCAAGCCGGGCCTGGTCTTTTCCTGTGAAACCTTAGAATTGGATCCTGGCGTGGATACCAACATGGTGCTTTACAACGCCAACCGGGAGGCGATTGGCGGCAATGACGATCGGGCCTTGGGCGATTACAGCAGCTATCTCTCGTTCTACAGCACTTACGAAGGCTACCTTTACCTCCTGGTGGGGCAGGGTGGGCGGATGTCGCTGCCTGATACCATTCACAGTAGCTATAAACTTAAGTGTACGATGAATACGCCGGGGACGCCGAGTGCGACCGTTTCGCCTCCGCCGCAAAAGGATAGCACGCCCGTGGCGACAACTCCACCGCCTTCCTCGCCGGTTGCGACCCCAACGACACCACCGGTCGGAAACCAGCCGCTCACCTTCCGCTTGTTGACCACGCCGGCTCCGCTTACCCCCACACCGCCGCCCGGCGGTTTCCGCTCTTTCCGCTTCCTGGTCTATTATGATGGGAACCAGGATGGTCAGTTCGGGGCCGGCGAGGGAGTGGGTGGGTTCTTTGTCCGGGTCCTCTCGCCGGAGACCGGCGGGGAACTGGCACGCGGTTATACCGACGATCAGGGCCAGCTTTCGTTCACCGTCCCCACCGTAGGCTCAGTCCGGCTGCTGGTGCCGCTCTTGGGGCTGGACCGGCTGGTAGACCCGGCGACGCCTGAAGTAAGCCTGCGCATCGCGCCGCAGCCATTGCCGCAGGTCATTCCGTAGTAAGGGGCCTTGTTTTATGGAATCTCATGAACCGCTGAGCGACGACCGGCTCACACCGCCCGATCCTGAACCCGCTCCAGTGCCTGAGGAACCGGCTGCGGTCGCCTCAGATGTTGAGGGGCCGGCTACGGAACCTGAGGCTGCGGTGGGGGAGCACCCAACTCCGTTGCCCGTGCCGACCGTTGTCCGCTCCCCTGAGCGAGGCTCCGCCTCGCCCCGTCCCTCGTCGGCGGACAGTGGCTTGCTGCCGCCGGCCTGGTTGATCTTGATCCTGCTCCTGGCCTTTCTGATCGTTTTGGCAATTGGCATTGGCGCGTTGGTGACGGCCCGCCGGAATCGGCCCAGTGGCGGCGCTGAACCCGCCACGGTGGAAAAAATCGCCACCTTCCTCTTGTCCCCGACTCCACCGACCGGCCAGTCGGTGGTATTGGAGAACGGCAATCCTCTGCCGGCGCTCGTGCCCGCCACTTTAATTGTGGGGGATCAGACCTTCTCCGTCGTGCCGGTGGTCCCTGAGCAGGGACGCTGGCCTGTTCCCGCTCAGGATGCATCGGTCGCCGTCTGGATTTACGGGACGGTGGTCAACTACGTCGTGGGTTTGCCTTACACCGATACCACTGCCACGTTGTTGAACAGTCTGACAGCGACTGCGCGCCTCACGCTGACGTTGAGCAACGGAGCTGCCCTTGTTTTCGGCGAGCCTCAGGCGCAACACGTCTCGCCAAGCAACGTGGCCCCCTTGGAACAGCAACAGCCCGGTCTCACGCTCGCGTTGCTGCGGGAGACTCAGGCCGAACGGTTGGTCATCAAGGCCCGCTACCTGCCTGAGGAAAGCCAGACTGCCGGCACGCAACAAAGGGCGGCCGGTCTGACTGTGACGGTGTTGAAGTCGGGGTTGGTGGATGGGACGGCTAACGGCGGTGCTCGCTACTTCATCGTGGAGTATCGAATTGCCAATGAGCGGACGACCGCTGTGGACGCCACATTGTTGGGCCTCAGCCTGGAAGACGGGCAGGGGCAGCGTTACTTGCTCAACGCTGAGGCGGCGGCTAAGGGTGAACGGGGCGCCTTGACCGGCTCCATCGCCGCGGGCGACAGCGTTGAGGGCAGCGCGGGCTATCTGGTGCCCCCAGATTTAACCCCGCCGCTGACCTGGGTGGTCCGGCCTGATCCGACCGGTGGGGAGACGGCCAGCTTTGTCCTGCCCTATCAGAAGCCGGCCCCTGGCCCGGCGCAACCCCAGGTGACGCTCACCGGCGCGTTTGTGGATCAGGGGCGGGGGATGATTGTGGTCAACGGCGTTGCCCGCAACACAGGGGAATCGCCGCTCACGGTCAACCCCACCGATGTGGCGCTGACTTCGGGTGCAGGCCGCAGCGAATTGGAGGTGGCGACGCCCCCTTTGCCCTGGACCATTCAACCCGGCGGTGAACAATCCTTTGAACTCCAATTTGTCCGCCCGGCCGGGGTGGCCTCCGTGCTGCTCAACCTCCTGGGCTTTACTTTCCAGGTAGAGGGGCTGCCGTAAGCGCGGAAGACCAGGTCGGCAGTCCGACAACGGAGGGCGTGGGTGGAACAGGAGGCTGGGGCAACGTTTGCCACGCTTCGGGTCGTGGCGCTGGCCGGCGGAGTGGGGGGGGCGCGTCTGGCGCAAGGGCTCGCTGCGCTCCTGCCACCGGAGCGGCTCACCCTGATCGTCAACACCGGCGACGACTTTGAGCATCTGGGGCTGACCATCTGCCCCGATCTGGATACGGTCCTCTATACCCTCGCCGGCCTGGCCCATCCTGAAACGGGGTGGGGGCTGGCGGGGGAAACGTTTGTCACGCTCTCGCGCGTGGCTGAGCTGGGTGGGCCGGCCTGGTTTCACCTGGGCGACCGTGATCTGGCGACGCACCTGGTCCGCACGCACTGGCTGCGCGCCGGCCTCCGCCTCACGGAGGTGATGCGCCGGCTGGCGGAGGCCTCCGGCGTGTTGCATCCCCTCCTGCCGATGACCGATGATCGTTGCCAGACAAAGGTGCTCACCGGTGAAGGAGAACTGGATTTCCAGGACTATTTTGTGCACCGGCAATGGCAGCCGCAAGTGGCGGGCTTCCGTTGGGAAGGGCTGGAGACGGCGGCGCCGACCCCGGAGGTGCTGGCGGCGCTGAGCGCGGCCGATCTGGTGATTTTCTGTCCTTCCAACCCTTTTGTCAGCCTGGATCCCATCCTCAACCTGCCGGGGGTGCGCGAGCGGATCGCCGCACGCTGCGCGGTCGCCGTCAGCCCGATCCTCGGCGGGCAGACGGTGAAAGGTCCCGCCGCCAAGATGTTCCGCGAGCTGGGTGTGGAACCGTCGGCCGTGGCCGTGGCCGGGCATTACCGGGACCTGCTGCGGGGCTTTGTGCTGGACAGGGTGGACGCGGCGTTAGCGCCCCAGGTGACGGCTTTGGGGCTGGCCGCGCACGTGATGCCTACGCTCATGCTGGGGCTGCCGGAGCGGATCGCCGTCGCGCAGGGAGTGCTGGAGTTTGGCGCGACGTTGGTGCGCAGGTAGAACGCTGCTTGCTGCTCGCGGGATGGCGTGCGGTCCGCGCGGGAAAACCGGGGGGGCAGTTTCAGCGTGAACCTCTGGGCGGTCGTGCCCGCCAAGCCGCTGGCGCAGGCCAAATCTCGCCTGGCGGCGGTCCTTGCCCCGGCGGAGCGTGAGCAGCTCGCCCACTCCTTGCTCTGCCACACGCTGGACGTTCTTGCCAGCCTGACCTCGCCTGTTGATCGCGTTGCCTCTGGTCCTACCCCTGGGTTGGCGGGCATCCTGGTTGTCAGCGCCGATTGGCAAGTGTGCGAGCTGGCGGCCGCGCGAGGTGTGGCCTGGCTGCCGGAGCTGGCGCCGCCCGAGCTGAACCGCGCGCTGGAGCAGGGGGCCGTGGCCGCCCAGGCGCGCGGAGCTCAGGGCGTGCTGGTCGTGCCAGGCGATCTCCCTCACCTCACGGCGGCAGCCGTGGCGGAATTATTGGCGGTGGCTGGAGAACCGCCGGTGATGGTCATTGCCCCTGATCGGCGCGAGGAGGGGACCAACGCGCTGTTAGTGGCCCCGCCGGGACTGATCCCGTTTGGCTTTGGTCCGGGGTCGTTTCAGCGGCACGTGGCCGCGGCACGAGCGACCGGCGGGCGCACGGTCATCTGGCGCCATCCGGCCTGGGCTTACGACGTGGACTGGCCGGAGGACCTGGCGTTGTTGCAACGGGAATGAGGCTTCAGCAGTCCTCCCGGCCGGTTCTATCGGGTTGGCGGCCCGGCGCGCAACCGTTTCGGATAACCGGTAATCTCCCGAATCTCTTCGTACAGCGGCTTGAGTCGCTGATACATTTTCTTGTACACCCGGTGGTAGAGCTCGTCGTAAATGGTATGCGTTGCCGGGTTGGGCTCAAAGACCTGGCCCACACGGGTCATTTCCTTGACAGCGGTGGCGAAATCGGGGTGGAGTTGCAGCCCGACGGCGGCATCTATCGCTGCCCCCAGGCCGGAGGCTTCGTAGAGATGGGGGCGCGCCGCTGGCAAGCCGAAAATATCTGCCGTTAGCTGGATCGCCGCATTGCTTTGAGAGCCGCCGCCGGCCACCCGCAGCTCGGTGATGGGGATGTGGCTGCGTTGCTCGGTCCGCTCTTTCCCCTCGCGTAGCGCGTAGGCCAGCCCCTCCAGGATTGCCCGGTAAATGTGCGCGCGGGTGTGGACATCGCCAAAGCCAATGATTGCGCCTTTGGCCTCCGGCCCTGGGACCTTCACGCCGGGCGACCAGTAGGGCTGGAGCAATAATCCCATGGAGCCGGGCGGCACCTGCTGCACCAGTGCGTCAAAAAGCGTTTCGGGTTCCACGCCCTGTTCTTCCGCCAGCCGTTGCTCACGCAATCCGAACTCTTGTTTGAACCAGCTGACCATCCAGTAGCCCCGGTAGATTTGAATCTCCAAGCTATAGGCCCCGGGAATGGCCGCCGGGTAGGGCGGGATGAGCGGGATCACCTCCACATATTGCCGGTGGGTGGTGTTGATGGTGGCAGTGGTGCCGTAGGAAAGGCAGCCAATGTGGGGCTCCACACAGCCCGCGCCGATCACTTCGCACGCTTTGTCGGCCGCGGCGGCGATGAGGGGGAGCCCGGCCGGGATGCCGGTGGCGGCCGCCGCCTCTGGCGTGATCTCGCCCAGGGGTTGGGTCGGGGGGATCAATTCGGGCAGCAGCGCTGGGTCCATCGGGATCGCCTGCCACTTCCAATCGCTGCGCGCGGCCCACCGCAGATTTTTGTAGTCAAACGGCACATAGGCGACTTGGCAGCCCACCGAATCCACAAAGCGCCCGGTGAGCCGGTAGGTCAGGTAGCCGGAGAGTAAAAGATACTTGTGCGTCTGGGCCCACACTTCCGGCTGTTGCGTGCGGATCCAGTTAGCCTCGGCCTCGGCCTGGAGATAGGCAACCGTCTCCGACATCCCGGTGAGCGCAAAAGCCAGTCCCCAGAGACCGCCTACCGGTTTCAGACCCTCGGTACGCCGCTGGTCCAGCCAGACGATGGCCGGGCGCAGTGGCTTCCCGGCCCGGTCCACGTTGATGACGGTGGAGCGTTGGGTGGTCAGTGCAACGCCGGCGATCCGCTGGCGGAGCTCCGGCTGGCCCTCCTGGGTGGCCGTGGCCCATAGCTGTTGGCAGGCTTGCGTGAGGGCGTGCCAGTAGTAATCAGGCTGTTGTTCGGCCCAGCCCGGCTCGGAGGAGAAATAGGCCTCCAGCGGCACGCGGCTGCGGGCGACCAGGTTTCCGCGCAGGTCAAACAGGAGCGCGCGGATGGATTGGGTCCCGTTATCTATGGCGAGTATCAGGTCTTGTTGTGGCATGGATGCTCCTTACCTCTTCCGTTTCCACCAGTATACCACAGTTACAATGGCGGCTAATCCTAATAGCCCGCTTGCCACCGCTGTGCTTTTGATTACCTTGTGACGGCGGGCCCGGCGGCGTTCTTCCCGCTGGAGGCGGGCCGTCGTCAGCAGTGCCTGGGTATCGGGGATGGCGGCCGGTTCCGGCAGGCTATAGGCGGCCCGCCAGAGCGCCCGGTAAGCGGCCTCCTCTTGCTCCCAGCGGGCGTCGTCCCAGCCCAACTCCGCCTGGCAGAGCGCGCGGACCCGCGGCAGGTAAGCTGCGCCTCCCTCCGGCAGCAGCAGCCCCAAGCGCACCCGGCGCAGCAGCAGATCATCCAGATGGACGACTTGCTCGCTGCGGGCGGCCCAGCGGAGCTCGGCCCAGAGGTTGAGCGTGCCGGGGATCAGCTCCAACTCGCCGGGCTGTGCTGCCGTGACCAGTGCTGGCGCTGCGGCCCCATAGCGCCCCAGCAGCCGGCGCACGGTGGCTTCGTCCAGCTCCTCCGCGCCGGGCAGCGCCACGTTGACGGGGTTGAGCACCGGCAGATCGCTGTTCGGTTCCGGCGTTTCTGGCAACCGGTGATGGACTGCCTTCAGTGCATCTAATGCAATCAGCCGGAAGGTGGTCAATTTGCCGCCGGTGACGGTCAGTAGCCCGCTCTCCTCCCAGACGACGTGGTCGCGTGATTCCTTGCTCGGATCGGCTTTGCCGGTGCCGATGACCGGCCGCACGCCGGCAAAGGTGGCGATGACGTCGTCCAGAGTCAGGGCGAGGGAGGGGAATTGCGCATTGACGGCCGCCAGCAGGTAAGCAACCTCGTCCGGCGTGATGGCCGGCTCCGCGTCCAGCGGTTGGTCGTGGTCCAGATCGGTCGTGCCCGCTAAAGTGATCCCCTCCCACGGAAAAATGAAGACGGGACGGCGGTCCACGGGATGCAGGAAGCTGATGGCCTGCGCGACCGGGAAGCGCCACGCCGGGAAGATCAGGTGGCTGCCGCGCAGCGGGCGGATGCGCGGCGGCGCACCGACCTCGCCCCGCAGCCGGTCCGCCCAAGCGCCGGTGGCGTTGATGACGACGCGCGCGCGCAGCTCGGCGGTCCGCTCCTGCACCAGGTCGTGCAGGCGGATGCCCTTGACGTGGCCCTCGGCGTCGCGCAGCAACGTTTCCGCGCGGGCATAATTGAGCGCGATGCCCCCCTCGGCGACCGCCTCCTGAATGACCCGCAGCACCAACCGCGCGTCATCGGTCTGTGCGTCGCCGTAGCGGAAGCCGCCCTCCAATCCCTCCTGGGCGATGTGCGGCGCGAGCAGCTGGAAATCCTGCGCACTGTAGTACTCGTGGCTCCATTGGAGCGCCAGCAGGTCGTAAATGGAGAGGCCCGCGCCGTAGGTAAAGCGGCCGGGATTGTCGCCCTTGTAGGTGGCCAGCAGGAAGCCGAGCGGATCAATCAGCCCCGGTCCCTCCTCCAGCAGCCGTTCGCGTTCCTGCACCGAGGCGAGCGTCAGCAGCACATTGCCATCCTTTAGATACCGCAGCCCGCCGTGGACCATTTTGGAGGAGCGGCTGGAGGTCCCCCAGGCGAAATCCTTCTGCTCCACCAGCAGCGTTTTCAACCCCAGCCGGGTCGCCTCGCGCAAAATCCCCGCGCCGGTGATCCCGCCGCCGATGACAATCACGTCCCATTCTTGATCCAGGGTGGTCCAGATTTGGTCACGCCAGGACTGTGCCATGTTGATACCTCCTGATTCGTGTTGCGTAGTGCGTGTTGCGTGTTTTAAAGAAACGGCATACGTCGCCGCACAACGATTTACGGCAAGGGTGGATTATCCAAGAATGTTGCCGGTGCAATCTCGTACTCAATCACGGCCTCGTGCAGCTTAGAGCCGCGCTCGGCGGGAATGATGGTGAGTAACTGGCGAGCAATATAAGTCAGTAATGCTAACCGGTGAGCTACGACGGCTTGCGCCAGCACATTGCGCCCCTGGTAGTACCAGATCCGCGCCTCGCGAACTGAGCCCAACGCATACTCGTAGAAACGCGCTTGATCTTTGCCGGACTGCCGGCTGTATCCTTCGGCAATATTAGCCGGGATGGAACCAATGGCCCGGTATAGTTGGTCCGCCAGGCTTACCGTCCGCCCGTCTTTGAAAAGCTTAGAAGTGTCATACCAGGCCAGATCGCCGGCAAAGAGCGCGCGCCGGTAAACCTCCATTCTCCACAAAGGGTCACCGGTCAATTCCGTTGGCACTGAAGCTAACCATTCGTCATAAGTCATCTGACCTCCAGAACGGAACACGCAACACGTTTCACGTTTCACGTTTCACGTTTCACGTTTGATGCCTCATGCTATCAGCTTCCCCGGATTCATCATCCCCTGGGGATCAAACCGCTGCACCAGGTCATGGAGCACGGTCATCCCCAGCGGCCCTTTTTCGGCCGGCAGATAGGGCGCGTGGTCTACGCCGACGCCGTGCTGGTGGCTGATGGTCCCACCGTGGGCGACGATGACCTCGCTGGCGGCCCGTTTGAGCGTTTGCCAGCGGTGCAGCGTCTCGGCGGGGTCGTCGGCCAGCCGGAAAAGGTAGGTGGTGTAGATACTGCTGCCGTAAGAATAAACGTGCGACAGGTGCGTGAAGACATGGACGAATTCATCCTGGTCGGCCAGACCGTGGCGCAGGGCAGCATCTAAGGCCTCTACTAAGGTCGGGATCGTGGCCCAATCCACGGCGGTCTCCAGCGTGTCAATACCGTAGCCGGCCTCCCAGAGCGTGTTGCGCAGATAGGGCGAGCGGAAGCGGTTTTTATGCCACTCGTTGCCAAAGGTTCGCCCGACATGCACCCCGTGGTGCTGTCCGGTGATGCTCAACGCCTCCTTGCGGGCTGTGGTCATCAGGGCCTCGCGTCCGGTGAACCCCAGGATCAACATGCACTTTTCGTCCTCCAGGCCCCGCAGTGCCAGCAACTGCTCCAGGCCGCCGATCAATCGTTCATGGCCGGCCATCGCTAAGGTGGTCTCGGTCTCGCTGGCGGTGCTCAGCCGGGCCATGGAAAGCGGCAGCTTTGCCTGGACGAGCTCGCGCACCGCGGCCCGGCCCGTCTCAAAATCGGGGAAAAAGACGGCATGGAACTCCTCCTGTTCGGGCAAGGGGGTGGCGCGGACGGTGACCTCGGTCAGGATACCGAGCCGGCCCTCGGAACCAAGTACCAGCTCGCGCAGATCCGGCCCGGCGGCGGAGGCGGGGAACTGCGCCGGCAGGCAGAGCGTGCCCACCGGCGTTTCCATCCGCCCGCCGGCAAAGAGCCGCTCAATTCGCCCGTAGCCCAGTGATTGCTGCCCGCTGGAACGGGTAGCGATCCAGCCGCCAAGGGTGGAATACTCAAACGATTGTGGGAAGTGCCCCAGAGTGCAGCCCCGCGCCCGCAGCTGGGCCTCCAGGTCGGGGCCGTTGACGCCTGCGCCAAAAGTGGCGAGTTTGCTCGTCTCGTCAAAACGGAGCAGCCGGTTCATCCGCCCCAGGTCTATGGTGAGGGTGGGGGCCTGGCCCGGCAGTGGGTTGATGTGGCCGACCACGCTTGTCCCGCCGCCGTAGGGGATCACCTGTGCGCCGGCAGTCTTCGCATAGTCAATCAGCATTTGCACCTCGGCGGTCGTGGCCGGATAAGCAACGCCGTCGGGGAAAACGCTGATCCGCCCGCTGCGCAGCGCTAACCAATCAGGGAAGCTCTGCCCGCGCGCGTGCCGTACCCGCTCTTCGGGTTCAGTGGTCACTAACGGGTGCGCCGGCAGCCGGGAGGCCGGCACCGTCGCTATCACCTCCGCCAGCGTTGCCTCCTGGGGCGGTTCGGCCGGCCCCACCCATTTTTTCAGCGCCCGCCTGGCCGATTCCGGCAGCGAGTAGAGGATTGTGTCGTCACCCCAACCATTCCAACGGCGCATAGTAAACCTCCGTGATATTCAAGATCATTGAGCGCGGGTTGCGTATTGCGTGTTGCGTAGTCATTGGGTGTAGACGGAACACGCAGCACGTATTACGTATTGGTTTCCTGCCACAACCGTATGCTTTCCTCCATCACCGTTCGCGTGATCTGTTCGGCGGCCGCGGCATCGGCCGCCTGCGCGGCGGCCAGCAGCGCGGCGTAGAAGGCGCGGGAGGAGGCCCGGGCCGCCGGCCGGGCAAAATAGCGGCAGGCCATCGCCTCATAGAAACCGGCGAAGCCGTTGAGGATGAGTGTATAGATGGGATTGCCGGAGGCGACGGTCAGCGTGTGGTGTAACCGCCAGTCAAAGGCGGCGAAGGCGGCGGCCTCATCGGGGAGCGCACTGGCGGTGGCCAGCAGCGCAGCGATCCTGGCAGCGGCATGTTCCACTGCGGCCCGGGCGTAAGCCGGCGCGATGACCAGCCGCACGGCCAACAGGTTCGGAATGAAATCCGATGGGAGCGAGTGCCCGCTGCGCACCAGCGCGCTGAGCACGTTGAGCCCGCCCTGGGTCCAGATGTCGTTGACCAGCGTCGGCTTCCCCTGCTGGATCGTTAGCCAGCCGTCGCGGGCCAGCCGTTGGAGCGCTTCCCGCAGCGTGGGGCGGGTGACGCCCAGCTGCGTGGCCAGCTCGCGCTCGGCGGGCAAGGTGCTGCCGGCCGGATAGGTGTTATCCAGGAAGGCGGTGATCAAGGCCTGTTCGGCATAAGCCGCCGGGCGCGGCGGCGCGGACCAATCGGACATAAAAGCCTCCGGTACTGGTAAGTGGTCTGACCAGTTGCTTTGATTATAGCCGAAAAAAGGAGCGGTGTCAAGAGGAAAATATCGTACCTGCTTAAAAAATGGGGCGAGGGTTTGTCGGGGTGCGCTTATGAAGTTTAAAGCTTAAATTCGGTCGTGGGCGAGCGGCATAGAAGGCGATAGGTGGAATGTCGTGCCGCCTTCAGGCGTTCTTCCTTCAACGACCAGCAAAGGAAACGCCTGCTGGCCTTTAAAAATTAAATGCGGTAACACCGGGCGACTCGTTTTTCCCCGGTGGGGCGCCGGGCGATCAATCGCCCGGCTACCCAAGCCACGCCCGGTAAACCGGGCTGCCGTAGCCCCGTTCACGGGGCGTTGCTGGCTGGCCCGGCAGTTGACCGCCGGGCGCCCAGCGCGCACGTGACCCGATTATTTTCTCAAAGACCATCAGGCGTTGTTACAAAACCCACGGCTATATCGTCAGGTAAGTCTGAGGCGACGCGGCACTCAAAAGCACGCTATGGGCCTGTCCCCCGCAGAAATGGTGCACCAGGGTGATCACTTCCTGGCTGATTTGCGCCACTTCTTCTGGCAAGACAGGGGGCAGCCCATCTATGTTGAATTCCACGGTGCGTGAGGTCGGCAGGGTGAGGGTGTGCACCGCCTGCCGCCAGGTCCAGCGGCGGGTCAGGACGGTGTTGCCCGCCGCGAAGATGATCTCGCCGGGCAGCGGCTGTTCAACTGCGTCGGGCGGTCCGCCGAAGGGGATGAAGGTCTCGGCCCCCGTGGCCGGCCGCAGGGCCAGGTCGTCGGTCACGGCGTCCAGCGCGTGCGCGCCCGTGGGCACGAGATGGCGCAGCGAAAGCAGCGTGCCGATATCCACCAGCGCGTTGATGGCGGGGAGTTCCTGTCCGTGCAGTACCCGCCGGATCAGGGCCTCCACCGAGGGGCGGAATTCGGTGGGCTTAGCGCCGAAGGCCCGGTAGGCCGCGCGCCAGGCGGCAATCCGGGGCTGGGTAGCCAGCGTCTCCGCGGTGAGCGCCGCGCGGGTGGCCGCTTCGGCTTCGCGCAATAGCGCGAGCAAGGCCGGCGGCGTTGGCCCGTTGGTCACGTCGGTGGCCACTACCACTCCCCGTACATAGCCGGGGAACTGGGCAAAGATCTCAGGTTCAATCGTATAGGTCAGGTTCATGGTTTCCTCGTCGTGGGGTTCAGGTGTTTCACTGGCGCGCCATGATCTCTTCGCTCGTCCGGTAGAGCGCGCTCTCCAGCTCCAGGCTCCAATCGGGTGGACGCTCCTGTAGTCGTTTAAGCGTTCCCAGGTCCCCGAGGTAGTAAAGCGCCTCTAAGGCCTTCAGCTGAAGCAGCTGTTGTTCATCGGGGCTGGGCAGCGTCGCTAACGCCAGGCTGCTGAAATCTCCTAAGGCTATGCTCTCCAGGCGCCCTTTGCTGCGGAAATCGTAGAGCCAGCCCAACGACTGGATCGCGGTAGCTTTGAGCTCCACCTGGGGCAGCTCGTCCAGGCAACGGTCCAGGAAAGCCCGCGCGGTCGGCTCCTGGATGCGGAGGCGGCCGATCATATAGGCCAGCTGCCCGTACCAGCGCGTCCGTTGTTCCCAGGCACCGGGGGGCAGTCCCGCCCGCCGGGATTCATCCAACAGTGGCAGGATGGCCCGCTGGGTGACCACGGCCGGGTCCAGCAACGTCAGGGCCGTGCCGATATTGCGTTGCGCTTCCAGGCTGAAGCGCGGGGTCAGGAAGACCCGGAACAGCATCTCTTGGGCGCGTTCCGTTTTGAGATCTGCCAGGGCAAAGGCGGCGATGGCCTGTGTGTTCTCGTCCTGCCGCCCTGGCAGCAGCAGGTAGGGGACCAGCGCTTCCACCTGCTGTTCCGCCCAGAGGTTGAGCACCGTGGCCAGTTGTTCTGCCAGGGGGCGGATCTCCGCAAACGGCGGGGCGGCCAGCCGCCGCAACGCCAGGGCGGCCGCCAACCGCACACTGGCCGTTTCGTATTTGCGCTCGCCCAGGGGTGTGAGGCGAACTTTCTGCGAAGCGATCTTCACTAAGTGAGGGATGGCAACAGTCGCCCCGAGCTGCCCTAAGGCCTCGGCGGCCCGAACGCGGCGCGTGACGTTCGGCTCGCGGCTGCTATCCAGGCGCCAGAGCAGCGCGCTCACCACATGGTTGACCAGCCGGTCCTCCACCGGCCGCAAGGCCGGGGTGTTGCGGCTTTCCTGGATGCAACGGGCGGCCAGAAAGACAGTCTCGCCTTCGCCCAACGTCGTGCCGTAGATGAGCTTGCGGAGCAGCACCGTTGGCGCCGGCAGCAACCCGGCCAGCAATACCAGCGTCTCTTCCCACCACTGGTAACGGCTGGGGCGCCCTAAGGTGGCAGTGATCTCGTCCAGAATCCGGTCGCGCTCTTCATGGTTAAGGATAGCTTGGGCGCAGCAGTAGGTTTGGATGCTCGGCCGGGCGAAGCGCAGCGCTTCCTCGCCCACCGGCTCCAGCAGCCCACAGCGAACCAGTTCCTGGTAGAAAGCTTCCAGGGGGTAGCCGCGCCCCCCCTGGGCGGTGGCCATGAGCCGGAAGGCTTCTTCCATCCGCAGTTTGCGTTGCCCGGTGGATTGCATCTGCCAGGCTAATGTGTAGAGCGTGCGGGTCGCCCGGGCCCGCATTCCCTGCTCCGGCGTGACGGTTAGCACGGTCTCATCCACCAGGGTACGGAGCACCTGGGCGTGCGAGCGGGGCAGGTCGCCCTGCCGGGCGTGCGCCAGCATGTTGATCAGGACCCAGGGCAGCGCAGCCAGGTCAAAGAGCTGGGCCTGGACCAGGGCTGCGTAAAGCGCGGTTCCGGCCGGGTCGCTTACCTGCTGGGTCAGGAAGCGTTCAATCGTTTGTGGGGAGAGTGGCTGGACCAGTAAAAGGTCCGTGGGCGCCAGCTGGTTGGGATCAAAGGCCACGCTGTCAAACGCAATGAGCACCGGATGGCGGGGGAGGCGACGTTGGAAAGTGCGCAGTGCTTCCCACAAGCGGCGGCGGCGCGGGGGGGGCAGAGCCTCAGCGCCATCAAGGATGAGCAACAAGCGGGGGCCGGTCTCCGCCTCCATCAATGTGTGCATCAGCTCGTCGGTCAGCCCCGGCCAGAACGGTTGGAGCGCTGCTTGCAGGAGGGTCTGGATCGGATCGGCGCTGCCCCAGGGCTCTATGGCGAGGGCTTGAAAATCTACGTAGACCGGGATGGTGGCGGGGGTGGCTCCCGGCGCAAGCGATTGCTGGGCGATCAGCTGCGCATAATGCCGCAACTGGAATGCTTTGCCGGTCTCGGCCGGGCCGACCAGCGCTACCAGCGTCGGGCCCTCGCGCTGGTCAGCCGACGTCAGGATCTCGTTGAGCGTCTCGGTCAACTCGCGGGTGGCGGTCCGTTCCTGGGCCAGCGTCTCCAGGTTAACCGTCATCATTTTGCCCCGCAGGTGCAATACTTCCAACGGCAGGTAAGGTTCGCCGGGCGGCAAGGGGTTGAAGAGTTCCGCCGCCGCCAGGGTGGCCAGGGTTTGGCGGAGCGGATCGGGCGTGAGTAGCTGGCCGGTACGGAGGCGGGTGAGGAGCACCGGGACAGCCCAGTCGCGCTGACCGCCCTCATAGAGCAGCAGGCGAGCCTGGTTGAGTGCCAGGCCCACGTGCCCATGCTCCAGCAGATAACGGTAGAAGTCGCGGGTCAGCTCGCGGGCCGTGGCCAGGGGGACGGTATCTTGCATGGCGACGATGGCGGGGATGCCGGCGGCGACCAGTCGGGGGGCCAGTCCGACGAAGGGGTTGCGGCTTTCCGGCGTGCGCCGGGCGCTCTCACAGGCAGCCAGGACGACCAACCGGGGCAGGGTGGGGAGCGCCTGCAGCCGCTTAGCCAGCTCGCGGTCGCGCAACCGCTCCATCTCCCCCGCCGTGTTTTCCAGAACCAGTGTCGCAGCCTGCTCACGCTGGCTGAACCCGCCATGTCCCAGGAAGTGCAGGATATGATAGCCATTGGCTTCACTGAGCAGACGGAGCAGCGTGTCGGCGTCGGTTGTCCCGGTCTCTACATGGACGTCGGCCGCGGCGAGTCGGGCGCGCAGTGCGTCGGAAAGGCCCGTCTGACCGGGCAGCACTGTCAATTGAAGCTGGCCGGCACGGAGCAGGGGTTCCACCGCTTCCAGTAATGCCATCACCTCTGCTTCTACGTCTAAAGGAGCCAGCCGGGCGGCCGTCAGATTGGTGGGGTTGGCGACGGCGTAGAGCATCCGCACGGGGCGTTGGGCCAGCGGCTCCGGCTCCGGCCGGTCCAGGTCCACATAGCGGGAGAGGGGGGTGTCGGCGCTGGCGGCCAGCGGTACCACGTTCCCCTGGCGGACGGCGTGCAGCCGCTCCCAGACGAGCGCGTGGAGGTCGCCGGCCTTTTGTTCCAGCCAGAGGCGCAAGTGGACACGGCCCCCGGTGCGAACCTGGGCCTGCCCGGTGGCGATGTCATAGGCCCGGCGAATGGGACCGGTGAAAAGCGCATCAAAAAGTGCCAGCCCGTAGGCCTGCGGGTCGGTTTCCAGTTCGGTCAGGCGTGCCTGATCCACGATCAGCCCCCCATCGGCAAAGTGGCTGCCGTCGCTCAGTTCAGCCTCCACCGGGTAGCACTGCTGCTCCTGGTCGTAGGCCCGGACATGAATTAACAGGTCTATGAAGGTATTGGCCATGTGTCGCTCCTCCTCTCCTGATGTAGGGAGATCCTCGCTGGCACAAGAATGGAAGTTGCTGCACAGTGCTAATCTTACAATGATTTTCAGTAACTGTCTACCTGGCAAGTGGGATGGGGTACGTTTCAATATTTCAGGCGGTTTATAATTTAGTTTCATTCTGGTGAGAGGCAATCTTTGCCGTAGTTGACTCCCTCTGAAAAATATGGTATAATTTTTCGGAATTTTCGGAAGTGCTTCATGAAGGACCTTACTCGGCGCCAACAGGAATTTCTCAGCCAGTTCCTGGATTTTTACCAGCGGATGGATGGCCCTGTCCATTACGTAGCTTTAGCGGAGCACCTCGGCATCGGCAAGGTGACTGCTTACGAGATGCTGCGGTTGCTGGAGGAACGTGGTCTGGTGGTGTCAGAATATCGCTTGCCAGACGAGGACCGGGGGCCAGGACGATCCAGTGTGCACTTTCGCCCCACCGCCGCTGCCCTGCGTTTTTTCAACGATCTGGCAGGCGGCGCTGCCGAAGATGAGGACTGGGAGGTGGTGAAGGCGCGCATTTTGAATCAACTGCGGGCCGGCGATGCTGCTGGATATGAGGACTTGCTGGCTAACTTGTTGACGCGCATCCCTGAGCAAAAGTCGGCCCTGATCTACCTCGCGGAGATGACCACGGCTATCCTGCTCTCGTTGCAAGAATGGCGCGACTCGGTGGAGGCGAGCGGGTTAGGCCGGCTTTTGCAGCGCATCGGTCTGCCCGGCGAAATTGGGCTGAGTGCCCTCGCGGGGGTAGGGATCACCCTTGCGGCGATGGAGCGCGTTAACCGCAGCGTCGCTTCGTTTTTGCTGGTGCAAAGTGGAAAGTACCAGACTTTGCTGGCTCAAGTAAGCGAGGAAAACCGCCGTCGCTTGAGTGATTTTGCCCGCGAGGTCATGAAGATCATCCATGGCTAATGTTTTGGCCAAAGGTTGCGTTTTCTCGGGCGTAAGGAGCTGATGATATGCATCGCATTGCAGTTTTAACCGACAGTTCGGCCTATCTGCCCCCGGATATACTAAAGCGTTATGATATCCACGTCATACCGTTCAAACTTTACTGGGATGGAGAAATTCTCGTGGATGGGATTGATCTCACGCCGGCGGAGTTTTATACGCGCCTGGCGACCAGTCCGACGCTTCCCACCACCTCACAGCTCTCCAGGCATGATTTTCTCCAGGCTTTCAATGCTCTGGCCCCCCGGTATGAGGGCATCCTTATGCCGCTGATCTCGTCGGGGGTCAGTGGCACGGTGGCTTCAGCCATAGCAGCCGCGGCTGACTTTGACAGGATACCCGTGGAGGTGGTGGACACGCATTCCACCTCCGCCGGGCTGGCGTTGGTGGTCCAGGCGGCCGCCCGTGCCGTTGCGCAGGGGCACAGCTTATCCGAAGCAGCCCAAATCACTCGGGAAATTGCGCGAAAAACCCGTTTATTCTTTGCCGTGGAGACTTTGAGCTACCTGCACAAAGGGGGGCGCATCGGCGGGGCGGCACGTTACCTGGGAACGGCACTGGATATCAAACCGATTCTATTTTTCAACGCCGAGGGCAAAATTGATGCCCTGGAACGTGTCCGTACCAAAAAGAAGGCCTTCAATCGTTTGCTGGCGCTGGCCGAAGAAGAAGCGGGGGGCAGGGCTGCCCATATTGGGGTTTTACATGCCAATGCCGCTGAAGAGGCTCAGGCATTGTTCCATGGTCTCACCGAACGCCTGAACTGTAAGGAGTGTTATACGTTTGAATTGTGCCCGGCTATCGGCGTGCATGTGGGGCCGGGCACAGTTGGGCTGGCGCTCTATGCGGAGTAAGGGAAATTGGCTCTGTGCCTTTCGCGGTAGGTGACGGCGGGGCTTGCAGGGGGGCGTATGAGGGCGGGGACGCTCAAAGCGTCCCCGCCATGTTTCCTGCCCGGACGGGTTTGAGATCTGACGGGGGCGTAGCGAGGGGTCAGACCACCACGACCCGGGTGCCGGTACCGGCCTTGACCACCAGCTCGGCCTGGTCATAGGGGAGGGCCGGTTCCGTCCAGCGGAAGAGCCATTTCGCTGTCTCATTCGGCACGTTGACACAGCCGTGGCTGTGACGCCGCCCGTAGTCGTTGTGCCAGTAGGTGCCGTGGGTCGCCACCGCCGACCCGGTGAAGTAGACCGGAAAAGCGACGCCCGGCAGGTCGTAATAATCTCCTTGCGCTTTGTCACCTCCAATCATCCGGCTGGTGTAACGTTTGCGCAGCACCCGAAACTCACCGCGCGGCGTGGCATGGTCGCCGACGCCGGTGGAGACGGCTGTGGTGAAGACCGCCGTCTGGCCTTCAAAGCAGGTGAGGCTCTGCTCCTTGACGTTGACCTGGATCCATTTATCGGGATGATCGGGGGAGAGCGGCGCCAGCTCTTCCGGGGGGAGGCGGCGCACCGACCAGCTCGGCACGTAGGGGCCGGGTGAGTAGGTGATCCCCTCCTGGAGCTGGTACCACCACGTGCCCTCGCTGTCGGCCACGGCTTTCACGACCCGGTAGACGGTGCCGTAGTAGAGCCTGACCGCTACATAGGAGCTGTCGGGCTGCCAGCGGGCCTCGGCAATGGGGACGCTGACCTGGACCCAGAAACCGGGCGGGGGCACTTCGGCGATGACCTCAGTTTGCAATTGGTTCTCCACCGGCTGGATGTAGCCGCTGTGGACAAACCCGCCGTCGGTCTCGTACCAAATGGGGTTGCTGGGCCAGGGGGCTTCTCCTTCCACCGCGGTGCGCAGCGGGATGATCTCATTATAGCGCCGCCAGGCCACCGTTTTGGCTTTGAGCTCGGTGCTTTGTTGGACCGCCTGCTGCCAGAGGATGACCCGTCCCAGGGAGGCGGGTGGCGCCAAAGGCTGGGGGGCGGCCTGGACGGGCACGTGGCGTAGCAAGAACCCGGCCAGCGCCAGGCCACTCCCTTGTAAAAATTCACGTCGGTTGATGGTATACATGGCACTTTTCTCACGGAGAGGATGAATGGGTCAAACGAGCGATTTCCTGGCGCAACGTGGGCTGGTCGGGATTGAGCAGCAGCGAGACGCGATAGGCGTTCAGCGCCAGCGGAACCTGGTTTTGAGTGCTCCGCCACCAGCCCAGGCCATTGAGCTCGTTGATGATGTCGGGGCTGTCCTGCAGCAGCGGTACAGCCTGCTCCAGCGCCCCCGTCCAGACATAAGCCAGGCCCAACGCCTTGCGGGTGGTGGTGTTGGCCGGATCCGCCTGCCAGGCCTGTTCTAAATGCGTGACAGCGGTGGTAAACTCGTCGTTGTTCAGCGCTAATATCCCCAACCGCTGCCGGGCCGTGCGCTGCTGAGGGGCGAAGGTCAGGGCGCGTTCGTAGTGGGTCACCGCCTGCGCGCGCAGCGTGGCACGTTGCGCCTCGTCCAGCGCCGGGGCCAGATCGGCGCGGGCCTGGAGCAGGGCACCCCGGTTGGCCTCCAGCGCCGCCGGCAAGGGCCAGCTGGCGATCACAACCGCCACGAGCAAGAGCGCCATAGCACTCATTGGGACCCACCGGCGCGCCCGTGACGGCAGGGTGGCCGGCTGCCGCAACCGCAGGGCTGCGTTGAGGCCGAGCAGGGTAAAAAACGGCAGCCAGCACCAGAGGTCCACGTATTGCCGCGCGTCGGTCAAGCCGTGGATGAAGGTCACCGCCAGGCCGACCCAGGTTCCCTGATAAAGGAGCTCCTCCGCTGCGGATGCGCCGATCCCCGTTGGTTGGAAGAGCGCTGCCATCAGCCAGGTCAGGGCGACCAGGCCGGGCAGGCCCAGCTCCAGCCAGGTCTCCAGGTAGAAGTTGTGCGAGTAGGTGAGAAACGGTGATTGGATCAGCAGCGCGTAGCGAGAGAGCACTAACGCGAAGGGCTCCCCCAGGCCAATCCCGGTGAGCGGGAAGTCCTGGATCAGGTAGAGGCTGTTGCGGTAGACGTGCAGCCGGTCGGGGCGGATGAAGAGTGGGGCGATGGTGCGGTTGACGAGCGGAATCTGGTCCAGCACCCTGATATCGTGGCGCAGCAATCCATAGGCGACCAGGCCCACCGCCACGAACGCGCTGGCGACCGCCAGCCAGCGGGCCGGCCGCCAGTGGAGCGCGGCCCAGAGCAGCGCTCCGGCGGCGATGGCCAGCCAGGCCCCGCGCGAGGCCGTCATCAGCAGCGCCAGTGCCAGCAATCCGCCGCCGACCCCCCACCCAAGCCGCCGGCCTGACCCGCGGGCGGTCAGGGCCAGCGCGGCCGTCAGGAAGAGCGGTCCCTCCAGGAACGCCGCGATGCTGTTGGGCATCGGCCCCCAGACGACGAACGCCGGGATCACCCGGCTCAGCGCTTCACCCAGGCGGCTGATCACCGGCACTTTCTCTTCGTATCCAAAGTGGCCGTACTGCGTGACGAAGTAGAGCGCCAGGAGCAACCCCGCCAGCACCAACGCGGTCGCCATGGCGCGCCAGCGGCCAGCAGAGAGTGTGCTCCGCGAGACGACGAAGTAGAGCAGGGTGCCGAGGCTCAGCGCCACCAGGCTGCGCCAGCAGAGCGCGCGGTCGTAGGCGGGCCAGAGGCCGGCCAGCGCGCTGAGCCAGAAAAGCACCAGCGGCAGGTCCAGCGATGTCAGCCGCCAGGGCGATGGTGCAACGGCCGGTGTTTCCCCCATCTTCACCTCGTGTTACCCGCGACGGAGCTTCAACGCTGTCGCCTGGTTGCGTGTGCGCCTCCGGTGATCGGCCCCGGACGTGCCTTCAATACTTACCATTATACGCGGCTCTGACGTAAAGAACAACGCCAGGTGCGGACAGTTTGGTGGCAATTGGGAGACAACCTGATAGCCGGCCTGGTTGACCAACCCGTCTGCTGGCTGACTTATTGCGTGAAATCCGGGACCGGGTATAATCCTGGTATCAGAGGTGGGTAGTGATCAGGCTTCGCGCGTTACCCCGTGTCGTTGCTCCTGTTTGCCGATCCCTGAGCACTGTTTGAGAATGGAGTGGGTATGGTTAAGCCTTTAGTTGCTATTGTCGGACGCCCCAACGTGGGCAAGTCCACCCTGTTCAACCGCATCCTTGGCGAACGGCGGGCCGTGGTGAGCGATATCCCCGGCACCACCCGCGATCGTCTCATCGCCGAGACGGAGTGGAACGGGCGCCAGTTCCTGTTGGTGGATACTGGCGGCATTGAAGTGCAGCCTTCTACTGTGGAGGAGGGCCGCCGTCCCGGTCCGGCCGCGCCCTTGCTGGAGGATTCCGCCCCTTACATCCCTCTGATCCGCGCCCAGGCGCAGCAGGCTATTGAGTCCGCCGATGTCATTCTCTTTGTGACCGATGTGACGACCGGCCTCAGCGGTGCTGACCAGGAGGTCGCCGATCTGTTGCGGCGGGCGCAGAAGCCGGTGTTGCTCGTTGCCAACAAGGCCGATAACCCCCGGCGCGATCAGGAGGCGCTGGAATTTTACGAACTCGGCCTGGCGGGTGAGGTTTACCCCATTTCGGCGTTGCACGGGATGGGGGTGGCCGACTTACTGGACGAAGTGGTCGCCCAATTGCCGCCTGCGGAGCCGGAGGCCGTGGTGGATGAACAGGCTGTGGCCGAAGAGGTGCGCGTGGCCATCGTCGGGCGGCCCAACGTGGGCAAATCGTCGCTGTTGAACCGGTTGCTGGGAGAGGAGCGCGCGATTGTCAGCCCGGTGGCCGGGACGACGCGCGACGCGCTGGACACGCCGTTGACCTGGGAAGGCCACCGGTTCATTCTGATTGATACGGCAGGGGTCCGCCGGCGGGGCAAGATTGATCCCGGCGTGGAGAAATTCAGTGTGCTGCGAGCGTTGCGGGCCGTGGAGCGGGCGGATGTCGCCTTGTTGCTCATTGATGCGACTGAGGGTGTAACCGCCCAGGATACCCACATCGCCGGCATGGTTGCCGCGCAAGGGGCCAGCGTGGTCGTCGTTGTCAACAAATGGGACGCGGTGCCCGCCGAAGTCCGGCGCGAGCAGGCCGGGTACGAAGCCCAGGTCCGCGACGCACTCAAATTCATGGCCTACGTGCCGGTGCTTTTTGTCTCGGCGCAGACGGGGTTGCGTGTGTCGCGCGTGTTGCCCACGGCGCTGCAGGTAGCGGAGTCGCGCTACCGGCGGGTCCCGGCGGGGGCGCTCAGCGACCTGATGCGGGAAGCGTGGAGCGACCATGCCCCCCCGACCAAACAGGGCCGGCGGCTGAAGCTCTATTACGTTACCCAGGCCAGCGATGCACCGCCGACCTTCGTTTTCTTCGTCAACGACCCGGAACTGGCGCACTTCTCTTATCAGCGGTACCTGGAAAATCGCCTGCGGGCCACCTTTGATTTCACCGGCACGCCGATCCGTCTGGTTTTCCGCCGGCACGAGAAGGGCAAATAGTACGCGGGCGGTTGCATATTTGGGTGAACTCCTATAATTGTAAATAGAGGTGCAGGTAAGTTGAGTACGGAAAGGATCTGGAGGGTGCGATGATTGAAGCTATTACCGGACTGGCGGCAGCATTTGGATTGTCCACTTCAGCGGGGTTGAATGCTTACATCCCCTTGCTGACGGTGGCTTTGCTGGCTCGCTTGACCCCCCTCATCCAATTGGAGTCTCCCTGGGATACCCTGGCCAGTTGGTGGATCATTGGATTGTTGGGGGTGCTGTTGATCGTTGAGATTGTGGCCGATAAAATTCCGGCGGTAGATACCATTAACGATACCATTCAGACGTTCGTGCGGCCCACGGCCGGGGCCATTCTCTTTGCTGCCACGACGCAATCTTCGGTGCACATTCATCCCCTATTAGCGATGGCCTGCGGGGTGATTCTGGCCGGTGGTGTGCATGTGGCCAAGGCCGGGGCCCGGCCGGTGCTCACCGCGACGACCGGCGGCGTGGCTAACCCGGTAGTGAGCACCATTGAGGATATCGTGGCAGCCATCACTTCCCTGGTGGCGATCATTTTCCCCTACCTCATCCTGCTGTGGGCTTTCCTGGTCGTTCTCCTGGTCTACCTGTTGGTGCGCCGCCGCCGGCTGCGCGCCGCCGCCCGCCGGGTTTAGTGCAACTCAGGGCTTGTTTCTGCGTATCATTAACAGTTGTCGTGCGGTGAGCCAGCTATACATGGGGAGCGTAAACCTGCTCACCGTTCACTGCTCACTATATCTTTGCATATCTTTGCTAAGGAGGAATTACCATGGGTTATCAACAACCATATCCACCACCGCAGCCGCAATATTATGCCCCGCCGCCGGTGGCACCGACCAGCGGCAGTGCTACGGCGAGCCTCATCTTCAGCATTCTGGGCCTGACTCTGCTGCCCACCATCGGCAGCATCATCGGGTTGATTTTAGGCTACTCGGCCAAGAGCGAGATTGATCGCAGCGGCGGCCAGATCGGCGGGCGCGGTCTGGCGACCTGGGGCATCGTCCTGGGCTGGATTGGCGTGGCCCTGGCCGTGATCGGCATCTGCTTTGGTATCCTGGTTTTTGCCGGCGTCTTGACTTTGCCCGCCCTGGGTATTTGTGCCGAGCTGGGCAACCTGCCGCAGTATTAATCATTTGATAACTTCAGGAGGGAATTATGTCGCAAGATCCCAATGCTTATTACACTCCCCCGTCCCCGGAGAGTATCCCCCCCTTTGAGCAACCGGTGCAGTATCCCCCTCCGGCCGGGATGCCGCCGGAAAAAAAGTCCAACAAGACCCTCATCATCATTCTGGTAGTTGTAGCTGTTCTGTTGCTCTGCTGTTGCTGCGCCGCCATCGGCTGGTTCCTCTGGAACAACGGCGACCAAATTATAGAGCAGCTGGAGCAGATGGGACAGTTGCTCCAGTTCATCGTCTAAGCGTATCCCCAGCACCAGCCCAGGCTCTGGCCAGAGCCTGGGCTGCTTTCACGCCAGGTTGGTGTGACCGTCTACCTTTCTGAAATCCTCCAGCAAAAGCTGGCCACGCTCCCCACGCGCCCCGGCGTTTATCTGATGCACAACGTCAAGGGGCAGGTGATCTATGTCGGCAAAGCGATCAACCTGGCCAACCGGGTGCGGTCGTATTTTCACGCCACCGCGCAGGAGAACCCCAAGACGCGGCGGCTGGTCGCGGAGATCGCCGACCTGGAGTGGATCGTCACCGATACCGAGGTGGAGGCGCTGATCTTAGAGGCCACCCTCATCAAGCGCCACCGCCCGCATTTCAACGTCCGCCTCAAGGACGACAAACGCTATCCCTATCTCAAGCTCACAGCGGAACCGTTCCCCAAAGTGCTCATCACCCGGCAGATGGAACGCGACGGTGGGCGCTATTTCGGCCCCTACACCTCCACCGGCGCCTTGCGCGACACGCTGGACCTCTTGCGCCGCGTTTTCCCCTACCGCACCTGCGACCGGGTGATCACCGGCCACGACCCGCGCCCCTGTCTCTATTACGACATGAAGATGTGCTTAGGGCCGTGCATCGGGGCCGCCGGTGAGGCCGAGTACGGGCAGATGATCCAGGAACTGGCCCGCTTCCTGACCGGCGAGACCGAGGGCCTCATGCAGGACCTGGAGGCGCAGATCCGGGCGGCGGCGGAGCAGCTGCACTTTGAGCGAGCCGCCGCCCTGCGGGATCGCCTGCTGGCGCTCCGGCAGGTGATGACGCGCCAGAAGATCGTCAGCACGGCGGCCTTGAACCAGGACGTGATTGCCGTTGCACGCGACGAGGGCAACGCCTGTGTGGAGATCTTCTTTGTGCGCCACGGGAAGCTGCTGGGCCGCGAGTATTTCGTCCTGGAAGGGGCGGCTTACGCCGACGAGCAGGAGATGATGGCGGCCTTCCTGCAACAGTTCTACAGCGAAGCGGCTACCATCCCGCCGGAAATCCTGCTGCCAGAACAGATCGCCGAGGCCGCGGTCTTGCAGGAGTGGCTCAGCACCAAACGCGGGGATGTGGTCTACCTGCAAGTGCCGCACGAAGGCCCCGGCAGTGAACTGCTGGCGCTGGCGGCTGCCAATGCCTCCGAGACGCTGCGGACGCTCAAGGCGCAGTGGGCCATGGATAAGCATCGCAGCGAGCAGGCGCTGGCCGAGCTCCAGGAGGCCCTTAACTTGCCGCGCCCGCCGGTGCGCATGGAGTGCTACGACATTTCCACCACGCAGGGCGTGGAGGTGGTGGGCAGCCTGGTCGTCTTTGAGCATGGCGCGCCGCGCAAGAGCGATTATCGCCGGTTTGCCATCCGCGAGGTGCAGGGGCAGGACGACTTTGCCAGTATGAGAGAGGTACTCACGCGCCGCCTGACGCGCTGGCAGCGCGTGGCGGCCGGCGAACTGATCGGCGTGCGCGGCAATCAGATGTGGAGTCTGCTGCCTGATCTGCTAATCGTGGACGGCGGCAAGGGGCAACTGGGCGTGGCGATGGAGGTGCTGGCGCAATTCGGCCTGACCGACAAAGTACCGGTGATGGGATTGGCCAAGCAGGAGGAGGAAGTCTTCCTGCCGGGACGGGCGCAGTCGGTGCGGTTGCCGTGGAACTCGCCGGGGTTGTTGCTGCTGCGGGCCATCCGCGACGAGGCGCACCGGTTTGCTATCACCTATCACCGCCAGCGGCGGGAGGCGCGCGGCATGGCCTCCCAGCTAGACGCCATCCCCGGCATCGGTCCGGTGAAGCGGCGGGCGCTGCTCAAAGCGTTTGGCTCGGTCGCCGGCATCTGTGAGGCGACGGAAGAGGCGCTCAGGCAGGTGCCGGGCATCTCTCCGGCTTTGGCCGCCGAGATCAAGCGGCACCTGGGGGGAAGTCCGGGCGAGGAGGCCGGTAGTGAGGCGCTCCAGGGCGGCTGAGACGGCGCTCAAGTTAGCGTTTCAGCGTTTCAGCGTCTTAGCGTTTTAGCGTGTTTGTAGTGACGTGCTTTATACTTGTAGTGACGCGCTTTAGCGCGGCTCAGACGGCGCCGAAGCGCCTCACTACAAACAGAGCGCCATGTTCAAGGGAGGAGATTTCATCCTTTCGCCTTCATCCTTTCAAAGGTGAGCAGTGAGTGGTGAGCAGGAAACAGTCACTTCTACTTTCTGCTCTCTGCTCACTATTCTGCTCTCTGCTCACTATTAACTGGCTTCTATTTTCAAGGGAAAAAGCGTCCCGCGCCGTCACCTGGCGGCGCGGGACGAACTTTTGGAGAGCAGTATTACTCCAGCGCGTGTTCGGCGATGGCCGCCTGAGCGCGGGCGACGAACTCCTCCAGCGGCAGCGCGCCGAGGTCACCCCCGCTGCGCAACCGGACGGCGACTGCCCCGGCCGCGGCCTCTTTATCCCCCACTACGAGCATATAGGGCACCTTCTCCAGCTGCGCATCGCGGATCTTGGCCTGCATCCGGGAGGTGGAGGTATCCACTTTGACGCGGAGATGGGCCCGGCGTAGCTGCGCTTCCACCTGGCGGGCGTACTCTATGTGCCGGTCGGCGATGGGGATCACCCGCACCTGTTCCGGCGCTAACCAGACGGGGAACGCGCCAGCGTAGTGCTCCACCAGAATCCCGAAGAAGCGTTCCAGCGATCCCAGCAGCGCCCGGTGCACCATGTAGGGACGGTGCTCCTGCCCATCCTCGCCGACGAAGGTCATATCAAACCGCTCCGGCAGATTGAAGTCAAACTGAATGGTGGTGAGCTGCCAGCCGCGGCCCAGCGCGTCCTTGATCTTCAGATCAATTTTGGGGCCGTAGAAGGCGCCGCCGCCTGCATCCACCTGGTAGGCCAGCCCTTCGGCGTTGATGGCGCGCAGCAGGGATTCCTGCGCCTGCTCCCAGCGGGCCGGCTCGCCCACGGCCTTTTCCGGTCGCGTGGAGAGATAGGCCTCAAAGTCCTGGAAGCCAAAGGCCCGCAGCATATGGAGGGAGAAGCGCAGCACCCGCAAGACCTCGTCCTCAATCTGTTCCGGGGTGCAGATGATATGCGCGTCATCCTGGGTGAAGCCGCGCACGCGCAGCAGCCCGTGCAGCACGCCGCTCCGCTCGTAGCGGTAGACGGTGCCGAGCTCCGCCCAGCGCAACGGCAGGTCGCGGTAGGAGCGCATCTTGGTCTTGTAGATCATAATATGGAACGGGCAGTTCATCGGCTTGATGTAGTATTGCTGGCCTTCCACTTCCATGGGCGCGTACATGTTTTCCCGGTAGAAGCCCAGGTGGCCAGAAGTCTCCCAGAGCCAGGCTTTGCCCATGTGCGGCGTGTAGACGAAATCATACCCGCCCTCCAGGTGTTCATCCCGCCAGAAATCTTCAATCGTCTTGCGGATGATCGCCCCCTTGGGGTGCCAGTAGGCCAGACCGGGGCCGGCCTCTTCGTGGAAGGAGACCAGGTCCAGCTGCTTGAGCAACCGGCGGTGGTCGCGCTTCTCCACTTCCTCGCGCCAGGCCAGGTAGTCCTGGAGCTCCGCCGGTGTTTCCCAGGCGGTGCCGTAGATGCGTTGTAGCATTGGGTTGCGCTCATCGCCGCGCCAGTAGGCGCCGGCAACGTTGAGCAGTTTCACCGCCTCGGGATTAATTTCCCGCGAGTTAGCCACATGCGGCCCCCGGCAAAGGTCCACGAACTGCCCGCTGCTGTAGGTGGAAAGCTGCGGTTGAGCCGTCTGCTCGCCGTACTCGTCGGTGCCGCGCCGCAGGATGTCATCAATCAGCTCCAGTTTGTAGCGCTGACCGGCGAAGAGCTGCCGTCCCTCCTCCGGCGTGATCTCCCGGTAGACGAAATCCACCTGCTGGCGAATCAGTTCCTTCATCCGGGCCTCAATCTTTTCCAGGTCTTCCTGGGTCAACGGCCGGGGCAGATCAAAATCGTAGTAGAAGCCGTACTCCACCGGCGGGCCGATGGTGATCTGGCCGTCGGGAAACAGCTCCAGCACGGCGGCGGCCATCAGGTGAGCCGCCGAGTGGCGCACCCGGTAGAGGTGGCTCTGCCGGTATTCTTCAGGGCTCATAGACATCGGTTTCATGGAATACCTCCTGTATCAATTACGAATCAACGAATGAACGAGTCAACGGGTCAACGAGTCAACGCTCAACCCATCAATGGAGCGACAAGCCAGGATAACCACCAACCCACAACAAAAAAACCTCTCGTCCGCTTGGGACGAGAGGTTTAGCTCCCGTGGTTCCACCCAGGTTCCGACCGCTGGCCGGCACTCGGCGCTATAACGGGCTGCCCCGGGGTTCTTTACTGGGCGGTATGCCGTTCCAGAACCCGCTCGCGGGGGGTTTTCGCCGCCTGCCGGTGAAGAGGGCTTTCAGTCGCTGACCCTCTCTCCCTGACACCGCCGGGCGGGTACTCGTCCCGCTCAACGCTTTACGTTGTTGCTATTATAGCCTAAAGCGAGGGGGTGTCAAGGTGAGGCGCATTTGACAAAAACGGCAGCTGTGGTAAGATAAGCGCCGTTGGGGACGTGGTGTAGTTGGTCAACATGCGGCCCTGTCAAGGCCGAGACCGCGGGTTCGAGTCCCGTCGTCCCCGCAGAGACAATATAGCATCAGGGGGTAAAAGTACAAGTTCGGCTGTAGCGCGGTCAGCTTGTCGCCCTTGACCCGAACTCCTGCGAGTACCAGTCGCAGGAGTTCATTTCGTTTTAAGGTACTCTCCGCCTGGGCAAATGCTTGCGGCCAGGCCTGTAGCTTAAGTCCGAATCTCATTATAGCATTGAAGTCAAGATTTTGCAAGCTGGTCAGTCCCGATTGGTAGCGCCAGCGCTCTTCCTGCAACTGCGCTTTGCTGAACAGCCCGGTCAGGTATAATTCCTGCGCTCGCGCCCAGCGTTGCTGCAGCGCTTGCTCCTGGCTGACCAGGGTTGCCTGTTGCGCGGGGGTGAGATAGCGGTTGCGGACCCAGGTCTCCCAATCGTCCGGCAAACGCAAGGCGGTGAGAAAATCTACCACCTGCTGCTCAATCACTTCCGCTCTGAGCGTGGGCTGGGAGCAGTCGCCGGAGTGCTCAAGGCGGGTCACGTCCCGGTAGTAACGGCGTCCCCCGGTGGCCATCCCCCGCATCGGGCGCCCGCAGGTGTCGCAGACTAACAGTCCCGAAAGCAGATAGACGCGCGGTTGCCCACTGGGGGAGCGGGGACGACGGGCGAGTTGCGCCCGCAAGGCCTGGGCGCGCTCAAAGTCGGCGGGGCTGATGAGGGCCGGGTGCTGGCCGGGAAAGGTCTCGGTACCCTGGTTGCGTTTGCGCTTACGCCCCCGCTCATCGTGGCCGTAGTAGACGACGGTGCCGGTGTAGAAGCGCCGCTGGAGGATGTCACGCAGGCTCTCCTTGCTGAACGGGCCAGGGGGGAAGCGACCGAGCAGGCCCTTGGTGCGAAACGGGATGGAGCGGCCGTCGGGCCGAGTCAGGCCGTCGGCGTTGAGTTGGGCGGCCAGGTCGCCGTCGCTCAGTTCGCCGGTGAGATAGGCCGCGAAGGCCCGTTGCACGGCGACCGACTCCACCGGGTGGGGATAGAGGTGGGCGTCGGTGGCTTGATCGGGGCCGCCGTAGTTAGGGCAGTAGTCCGGGCCGTTGGGATCGGTGCAGGTGGTGCAGCGGCCGGTGCAGTAGCCGAAAGGGATGGAGCCGTTCCATTGCCCCTTGCGGGCGCGGGCGAGTTTGCCCTTGTGGGCCTCCTGGCTGAGGTTGTCAATGTAGATTTCGGCCAACATGCCCAGGACGGTGAGCGAGAGTTTGCCCCAGGGGGTGGAGAAATCCAGGTTCTCCTTGACGGAGACAAAGGTGACGTCGGCGGCGCGGAGCAGTTCCAGGGCGGTGAGCAGGCCCTTGAGATGGCGGTAGAAGCGGTCAATCTTGTCCACGACGACGACATCAAACTTACCGGCCTGGGCGTCGGCCAACAATTGTTGAAAGGCCGGCCGGTGGGAGTCGGACTTGGCGGAGAGACCGGCATCCAGGTATTCGCCGGTGAGCGTCCAGCTGCGCTGGCGAATGAACGTGGTGGTGGAAACGCGCTGGGCATCCAGACTGTGGCCTTTGAGTTGTTCGGCCATGGAGACACGCAGATACCAAACGGCTCGCATGAGTGCACCTCCTAAACGTGGGATGGCGCGATTATAACTGAGACAAGGGGCAGAGACAATGAGACCAACTGACCAGGCAGAGTTGACTCCCCGCGAGTATGATCCGCGGCCGTTGGCGGAGTTGCTCACGGCGTTGTTGCGGGAGCGCAATGAGAGTTATCGCCAGGCCTCCTTGCGTTCCGGGCTGGACCACCAAGCCGTCCGGCGGTATGTGGTGAACGGGCAGCGGCCCTCGCGGACTTCGGTGCTGGCGCTGGCCGACCACTTCGGCGTGAACCCGAACGAGTTGCTGGTGCGGGCGGGGTATCCGCCGATGGAGTTGTTCACGACGGCGGCGGTAGATCTGTCGCGGATTCCCTCGGACGTGCAGCCGTTGGTGGCGGACTTGCAGCGCATCGCCGATCCGATGTTGCGGCGGCGGCTGGTGGAGGCCCTGCGGCTGCTGATCGCCGGCTATCTGCCGCCGGCTTGAAGTGCCGGCAACCAGCGCCGGGCGGCCGGTCGTTGACCGGCCGCCCGGGGCGGGCTTCAGGGCGCGGCGTGCAGGTAGGGACGGAGCAAGGTCCAGAGGGGGCCGGGGTGGCGGGCCGGGCCGACCAACGCCAGGAACTCGGTTAGATGATAGAGGGCCCAGGCAGTTTTGCCGCGCTCCAGCAACAGGATCGCCAGCGCCAGCTGGTGGCCCGGGTTGGTCGGCGCCAGTTCCACGGCCTGCACCAGGGCGCGTTGCGCCCGTGCCGGCTGCCCCCGTTCATACCAGGTGAGGCCGCGTTGACGGTAGGCGCGGGCCCGGCGCCCGGAGCTCCGACCGCGCAGGTGAGTAGGACAGATGAAACCAGCCATAGCTTACCTCCATAGATCAGGATTGGATAGTGGGCGGGCCAGGTGGGAACCTGGCCCGCTGCGTTTTACGATTGGACGAGGCGGCAGCCCGCCAGCAGCGGTCTAAAGGCGCGCCGTGGCTCCACGGATACCAGGCCGTCATCGTTGACGTAGATCGCGCCGAAGATGTGCTGATAGAGCGTTTTGAGTTCCTCATCGGTGAGCGTCGCCCAGAGGGCTGGTAGGTGATCCAGGAGCTGCGCGGCCTCCTGCCCGGCGGGCTGGTTCGTTGGGGCCAACTCGGCCAACCGGCGCTGACAGGCTTGCTTGACCTGCTCGTACCGGCCCCGGTCATAGTCGCCGCACCGGTAGAGTTCCTGAGCGGTGCGGAGCTCTTCTCGCAGGATGAACTTTTCACGTTCTAATTCATCCTGGCCCTCGGTATAGCAGACGTAGGTGAGGATGCGGTCCCGCCAGGCCGGCGGCAGGGTGAGGGCCGTGACGAGATCGGCGACCTGCTGTTCCAGGACAGCGGCCGGCAGGGCCGCCTGATGGCGCTGCTCGGACGGCAGTCGCTGGTTGCACTGCGTGTCCACGTAGTACCGCTGCCGCCCCTGGTTGCTGGAGCTTCCCCGCAGTGGGCTGTGAGCGGCGGCGCAGAAGAGGAGCCCGGTGAGGGGGTAGGTACGGGCCGGGTGTTGCTGGCCGGTGGTCCGGTGGTAGCGGTTGCGGCGGAGGGTCTGGACCTGGCGGTAGAGGCTCAGGGGGACCAGCTGGTGCGACCCGGGTTGCAGGTGCACCGGCTGCCGCCGTTTCTTACCGGCCAGCGGTTGGCCGTCGCGGTGGCCATTTTCGTAGGTGCTGTAGTAAGCGACGAAGCCGGCATAGAGGGGGTTGGTGAGGATGGCGCGGACGGCGTCCCGGTCAAAGGGGCCGGGCGGGTAGCGCAACTCCCCGGCCGGGGTCTCCGGCGGCGGTTCCTCCCCCTGCCAGATGACCGCGGCCTGTTTTTCCTCAGCAGACTTGAGGTACTCCCCGATCTTGCCCTTGGTGCGGAAAGCGACCTCGGTCCCATCCTCTAGCACGCAGAGTTCCTGATTGAGCCGCCGGGCGATATCGTCGTCCGAGTAGTGGCCGGTGGCATACCATTGGTAGGCCAGGCGGACGGCGACGCTCTCAATGGGATGCGGGATGCGGAAGGCGCCCTCGTGGCGGTCGGGGCCGCCAGCATAGGGGCAGTACCCCGGGCCGTTGAGGTCGGTGCAGTTGGCGCACCGGCCATTGCAATAACCGAAGCGATAGGTACTGGATAGTTTCCCCTGCTCGGCCTCGTGCCGGCGCACCAGGCGGATTTCCTCCGAGAGCATGCGCGAGTAGAATTCCGCCAACGCGCCCAGTACGTACAGCACCAGCCGGCCAAAGGGTTGGGTGAAGTCCACCGCCTCGCGCACCGAGAGCAGGGTGACGCCGTGGTCGTTGAGCAGTTTGACCAGCTGTAGCAACACGATCAGGTCGCGCGAGAGCCGGTCCAGCCGGTCAATCACCAACACCTGGACCTGGCCTTTTTTGATCGCCCGCTGGAGGGCGTGCAGGCCCGGGCGGTTAGCCCGGCGGCCGGAATAGCCAGCGTCCACGAAGATGCGTGGGTCGGCCAGCCCCCGTTCTTGCGCGAAGCGCGCGATGCGGCTGGCCTGGCCGCTCAGGCTCTCTTCCTCGGAGTATTTCTCCAGGCGGGAGCGGCGGATGTAGCCGGCGACGCTGAGCGTTGGGGCCGGCGCTGATTCCGCCGGCCCGCGGAACAACTGCGCCAGGTCGGCTTGCAGTTCGCGGTCGGTCGGCACCGTGATGGGAAGCTGCGATTTAGCCATTTTGCGCCTCCTCTTGGGGTTGAATCTCCTCCTCGTCTGCGCCGTCGGAATCCAACGTTGGGATGCCTAACAGCCGACGGATGGCCTGGGCCAGGTCAAAACAGAACTCGTCCACCTGGTCGTCCAGGACTGCGTCTTCAAATTCACTTGTTAATGTGCTATCCATCTATCTGCTCCTCTTAAAATTGAGGAGCGGGCCCGCCCCATTTTTGATTTGGAGCCGCCGGCGGCTATGATCTCCCCTCGTGGCGCCACAAAGTTGCGTGGGATAAAAACGGCTATACACTTTATGAAAAGGTGGACATGGCCGTTATGTCCCAGCGCGCTTATCCTATCACGGGAGGCAGGGCAGTTACGAGTGTTCAAAATGGAAGTTGGGGGGGGCAAAAGTGGAAGTTTGCCGCTGACAGCCCCGGAGGCAGAGATGACAAGCCCGGGGGCCATCTTCGCGGAGGCGCTGACCCACTGGGAGGCGGCCGCGGACTGGCAGCCCAAGCAATGGGTGACGGCGGCCAATGGCCTGGCCGGGAAACCGATTTTGACCGAGAAAACGTTGCGCACCTGGTTACAGGGGCAAGTGACCACGGTGCGCCCGACCCGGTTGGTGGCGGTCCTGACCGCGCTTCAAGATCGCTTGAGCACCCGGACCGGGTTCGCTCCGTTGCCGGTCGGAGCCGTCTTGGATGGGGTGACCGGCCTGGGGCTGGCCTGGGCCGACCTGGCCCAGGCGGCGACCGAATTGCCCCTGGCCGTGCAGTCCCAGTTTCTGGCCTGGTGGGGCACTGCGCCGCCCTGCGGCCCGGTCTGGAATGTCCAGCCTCCCCTGTTGGGACGCGCAGAACGAGCGGCCGAGGCCGCCCTGCTGGCGCAGGTCGGCGCGCTGCGCAGCTATCGGCAAGCTCGCTGGCGCGGGATTGTGGTCAGTGGCCTGACCGGGAGCGGCAAGACGACGCTGGCGCGCGCTTTAGCCCGCGCGGCCACGCTCCCCTACCGCTTCTATGACGGGGTGGTCTGGGCCGATTTCGCCTATGGCAAGCCCTACGGCACGGCCCGCTACTGGGCGGCTGCCCTCTGCGGCGGCCTGGGCATCCCCCGCCAGGGCCCGGAGCCGGGCGCCGCCGCCTGGCAGCGCTGGTGTACCGCCGCCCCCCGCCGCCTGCTCCTGGTGGTGGATGATTGGACGGCCGGCGCCAGTCTGGAGCCGCTGCTGGCCCAGTGGGGGCCGCAGATGGTGGTAGTGGTGACCACGCAGGATGAAGCCGAGGCGCGGGCCGCTTTGCAGACCTGGTTGCCCCCCGAGGATGTTTTGTCCTACCCCTTGTCGCCCCTCTCAGAGGATGAGGCGCAGGCCCTGGCTGAAAGCGCCCTCCAGCGGCCGCTACAGCCGCGGGAAAAGGCCGCGGTGGCCCGGTTGCACGAGCGGTGGGGTGGGCACGCGGGGGCGCTGCATCTGGAAGTGCTGGGGGAGGCGCAACGGGGGTGGGTGGGGGCGTTTCTGGACCACTCTTTGACGCCGAAAATTGCCGACCTGGTGGTTCGGCAGGAGGGGCGACTGCCGGCCACTTTGCGGGAGCGCTGGCAGGCACTGGTGGCGGTGCGCGGCCCGGCGACGCAAGTGGGGGTGGCGGCCGGCGTGCTGGCCTGGGGGGTGCCGCCGGTAGAAGCGGCCGACTCACTGCAGCAGCTGAGCCGCTGGGGGCTGTTGGAGGCGCTGCCCCCCTGGGAGCACGATGTGCTGGGGCTGGGCCGCGAACGCTGGCAGTTGGCGTCGCTGTGGCGGGCCACGCCCTCCGCTCCCTCCTGGCTGGCCCGGTGGCGTCGTCGCTGGCACAGGTGGGGGGCGGTGCTACGCGCCTGCCAGCCGGGGGGGCCAGGCTGGGAGCCGGTTCCCTGGCCGGGCTGGCTGGTGTTGGGCACCTGGTTGCTGCTGATGTTGTGGCTGGAACTGCCCCTCGCCCTGTTTCTGAAATTCTGGGGGCCGCGCCCCACCCCCCGCTGGGTGCGCGCGCTGGAACCGGTCTCGCTGATGGCGGCGGACAACACCGATGGCTGGGTCTGGGGGCCGCCCGCCCCGCTGATTCCGGCGGAATACCACATCGTCAAACAGGCGCACTGGGTCACGTTGGGGCTGATCGTGGCCGGCTGGGCCGGGGCAATCGTGCTGACGCTGGGCTGGCTGCTGCTGAATCTGTACATCCCGCCGGGGGTACGCCCGCTTCTCCCCGCGCTGGCGTACTATCTGTGGGAGCCGTGGGGACTGGTGCTGCTGCCGCCGCTGCTGGCTGCCATTTGGGCCGGCGGGACCGGTCTCTGGCGGCTGTATCACTACGGCGACCGCTTGCCGATCCTGACCCGGCTGCTGCGGGTCGCCCGGTGGCTGGGGGCGAAGGAGCCGCCAGGGGCGGAAGCGGAGAGGGAAGCGCAATAGTTGTGCTCTGATTGGAGCAGGATACAATCAGACCAGGACTAAATGGAGATCTAAACCCCGCTTGAGGACGGTGCAATCAGCATGAATATCGGCTCTATCGTTCAAGTCCGCAATCGTTATTGGGTGCTGCTGCCTCATGAAGACCCCAATCTGTATCTCCTTCGTCCGCTGACCGGCGCTACGGATGAGACGGTCGCCCTCCACAAGGGCTTAACCGACTTGCTGGGCTACAGTCTACCTGAAGAACGCCCGCGGCCGGCGGAGTTTCCTCTCCCCACGCCGGAGGACGTTGCGGACGCGGTGGGAGCGCAGCTGCTCTGGCAGGCGGCGCGGCTGACCCTGCGCGAGGGCGCGGCGCCGCTGCGCGCACTGGGACGCATCTCTATCCGTCCGCGTACCTATCAGTTCGTGCCGCTGTTGATGGCCTTGCGCCTTGACCCGGTGCGCCTGCTGATTGCTGATGATGTAGGCGTGGGCAAGACCATTGAAGCGTTGCTCATCGCCCGCGAATTGTGGGAGCGCGGCGAAATCAAACGGCTGGCGGTGCTTTGCCCGCCCTATCTGTGTGACCAGTGGCAGAAAGAACTGCGCGAGAAATTCAACTTCCATGACGCGGTCGTCATCCGCTCCGGCACGGTGGGGCAACTGGAGCGGGACAAGCCACCCACGCGCACGATCTACGAGCATTACCCGGTGCAGGTCATCAGCCTTGATTGGGTGAAGAGTGAGCGCAACCGCCACGCTTTCTTGCTGCATGCGCCTGAACTGCTCATCGTGGACGAGGCACATGGCGCGGCGCTGGCGCAGAACCAAAACCAGCAGCAGCGTCATGAGTTCCTGCGTGAGGTAGCCGCCAGGCCCGACCGCCACCTGATTTTGCTCACCGCCACGCCGCATAGCGGCATTGAATCGGCCTTCCGCTCCCTGCTGGGACTGCTTGACCCGCGCTTCGGGGAGTGGGAAGTGAACGAGTTGAGCGAGCAGCGGCTGAGCGAACTGACGCGCCACTTCGTCCAGCGCACCCGCCGCGATATTGAACACGACTGGGAACACGAGTCCTGCTTCCCGCAGCGTATCCCCGAAGACCAGACCTATCGCCTTTCCCCGGCCTACCGCACTCTGTTTGAGAAAACCTATGCCTTCTGCGCGGAAATTGTCCGCACCGGCCAACATCTGGTGGAACGCCAGCGCCGCGTCCGTTATTGGGGCGCGCTGGCCTTGTTGCGTTGCGTGATGTCGAGCCCGGCAGCGGCGCTGGCCGCGCTGGAGACCCGGCACGGGCGGCTGGAAGAGGCCGCCGGCGTGGATGACGTAGACTTTCGCGGTTTTGTCTTTGAATCGGACAACGACCGCACCGATGATGAGCAGCCCACGCCACCCATTGAGGAGACGGAGCTCACGTTGCCTGACGCCGAGCGCCGCAAACTGCGCGACCTGGGCAAACTGGCCGCCGCCCTCCTGGAACCGAAGCAGGATACCAAACTGGAAGGGTTGATTCAAGCCGTCAGTAAACTGCTCGGCGAGGGCTATCACCCCATCGTCTGGTGCCGCTATGTGGCGACCGCCGAATACGTCGCCGAGGCCCTCCACAAGCGCCTGGCGGAAAAGCACCCTGCCGCACAGGTGGTCTGCATCACCGGCCGGCAGGGGGATGAGGAACGCCGCGCCCGCATCGGGGAGATTGACACCGGCCGCCCGCGCGTGCTGGTGGCTACCGACTGTCTCTCGGAGGGCATCAACCTGCAGGAAAAGTTCACCGCCGCCGTCCACTACGACCTGCCCTGGAATCCCAACCGCCTGGAACAGCGCGAGGGCCGCGT
>CAYTGR010000034.1:0-53330 GCA_964437445.1 uncultured Anaerolineales bacterium | reverse complement strand
TAACTTTGCTCATGCCTTGTATTATAGTGCTATCGGCCAAGTTGCGTAAGTCCTATGGTTTAAACTTTATGACACCACCGGCTGCCCTGCCAGCAGCATCACCCAGGGCGGCCCGCCACTGGCGCTGAACCGCTGGAACTACGTCAGCGTCTCGCTCAAGCCGTTCCACACCTGCACCACCCCCAGCTTCAACAACATCACCCGGCTGGAATTTCACACGCGCGACGACGTGGACGGCGACGTGAGCGGCCCCAACGGCCTCTGGGACAACGGCGACGTCTGGCAGGCCTGGTGGGACAACCTCCGCTTAGTGGACCAGGACGGCGGCGGGGTGATTAAGTGGCAGGCCGACGGCAGCACGACGAAGTATTACATTTACTTTGACACGCTGGCCCACGAGGGCCACCCGCAACCGGCGTTAGCCACGCTCGGCGCGGCGACGCTCACCGGGACGGCGGGCGCGGTGGAGGCGGGCGGCTACTTCCACCAGATCAGCGGCGCGAGCGCCAGCGGCCTGGCCATCTGGGCCGCGCCGCCGGTGGAGAAGATCCTCAAGACGCAGGTGACACCGGTCGCCACCGCCGCGCTCCGCATCCAGGCCGCCCGCGACGAGTTTGAGCCGTTCCAGCTGGTGGTGCGCTCCCCCTCCGCGCAAACGCTCGCCGTCAGCATCTCCAACTTCGTCAAGGGCAGCGACGTCATCACGTCCGGTAACGTCACGTTACACCGGGTGGATTACGTGAACCTCACCCAATTGAGCGACGCCAACGGCCGGCTCGGAGCCTGGCCTGACCCGCTCTATCCCATCGCGCCGGGCGGCACGGTCAGCTTCCCGGCCAACAGCGCCCAGCCGCTCTGGTTCACCGTCCACGTGCCCCGGAACGCCGCGCCGGGCCTCTACCAGGCGACCGTCACCATCGGCACGGCGACCGTCCCGGTCCAGCTGGAGGTCTGGAACTTCGCACTGCCCCAGCAGATCCACCTGGCCGGGGAATGGGGCTTCGGCTGGAGTAATGTCGTCGAGGTCTACAAAGGGACGATCGGCGGCAGCGTCCAGTACTGCTACTGGACACTGGTGGACGCGCTCTACGAGGATTTCGCCGCTCACCGTCTCACGCCGAAAGGCGTCGGCTGGCCTGCCGGGCTGAACTATCCCGGCGGCGTGGAATACGACTGCAATGGCAATCTCCAGCCCGATGCCTGGGGCGAGTGGGACTTCCACACGCTGGCGCAGAAATATCTCGCCGGCGGTGCGCTGGATAACGGCGTCGGCTTCCCGACGTTTCTCATTCGCGGCCCGGCGGACAACTGGCCGCCGGCCAGCCGTCCCTCATCGTTTTGTGGCCAGAGCCGGGGCACCGAGCCGCCGGGCAACACCGCCTACAACACCAAATGGTTCCAGTATTGGACGGCGGTGAGCAACTACCTCCACGCTACCAGCGATTATGCTGCCAAAGGCTACTACCACATCGTCAACGAGCCGCAGACTCTCAGCGATTACAATATCGTCGCCTATCTGGCCACGCAGACCAAAGCGGCCGCGCCGTATGTGCGCCTCATGGTCAGTGAACAGGTGGAAGCCGGCATCTACGCCAACGCTACCTACCCCAATGCCAAGATTGACATCTGGCTGCCCACCATCAGCAACTACGAGGTGGAGGCCTCGCACGCCCGCCAGCAGAACCACGGGGAGCAGGTCTGGTGGTACTTCCTCTACGGTGACCGGCCGCCGCTGCCCAACCCCACGGTGATGGACCGCGCCGGGGTGGAAGCGCGCATCACGCCCTGGCTGGCCTGGTTGGAGCGGGTGGACGGGCTGCTCTACTACTCCACCACCGACTGGGGTTCGTATCCCGGCACGCCGACGCCGTGGACGCAACCGTGGCTCAACGACGGCAACGGCGACGGCTTCCTGTTCTATCCGCCGAAGGATAGCACGATTGCCTTCGACGCCTGCAATGCGCAGAGCAACCGGCTGGTGCCCTCTATCCGGTGGGAACTCTTGCGCGAGGGGATGGAGGATTACGAGTACCTCTGGCTCGTCAACGGCGGCGCACGGCCGCAAATTGGGGTGGCCAATGCCGCCGACGCGCTCGCACAACAGTTCATCGCCTCCCGGACCCTGTTCAGCCGCGTGCCGACCGCTCTCTACGCGACGCGGGCGGCGCTGGCGGCGAAACTAACCGGGCCGACGGCGACCAAGACGGCCACGCCGGGCGCACTCCCGCCGGGCGGCGTGACCACTTACCGCCTGATCTACCGGGCCGGCAGTGCCGCGCACACCGTCACCTTCAGCGACACCGTCCCGGCAGCGACGACCGTGCTCACCGTCACCGGGAGCAAAGCCCCGGTCCCGACGGTGAACGGCCAGCGGGTCACCTGGACGGCAGCGGTGGAGGCCGAGGAGGTGCTCACGCTGACCATCCAGGCGCAGGGGGTGCTGACCGGCGCTGCGACGAACACGGCGACCTTCTCCGGCACGCAGTGGCTCACCGCGACGGCCAACGTGCTCATCTATACCGACCGGGTTTACCTGCCGCTGGTGTTGCGGCAACATTGAGCCGGGCCAGCCCATCCCACTACAAAAGATCTCGCGCAAAGTCATCCATCAAGCCATCTTCAGGCGTTTGCACCGGCAGGGGAAACGCCTGAAGGTGTTATTTTTCATGTTACCGTAAATCTCCACTCCTTCTTCACAAATCCTCCACATTGTCCCTGTATACTGCCAGGTATGAACGAAATCAACCTGACCAACTTGCTGCTGACAGAGCTGGTGGCATACGGGCCACCGCTCTTTGGGCTGGCGTTGCTGATCGCCGCCCTGGGACTTCCCCTGCCGGGCACGCTGTTAGTGCTCGCCACCGGTGCTTTTATCCGCCAGGGGGTGCTGAACGGGGTCACGATGACCGTCCTGGGACTGATTGGCGTGGTACTGGGGGATAGTTTAAGTTACGCGCTGGGACGTTTTGCCCATCAGTGGGCGCTGCGTCGCTTTGGCGGGACGCCAGCCTGGCAACAGGCCCAAAGCACCTTTGACCGGCGCGGTGGCCTGGCCATTTACCTGACACGCTTCTTCTTGACGCCGCTGGCAACCCCGACCAATCTCATCGCCGGCAGCAGCGGATACGCTTTCTGGCGCTTCTTAGCGTTTGATAGCAGCGGCGAGGCGACCTGGCTGGTGCTCTTTGGAGGAATGGGCTATCTCGCCGGCAGCCAGTGGGAGCTGGTAAACCAGCTTGCCAGCAACTTCACCGGTCTGTTGACCGGGTTGGTGGTGTTGGGAGCAGGCAGCTACGGGCTGTTACGCCTGCGCCAACGGATAGTCAGGCAGCGCTGGCAACCCGTCACCTCAGACAACCTCCCCGACGTGGGCCTGGCCTGAAGTAAACAAACTTTTCACGTCATTTTCAAACAGCCCCTGGCCAGGGCCAAGGCTTTCAGGAAAAACCGGGAAGTTTTCTGGCAGGACGGGAGGCACCAGACCTCATTTCTGGCGCAGCTTCGGGGAATCCATCCAGAGGCCGGCCACCAGCGGCGTGCTACCGGAAACATCGTAGACCACGCGGACGGTCACTTTTTCCTCGTCCTCAAATTTGGCGGTATAAATTACCGAGCGGTAGCCATCACTCTCCACTACCTGCTGCATCTCGGCGGAGACGTATTTGCCGATCTTGCCGATAATGGAGTCGTACACCTGAGTGAACTGCTCTCCGGTGCTGACGTCCTTCATTTTTTGCACCATGTCACGGGTATAAGCCGCTTCATCCTGGTTGCTTAGCCCCGTGAGCAAGTTCTCAGTGGTGGGCGCAACTTGATCGGCAAAGGCCTGCGCGTCGGCCTCCGGCAGCACTTTGCCGCCTCCGCCACAGGCGACCAGCACGATTACCAATAATCCCCACAACACAATTCTTCTTAGCATAGAATTCTCCTCCTCTGAAAATAACGTGAAAAGTTCGTAGTCAGGCGCTTTAGCGCCGTCTGAGCCGCGCTGAAGCGCAGCACTACGAACCTAATTTTCATCCCACCGCTGGTGAACGCCAGTGCATGGTGAATTCCCAGAAAAACAAGGGCATTTTCCCCTGAAATGGATTATCCACCCGCCAGATAGCCTGTCAAGTTGGGAACTAATTTGCCAGGAATAACGTCTCAAGCTGGTTACTGTCTGAGTTGCCAACCCGTCAAGGACAGTTATAATCGCCAGGGTTGCATTCGTGGCATGGCAGTGAAAAAAGCCTTTCATGGAGGAAACGAGCAATGTCAACTAACGATCAAGCGCCGGCCCAGCGGTCGCTGCCGCAACTATTCTGGGGGATGATCGCGCGGCCACGCCGCACATTGGAATACCTCAGCCAGGACGGCAAGCGGCTCTGGTGGGTGCCGGCCTTAGTCATTCTGGTGCTGATTGTGCTGCCCACGATCATCTCACCCGCGTCGGCGACTCAAACCCCCTCTTCTTCAATGGGGATGGAATCCATGGGACCTTATGGGGGAGCGGTCACGATGGAGACTCCTGCCCCATCCACTACCAGCCCTCTGGTCGGAATTTTGGGCGTGGCCGGCCGCGCGCTGAGTACGGCGATCACCTGGGCGCTCTGGGGCGGCGCGCTCTATCTGGCGAGCGTCTTCCTGGGGCGCAGTAGCACGTTCAAGCAGATGTTGCGCCTGACGATCTGGACCTGGCTCCCCTATGGGGTGCGCGGGGTGCTGCAAACGGTCTACATTCTCGTCAGCGGCCAGGCGATCACCAATCCAGGTCTTTCTGGCTTCGTGATTGACCGCAGCGCGCAGTCGCTGGTCCCAGCCGGTCCCGGCCAGATCGCCCTGGCGGCGATACTCTCCCGCGTGGATCTCTTTCTGGTCTGGAACCTTTTCTTGCTGATTACCGGGTTGATGGTAACGACCCGGTTGACACGCCGTAAGTCGGTCATCGCCGTGCTCGCCATTTGGGTCATCTTCAGCCTGCTGGGTGTGATCCCGGCCCTGGCCGGCAATCTGTTCAGCCAGGTGGGACAGACGCTCTTCTAACATGCCCGGCGTTTTGATGAACTGGAAACCATGAGCGATACCTCTCTCATCCGCACCGAAGCGCTCCGCCGCGATTTCACCATGGGCGATCAGATTGTCCATGCCCTGGATGGCATTTCGCTGACCATCGCCAGCGGCGAGTTCCTGGCGATCATGGGGCCGTCGGGGTCGGGCAAATCCACGCTGCTCTACCTGCTCGGCGGGCTGGACCGTCCCACCGGTGGGCGGGTCTGGGCCAACGGGCAAGAGATCTCCGCGCTGGATGAAAATGACCTGGCCGCTTATCGAGGACGGCAGGTCGGTTTCATCTTCCAATCGTTCAACCTGATTGCCACCATGACGGCACTGCAAAACGTGGAATTCCCCATGATTTTCACCCGGGTCTCGGCAGAGCAGCGGCGCAAGCGCGCAATGGAACTGCTGGCGCTGGTCGGTTTGGAAAAGCGGATGGGCCACAAACCCACCGAACTTTCCGGCGGGCAACAGCAGCGGGTGGCGGTAGCGCGCGCCTTAGCCAACGATCCGCGCATCATTCTGGCCGATGAACCGACCGGCAACCTGGATACCCGGACCGGGGCAGAGATCATGGGGCTGCTCAAGCGGTTGAATGAGGAGCAGGGCCGCACCATTATCATCGTCTCGCACGATCCTAATGTAACGCGGTACGCTTCCCGCCAGATTCACCTGCTGGACGGGCAGGTAGTTCAAGAGTAACGGTTCATTCGGGCATCTGCGTGAACGGCAAACCCATCCCATCAGGAGTAAACCATGAAGAAGTTGATTGGGATCATCATCCTATTAAGTGTGAGCCTGGCTGCGGCGCTGCTGATCACAGCAGTCGTCGGGGCTCAAGGGGTGCCCCCTGTCATCACCACAGTGGAGCCGACCGCCATCTCCAACCAGACCGGCGGCGTGTTGACCGTGCTCGGCAGCGGGTTCACCACCACGACTGTCATCCGGGTGGTAGGCTACGGGATTCTTTCCACGGAATTTGTGAACGAAGGCGCGGTGCGGGCCACAGTGCCGGTTGGGATCCCGGCGGGTATCTACGACCTGATCGCCGATAACGGTGCCAACGGTGGGACAAGCGCCGTGCGCGCCGGGGCCCTGCAGATCACCGCCCCGCCGGCGCCGACGGCAGCACCGGCCACGCCGGTACCCGGCAAGCCCAACCTGACCATCCGCAATTACAGCCTCCAGCCCGCGCAGGTGCGCGCCGGGCAGGAATTTGTCGTCACCCTGGAAATCTACAACAACGGCAGCCGGGCCAGCGAAAACACGCTGGTCGTCTTCCAGGGCGGGCCGTTCGTGCCGGTGGGCCAGGCCGGTTACCAGCTCTGGCAGCTGCATATCAACGCCACGGCGGTCATCACCCAGCGGCTGCGGGCCCCGGCCTCCATGGCTTCCGGCGTGCAGAACCTCCAGGTCAACCTGAGCGGCAACGATTTTGAGGGCAACCACTATGAATTCCCGCAGACCATCGGGGTGGAGGTGTTGGGCACCAGCGGCGGCGGGACGGCGACCGGCGCTCCCAAGCTGGTCATTGAGGCTGCCACGGTGGAACCCGCCATCATCGGGCCGGGCAACCCCTTCACGTTGACGCTGCGGTTGACCAACCGGGGCAGCCGGACGGCGACCAACGTGGTGGTCGGAGCCGGGGGCACTTTGGCGATCCCGGCCCAGGGCAGTAATGTCGTCTCCACCCCCAACATCGGTCTGGACAAGACTGTGACGGTCACGCTGGCGCTCATTTTGGGCGAGGTGGATAAAGGTGGTCGGCAGGCGCTGCCCATTTCCATGCAATACAGCGATCCCAGCGGCGGGAGCTACACCGACCAGCAGAACATCGGGCTGGACATCAATACCAGCCTGGCCAACCGGCCGCAGCTGCTGATCCAGGGCTATGAGATTGACCCGCCGCGCCTCTCGCCCGGTGACCACTTCACCTTGACGCTCAAACTGACCAACGTCGGCGGAGGGGACGCCCAACGGTTGCTGGTGGCCTTAGGGGGGGAAGCCGGTGACAAACTGGAGGGCTTCGTTCCGGCCGAGGCAAGCAACGTCCGCTTCCTGGCGGGATTGCCCGCCGGGACCAGTGTTGAGATAACCCAGCAGCTCATTGTGGATGGCAAAGCGGAGCCGAAAGCTTACAACGTCCCCGTATCGCTGGCCTACGACGATACGCGCGGCAACCGCAAGACCGAGACGCAGCGGATCAGCTTGATGGTGCTGCGGCGGCCCGAATTCAAGGTCAGCTTCTACCGGCCCGTGGAAGGCTCCGCCATGGTCGGAATGCCTTTCCAGCTGCCGATTGAGCTGGTCAACATCGGTGCCAACCGGATCAACGTGACAACGTTAGAGGCCACCAGCGAGCAGCTGATGATTGAGAGCGGCTCCACCTTCGTCGGTAACATGGAATCGGGGGCGTCGTGGACATTAGATGCCATGGGGACCGCGCAGCAGCCCGGCCCGGCGGAAGTGGTGGTGGCCATCCACTACCAGGATGACTTCAACCAGACTCAGATCATCACCCAAACGTTGACGGTGGAGGTGATGGAAGCCCCCTTCGGCCCAGAAGGTCCCGGCGGCGAGAATGGACAGATACCGGAACAACCGGAGACGGCGGGGCAAAAGGTGCTGCGGTTCTTGCGGGGGCTGCTGGGGTTGGGCAGCTAAGTGAGACGTGAAGCGTGAAACGTGAGGCGTGAAACGTGAAACGTCAAACGTGAAACGTCAAACGTCAAACGTCAAATGAGTTGACTCGCTGAGGTACTATGACTTTTCGTGATTTGTTACGGCTGGTCCTGAGCAATCTGCGGCGGATGAAGACGCGCGTGGTGATGACCGCCATCGGCGTGATTATCGGCACGGCGGCGGTGGTTGTCCTGGTCTCGCTGGGCGCCGGCTTGCAACAGCGGGCCACCGAGAGCCTCTACTCCTTCGGCAGCCTGACCGAGCTCCAGGTCTTCTCCTCCGGCTACTTTGAGCCGGCGATGAGCGAGTCCAGCAGCAGTGTAGGCGGAGCTCAGGAAAAGCCCCCGGTCCTGAACGACAAAGCGTTGGAGCAAATCCGCCAGCTGCCCAACGTGGTCGCCGTCACACCGATGGAGAGCGTCTATGCGGGGGAGCTGCGTTGGGGGCGGCAGAGTGGTTACGCCCAAGTCCTCGGCGTGGACCCGGTGGCGTTTCAGGCGCTCAACCCCACGATATTGAGCGGCACGCTGGAGTTGAAACGGGGCCAGGCGGTCATTGGGGCCAATGTCCCCCAGAATTTTCTGGATTACGAGGCCCAGCAGCGCGGCGACCCACCTCCTGACTTGATGGATCAGACGCTCAAACTGGTGGCTTACAGCTTCACGCCCGATAACCCCAACCCCACCGAAATCAGCAGCCGCCTGCAAGTGGTGGGGGCCCTCAAGTCGCAGGGATACCAGTATGACTACAGCATTTTCGTGACGCTGCGTGAGGCGCTGGAGCTCAACACCCGCATCTCTGGCCAGCGCCCCAACAAGGAGCGCGACGGCTACAACCAGGTCATCGTCAAAGTGGCCGAGCCCAACCAGGTGCCGGCCGTGGAACAGGCCATCAAGGAGATGCAGTTCAGCGTCCAATCAGCGCAGAGTATGCTGGATCAGATCAACTCGTTCTTCCTGGTGATTCAGGCCATCCTGGGCGGGATTGGGGCGATCGCGCTGCTGGTGGCGGCCTTCGGCATCGCCAATACCATGATGATGGCGATTTACGAGCGGACGCGGGAGATCGGCCTGATGAAAGCGTTGGGAGCCTCCAACCAGGATGTGATGTCGGTCTTCCTGGCCGAGGCCGGCGGGATCGGCTTGTTAGGCGGCATCGGTGGTGTGCTCCTGGGGATCGGCCTGGGGGCGCTGGCTAACGTTTTTGGCGGGCAGTACCTGGCTTCTCAGGGCGGGGGGGTCTTCGGTGGGGGGGCCGGTTCGGCGACCAACACCGCCATCGCAGTCACGCCGCTCTGGTTACCGCCGTTCGCCATCCTGTTTGCCATGTTGATCGGCGTGGCCTCGGGCGTCTATCCGGCCCTGCGCGCCGCCGCGCTCAGCCCCATCCTGGCGTTGAAGTACGAATAACCATCCCATCGGGCAAAAACCAAAAGGAAAAAAATGGAGATAGAAGAGCGATTACCCCCTATCCACCCGGGTGAGATCCTGTGGGAAGATTTCATGCGTCCCTTAGGGATCAGCCAATACCGGTTGGCTAAGGATATCGGCGTGCCGACCTTGCGCATCAGCCAAATCGTGCATGGACAACGTGCCATCACGACCGATACCGCGCTGCGGTTAGCGCGATACTTTGGCACCAGTGCCGTGGTCTGGACGCGCTTGCAGGCGCGCTATGACCTGGAAGTGGCCGAGCAGCAACTCGGCGAGCGGATCGCGCGCGAAGTGAAGGTACTGGAACGCTCCACAGCCATGCCACAAGGGATGGCTTGAAGGACCCTGCCCCCAAATATAATATCCGGCGACCTGCGGGTCGTCCTCCCCCCTACGATTTGTAGTAAGGCGCTCGAGCGCGCCCCTGCGAACCCTGGCCCCGCTTTATGGCAGGTAGCGGAGATTTCAGAAGTCGCGCCTGATGGTCCCGCCCGCCATCAAGCGCACCCATGAAAGCCTGCCGCCTGCCAGAGCTAATTTCGGATTCGGGATTTCAGATTTCGGATTTGCCTACACAACTCTGCAACCTCTGTAAGTCCGGCTTTCATGGGAATAAACCTGCCGCCTTCATGTTTCTGGCATGGGCGTGGTCAGCTCGCCAGGCAGCCAGACGGTAAACGTGCTGCCCTGGCCCAGCGCACTGGTCAGCGTGATTTTGCCGTGATGCAGCTGGACCAGTTCACTGCTGATAGCCAGGCCCAGACCGGTGCCGGGCGTGTTGTTGTCCCGGGCGGCCAGGCCCCGGTAGAAACGCTCAAAGACGTGCGGCTGCTCCTCCGGCGGGATACCCGGCCCGGTATCCCGCACACTGAAGGTGATCCACACCCGGTCGTCAGCCTGAACCAGGGCGGTGTGTAGCTGCACTTCCCCGCCAGCCGGCGTGTAGTTCATGGCGTTGGTCAGCAAGTTAGTCGCCACCAGTTCCAACAGCTTGGGGTCAGCCTGGACGAGCGGCAGGTTGGGAGCAGGAGCCAGCTGCAGCTGCAAGCCACGCTCGGCAAAGAGCTTCTCCCGGTCACCGACCAGCCCGGCGAGCAGGTGGTTCAGGTCGGTGGGCTGCCAGCGAACGGCGACCCGGCCCAGGTCCAACCGCGAAAGGTCCAGCAGGCCCTCAATCAACGTTTGCAGCCGGCCTACTTCGTGCTCCAAATTCTCCAGGTAATAAGGGTACCGCTCCACTTGCCCGCGCTTCAACAGGGTCAAATAGAGCCGGATGCTGGTCAACGGCGTGCGCAGTTCGTGGCTGACATTGCTGAGGAATTGCGACTTGGCCTCGTCGGCGGCGCGAGCTTGTTTCAACGCCACTTGCAGCTCTTCCGTCCGGCGAGCCACGGTGGTCTCCAACCCTTCAGCATACTCTACCAGCTCCTGGTGCAGTTTGACCACCTCCAGGGCCTGAGCGGCCGCGGCGGCGGTATTCTGGATCAACGCCACATCGGCCTCGCTGTAGGGATGCGGGTCACGGCTCACCAGCCCCAGGACGCTGAGGGTCCGCGCTCGCACCCGCAGCGGCACGAGCAGCAGTGCGCCCAATCCCGGCTGCTGCAACTGCGCGACAAGCGCCGGTCCCCCAGCCCCGGCAGCGTCGGCAGTGAGCAGGAGCGGTTCCTGGCGCGCCAGCACCTGAGCGACGATGGGTTGCAGCGACGGGAGCTCCGCCCGCAGCCAGCCGGTGCTGCCCGGCTCACGGTATTCGGCGACGATAGCGGTCAGATGGTTGGCCTTACAGAGGGCAGCGATCGCCTGCGGCAGGTTAAACGCCCGGGCCAGCTCGTCGCAGAGCGTCTGTAAGATCTCCACCGGACCGTGGGCAGTAGTCGCTGCGCTAATGACGCGGTTGAGCAAGGTCAGCTCGCGGTTCTGAGCCCGCAAATCCTGGGTCTGGCGCTCCACCTCGGCCTGGAGTGAACGGTTGAGCGCCTCCAGTTCGCGTTGATAGCGATCACGTTCGGCGATCAGGCGCGCTTTTTCCAACACCCGTTCCACCACCACCGCGATCTCATCCATGTCCTGGACCGGCTTGGTCACATAATCCCAGGCCCCCCGCCGGATGGCTTCCACTACATCGCTCAGCACGCCGGTGCCCGATACCACCACAATGGGCAGTGCCGGTTGCTCCATCCGCAGTGTGGTGATCACTTCCAGACCATCTAAATGGGGCATCCGCAAATCCACCAGCACCACATCAAATTGCCCGGCCCGGGCTCGCGCTAACCCCTCCAGGCCATCGCTCGCCGTGACCGTGGCATAACCGTAATCGGTGAGGTAATCCGCCAGGGCCCGGCGGATCAACGCCTCATCGTCAATGATCAAAACTTGCTTGACACTCAACGGACCACTCCTTGACCACAATAGGCCTTACAAACTATACCTTGGCAACTCCACCACTAAACAGGTGCCACCTTCACGGCCCGGCTCGGCCCAGATCCGCCCCCCGTGCCGTTCCACCACAATAGACCAGCAAAGCCATAATCCCAACCCGGTCCCCTCGCCCACCGGTTTGGTGGTAAAGAACGGCTCAAACAGCCGCGCCTGGACGGCCTCCGGCAATCCAGGGCCGTTGTCATCCACCTCCAGCCGCAGCCATTCCCCCTGCAAGCTGGTGCGAAGGGTCAGCCGGGGACGGTAGGCACTGTCCTGGCTCCGCTTCGCGACCATGGCCTGGGCGGCGTTGCGCACCAGGTTGAGCACCACCTGCTGGATCTGCTGACCATCGCAAACCACGGGCGGTAGATGGGGGGCCAGCTCGCGCCGGACCTCCACGTCCCGGAAATCATACTCTTTCTTAAGGTCGTAATCGGTCGCGGCCAGGGCCAGTGCCCCCAATACCAGCTCGTTCAAATCCCGCGGTTCCGCCGCCGCGGTGGTCTTACGCGAGAAGCTGAGCAGGTCGCTGACGATCTTGGCCGCCCGAGCGCCGGCGCTGCGAATCCCATCCAGATACTCCAGGAGCTCCCGGCTTTGCAGGTAAGCGGCCAGCGCCGCAGGGGGTACCCCACAGTCGTCCAGCCGCTCCCGGGTCTGAGGACGGGTCACATCCAGGTCCCGTTGGAGAATCTGTGCACTCTGCATCATCGCGGCTAAGGGGTTGTTGATCTCGTGGGCGACGCCAGCGGCCAATCCACCCACGCTGGCCATCTTGGCGGATTGCAGCATCATCTCTTCCAACTGGACGCGGCGAGTCACGTCGTCAATTCGCAGCACCACCCCGGTCACTGCCTCCGTGAGCAGCGGGAAAGCACTCAGGTCGCGATAGACCAGTCCGGTTTCAGTGCTGACCTGCTCGTTGTGAAGATGTAAAACGCGGCGCTCCCGCAAAACCTGCTCAAACAGGGCCCGATAACGGGCCAGTTCAGGACAGACCTCCCAAACTATCTGACCCTGGACCTGGCTGGCCGGTCGCCCGGTCAGAGCTTCGGCCACCGGATTCCAGATGAGCACGCGCCCGGCAGGATCCAGAGTAATCAGGGCCGAGGGCATGGAGTCGGTGATGCTTTGGAGCAGCTGTTGCAGCCGGGCGATTTGCATTTCCGAGCGCTTGCGCTCGGTGATGTCCCAAAAGATCCCCAACACCCCGGTGATGTGTCCCTCAGCATCGTACACGGGGGTCTTAATCACCTGGACATAAATGGTTTCCCCACCAATCGGGGTATGCTCCTCTATCGTTTCAAAGAGCCGCCCCGTCTCCAGGACCGCCCGGTCGTCCGCCCGGTACTTTTCGGCCAGCTCCGGCGGGTGCAAATCAAAATCGGTCCGGCCGATGATCGCCTCCAACGGTTTGCCCTCGGTCTGACAATACCGCTGGTTGGCAAAGACAAAGCGCCCTTCCAGGTCCTTGGAATAGACGTTTTGAGGCAGGCTTTCAATCAGGGAATGGAAAAGCGTTTCCGAAACCCGCAACGCTTCTTCCATCCGCACCTGGTCGGTGACATCTTCCACCGTTGCCACCATCCCATTGACCTGCCCGGTTTCGTCCATCAACGGCGCAGCATTGAGCGAGAGCAGCGTGCGCTTTCCCGAAGGCCATACGATAGCATGGCGCAGATCACGGACCGGCTGCCCGGTGCGCATTACCTGCTGGAGGGGGAGCCGGGCCCGTGGCAACGGCGTGCCATCCACCGCGGTCATCCGCCACTCAGGGGTATTGTAAGCATAGGGGCCATGGCCGTTGCGGGTCAGGCCCAGCAGCTGCTCGGCGTGTGCATTAGCGAAGACCACCTGCCGCTCCGGGTCCATGACGACAATCCCCACCGGGCTGGTCTCCATAATACGGTTCACCAGGTCTCGCTCGCGCCGCAGCTGCTCATTGGTGACGACCAGTTCGGCCGTCCGCTCCTCCACGAGCTGCTCCATCTCCGTGTAGAGATGCGCGTTATGCAACGCCACACCGATTTGACTGGCCAGCGACCGGAACAGGTCAGTCGCGCTGGCATCAAAGGCCGCCACTTCATTCCCCTCCACATCCAGCACACCGACCACCTTGTCCTCCACGATAATGGGGACGGCAATTTCGGAGCAAGTATCGGGGAGTAAGGGATGCGGCAACCAATCAGGGGTCTGCCGCACGTCGTCCACGGTGACCACTTTGCCGGTGCGGGCAGCTCTGGCGATCAGACTCCGGGCAGCATACAACGGGATGCTGAGGCCCTGCGCCTTCAGAAGAGCTCCGGCCTCCCCCGATGCCTCCCGCAGGACCAGATTGGCCCCCGTCCTATCCAGCAGGAAAACGCTGACAAAGTAGTAGCCAAACGTTGCCTCCAGCTGGTACGTCAATTCGGCCAACAGGGCCGTAGGGTTCAAAATGGCATTCAGGCGTTCGCTCAGGGTAGCTACCATCGTGAGCCGCCGGGTGCGCTCGGCCACCCGCTGCTCCAACCAACGATCGCGCTCCAGCACGGCCTCAACCATCCGGTTGAAGCTTTGCGTCAGACTGAGGATCTCGCTAAACTGGTGGGCCATTGCCGTGGGCAGGAATTCGTATTGACCGTCAGCCAGGGCGTCAGCTTTGTGCGCCAGGGCGGTGATGGGGCGGACAATCTGGCGCACGTTACGCCGCTGGAAGAAGACAAACAGGCCCAAACTCACGCCAAAAGCCAGCAACGAGGCCACCAGCAAGATGAGAAGCGGTTGAAGGGCGGCCGCCGCCGGCTGCGCGGTCACGACAAGCCAGCGGTGCGCCATCGGCCTGACGCTCCCGATCAACCAGCGCTCCTGAAGCGGATCGTAGAAGAGCCTGAAGACCTGCTGACCGGCCAGTCCCTCCTGGACCAAAGACAGGTTGCCCAGGTTGCGCCGCTCCTGAACCCAACTGGAGAGGGGGTAGGCCACCAGGGTTCCTTCTTGATCCACGATGAACGCGAAGCCCTGGGCGCCCACCTCCACTTCCTCAACCATCCGTTGAAGCGACGCCAGGTTCAACTCACCCACCAGCATCCCCCGGAACTCCCCGCCCTGCCACCGGGGCACAGCGACGGTGACGACAACCTGACCGGTGGTCAAGGAAATGAAGGGGGCTGAGAAGTAGTAAGGGAGCGATCCCTGCTGGGCCTGACGGAAGAATGGCTCGCCGGACAGGTCCAGGCCGGCCAGTGCCAGAGCGGCTGTATCTTCCACGGACACCCGCCCGGTCTCATCCAGCAGGTAAAGCGCCGTAAAGCGTGGATATTGGTCGCGGATCTGGGTCAGGAGCACCGCCTGATCTGCCGGGGAAAAGCTCTGCACGGTGTTGACCAGGGCCACCATCAACTGGCCGGTTTCGTCTAAATATTGATCGCCCTGGCGCGCCAGCGTGTCAATCAACCCTCTTTGGCGAGCAACAATTTCATAACGGATCAAGCTCGTCCCCAATAGCATGATGCTTAAGAGGACCAGGGTCACGGCCAGGGTGGGGATGAGCATGGCCCTGAACAATGTAGTTTGTAATGAACGGCTCTTTGTCACTGCACAACCCCATCTGGTCTATTGTGCCAGGCTGAACGCAGGCCGCCAGGCGGCCTGCACCGCTTCAGTCGCTCAGGGACGTCACAACCGGGATCAATGCTATGAGCCGTTCTCTTTCTGGCAGAGGGGTCGTGGCTAATCTTTGATTTCAACTTACGTCAATCCGCCGGCTCAAGCGTATCAATTACCCTAAACTGACCGTTGACGACGCGCGCAATGTATACCCTGCGCCGCACATCGCCGCAGGCATCCAGGGAAATCCGCCCCTGTACCCCTTCCAGGTCTTGCACTGCCTTCAGCGCCTCGCGGAGACCCTCACGCCGGCCCCGCGTCTGATTAAGAGCCTGCACCAGGACTAACACGGCCTCGTAGGCATAAGCAGCGCCGTAAGCCGGTGTACGACGGTAGCGCGTCTCAAACTGCTGCACAAACGGTTGAAATGCCGGGAAAGGGTTCTGCGCATTGTAAAGCGAGACCAGGTCCAGTGCTTCCACGGCGCGGCCGCCTTTAGCCAGGAGCTCTTCCGTATTGGCCCACGGAGTAGCAAAAAGCCGGGCCGGGCAGCCCGCGCCCCGAAGATATTGCGCCAGCAGCGCGGCATCCACAGCGGAAGCAATCAAAACCACAGCCTCGGGTCGGGTCACCAGGAGTCTGGACATCAGGGAGCGCAGGTCAGTCTGGCCGGAAGTGAACGTGAAACTCGGACCAACTTCTCCGCCCAAGGCTTCAAACCCGGTTTGAATGGCCTGCCAGACCCGCTCCGAATAGACCTGGTTGCTTAAATCATAGACGCCGCTGACCCGCCGCACCCCTTCCTGGTAAATGTGCCGGGCCAGGGCCTGGCCTTCCCAATCCGTGTCGGGAGCGACCCGGAAAAAGTAATCGTCCCGCCCGCTGAACTCTACGCTCGTCGCCGTCGGGCTGATCAACACCACCTGATCCCGGTTCAACTGTTCCAGGACGGCGGCAGTCTGCCCGCTGGTCATGTGACCGATAATAGCGACCACCCCCGCGTCCACCAGTTCCGCATCTACCTGGCGGGCAGTTTCCGGCTCCCCCTTATCGTCCCTGACCAGCAACTTGAGCGGGCGCCCCTGCACGCCCCCCGCAGCGTTGATCGTGTCCACGGCCAGCTGGGCCCCATCGCGTCCCTCCACCCCAAGATCCCCCCGCTGGCCGGTCAATTCACCGGCAAAACCGATCAGGATCGGTTGTCGCAGCGCAGTACAGCCGGCCGCCGTGATCAAACAAGCCAGCCAGAGCCAGGTCCACCGCCCTCTTCGGCCGGTCATGGTCATACCTCCTGAACCAGACTGCCACTTCTGCAAACCAGGGCTCAGTCGCTTAGTTGTCCGGTCCGGCCGGCAGCTCTCCGGGGAGGCGAGCCATCCCGGTGGGTCTTAGCCATGAGCGTCCAGCCAGGCAATGACGTAGTTCAGCACCTCGGCCCGCTCCGGTTCATTGTGCGTCTCGTGGTAAAACCCCTCCCAGAGCTTGAGCGTGCACTCGCCGGGCACCTGAGCGGCAAAAGCTTGCGTAGCCTCCGGGGAGACCAGATGGTCGGCGGTGCCCTGCATGAGCAATAACGGCACTGGCGGGAATTCGGCGGCGTGCGCCAGCGCCCAGGCCCCGGCATCCAAAATATCTATCCCCAGGCGAGCGGAGAGGTGGCTGTGGTTCAGTGGATCGGCCACGCACGCTTGCAACACCGCCGGGTCGCGGGCCAGATTTTGCATATCCAGCCCGTTGTCCATGATAAAGGTCGGCCAGAGCCGGTACATGATGCGGCCCACAGTCGTTTTCCAGGCCGGCGGCACGACCCCCGGCTGCAAACCCGGGCTGGTCACGACCACCCCGGCCAGGTCAGGCCGGCGGCGCAGCATGTAATTGAGCACCAGGGCGCCGCCCAGGCTGTGCCCGTAGAGGAAGCAAGGAATCCCGGCATAACGGCGGGCCGCCTCAGCCAGCAAGCGGCCGATGTCGTCCATCGCCAGCTCGTAATGGGGGATGTGGCCGCGCAGGCCGGCGGTCCGGCCATGCCCGCGCAGATCAAAGGTCAACACGGCGTAACCGGCCGCGTTCAGCGCCGCGGCGACGTGGGCGTACCGCCCGCTGTGCTCGCCAAGGCCGTGAATCAGGCAGACCACGGCGCGCAAGGTGCCGGCCGGTTCCCAGCCCTGCGCAAAAAAAGTCTGTCCATCGGGGGCTTGCAAAGTAAACTCAAAGTGGGCCATAGCGTCCTTCCTTAACCCTTAAACCCTTAACTGACCTTACTGGCGGCACGGACCAGAGGCAAAACATGAGCCTCCACGTCCGCGTCGCAGGTGGGTACCGGCACGCCCTGGAAAAGACTCCACCGTTCCACATACTCCACCGTCGCTCCCGGCTCCAGGCGCACTAACGGGCCGAGCGTTTCCACTTCCAACATCCGCCCATTGGTGAAAGTCTCCACATTGCAGCCCAAATCAGGATAGGCCGCACCGGGCACAAAGTCAAACTGCACGACAAAGAGATGGCCATCCCGGGCGCAGGCCACCCAGCCGGTCGGCACACTGGCCCCGATTTTCTGTGGGGTCTGCGCTGCCGGATCCTGCCGTAGCAAGATATACTTCGTTCCCCAGGTCCAGCGCGGATCGGTCAGGTCAGTATAAGGCCACAGGGTGAGCAAGCTGGTGGGCAACAGGTTCTGAAGATCATGGGGGCCCCGGGGGGGCAGGGGGATGATGATAACGGACCGTTGCGCCATCACCGAGAGCGCCCACGGCGCCAGTTCCACCGCCCAGCGGCCGGCATTGCGCAGCCGGTGTAAAACTTTGACCCGGGCAGCGTCCGCGGCCAACGTGAGCTCTATTTCTTTTTGGATACCGGTTGTGGGTTCCACCGGCTGGATGAACCGGACGCAATCACCCTGCTCCTGCACCGTCACCGGACTGTTATCAGGAGCATAGGTCCGAGACGCTACCTCCGGCGCGTGCCAGAGACGGTGGCCGCCGTAGTTGAGCCATTCGGGGTCACCGGTGCGCCCTAACCACTCTTCGTAGACGAAAAACTCGTTCTCCTGCCCCACGAAACTCAGGTGGATGATCCGTGGGCCGACGTCGCCGGTCACAATCAGTTCCACCTGACCATTGCTCAAACGATAGCAATTTTCCCAACCCCCATAAGCAATCTTTTCCATGGGCCAGCCTCACACCCGACACAATCGCGCGTTGAAAATAGTCATGTCATGATCCTTTCTCAGTGGTTGTCAAGGCCAGGTCGCTAAACTTGAAAAGAACTCACCGCCGAGCATAAACTACCGGCCATTGGGACGCGGCAGCAGCGAATTGGCCCCCGAGTTGAGCCGCACCGGCAACGTGAAGGTAAACCGGCTGCCGTGGCCGGGCACACTCTCAGCCCAGATGCGCCCGCCGTGCAGCTCAACGATTCCTTTAGCGATGGAAAGCCCCAGGCCCATCCCTTCGTGGTGGCGGGTGAGATGGTCCTCCACCTGGTAGAAGGGATCAAAAATCAGCCCCAATTCCCCTGGCGGAATACCAATGCCCGTATCGGAAACTGAGATCGCCATCACGCCGGTTTGGGGGCGGACAGTGATCTCAATCTGGCCCTCCGGCGGCGTGAACTTGATAGCATTGTTGAGCAGATTGGACACCACTAACGCGAGTTTGGCCCGGTCGCCCTCCACATAGATCGGTGCTGGCGGCATTTTCTGCTGTAATGTCTGCCGTTTGCCGCTGATCATCGGCTCCCACTCAGCGCAGACCGCCCGCACCATCTCCTGCAAGACGAACCGTCCCCGTTCCAGCTGCACTCCGCCGCTCTCCAGGTATTGCAGGTTGGTCATGGTCTCAATCAGGCTCTGCAGCTGGGTCGCCCCGCGCAACACCATCTCCACTTCCTTGCTCATCTCGCCGGGGACCTGCTCCTGCAAAAAAGAAGCGTAGCCTAAAATCAATCCCAACGGCGTCCGCAGCTCGTGCGAGGCGATGCTCATGAAATCAGACTTCAGCCGGTCCAGCTTGGAAAGCCGCCGGTTGGCCTCCTGCAGATTGGCGACCAGGCGGGCGTTCTCAATGGCGATGGCTGCCTGCGAAGCCAGGGTAGAGAGGACCAACACGTCCTCTGGCATGAAATCAGCATTGTCCCGCTTATTCAGCGCCTCCAGCACGCCAATGCTGCGGTTGCGGACGCGGAGCGGCACGCCCAGGAGCGAGCGTGTCTGGTGGGCTATGCTCTTATCCACGCCGTTAAAGTGCCGGGGGTCTTGCGACGCGTTGCCCACAATCAAAGGTTCACCGGTTTTATAAATCGTCCCCGCCAGACTGCCCTCAATGGGCACCTGGATTCGCTGGAGCTCCTCAATGCTGGAGCCAGTGGCCGCGGCAAAGGAGAGCCCGCCGGTACGGGTATCTTCCAGCAGGATAGAAGCCGCTTCAGAACCGGTAATCTGCGCCGCCGTATCAATGATCAACTGGAGCAATCGGTTCAGGTCCAGCGTAGAACTCAGCAGGCCGCTGATACGCAGCAGCTGCTCCAACTGAGTAATCCGTCGCTTCAATTCTAACTCATGCGTCTCTTCCGCCGCCATCCACGCCTCCCTGCTTGAAGATCAGCCGCTCTTAGCCCCTAAGAGACGCCTAAAGGCCGCCCCTGCTCGCCGCCGCTTGATTTGAGCCAAGCCGGCGTAGTCCGGCCTGACTGCTCCCTATTTTTCTTCAATGCGGATAGTCTTGATCAGATCCCCCGGTGTCCGCGCCGTCTGCGGATCCCGGGGGGAAATCGTCTTCAGCACGTCCAACCCGGCGATCACTTTCCCGAAGACGGTGTGCTTGCCGTCCAACCAGGGGGTAGCCGCAAAGGTGATGAAGAACTGGCTGCCGTTCGTACCGGGGCCGGCGTTAGCCATGGAAAGAATGCCGGGACCGTCATGCTTCAACGCCGGGTGAAATTCGTCGGCGAAGCGATAGCCGGGGCCGCCGGTCCCCCGCCCGGTCGGATCGCCGCCCTGGGCCATGAAGCCGGGGATGACACGGTGGAAAGTCGTGTTGTCGTAGAAACCCTCGCGGGCCAGAAAGACAAAATTGTTGACCGTCTGGGGCACTTTATCGGCGAAGAGCTGGATGACGATGTTGCCCCTGGCCGTCTCTAAGGTGGCCACATAGGTTTTACGGGGATCAATCGCCATAGCGGGCGGCTGGCGGTACATGTTATTGCGCTCGGCCGGATTTGCATTCATGACAGGCTTCCTTTCATAATCCTAATTACGTAATGCGTATACATGGGCATTGTAAGCCCTATTGCTCACTAATGGTGATTTTCTGGATGACGTCACCCACCGCGATGGACTTGACCACGTCCATGCCCTGGACCGTCTTACCAAAGACCGTGTACGCCCCGTCCAGCTGATGCACCGGGGCCAGCGTGATGTAGAACTGGCTGCCGCTGGAGGCCCGCTCAGGGTTCACCGCGTCGGACAGGCGGGCCGTCGCGATCACCCCCTCATCGTGAAGCAGACCGATCTCCGCCGGGACGGTATAGCCGGGGCCGCCGGTGCCCGTCCCCAGCGGATCACCGCCCTGGATCACAAAGCCCGGCTCCACCCGGTGGAAGGTCAGGCCATCATAAAAGCCCTGCCGCGCCAGGAAGACAAAGTTGTTGACCGTCTGCGGGGCGGCCTGAGCATCTAAATCCACGACAATATTCCCCTTGGTGGTGGTGATGGTGGCCTGGTAGTGCCTGGCGGGATCTATCGTCATAGCCGGCGCGGCGGTATACATACCATTACGCGCTGCCGGATCGGCCGGCATGGAGCCCTGCGCAGCAGGCGGCGTTTCAGTGGGAGCGGCGGTCGTCGCTGCCGGCGTGGGCGTCTCCGAGACCGTTTTTCCCGGCCCGTAGCCGAAGTACCAGATGAGGAACCCTATCAAAACTACAGCAATGGCCAGGGCAGCAATAGCCGGCCAGGGGACTTTGGTCGTAGCAGTTGAAGACGAGGGGGCAGGTGAGCGGCGGTTGGAAGCCGGATTAGAACGCCGTTTAGCCTGCTGCGGCTTGTGTTTCTTGGACATTTTTCGCTCCTTGATTGTAGCAATTTTGCCGTCATTTTAATCCTTTTTGGCCCACAAACAAGCCCGCCTGTTGCCTCCTGGCCTGCCTGTGGTATCATCCCCCCAGATCACAGCCTGAGGAGCATGTCCTTGAAAATCGCCCAACGTGTTCAACAACTGCCACCGTACATCTTTGCCACGCTGGAAAAGCGCATCAAAGAATGTCAGGCCCAAGGGGTCGACCTCATCCGCCTGGACATCGGCAACCCCGACCTGCCCCCCGCCCCGGAAGTCGTGGAGGCGCTCGCCGCCGCCGCCCGCCGCCCCGACCGGCACGGCTACCCCAGCTTCGCCGGCGCGCCCGTCTTCCGGCAGGCCGTCGCCGAGTACTACGCCCGTCGCTTCGGTGTGACCTTAGACCCCGAACGGGAAGTACTGGCGCTCATCGGCTCCAAAGAGGGCATCTACCACGTCGCCACCGCCTTTGTGGATCCCGGCACGGTGGTGCTGGTTCCCGATCCCGGCTACCCGGCCTACCGCGCGCCCACGTTACTGGCCGGCGGCGAGCTCTATCCTATGCCCTTAGAGCGCGAGCGTGACTTCCTCCCCGACCTGGAGGCCATCCCGGCCGCCGTCCTGGCCCGCGCGCGCGTCCTTTGGCTGAACTACCCGCACAATCCCACGGCCGCGTTAGCCGATCTGGCTTTCTTAGAGCGCGCCGTCGCCTTCGCCCGCCGGCACGACCTGCTGCTGGCCTACGATAACCCCTATTGCGAGGTGGTCTGGGAAGGCCCGGCTGCGCCCAGCGTCCTGCAAGTCCCTGGCGCCCGCGACGTCGCCGTGGAATTCAACTCCCTTTCCAAGACAGCCAACCTGGCCGGCTGGCGGATTGGAATGGCAGTCGGGCACGCCCCGGCGCTGGCGGCGCTGGCACGGGTGAAGAACAACGCCGACACCGGCATCTTCCTGCCCATCCAGGAGGCCGCCGCGCTGGCCTTGCGCCTGCCGCCCACCTGGTACGCCGAACGCAACGCCATCTACCGGCGGCGGCGCGCCATTGTCACCCAGGCCTTAGACCGGATGGCGCTCTGGTACACGCCCGCCGCAGCCACGCTCTACGTCTGGTGCGAGATTCCCCAGGGCTTCGCCAGCAGCAGTGATTTCGCTACGGCGTTGTTGGAGGAAACGGGGGTCTCAGTGGCTCCGGGCACCGCCTTTGGCGCCCACGGCGAGGGCTACGTGCGGCTCTCACTCGTCCATCCGGAGGAACGATTGGAAGAGGCGCTGTATCGCTGGGAACGCTGGTTGATTGAAAAAACCATGCAGGGACTCTTCAAGAGAAACACCGGGATCACCGGTGCCGGGTTCCAGCCATGACTGCCTGGAAAAAAGGGCTTGTACGTCTTGCGTGGCTCCTGCTCGGGGGCGTGGGGTGCACCGCCCTCCCCACCTTGCCGGTCACACCGACCCCCAGCCCGACTGCCACAGCCCTGCCCACGGCCACGCCCACCCTCACCCCGACCCCCACGCCCACCCCCTTCCCTACCCCCGACCCGGCGTTGGCGCAGGCGACAGCGATGGCCGGCCAGGCGCAAATCCAGGCGCTTGCGGGCACTGCCACCGTCGTCTGCTTCCGCTATGAGGATACCGACGGCGACACCGCCCCGGAGTGGATTGCGCTGCTCCATCAGGCGGGACCGCCCGCCCGGCTGAGCGCCTTCGTCCTGGACGGCCCCACCGCTTTTCCGCTGGAGGCCGCCCTCCCCGATGTGGGCAAGCCCGACTACGGCCTGGGGCAGTACGCCACCTGCGAGCTGGAGGTGCGCGATGTCAACGCGGACGGCAAGCCGGAGACCGCCATTTTCGGCCACGCCGAGAACGCCAAAACGTTGCTGCACCTCTTTGTCTGGGATGCAGCGTTGAACGGCTACCGGCGTTTAGGCGACTTCATGGGCGACGCCGGTGTCCGGCTGGAGAACCGCGACGGCGACCTCGCCGACGAGATCGTGGTGGGCTACCGGGAACAACACGCCCAGGACCTGGCCTGGTACACGCTTTTCACGTGGGATGGCCAGACCTACGGCTGGACCTCCGACCGCTACGGCTGGTATTTCCTGGACCGGCCCCACGTTTACCCCACCCACAAGCCAGAGTTCGCCGTCATCGCCTTCTATCTGGCGTTGAACGACCGCGACCTGCCGGGCGCTTATGGGCTGCTCGCCCCCTCCGCGCAGGCCCAGCGGGCCTATACGGAATGGGCCGCCGGCTTCCACACCACGCTGCGGGTGGAAGTGGGCAGCGTCCACACTGTCCCCACCGCCACCACCGACACCCAGGCGCGAGTTGCCGCAATGGTCACTTCGTGGGATAATGAGACCGGTCACATCATCACCCGCCTGTGGAATGTGGAATGGGACACGGTGCTCACATCTGAGGGTTGGCGGCTGGTCAGCGGGACAACGGCGCAGCTGGATCAGTGGGAAGCCCGCTACTGGCCGTAGGCTCAAGCACCTCACGACAAGCCAGCGGAAGACCACAGACGACTGACCACAGACCACCGGCGCTCAAAAGTGGTCAGTAGTCCCAAGAGGCCGTGCCCCTTACCAGCGACAGGTCGGGTCACCATATTTTTTATCAGGAGGCTTCATTCATGACTGTGGCAGCTGCACCCTTGCAAGAAGAACATGTCCCGGTCGCCAGCCGTATCGCCATCTCGGCCGGCGATGCCGCGGCGGCGATTCTCCAATCGCTGGCCGCCGCCGGCGCGCTCACCTACTACTTCGTCAAGCTCCGGGGATTGGATGCCCGCCTGGCCGGGATCGTCTGGTTGCTGTTTGGGATTTGGAATGCCGTGAACGATCCCCTCTTCGGCTACATCAGCGACCGCACCAAGAGCGCCTTAGGCCGGCGCATCCCCTACATCCGCTACGGCGCGCCGCTCTTCGCGCTGGCCTTCATCGCTTTCTGGATCAAAATCCCCGGCACCGATGCCCAACAGACCGCCCTCTTCATCCAACTCCTGCTGGCGCTCTTCGTTTACGACGTGCTCTACACCGCCATCGCCACCAGCATCTACATCATGCCCTACGAAGTCGCCGTCTCCAACAAAGCCCGCAGCACCATCTACATCTGGAAAATCATCTTCATGGTCTTCACCATCGTGGTCCCCTTTGCGCTGGAGGCCACGGTAAAACCCGATGTGGGGGATTGGGCCGGCATCAGCCGCTTCCGCTGGGTGATGATCGCCTTTGGGATCGGCATGGCCGCCATCATCTTCTTCAGCACCTTCTTCTACCGCGAAAAGCACTTTGCCCAGGCCGAAGAGCAATTTGATTTCCTCAAATCGTTCAAGGAGTGCTTTACCAACCGCTCCTTTATCGTCTTTGAAGTGATCAGCTTCACCATCATGTTTGTCCAAACCGCGTTGATGCAGGGCATCTGGATTTATTTTGATGAGATTGAGGTCTCGCGGACGCCGCTGTACATCGCGCTGGCGGTGGGGATTGTCGGCGGCGTGATCCTCTGGATCAAGCAGCGCGACGTCTGGGGCGTCAAGGCCAGCACCCGCATCATGAGCCTGCTCTTCTCCCTCGGCTGCTTTGCCATCGTCCTGCTGGGACGGAACGTGATCGCCGCCACGTTTGGCTTCTTCATGTTCGGGCTTGGCTTTGCCGGGGGGATGTATCTGATCCCGCTGATGAATGGCGACGTGGTGGATATGGACGAGCACCGGACCGGGCTGCGCCGCGAGGGGATGTACGCCGGCATCAACAGCTTCATCACCAAGCCGGCCATCAGCATCGCGCAGTGGGCGCTGCTGACCATCATGAGCGCCTTCGGGTACGATCAGACGCTGCCCAAAGGGATGCAATCCTACCAGGCGGAGACCGGCATCCTGCTGGGGTGGGCCTTAGTGCCGGGGATCCTGCTTTTCCTCTGCTTCATCCTGCTCCAGTTCTACCCGCTGGCCGGCCCGGCCTGGGAGAAGATCAAACACGACCTGGCGGTGATCCACCGGGAGAAGGAAAAGCGATACCTGGAGTCGCTGGGGATCAAGTACGTGGAGTAGCAGCAGGACTCACGCAGACGTGAGCTTTTTTAACCGCAGCGAGCGCCGGGGACGCTGAGAAATCATTCCTTCTCGGTGTTCTCGGCGCTCTCGGCGTGCCCGGCGGTGAAATTCAGCTCAGGGGTGCAAGTCCTGAGGAATTCCCCCACCTGCCGGTCGTACTCCTCCTGGTTGTTCCAGTAGGCCTCAGCGTGACGGGCGTGGGGCGCCAGGTAGAGCCGCTTGAGGCCCGGTTTGCGGTCATACATCCGCTCGCTCGCCTGCGGCGGGATGTAATCGTCGTCCTGACCGTGGGCGAAGAGCACCGGCGTCTGCACCTGCGCTATCCCCCGCCAGGGTGAAGCCTCATGGAACCACCAGCCGGCGCGCAGCTTGGTGATCAGGCTGGCGAGCGGGATCAGCGGGAAGGCCGGCAGGTGATATTCCACCCGCAACCGGTAGGCAAACTGCTCCTCGGCGGAGGCAAACGGACAATCGGCCACCACGAAGGCCAGGCGCGGATCTATCGCCGCGTGTTGCAACGCAATCGCCGCGCCCATGGATTCGCCATGCGTGCCGACCAGACTATCGGCGCCAACCCGCGCCAACACCCAATCTACCACCGCCTTGAGATCGTGCTTCTCGTAGTAGCCGAAACTGCAATTGGGGCCGCCGCTCCGCCCGTGGTAGCGATGGTCATACAGCAACACGTTGTAGCCGCGCCGCCGGAACATCCCCATATACTTCACCGAGCCGTACAGCGTGTACGTGATGCCGTGGCAAATAATGACGGTTTTGCGAGCACCAGGGAGCGGAAAGTAGAGGCCGTACAGCTCGTACCCGTAGGGCGAGCGGATGTGCACCTCCTCCCGCGGGAGCGCCTCAAACTCCGCCGGGACAATCTTCCCCGGCTCCACTTCCATGTCGTAGGTCTGCTGGACGGATTTTCTCCGCGGATAAATGGCCACATTGGAAAAATAGATACCCACCGCAGCCAACACCACCCCAAGCAATAGCACAATTGGCAATACTACATCCACAATTACCTCCAACCCCAAGCCAGCAGCAACAACCAGACCGGCACCTATGCTTGATAGGTGAAATTGTGATCGGCCTCGGCCAGCAAGGGCAGCCGGGCATCCTTGAGCGAGAGCAAGGGAGCGCTGACCGGCCAGGCGATCCCCAGCGCCGGATCGTCCCAGCGGATCCCCCGGTCGTACTGCGGCGCATACTCCGCCGTAACGCGGTAGACCACGTCAGCTTCTGCGCTCAGGACGCAGAAGCCGTGGGCAAACCCTACAGGGACATAGAGCAGGCGATGGTTTTCGGCGGAGAGTGTCACGCCGGCCCATTGCCCGTAGGTGGGCGAGCCCTGGCGGATATCTACCGCCACGTCAAAGATCTCGCCGCAGATGACGGAGACCAGCTTCCCCTGCGCGGCCGGCGCTTTCTGGAAGTGCAACCCGCGCAGCACGCCCCGCACCGAGTGCGAGTAATTCTCCTGCACGAACGGCCCCGGAATACCGTGCGCCGCGAAATCAGAGGCCTTGTAGGTCTCCGTGAAAAAGCCGCGGTCGTCGCCGAAGACCTGCGGTTCCACCAGAATCAGGCCGGGAATCTCCCAAGGAATGAAACGAAATGGCATGGTATACTCCTGAAAATCCATAATAGCAGGTGAGCAGTGCATCGTGAGCCGTAGCCGTCAGCCCCCCTGTGCACTGCTCTCCGCTCACTGTTCACTGCTTACTGCTCTCCGCTCTCTACTCACTGCTCTCTGCTCACAGCTTCACAGTTCCGTTTTCCGCCTGGCCCAGAGCCGGGCCGCCAGCGGGTAGAGCGGATGCAGCGGCTGCTCCCACAACCCCACAAAACGGGTCACCTGCCCGCCGAAGCCGCGCTTGAAACGGTAGACGCCCCACAGGCCGTCGCTGCGCTGCTCAAACTCCGCTTCCAGCGTGGCCGCGTCAGCATCGGGGATGCCCCACAGGTCGTAGGTCGTGCAACCGCGCGCGCGGGCCCAGCGGATGGCCGCCCATTGGAGCGCGTAGGTCGGCATCTTCTCCCGGTGGCGGTCGGCCGATGCCCCGTAGAAGTACCAGGCCTTTGCTCCCAGCGCAAAGGCGACCAGCGCCGCCACCGGCTCGCCCGCCACCTCCGCCAGCCAGAGCGAGGCGGCGCCGGTGGGCAGGAAGAGCTCTAACGCGCGGCGATAGTAAGCCTCGCTATGCACGCCAAACCGGTCACGCGCCCCGGTCTCTTGCATCAGCGCGTAGAAGGCCGGGAAATCCTCTAACGTCCCGGCGCGGACAGTGACACCCTTGCGCTCGGCCAGGCGGATGTTGTAGCGCGTCTTCTGGTGCATCCGGGCCAGGATCGTCGCCTCGTCAGGGGCAATATCTACGAGGATCGTGCGCGGCGGCTGGATGGTGCGCGCCGCCGGCCGGAGGCCCAGCCGCGCCAGCCGGGCGCGCCACTCGGCGGTATCGGGCAGCTCCGGCTCCACCCAAAGCGCCCAGGCGTGCCGCTGTCGGGCCGCTTTGGCCGCCACCGCCAGCAGCACCGCCACCGCCGTCGGGTCCGACCAATCCACCACCGGCCCGCGCGGGATGTAAGCAATCGTCCCCAGGCCCAGCGGCAGCCGCCGGTAGAGGATGAGCGCGCCGGCGGTTGGCTGTTCCGCCCCCAGCGCCACCACCTCCCAGCGCCAGCCAAAGGCGGCTTTCAACTCCCCCCAGGCCGCCGTCTGCAAGAGGTGGCCAGCCGGATGCGCCGCGACGAACGCCTCCCAGGCCGCCGGGGGCATAGCCGGAAGTGCATGGCGGGAGGACTTACTCATGACGCAACACCCCTGAAAAGCACGCGGTGAAAACCAACCCCTTACGCCTTCTCACCGACCACCACCAGCCCGGCGCCGACACCGCCGGCAGGCACATCCAGCTCGTAAGCGTGGCGCCAGCGCTGTGAGAGGGTGCGCACCACCGCCTGGCGGAGCAGCCGCTGGTACCCCAACGGCCGCAGCCGGGGCGAGGCCAGCCAGCGATAGAAAGGCCGCCCTTCACGCAGGATGCCGTAAGTGGCATTGGCTTCGTCCCAGAGTTCCGCCGTCTCCGCCGGAATGTAGTAACGGGTATGGAGCAGCCGCAACCCGGCGCGGGCCAGGAGCTCGCCCCACTGCGCCGGCGTGGGATAGCGGTGATGCTCCAGCAGCCGGTCCACACCGGCGGCGTAGGCCTCAGCGCCCGCCAGATCACCGGCAGCGACATGCCGCCGATAGCCCGACAGCAGCACGCGGAAAGCGTCGCTGGGCACCGTGGCGATGAAACGCCCGCCGGGGCGCAGCACCCGCCCGGCCTCGCGCAACACCGGCTCCAGGTCGGGGATGTGCTCCAGCACCGAGTTGCTGAAGACGGTCGCAAACGTCGCCTCAGGATAAGGCATAGCACTGCCCAACGCCCGCTGGACCTGGCAATACATCCCGCTGCGCGCCCCCTGGCGGAGCTGTTCCCACCAGGGGTCAAAGCCCACCTCCAGGGGCGGCTCGCCCGCGAAGAGCACGCTGGCGATCAGCCCGTCGCCGCAGCCCAGGTCCAGAATAGGACGCGGGAACTCCTCGGCGGCCACCGTCCGCAGCTCCACCGCCCGCCAGAGCGCCACCGGCGGCGCAAACCAGTAGCTATCCAGTAACAAAGTCAGATAATCGCGTTCAGGAAAAGGCATGACCGCCTCGCTTGGCTCAAAGTAGCCCCTTTGTAACACAAAGTCTAAGAAAAGACAAGCCGGGGAAAGCGCCATTCGCTATTTGCCATTTGCCATTCGCCATTCGCTATTCGCCATTGCCCGGTGGAGGGATTGTGGTACACTCTCAGCCATGAAAATTGGCCTGGATGGTCGGCTGCACGCTTATGCCCCGGGCGGGATTTCGCGCTACGCCCGGCGGCTGGCGGTAGAGCTGGCCGCGCTCCTGCCGCCGGGCAGCCTCACGCTGATCCAGCACCGGCGTGAGACGGAACCGGTGAGCGCGCCCGGCCTCCGCTCCCTCCGCGCCTGGACGCCGCCGCACCACCGCTGGGAGCGCTGGGCTTTGGGGGCCGAGCTCCTGCCCCGGCGGTTGGACCTGCTCCACAGCGCGGACTTCATCCCGCCGGCCTGGGGGGCGCATCGCACCGTCATCACCGTCCACGACCTCAACTTCCTGTACTACCCGCAATACCTCACCGCCGAGGCCCGCCGCTATTATAACGAGCAAATCCGCTGGGCGGTGGCCCGCGCCGACGCGCTCCTCGCCGACTCTTACGCCACCCAACGCGACCTGGTGCAGCTGCTGGGCGTCCCGGAGGAGCGGATCACCGTCGTCCATCTGGCCGCCGATGAAGCGTTCCGCCCGTTGCCGCCAGAGCAAACGGCCGCCGTGCTGGCCGGGTACGGCCTGGAGCCGGGCTATCTCTTCTTTGTGGGGACCTGGGAACCGCGCAAAAACCTGCCCGGCCTGTTAGAGGCGCTCGCGCTGCTCCACGCGCGCGGCGAGCCGCGCACACTCGTCATCGCCGGTCGACCCGGCTGGCTCTACGACGAGATCTTCGCTCGCGTCCAGGCTTTACACCTGGAGCCCTGGGTCCGCTTCGTGGAGCGCGTCCCCCAGGAAGAGCTGGTGGCGCTCTACAACGGGGCTTTGTTGCTGGCGCTGCCCTCGTTCTACGAGGGCTTTGGCTTCCCGGCCCTGGAAGCGATGCAGTGCGGGACGCCCGCTGTCGTCGCCGACCGGGCCAGCCTCCCGGAAGTAGTCGGGGAGGCCGGCCTGCGCATTGATCCCGACGATCCGGCCATGCTGGCCGAGGCCTGCCTCCGCCTGGCCCAAGACCCGGCACTGCACGCCCGGCTGCGGGAGGCGGGCTTCCGCCAGGCGGCGCGCTTCACCTGGAACGCCACGGCGCGCCAGACGTTGGCGGTCTACCGGCAGACGCTGGGCCTGACCTGAGCGCGCCTCCGGCCCATCCCCGACAATCCGCCATTCCTCGGCGTCAATTGCCTAAGCGCCGACTGTGTGTATAATGGATTTATCGCATCCTTGCTCAAGTTAAATTAAAGAACTTATCATCCGGCGAGTACCTCTTGAAACCATATTCAATTTTATTGATCGCGCGGCCCCGGCCGGCGGAACCGACCCTCCTTCCTGCGTTGTTGGAGCAATACGAAGTATTGATCACCCATACACGCAAGGAAGCCATGAGCTATGTGGCGCGCCAGTCCTTTGACCTGGTGCTGTTGGATATTGCCACCATCCGGTTTGACGCGGCCCGCTTCTGCGCTGATTTGCAGCGGCTGGCTCCGGCGCTTCCAATCATCGTATTATTGGACAAAGAAACCAGCCTGGATACACTGCCCCCGATTGCCGGCTACCTGCGCTACCCGCTGACGGCACGCCAGCTGCTGCGCCAGATCAGCCACACGCTCAACCAGGAAGAACATTCGCTGGTGGAGTGGCAGGGTTTGCGGCTGGATGTAGATAACCATTTCTTGATCTGGGGCAGTCAGGTCCTCCCGTTAACGCCCAAACAGACTGCCCTGACGTTAGCCTTCCTCAGTGCGCCCGAAGAAACCCTCTCCCAGGCCCGGTTATTCCAGGAAGTGTGGGGCACCGATTACGCCGGTTACACCCGCAGCTTGGCCGTACACATCCACTGGCTGCGCGAGAGCTTGAAGTCACTCCAGGCACCCTTCGCCGTGAAAACCCGGCGCGGCGAAGGCTACCGTCTGACCGCCCTGAACGCCCCTCCCGCCCCTTGAAACTTGCCTGTTTTTTCAAGGCAGGTATAATCCGGCGCGGGGGCGAGAAATTCGCCCCCGCTCTTTGGTTTATTATGAAAGCAAGATGAAACCTGATCACACACCCCATATTCTGGTCACCAACGACGACGGCCTGACTGCGCCGGGGCTGGGCGCGCTGGCCACCGCCTTGGCGCAGGTGAGCCGCGTCACCGTCATCGCCCCGGATCACAACTGGAGCGCCGCCGGCCACTCCAAGACCATGCACAAGCCGCTGCGGGCCGACCCCGGGCAGCTCCCCAACGGAATGCCGGCGCTGGTGACCACCGGCGCGCCAGCCGACGCTATCACCTTAGGACTGCTCGGACTGGCCGAGTCGCCGGTGGATCTGGTGGTCACCGGGATCAACCGGGGCGCCAACCTGGGCAGTGACGTGACCTACTCCGGCACGGTGACGGCGGCGATGGAGGGGACGCTCGGCGGCGTGGCCGCGTTCGCCATCTCGCTGGATACGTTTGATCCGACGGCAGATTACACCGTAGCAGCCGCCTTCGCCGCCCGGCTGGCACAAGTTGTGCTGAGGCACGGCCTCCCACCCCGCACGCTGCTGAACGTCAATGTCCCGGCCCGGCCGGCCGCCCAGTTCCAGGGCGTGCGGATCACACGGCTGGGCTGCCGCATTTACCGCGACGCGCTGATCCGCCGGGAGGATCCCTTCGGCCATCCCTACTACTGGATCGGCGGTGAGGCCCCCACCGGCGTCGCGGAAGAGGGGACCGACCTCTGGGCGGTGGCCCAGGGCTACATTTCTATCACCCCGCTGCAACTGGATTTCACCGCCTACCCGCTGCTGGAGCAAATCCGGTGCTGGGGCGTGGAGGCCGCCGGCTTCTGGTCGCCGCCGGCCCCGACCAGCACCCCACCTTCCGAGGAGGAACCGTGAAACTTTCTATCATCATCCCGGCTTACAATGAGATCAAGACCATTGAGGAAATCGTGGCGCGGGTGCAAGCCGTCCCGCTGGATATTGCTTACCAGAACAGCCATGCGACCGCCAAAACTGCCCCGCTGGAACGCGAGATCGTGATCGTGGATGACGGTTCCAGCGACGGGACGCGCGACTATCTGCGGACGTTGGAGGGCCAGCCTGGCTTCCAGATCATCTTCCACCCGGTGAATCAGGGCAAAGGAGCCGCCGTCTGGACCGGCATTCAGCACGCCACCGGCGATATCCTGCTCGTGCAGGACGCCGATTTAGAGTACGATCCCCGCGACTACCCCCATCTGCTCCAGCCGATCCTGGAGGGCCGCTCCCAGGTCGTCTACGGCTCCCGTTTCCGGGGCGGGCCGACCAAGGCGATGCTCTTCTGGCACATGTTAGGCAACCGGTTCCTCACCACCGTGACCAACATCCTCTACAACACCATCCTCACCGACATGGAGACCTGCTACAAAGTTTTCACCCGCGAAGTGGCCGGCAAACTGGCGCTCAAGGCCCAGCGCTGGGGGTTTGACCCGGAGATCACCGCTCAAATCTTGCGGCGCGGCTATCGCATCTACGAAGTCCCCATCTCTTATACCGGCCGCGAGTTCGCCGAGGGCAAGAAAATCTCGTGGAAAGACGGTCTGACGGTGCTCTGGACGCTGGTGAAGTACCGCCTGACCCGTCTGGATTGAGCGGCGGCCGTCCACGAAGACACAAATGTCCACCAGACATGGCAAATTCGTGTATTCGTGGCTAAGTTTAGTGCCATCCGTTGCTTGAATCCGGCTAAGCATCGGCTTTTGCCAGCCTGATAGTTTCCTTCCGGGCTGTATCCAAGAAGAAAAACAATAAAAGAATGCCAATGAAGCCGACAATGAGGTCATAAGGGCTTAAAGTCACATGGCCGAACATCCCGGCTGACACTGCCCATGTCCGTTCCCCGCCAAAATACATCCCTGTGTTCAACAGGATGGCCAGCACGCGAACCTCGGTTGGCCCCAGTTTGCCATAAGAGATTTTGAACTCGCCCACCACGCACGTGCAGATAAAAACCAGCACCGAGAGGAGCAGGTAAGCGATGAGCGTCAGGCAGGCGATATGAAAGCTAACATAGGGCGTTAGGCCCAGGCCGAGGAAAATCATCACCTCAGCGATGGCATCGGTTGTGTGATCAATAAAAAAGCCAAAGATGGGGCGTTCAATATGTCGGTGGCGTGCCAGCGTGCCATCCAGGCTATCGCCAAACCAGTTGATCACGAAACCCAGGGATGCAAACCACAAGTAGTTTTTGTTTACCATGGTAAGTAAGTAACTCACCATAATAACTACTGCACCCAACACGCCAATCGCGGTGCAAATATCAGGGGTTATCCAACCCGGCAGGTGAGCTGCAAGCCATTTCAAGGCCGGTCTCTCCAAAGGGCCGAGTAAGATGTCGTTAATCCTCTTGTGGTTTTTAATATCGTTCATCACATTCCTCCAAGATGCTTAGAGTTTAACTGTGTTTATGCGTGTTGAGAGCACATACAGGATAAGCATTCCGAGCAATGAGACAGCCAGCATGACCGGGATGGCTTCCAGCGAGATGCGCCGGGCTAAAAAGCCGGCCAGCGCCGGCAAAACTGCCCCACCCAGGCCGGCCGCGCTGATCTGGATGCCAATCGTGTTGGCGGCGTGATGTTCTCCCACACGCTGGCGTGTGCTGGAGATCAGCCCGGCGAAGATGGGCGCCATGGCAAAGCCCGCCACAAAGACGCCTAAGACTCCCACCAGCGGAAGCGGGTTCCACCAGAACAGAACGGCACCGACCAGCGCCAGCGACATGGCGCTGATCATCAGAGTATTGAGGCGGACGCGATGGACAAACAGCCCCCCCAGGATCCGCCCCACCGTGAAGGTGGCCCAAAAACCGCCCGCCCAAATCCCGGCGATCTGCGGACTGATCCCCCGGCCTTCGGTAAACAGGGTGTACGTCCAGTTGCCCAGGGTCAATTCCGCGCCGGTGTAAAGCAGAAACAATAGAATGCCAACCCAGGTCTGTGGCTGGAGCAGGCTTTTCCAGAGGGAGGTCTGGTAATCCATCAAGCCGGGCCCCGCCGCCTCGCTTGCTGGGACTGCTTCAGATTCAGAGGCTGGTTGAGGCGCCTTCCAGGCGGAATAGGTAAGCCGAAAGGCTCCCCCCATCATGACCATTAAAGCCCCGACAAAGATATAACCGGGGCGCCAGGAAACAAATTGGGACAGGCTGGCGGTCATGATGACGGGGCTGAGGGTAGCACCAATGCCAAAAAAGGCGTGCAACCACTGCATTTCGCTTTCCTGGTATTCCGCGGCCAGGTAGGTATTCACCCCGGCATCCAGGACGCCCGAACCAAAGCCGGCGAGCGCGCCAATCCCCACGATCACGCTCCAGGCAGGGGCCAGGGGGTAGCCAAAGAGCGCCACGGCGGAAGCCAGGCTGGAAAAGATCAGCAGGGAGCCAATCCCAAAACGCTTGATCAACCGGGCGATAAAAAAGCTGGCCAGAGAGTATCCCACGGTGGAGGAGATCAGCAGCAGCCCCATCGCGTCCAGGGGCAGGGCGAAATCGGCCCGCATGGTAGGCCACGCCACTCCAAGCAGGCCGGTCGGCAGTCCCAACATAAGAAAGGCGATATAAGCCAGTGTCAAGACATTGGTTTTTGCACGAGGCGTTCTACGATTGCTGGATTGCATAGAAGAGTTCCTTTCGCCAGGAGATGATGTCAGGGGCAGTTGAATCGTTGGGGCGCAGCACCTGCGCCCCAACGACATTTTCTACTCAATCATCAATTTTGTCCTCAATAAATCCCGGTCGCGCGAAGAGGGGCCGACCAGGATTTCAAACTCGCCGGGTTCCACCACATAAATGCCCTGCGCGTTCACGATCTCAAAGGAGCGCCAGGGCAGCTCCACCTGCACGGTCTTTTTCTCGCCCGGCGCCAGCCGGACACGGGCAAAGCCTTTCAGTGCCTTGTTGACCCAGGTGGCCGAGGTCACCACGTCGCTGACGTAGACCTGCACGATCTCCATGCCTTCCCGCTGCCCAACGTTCTCCACATCCACCAAGACCTGCGCCGTTTCCCCCCTGGTCAGGTGGGAGGAGGCCAGCCGCAGGTTGGAATAAGCGTACCGGGTATAGCTGAGGCCATGCCCGAAGGGGAAAAGCGGTTCCTGGGTCAGGTCGGCGTAGCGGTCGCCGTGCTGGCCGCGCACCTGGCTGTAAAAGACCGGCTGCTGGCCGACATGCACCGGGATAGAGATGGTCAGCTTGCCGGAGGGATTGAGCAGCCCAAAGAGCGCTTCGGCCAGGGCACGACCGCCTTCCATGCCGGGGTTGAAGAGCTCCAGGATAGCGGCGGCGCGTTGGGCAGAGGCCGGCAGGACCAGGGGCTTGCTGTTGATCAGGACCACGATCAGGGGCTTGCCGGTCTGCTCCAGCGCATTCAGCAGCGCGATCTGCCCACCTTGCAGCTCCAACGTAGCGGTGCTGAGGGTCTCGCCGACGTAGTTCAGGTGATCGCCCACCACCGCCACCACGACCTCGGCGGCCTGGGCCGCGGCCACGGCCGCCGGGAGGCCCGACAGGTCCTCACTGGTAATCGAGCAGCCGCGCTCATAGTGCACCTCCAGCCCTTGCGGGGCCAGGGCGCGGAGGCCGTCCAGGATGGTGGTGGTCTTCTCGCGCGGGTGCTTACCGGCCGCGGGCGGATGCTGCGAAGAGCCCAGCGACCAGTCGCCCAGCTGCTGGAGGTCGTCATCGGCGTTCGGCCCGATCACGGCGATGGATTTCAGCCGGGCCGGGTCGAGCGGCAGCAGGCCCCGGTTCTGCAACAGCACCAGGCTCTGGCGCGCGCTCTCCAGGTTCACCGCGCGGTGCTCAGGGCGGCTGATCTCAAGCGCGGCCCGCTGCAAATCAGGGCGGCGCGGGTTTTCAAACAGGCCCAGGCGGAACTTGAGTGCCAGGAACCGGGCGCAGGGCGCATCAATCTCACTCTCTGCCAGCCGTCCGGTACGCACCGCTTCTATCGCGGCCTCGTAAAACTCGGGCGTGGTCATGATGATGTCGTTGCCGGCCCGCAGGGCCACCACCGCAGCTTCAACGTAGTCGGCGCAGACCTTCTGCTCCTTGACCAGCCGCCCGACGTTGTCCCAATCGGTCACGAGCACGCCCTCAAAACCCCACTCGTCTTTCAAGACCTCGGTCAAGAGCCAGTGGTTGGCGGTCGCTGGCACGCCCTCCATAGATTGGTAGCCGGTCATGAAGGTCATGACCCCGGCCTGCACGGCGCGTTCAAAGGGCGGCAGGAAATAGCTGCGCAGCTTGCGGCGCGAGAGATCGGCCTCGGAGGCATCCCGCCCGCCCTGGGTCTCTGAGTAACCGGCGTAGTGTTTGGCGGTAGCCAGGATTCCGGCCGGATCACCAGGCCCGCGCCCCTGGTAGCCGCGGATCAGCGCCGCGCCCAGTTCGCCGATCAGGTAGGGGTCTTCGCCAAAGGTCTCGTCAATGCGGCCCCAGCGCAGATCGCGCGCCAGGCAGAGCACGGGCGCGAAGGTCCAGTGGATGCCCGTCGGGACGACTTCCTCGGCGGTCACCCGGCCGACCTGTTCCAACAGGTCGGGGTTCCAGCTGGCGGCCATGGCCAGCTGGGTCGGAAAGATGGTAGCGCCCTTCCAGAAAGAGTGCCCGTGGATGGCGTCCTCGCCCACCAGCAGCGGGATGCCCAGCCGGTTTTGGGCCGCCAGATCTATGGCCCGCTCCAGCTTTTCACCCCAGATGTGCAGGATGGAGCCGGGATGGTGGGTGTTGATAAAGGACAGGTCATCGGGCCGCGCGTCCCACATGATCAGCTGCCCGACTTTCTCTTCCAGGGTCATCCGGCCGAGCAGGTCGGCCACACGTTCTTCAACGCTCAGGGATGGGTCGCGGTAGGCAGGGGTTGCACCGGACGAAGCAGGGGTTGGTTTAGACATGAGATCTCCTTGGGATCAAAAAAGTTATAGATGGGTGCTTTTTTCAACTTTCAGCCCAATCATCCAGCGGATTGGCCGGAGGCGACCACCGCCCGCGCCGCACGCCGCCCGATCTCCACCGCGAAATTGGTCCCCCGGTCCCAGGGATAGACCTGGCTCATGTTTGCCATGAAGAGCGAGGGGATCGGCGTCTGGAGCGGCGGGATGTTGCCTGAGTGATTGAGCAGCGGCACCGGCTGCGCGTAGAGCTCGGTGAATTTCCAGTACTTCCGAATCCAGCTCCGCTCAAACGCCGGGTTGAGCCGCTGGATGGCGGGGATGAACTTCTCCAGCAGCGCCTCCGGCTCCAGGTCAAAATAGGGATGCCCCGGCTCCAGGTAGTCCCCGCAATAGACCACCGCATCGCCGCCGTAATGCTCGCGCGGGATGTAGTTGGTATGCTCCACCAATGCCAGGAAGGGGAACCCCTCGCGCTTGGGGATGTTGATCCAGTAATGCCGGTCGGTCACCGGTTGCTTGAGCGCCAGCACCAGCACTACCGCGCCCATGGATTTAAGAGTGTCCAACCCGGCGGCGTATTCGGCGGGGAGCGCCGGCGTCAGCCCCTTGAGCATCGCCGGCGAGCAGGTCGCCAGCACCCGGTCGTGAAGCACGTCGCCGGTGCGGAGCTCCAGGCGGAGGCGACCGTCGGCCTCCGGGTGGATGCCGCGCACGTGCGTCTCCAGGTGAATCACGCCCCCCTGCGCCTGGACCTGCGCCGCCAGCGCGTCCAAGAAGCCCTGGAAGCCCCCGACAAAGTAGCCCAGGCGCGGCGTCCGCGCCACAATGCGCGCCCAGAACCACGCCATGTTCACCTGCTGGTAATAGGGCCCAAACTTCCCTTCCAGGAGCGGTTCCCAAAACGCTTCGTAAGCACGCTGGCCCACCACCCGCAACATCCATTCGTGCGCGGTGACGCGCTCCAACGGCTGCCAGCGCGGGTTGTACCGCAAATAGGCGGTGGCCAATCCCACCCGCAATCGCGCTAAGAACGGGATCGGCGTGAACTGTAACACTCGCAGCGCAGTCGCGGCCATATCGCCAAAGTTGCCCAGGTTCACCCCTAACGGGCCGTTGATGGGATAGAGCTGCCCGTCCTTGAGGATAGAGGTCACCGGGCTGGGGAAAAAGAGCCGGTCGCCCCAGCCCAATTCCTTGACCAGGGCGATGATATCGCGATCACTGGCAAAGACGTGATGGTAAAAGCGCTCCAGCGGCCAATCCCAACGCTCGTCCTGGAAACCGGAAGCCAGCCCGCCCACGTAGGGCCGCGCCTCGTAGAGCGTCACTTGATGCCCCTGGCGGGTCAGATCATACGCTGCCGACAGGCCGGCCACCCCGGCCCCGATGATGCCGATATTCATGCTTTTGCCTCGTAAAGATAGGGAGTAGGGAGCAAGGAGCAGGGATCAGAAAACACCCAACTCCCTGTTCAATGGTATGATCCTAACTCAAGTTGCCGCCTGCCTTGCCGGGAGACCACGGACGACTGACCACAGACCACTGGCGGTTAAAATATGTGGTCAGCGGTCCAACCAGGACGAACCCCTTACCGGCGACAGGGAGCAACCTGGATTATCCTGATACGGGTGAACTGTAGCTTTGGACCCGCGCCAGCAGATCAGCGGTGGAGGGCAGGATCCAATGCGCGCCGGTACGGCGCAGCTCGGCCTCCTCACCGAAGCCACAGAGGACGCCCACCGCCCACGCGCCGGCGCGCCGGGCCGATAGGGTATCCATCGGCGTATCGCCGACCATGACGCATTGCGCAGGCGGCACCCCCAGCTGTTGGGCAGCGAAGAGCACCGGCTCCGGGTGGGGCTTAAGCCGCCGGGTCGTGTCGCCGGCCACCACCAGCCGGAAGAGCCCGCTCAGCTCGTGTTGCTGCAGAAAGGCCTCAGAATCGGCCCGCGAACGGGTGGAGACGACCGCCAGCGGATAGTGCGCGGCCAGGTGCTCCAACAGCGGCTTCACGCCGTCAATGATGCGGAAGGTCGGCCGGTTCTGACGGGCAACAGCGCCCTTCAGCCCCATGAGCACGGCATCCAGACCGACCACATCCAGCAACGTCATCGCACCGTTGAGCGGGGTCTCGCTTGCCATCACCAGCCGGCGTCCCAACCGCTGCGCACGCGTCGCCCCCAGGAAACGCAGCCGCCGCGCCAGCGATTCCACCGTCTGATCGTCGGTATCCATCAGCGTGCCGTCCAGGTCAAAAAACCAGGCGCGGATTTGCGCCAACGGGATCGGTTTTTCTTCTGCCATGCCAGCCTCCTTCCTGGGCCAGACCATACCCTGACGGATTATATCATAACTCAAACGGCACCCCAACCGCCAGTTTTCAGGGCTGGCGCCTCAAAAAAAAATCGCTGGGAGGCTGGGGAGCAAAAAACTCTGCGCATCTGCGATTAAATCTGGCTTCCATGGGAAAAAATCACCCGCTTTCTGAATGTGCTATAATCAAGCCGAATCTCCCGTGGAGCAGAACCATGACTCACTTTGAACGGACATTCAACCAACCCGTCACGGCCCTCATCCGGCAACGCTTTTCCTGCCGGACCTACACAACCACCCCCATCGCGCCGGCCGAGCGAGCGCGCCTGGAGGCTTTTGTCACCGGGACCGGCTGCACCCGTGGCCCGCTGGGGTCAACCCTGCGCCTGCGCCTCATCGCCGCCGGGGAGGAGGACCGGCAAGCGCTTAAAGGACTGGGCACCTACGGCTTCATCCGCAACCCGACCGGTTTCATCCTGGGGGCCGTGGAACGCGGGCCCAAACATCTGGAGGATTTCGGCTACCAAATGGAGCAATGCGTGCTCTATGCCACCGACCTCGGGCTGGGCACCTGCTGGCTGGGCGGAAGTTTCTCCCGCAGCAGCTTCTCGGCCAAACTCAACCTCACCGCGCGCGAAGAGCTGCCGGCGGTGGTCTCCACCGGCTACATCGCCGAGAAACGGAGCCTGGTGGACCGGCTCGTCCGCAACAGCGCGCAGGGAGATCAACGGCTGCCGTGGGCACGGCTCTTCTTCGCGGGCGACTGGGGGGCTCCCTTGTCGCCGGAAGAGGCCGGGGCCTACGCCGAAGTGCTGGAGATGGTGCGCCGGGGGCCGTCAGCCTCCAACAAACAGCCGTGGCGCATCATCAAAGCCGCCGGAGCCTGGCATTTCTACCTGCAACGCACCCCGGGCTACGCCAGCCGCAACCGGCAGCTGTTGGAAATCTCCGATATGCAGCGGGTGGACATGGGGATTGCCATGTGTCACTTTGCGCTGACGGCAGAGGAAGCCGGCCTGGTTGGCCGGTGGGCCGTGCAGGAACCGGCGCTCGCCAAACCGGACGCGCTGACCGAGTACATCGTGAGCTGGCTGGAAGCTTGAGGGGTCCCTCGTGGTGAAAGCGGCTTGCATTGTGGGAGCAAAAAGGCCCTCACAGCACGCTCAGGATGAATGAAATCACCGCCAGGATCACCGCCGCTGCGATCAATGCAAAGGTGATCACCATGCCCTGCTGGCGCAACCGCTGCTCGTCGGCCATGGCCCGGCGCAGCTTCTCCTGGTTGCCGCCGGCCCGGCCCGGCAGGTTGATGCCGCGCCCCAGCTCCACGACCAGCGGGACCAACGCCACCAGCCCCACCAGCAGCGCCGAGCTGCACAGCGCATCAGAGAGGCCACGCGGGGTGAAGCGACGGAAGAGCAGCGTATACCCCACCACGAACACCAGGTCGGCCCCGGTCACCAGACCCAACAGCCGCCAAAACCGTCCCGTCTGACCCGTTTGAGTTTGAGAAGGGGATTTCCCGGACATGGCTCACTCCTTACACCAATCTCAACGCCAGCCCCTCGCCGACTTGCCTTTTGGCGCCATTTTGTGCTACAATCAAGTTGGAGGGAGACGATGACAAAACCTGATGACGCCGGAACTCCGATTTTCCGACCTGGCAAGGCCCGCTGGTTGCAACGCAAAGGCGCTAAGGCGCTGACCGCCGACCAACAGGCCCTGCTCCTGGCACTGGTCCAATTGGAAACCGACCTGGGCCGCACGCTCTCCGAAGACGAAACCGCGGCCGTGGAGGCGCTGGCCGAGCAGCTCCAAGGGTTTGACCCGCAGGATATCGCCCGCGCCATCCGGCAGATGATTGAGGCCCCGGCCGACCCGCAGCGCCAGACCTCCTGGGCCGAACTCCGCCAACGCAAGAACGACGGGTGATTCCCGGCTTTTGCAGCCGGGCGTCATTCGCCGTTCCCCTCGCCCTGATAAAGTGAGCGCAGGAAGGCCTCAGCGACCGAGCGGTTCACGCCGCGAAATTGCCCCTCTTCGGCGGTCGCCGTCACCATGCCCATGTCGCTCAACAGGTCCATCAGCCGGGCCGCGCGGGTATAACCGATCCGCATCCGCCGCTGGAGCAGCGAAACCGAGGCCCGGTTCTCCGCCAGCAGGACCTCCACCGCCGTCGGCAGTAAGGGATCCTCAAACTGTTGCCCGGCCGGCGGCTCCTCCAATTCCGGGAACAGGGCAGGTTGCACCGGTGCCAACCCGGGTTCAGGCGCGGCCGCCAGCGGCGGCATGGACAATGTCGGCTCTACCGCCTTCCCTGGTTCCACAGCATTGCGCCAGTGCTGGATGAGCTTGCCCAGTTCATCGTCGGAGACAAAAGTCCCCTGTAAACGCAGCGGCTGCGCGGCATCGGGCGGCACGAAGAGCATGTCCCCCCGGCCCAACAGCCGTTCGGCCCCCGGTGAATCTAAGATCACCCGCGAATCCACCGACGAAGCGACCGCAAAGGCGATCCGCGCCGGGAAGTTGGCCTTGATCAGCCCGGTGACTACGTCTACGCTGGGCCGCTGGGTGGCGATGATCAAATGGATGCCAGTCGCGCGCGCCATCTGCGCCAGCCGGCAGATCACCCGCTCCGTCTCCTCCGGGGCCTGCATCATCATATCGGCCAGCTCATCTACTACCACGACGATATAGGGGATGGCCTGTTCCCCCGCCCGGACCACCCGCCGGTTGAAGTCGTCAATGTTGCGCGCGCCGATGTCGGCGAAGCGACGGTAGCGGCTGTCCATCTCACGCATCACCCAGCGCAAGGCCGGCACCACCCGCTCCACATCCACAATCACCGGCGCCAGGAGATGCGGGATGCCGCCGTACTGCGTCAACTCCACCCGCTTGGGGTCCACCATCAGCAGCCGCAGCGTGTCCGGCGAGTTCTGCAGGAGCAACGCAGCAATGACCGCGTTGATACAGACCGACTTGCCGGAGCCGGTCGTGCCGGCGATGAGCAGATGCGGCATGGAGCGGAGATCGGCGGAGACGGCCTGCCCGGAGACGTCCTGGCCCAGCGCCAGACGCAGCGTCCCCTTCAGCCGGCCGAAGCCCTCCGACTCCATCACATCCCGCAGCGCGACGACCGCCGGCTCCATGTTAGGCACCTCAATCCCGACCAACCCCTTGCCGGGAATCGGCGCTTCCACGCGAATGCGCTGCGCCGAGAGCGCCAGCGCCAGATCGTCGGCCAGGGAGACAATTTTGCTGACCTTGACCTTCGTCGTTTTGTCGCCGCGCGTGGTGATGAAGAGCGGCTCCACCCCGAACTGCGTCACCGTCGGGCCGCGATTGATCTCCTTGACCTTGACGGGCGCGCCCAGGCTGGCTAAGGTCTCCTCAATGGTGCGCGATTGCTTGCGCAGGAGGTCCTGGCTGAAGTCCTGCTCGCTCCCTTGCTCCAACACATCGGCGACGACCGGCAGCCGCCAGGTCTGCGAGCCGACCGGAGCCGGGGTGATCGCTAAGGTCTCGCCGTTGCCGTTGCGGGGCGGCAGGTTGATCTTGGGCTCGTCGGCGGCTTTGGCGCGTGATTTGCGCGCCGCGGGCGGCGTGGGCGCTCCCAACACCACCGGCGGTGGCACCGGGGCCGGCAACGGGGGCTCGGCCCCGGGCATCACGTCGGGCACGGCCGGCGCGCTACGTCGCTGAAGCAGCCACTCCACCGCCTCAGCGGGAGAGATACTGGCGGTAAACGTCACCACGACAATCCAGGCCAGGATCAAAATGACGACCATGCCGGTCATCCCCAACGTCTTGAGCCCGGCATCCAGCAGCAGCGCGCCGAGATAGCCGCCCCCCACCCCCTCCTTAGCCAGGCTGTACAGGTCTTGGGCGGGGCGCAACCAATGCATGACCAGGTGCAGAGTGACCAACGAGACAAAGAATCCCCCCAACACCCCGACGACCTGCTCCAGGTCGGGCCAGGGGATGCGGTCGCCGAAACGGCGCAGGATCAGCCACAGCCCCACGCCGCCGATGAAGAGTGGCACGACGTACCGGCCCCAGCCGAAAAGACCGGCCAGCACCCCCAACCAGAGCTCGGTCAGCGTCCCCTGTTGCGCCGAGACGAGGCTGAGGATCGTCACCACTGCGAGGAGCAGTAACGCGCCCCCCAGCAAGTCCAATTGCTGGTCCGGCGTTAGCCGGATCAACGGCTCGCGGGGCGCCGGTTTACGCCCGCGGCCGGAGGACTTGCCGGAAGACCCGGAAGATGAGGATGATTTGGAAGAAGAACCCTTTTTTGCCATCTTTGCTCAATTCAAACGGAATACGCCATCCGCATCAGCGTATGGCGTGGGACAAATCTGACTCCGCCCCCTCACACCAGCGCGGCCTCTACGGCCTCGGCGACCGAGCGCACCGGGATGGTCTGCACCCCCTCCGGCAGGCGCGACCGGGCGCGCCCCAGACTGCGCGGGACGACCACCTTGCGGAAGCCTAAGCGGGCCGCCTCGGCCACGCGCGACTCCAGCTGGCTCACCGAGCGGACTTCGCCGGAGAGCCCCACCTCGCCCACCAGCGCCAGATCGGCGATGACGGGCCGGTCGCGCACGCTGGAGGCCAGCGCCACGGCCAGCGCCAGGTCGGCGGCCGGCTCCTCAATCTGAATGCCGCCGACGACGTTGGCGAAGACGTCCTGGTCGCCCAGCCGCACGCCCACCCGCCGGGTCAGCACGGCGACGACGAGCAGGAGCCGGTTGAAATCCAGCCCGTTGGCGGTGCGGCGCGGATTGCCGAAACTGGTCGTGCTGGCCAGCGCCTGCACCTCCACCAACAGCGGACGGGTCCCCTCCATCGTGATCGCAATCGCCGAACCGGGCACATTCACCATCCGCTCGGCCAGGAACATCTCGGAGGGATTCGCCACCTCCACCATGCCCTCTTCGCGCATCTCAAAGACGCCAACTTCCGAGGTCGCGCCGAAGCGGTTCTTGACACTGCGCAGCAGCCGGTAAGTGTGAAAGGGATCGCCCTCCAGGTAGAGCACCGTATCCACGATGTGCTCCAGCACCTTCGGCCCGGCAATGGCGCCCTCCTTGGTGACATGGCCGACCAGGAAAGTCGGGACGCCGGTCGCCTTGGCCCAGCGCTGGAAACGGGAGGCGGACTCGCGCACCTGGCTCACGCTGCCCGCCGCCGAGGTCAGCTCGTCCAGCTGCGTCGTCTGGATGGAATCCACGACCAACGCCTGGAGCTGGGGCCGCAGCGCATCGGCCTGGGCCAGAATCGCGCTGACCTCGGTCTCCGGCAACATCAACAAAGTCTCGCCCGGCACTCCCAGGCGCTGCGCCCGTAGTTTGATCTGCCGGGGGGATTCCTCGCCGGAGACGTAGAGCACCGGCCGCTCCGGGGTGCCCAGCTGGGCCGCCACCTGGAGTAACAGGGTACTCTTGCCGATGCCCGGTTCGCCGCCGATCAACACGACCGAGCCGGGGACCAGCCCGCCGCCGAGCACGCGCGCAAACTCGCCAAGCGCCACCGGGATCCGCTCCACCGCGCCGGTGTCCACGGTGCTGAGCGGCTGCGGGCGCGCCAGTGCCGTCCCGCCGGCCCGACCACCGGCCGCCACTTTCGCCGGTTCCGGCTCGGTCACCATCTCCACCAACGAGTCCCAGGCCCCGCAGTGAGGACATTTCCCCATCTGCCGGGCGAAGCTCCAGCCACATTGTTGACAGACCCAGCGAGTTTCCGGTTTTGCCATGCCGTCCCTCTTTCCAGAATTGGCCGGTCGGCCGTCCCCTATCATACCAGAACAAACGTTCAAACGCAAGCGGGCATCGGTTCCCTTTCTACCTCAAAACGGCGGAAAGGCAAGCCGACCGACGGGCGATTTGTCAGTGCAGCGATACTCGGTATAATATCAAGACGCAATCTGTAATGCGTATTGCGTATTCCGTTTTTGACGCAACGCGCGACACGCAACACGTTTGATGTTTCACGCCATGGACTCTACGCCTGAACAAAACACGCTCGTTCCCCGCCTGCTGGCCGATGCGATGCTCGGCAAGCTGGCCCGCTGGTTGCGGCTGCTCGGCTACGACGCGCTCTACTTGCACGACGACGACGCCATTCTCGCGGCCCGGGCGCGGGCCGAAGGGCGTATCCTGTTGACGCGCGATCACGGCCTGGCGGCGCGCCGCGGGTTGCGCGTGATCCTGGTAGCCTCGCCCGACCTGGACGCGCAGCTGGCCCAGGTGGTCGCCGAGGTCGGACCGCTCCCGCCGGAGATGCCACCGCGCTGCATGGAGTGCAATCTGCCTCTGGTCCAGCTCTCACCGGAAGAGGCCCGCGCCGAGGTGCCGCCCTACGTCGCCCAGACCCAACAGCAATTTCGCCGCTGCCCCGGCTGCCACCGCATCTACTGGCCGGCCACCCATTGGAACGGGATCCAGGCCCGGCTGCAAGCCCTCACCGGCCAAGCCGCTCTTTCTGCGCAGCGAGAGGAAGAAAGCGGGTAATTGAGCGCCCGTGTCTTTTAAAGGCGATAGTCCGGCATGAAGCGAGGGGCCAGGATTGACAAATTTCTTAAGCCGGTTATAATCCCCTCGTAGCCGACCCGTAAGGGGCGGCTCTCTATTGTGTAAGGGTTGAGGAGGCATCGTGTACGCAGTCATTAAATCCGGTACGCACCAGTATAAAGCCGTGGCAGGAGAAGAGCTCGTGGTAGAGCGGCTCCCCCATGAAGTAGGTACACAAATCACGTTGGAAGAAGTCTATCTACTGGCGGATGGTGAAAATGTGCAGGTAGGGCAACCTACGGTGGCCGGCGCTAAAGTGCTCGCCACCATCGTAGAGGAATTCCGCGGCCCCAAAATCACCATCTTCAAATACAAGCCCAAGGAGCGGTACCGCCGTCACCAGGGGCATCGCCAGACTTTGATGCGTCTGCACGTGGATGAGATTGTGAAGGGAGCGTAAAAAGCATGGCACGCAAAAAGAGTGGCAGCGTCAACGGCCGCGACAGTAGAGCGCAGCGCCGGGGCGTCAAGAAATACGGGGGCGAGCTGGTGTTGGCCGGCCACATTCTCGTGCGCCAGGTCGGGATGAGCATCAAACCTGGGGCGAATGTCGGCATGGGGAAAGATTTCACTTTGTTTGCGCTGGCCGATGGTCAGGTGCGTTACGACCAGGTGCACGGCCACAAACGGGTCAGCGTGGATCTGGTAGAGGAGCAGCAGGCATGAAACCCAAGATCCACCCCAAATGGTATCCTGACGCTAAGGTCATCTGCGCCTGCGGCAATGTCTGGACAGTCGGCTCCACCGTCAAAGAGATGAAGGTGGATGTCTGCTCCAAATGCCACCCCTTCTTCACCGGTGAGCAGCGCATCGTTGACACCGAAGGGCAGGTTGATCGCTTCATGCGCCGGCTGTCGGCCCGCGAAGACGCCATCCGCGATGTTGAACGCCGCAAGGCTCAGCGGGTCTCACCCGAGGTTGCCGTGGCCGAGCTGGGGCTCAATCCGCGCGCGGAAACGGCCCTGCGGGAAGCCGGCCTGCTCAAAGTGGCCGACATCCTCAAGCGGCTGGAAGAGCAGGGCGATGCCGGCCTGACCGACATCAAAGGCTTCGGCCTGAAAGCGTTGGCCGACTTGAAAAAGATCTTGCGCGGGCGGGGGTTTGTCCTCCCCGGCGACGAGGCCATCGCCCAAGCGGCCTAAACTGCACAAAAAGGGCAGGGATAACTACCCTGCCCTTTTTTGTTTCTTATAAACCTATATCCTACGCACTTTTGAGCCAGCCCGTTAAGGGACGGGGAGTTTTTCCCTCAATCCCTACTCCCTGATCCCCATTTTTATTTTGGGAGGAAGTCCTGTGTACAGTGTCCCCAGCACCGGTTGGATTGAAGTCATCTGCGGCAGCATGTTCAGCGGCAAAACTGAGGAGCTGATCCGCCGGATCCACCGCGCGCAAATAGCCCGCCAGAAAGTGCAGGTCTTCAAACCTGCCATTGACCAGCGTTACAGCGAGGGAGCCGTAGCCTCACACAACGGCCTGCAAACCCACGCCATCCCGGTCAATTCGGCCGCCGAGCTGCGCGAGCTGGTGGATCCCGCCGCCACGGTGATCGCCATTGACGAAGTGCAGTTCTTTGATGCCAGCGTGGTCGCCCTGTGCCAGGAGCTAGCCGGTCAGGGCAAACGGGTCATCTGTGCCGGGCTGGATATGGACTTCCGCGGTGAACCGTTTGGCCCCATCCCGCAGCTGCTGGCGGTCGCGGAAAAGGTGGATAAACTCCAGGCCATCTGTGTCGTCTGCGGCGGTCCGGCCAGCCGCTCACAGCGGTTAATCAACGGCCAGCCAGCCCATTACGACGATCCCATCGTCCTGGTTGGGGCCAGCGAGGTGTACGAAGCCCGCTGCCGGGGCTGTCACGTCGTCCCTGGGCACCCTGGTAAGGCCCTTCGCTCTTTTGACCACTGACCGCAGACCACCCCTCCTTAACCGCCGGTGGTCAGTCGTCCATGATTGCTGGCGGTGCAGGTGGCAACCGAGCTATTTAACCAAGAACGATCTTTAGTTTTATTAGTTTAGTTTAAGGAGATGTCACCATGGGTCTATCCCTGCCCGATTCGGTAGAGCGGGTTTTGTTAGACGAAGCAACGATCCAGCAACGGGTCCAGGAGCTGGCCGACCGGATCAGTGCCGATTATGCCGGGATACGCAACGAAGACTTCATCCTGGTCGGCGTCTTGAAAGGCTCCTTTATCTTCCTGGCCGACTTGACCCGTCGCCTGAACGTGCCGCACCGGGTAGACTTCATCGCACTTTCCACCTACGCCGACTCGGCCGAAACCACCGGCTCGGTGCGGTTGATCATGGACACCCGGGCCGACCTCAGCGGACGGCATATTCTCATCGTGGAAGATATCCTGGATACCGGCTATACCCTGCACTACCTCCAGCGCATCTTCAAAGCGCGCAACCCGGCCTCGCTGCGGACCTGCGTCCTGCTCAGCAAGCCAGAGCGCCGGAAGGTGGAGGTCGCGGTGGATTACCTCGGCTTTGAGATCCCGGATGTCTGGGTCGTCGGCTACGGTTTGGATTATTCTGATCGCTTCCGCACCTTGCCCTACATCGCGGCGTTGAAACCGCGAGTCTATCAAAAATAACAGCAAGCGGCCGTCTTGCCACCTTGCTTGTGCGGCCCATCAGGCCACGGGAGCCTGATACCTGGCGCATGTTTCAGTCTGATTGATTGAAGGAGGTAGCCCATGTCCATGTATGATGATATCGCCAAAGTACTGGTCTCTGAAGAGACCCTCCAGGCCCGCATTGCAGAGATCGGGGCCCAGATGAACCAACAGTACAGCGACCCCGACCGCCCCCTGTTAATCTGCATCCTGAAGGGTGCCTTCATGTTTCTGGCCGATCTGACCCGCCATCTGGAATTCCGCCACGAGGTGGATTTCATGGTCGTCTCCAGCTACGGGCGCTCCACCAAAAGCAGTGGCGTGGTGCGCATCCTGCTGGACCTGGAGACCAACATCCAGAACCGCCACGTCATCATTGTGGAGGATATCATTGATACCGGCCACACCTTGGATTACATCCTCCGCAACCTGGCCACCCGCAAACCGGCCTCCCTGCGCGTGGTCACGCTGCTGAGCAAACCCAGCCGACGTGAGTTGGAAGTGCCGGTGGATTTCGTGGGCTTTGAAGTGCCCGACGAATTCGTGGTCGGTTACGGCCTGGATTACGCCGAAGAATACCGCAACCTCTCCTTCATCGGCGTCCTGAAACCGGAAGTGGTCGGCCTGTAACTCAACACTGCGGGGCACGGTTCTGCCCGGGCTGCCATTCCAGGAAGTCCGGGGAATTACACGGCGTCAGCTTGACTTGAAGAAAAAAGGGGGTGGGCGCAGCCGGCTGCGCCCACCCCCTAAAATTTCCCCCGCTTGAAACGCCCCCAGGGGGGCCGCTCCATTGCCTCTTGTCTTGAAGCCGGGTATAATAGTCTCCATAACGTGGGGGCAAATGATGCAGATAAAACAGTTAAGACTGGCAACCTTCTTGATGGTAACCGGGATCATAGTGTTTGGAGCAGGGCTCATTGCTGATCTGGCAGAACTCTATCCTTACATAGACAGCGCCTTGCGCACCCATCAGATCCCTGTGGCTCCCCAACTGGCGGCAGCCAGGCCCGACAGCACCGCCGCGCCCTTGCTGCCGTTCACGAACGGGGACGAGCCGGCTACGGTGGTAACCGCCACGCCCAGCGCTTCTCCTACGCCCTTTACTCCTACTCCTCTTCCTCTCCCCCCTACCCCCCTGCCGGCGGAGCAAAGTTCCCCGCCCCCTACTCCTACCGCTCTCCCTCCTACCCCTACCCCGCTGCCGGTGGAGCAAAGTTCCCCGCCCCCTACCCCCCTCTTCTCCGGCACTGCTCCAACCCGCCTCCGCATCCCCGCCCTGCGCCTGGAGGCGCCGGTCATTGCCACTGAAGTGGAAACTGTAGACGTCAACGGGCAATTGCAAGCCATTTGGAAGGTGCCCGATTACAAAGCGGCCGGCTGGCACAACACCTCCGCCTTGTTGCACGCAGGAGGGAACACCGTGCTCAACGGCCACAACACCACCAAGGGTGAGGTTTTTCGGGATCTTTATAAGTTGAACCCAGGAGCCCTCATCCTGGTGGATGGGGAAAATGGTGAAACCTATGCTTACACAGTGCGGGAAATGTACATCCTGCCCGAAGCCGGACAGCCGTTAGAGGTCCGCCTGCGCAATGCCCAATACATCCAGCCGACCGCGGACGAACGTCTGACCTTAGTCACCTGCCATCCTTACGGTAGCCTGCGCAACCGCCTGGTTGTCATCGCCTTCCCCAACTCATTGCCTGATACGATCCCTGAAGGAGATTGAACCATGATCGCTACTCTACTACGGCGTATCCGCCGCAACCACGCCCTGGAACATGCCACCATCCACCTCCTCAGCCGGCAGTATGCTCACGCCCAGGTGGCCGGCTTCTCCGGAGTACAAGGGTATACGCTCTTCACCAATCTTTCCACCGAGCAGGTCGTCCCGGCCGTCATGGAAGCGCTCAGCCTGCTCCGGGCCGGCCGGAGTGAGCTGGCCATCCACCCGAACTGTGGGACTAATCTGGTCACGGCGGCAACGCTGACTACCGCCGGCACGCTGCTGACGTTGGGCGTGGACCAACGGCCCCTGCGCCGTCGGCTGGAACGACTGCCGCAGGCGATCCTGCTCAACGCCCTGCTGCTGGCCCTGGCCCGCCCGTTAGGTGTCTGGCTCCAGACTGCGATCACCACCGACGCTGAGATCGGCACCCTCGAAATCGCCTCTATTTTCACCCAGGACCAGGGACGTCTCCGGCGTATCCGTATCAACACCCGGCAAAGGAGCCTGGATGCTCGTTCTCCTGCACGGGCCTAACGATCTGGAACGAGAGGAAACCTTAGGGCAATGGCTCCACAAGGCCGGTCCTCCCGACCTGGTCCGGCTGAACACTGAAACGCTGGAACCACCGCTGCCCCCAGGGGCGCTCTGGCAGGCCGGCGGGGCGATTCCCTTCCTGGCTGACGTCCGCGTGGTCGTCGTGCGCAACGCCCTCGGCGGCAAAAGTAACGAGCGGGGAACCAAGGAAATCCTGGAGACGATTCCCCGCCTGCCATCTACCACCTGGCTGATCTTCGTGGAAGGGGCGCTGGTGCCGGAGAAGCACCCGCTGCAGCGGGTGGAGGGCCTCAAAGCCCAGGCGTTCCCGCTGCCCGACCTCAAAAGCCTGCCCGATTGGATCCAAAAACGCGCCCGGCATCACGGCACGACCATCCAGCCCGCGGCCGTGGCTCTGTTGGCCCAGGCGCTCGGCCCCGATCTGCGCCTGCTGGATCAGGAGCTTCAGAAGATCCTGACTTACCGGGGCGACGCCGGCCCGATCACGGCCGAGGATGTCCAAACCCTGGTCACCTACGTCACCAGCGCCAACGTCATGTTTGACCTGGTGGATGCGGTCGGTCAGCGCCAGGCCCCAACCGCCAGCCGCCATCTCCACCGGCTGTTAGAGACAGGGGAAAACCCGTTAGGGATCTTCGGGATGGTCGTCCGGCAATTCCGGCTGCTGATTCAGGTACGCTGGCTGGCCGACCGGCATAACGCCGAGAGCGAGATCGCCCAGCAGCTGCGGTTGCACCCGTTCGTCGCCAAAAAAGTGCGGGCGCAGAGCACCTATTTTACACCGGAGCAGCTCCGCCAGGCCTACCAGCTGCTCCTGGAGGCCGATCTTGCCATCAAACGCGGCGCGCTCTCAGCCGAGGCAGCGTTAGATCTACTGGTGGCCCAGTTGACCCGCCTGTAAGCGCCCGCTCCGGTCAGGGAAGCTGCGCGACCAGTGTCCCCGCTTGCCAGACCTGGAGGCGCCAAGCGTTCCCGCTACCGGTGTAGCTCTGACGAAAAGGAACGCCCGGCCCCACAGCGGTCTCCCACTCGGCAACCGCTGTATCACCCTGCCACAGCATCAGCCGCGCCTGAGTCGCGGCCGGTGCCGCCAGGCCCACCACGACCCCCTCCGCCGTTACCGTCAACCCGGCTGCCAGCTGCCGGTCGGCCCACCCCAGCCCGCCGATGCCGCTGACCGGGTACCAGTGCTCTTCCCAGGCGACCGCACCGCCGGCCGGCAGCGTGGCATAATCCCAAAAAGTGCGCGTGTAGCCCCCCCAAAGTTCCAGGTAACGGCTTTCGCCGTCGGTGTAAAGGGAGGCCGGCAAATCACCCAGGCCGAAGAGCTTCACGCCACGCGCCACCTCCGGCGGATAGGTGCGCACCAGCCCCTGATCGGCCGCCTCGTCGTAGAGGCCGACCGCTCCCCGTGCCTGCGTCGCAAACAACCCCAGATATTGATGCCACTCGGCGTACCGGCTGAAATCCCGCCCGTTGTGAAGCGGCCAGGCCAGCGTCCCGTCCGGTCCGGGCAGCGACCCATCACCGGTAGAATGGACCGTCACCTGATCGGTGGGCAACCAGAAACGCAGTGCCCCGGAGGGCGCACTGCCGCCGCCCACCGTCACCATCGCGTTGCTCCAGAATTGAAAGGATTGGGCCGCAGCTGTCGGGTTGCTGATGCGAGGCCGGACACTCAAGTCGCTGCGCCCGGCATAGAGCCGCAGCGTCACCTCCACTTGCAGGCCGGTGTGGTCGTCGGTGTCCCAAACCCGGAGGCCGCGCCAATCCGGCCCGGACAGCCACTCACTTTGCCAGGGCCGCCACTCGTTCAAGCCGTGCTCCTCCACCGGAAAAGCCCATTCCACGCCACCGGCGGCCAGCCACCACCCCCGGTACCCCCAACTGGTCGGCTTGACCACCGGATTCTGATAGAGCAGCTCGCGGCCGGTCGTTTTATCCAACCAGCGGTAGAGCCGCCCCCCCAATTCCGGCAACACGGTCAACGCGACGTAGTCATTCTCCAGCACCAGTGCCCGGTAGGTCCGGGGGACCGGCGGCCCGACCCGTGAGAAGTCCAGGCGGGGATAGGGGTAGATGGAGTCATCGGGGGCCGTGCTCTGAAAACCGGCAGCGTAATCGTAGGTAAGCACCGTCACATGGGTCTCGTAAGCCTGCGGGAGAGCGGCCAGTGGCGGCGCGGTCCCCGCCGGCGTGACCGGAGTCTCGGCGGGGGAAGCCGTTCCCACCGGGACGGGTGTGGACGTGAGGGACAACGTGGGAGAGGGCTCGGCCGTGCCCACCGCCCGCAAAGTCACGGTCGGGAAAACCGGCAGCGCGGTCGGTGGTGTAACCGTCGGTGAGGCCGTCACAGTTGGTGACGAGGTGGGCGTCTCAAGGGGAGGCGGCAGTGCCGGCCGGGCCAGACAGGCGGTCAGCAACAAAACAGCGCTCAAGCTCCACGCACTTTTCCCGTTCATCCCCGGCCTCCTTTGAAAATAGCGCTTTGCTTGTAGTCAAGCGCTTTAGCGCCGTCCAACGCGCTGAAGCGCGTTACTACGAGCCAATTTTCAT
>CAYTGR010000033.1:37398-56330 GCA_964437445.1 uncultured Anaerolineales bacterium | reverse complement strand
CTGAAGCGCCTGACTACAAACGAAGAGCGTTATTTTCAGAGGAGATTTCATCCTTCCGCCTTCATCCTTCATCCTTTTCAAAGGTGAGCCATGAGCGGTAAGCAGGGACTTCTACTTTCTGCTCTCTACTCACTATTCTGCTCTCTACTCACTCCCTAACTGGTTTCTATTTTCAGAGGAGGCCACAGTGGGGCAAATTGTAACTGTAGAAACTACTGACCGTCGTCAGGTGCAGCGCTTCTTGGAGTTTCCCTTCCGGCTCTATCGCGCCTGCCCCCAGTGGGTGCCGCCGCTCGCGCCTGAGGCCCGCCGCATGTTAGACCGCCGCCATCCCTTCTACCGTCACTCGGAGGCGGCTTTTTTTATGGCGTTGGAGACAAGCGGGCAGCCGGTGGGCCGCCTGGCGGTGCTGGAGAACCGCCATTACAATGATTATAATCACGAGCGGACGGCCTTTTTCTACCTGTTTGAATGCGAAAACGACCCGGCGATAGCGCGGGCGCTCTTTGATGCTGCGTTCACCTGGGCGCGAGCGCGCGGGCTGGAACAGATCGTCGGCCCTAAAGGGTTCAGCGCGCTGGATGGGCAGGGCTTGCTTGTGGACGGATTTGAGCACCGCCCGGCGTTTGGCATTCCCTATAACCTGGATTATTACCCGGCGCTGGTAGAAGCGGTCGGATTTGCGCTCCAGAACGACGTGCTCTCCGGCTACCTGGACGGGTATGCACCGTTCCCGGAGCGGATTCATCAGCTGGCCGAGGTCATCCAACGGCGGCGCGGGCTGCGCGTGGCCCGCTTCCAACGGCGGCGCGACCTCCGGGCGCTCATTCCCAACCTGAAAGCGATGTACAACAGCGCCATCCAGGGCACGCCCGGCAACGTCCCGCTCACCGACGAGGAAGTACAGGCCATTGCTGACCAGCTGCTCTGGTTTGCCGATCCGCGCCTGATCAAGCTGGTGCTCAAAGATGACCGGCCGGTCGGTTTCCTTTTCGCCTATCCCGATATTTCAGCGGCGGTGCAACGGACCGGCGGGCGCTTTTTCCCCTTCGGCTGGGCAGAGATGCTGCGCGAGCTGCGCCGCACCCCGTGGGTCAACGTGAACGGGGCCGGGATGGTGGAGGAGTATCGCGGTCTGGGGGGGACAGCGCTGCTGTTCAGCGAAATGCACAAAAGCATCACCGCCGGCGGCTTCGCCCACGTGGATCTTGTCCAGATCGGCGCTAACAACGACCGGATGCTACGCGAACTGCGCGATCTGGGGGTGGATTTCTACAAAACGCACCGGCTCTATCGGCGGGCGCTTACGTAACTCCAGTGGCTACCGGCACCGCCAGGAGACGGCGGACGACCCTTGCCCTCAAACGCCTCATTCTAAACCTTGCCTCCTGAAAAAATTTCCTCCCAAAAGGGTCTTGACATTGAACTAATGTTCTATTATAATTGGGATAACAGTTGGGATATTTGGGATTTCAGGGGGAGGCAGTTTTGCAGACCCAGAGCCGGTTCCCCCATCCCTATTTTCAGGAGGATACCCATGAGCATAGAGCTGCCGGAACGCCAACAGCGGGTTTTAAATTTCATCCAGAGCTATCTGGAGCAAAGCGGCTATCCCCCGACCGTGCGGGAGATCGGGGACGCTGTGGGGATCAAGTCTACGTCGCTGGTGACCTATTACCTGGACCGGTTAGAGGAAAAAGGGCACATCACCCGCGATCGTTCCATCTCGCGCGGCATCCGGCTGACGGGTGAAACGTTGAACCCGGAAGCCATCTACCATAACGAGAACGCGATTTCTATTCCTTACCTGGGATATATTGTCGCTGGCCAGCCTATCCCTGTGGATGCCCTCCCGGGCGAGGAAACGGTGGAGCTCAACCGGGCGCTTTTTGGCCGCGATGTCTCTGACCTCTTCGCGCTCACCGTGCAGGGCGAGTCAATGATTGATGCCCTGGTGAACGATGGCGACCTGGTCATCCTGCGCCATCAAGAGCGGGTGGAAAACGGTGAAATGGCCGCCGTCTGGCTGCCGTCCACCGGCGAGACCACCCTCAAGAAGGTCTATTACGAAGGCAGCCGGGTCCGCTTGCAGCCGGCCAATCCCACGATGAAGCCGATGTACTACCCGGCCGAACAGGTGCTCATCCAGGGCAAAGTGGTGATGGTGGTCCGCCGCCTGGAATGACGGAATTTACCACAATGGTCCCTTGTTGAAAAAAGTGAGACTTTGGTGAATATAGAAGATATTATTGGCGCAATTCGGCGTGGCCATATCAGAATTGCAGATCACGCCGATGAGGAAGCGCAAGCGGATCATCTTTCGTTTGATGAGATTTTCATCAGTGTTTTCCAGGGTGAAGTGATTGAGGATTATCCAACGGATAAACCTTATCCGAGTTGTTTGATCTATTTGATCTATGGGAAGACGTTTCACGAAGAGCCAATCCATAGCGTTTGGGCCTATAATCAGGCTAACGGGTGGGCGGTTTTGATTACGGTGTATCGGCCGGATCCAAGCCGTTGGATTGAATGGAGAACAAGGAGACCGAAAGATGTTACCTTTTGACCATTGTCCAGTATGTGGCAGTGAAATGACCTGCAAAGAAGTTGAGAAATTGGTGCGCGGCGGGAAACATACTGCGGTAGTAATCGTTGAAGCCGAGGTATGTTTGCATTGCGGGGAAAGGTTATATTCAAAGGAAACCATTAACCAGTTTGAGAAGATTCGGCTGCAATTAAGCCGACAAGAGACAGCTCAGTTTCAACCCTTGGGGCAGACTTTCCAGGTCGTGTTAGTGCACTCGTGAAAATTCGTGCGCTATTTACTAAGTTGTCTTTGCAGTGAATAGTCAGGGGCCGGCACGTCTGCGTGCCGGCCCCTGACTTTACCGAGCTCCGCGCAGTATTACAGGCAAGTAGACTTTTAACGGCGTTACTTCCAACCAGAGCCGCTGTTCCCAGCGCCAGCCCAGGCCATCGGCCACCAGCAGATCCGCCCGCAGCGCCCCCTCGCGCGGCCAGGCTTTGAGCGGCACGGGCAGCGTTTGGACTTCACCGGCGGCCAGCGTCCCCGCCCACAGCGCCAGGCTCACCCCGCGCGTCGGCGGGATGGTTACGGTGAGAGGCGTCAACCCCTTCATCAGCCAGACCTGCGCCGTGCCGCTGATGGCCGCCGTTGGCCCCTGGTTCCGCAGCACCACAGTCAGCGTGACCGGCTGTCCGGTCACGAGCCGGCTTCCCGCCGGCGAGAGCCAGCCACTGGCCGCCAGATCGGGCGCGGCGACCCGCAGGGGGGCCTCACGGTGAAGCGTCAGGCCCCACGCCGGCAGGGCCAGCGCCACAGTCGGCGTGAGCGGCAGCCCGGCCGGAGCCTCCGCCGCGACCGTCAGCCCCCACGTCAGCGTGAGCGGCGCGCGCGGCGCCAGTGTGCCGCTCCAGGTAAGCGGCGGGGCACCGGCGTCCAGAGTCAACGCGGCCGGGAAGGTAGCGGTCAACGCCACGGTCAGCGTGGCCGGCGCATCCTGGAACAGCCGCAATGTGGCGGTGACTCGCTCGCCGGGCAGCGGCACGGTTGGCGTGATTACCCAGTCGCTCAGCCCTGGCGGCGCCAGCCAATCTACCGCCCGCTCCAGGACCAACGGCAGCGTCTCGGTCAACACCGTCTCCACCGGGAAGCCGTAGAAGAGCGCGCGCCAGGTGGCGGAGACTTCACCGCCGGCAGCAATCCCCAGCGGCGCACCCTGCGCGTCGCGCACCACCGGCGCTGCGGCCGGCGCCGGTTCCACGCTATCCGACCAGTTACTGAAAGGATAATGGAGCGGCACCGGCCCCCACAGCCCGCCCGCTACCTGATCAGGCACGCCGGCCGCCGTGGTCGGCGCCCAATCCTCAGCCCAGGTGGCGACCCCCAGCCGTGTCGCCAGCGGCCCGTCGCCGTGGTAATACAGGAAATCCTGCGCCGAAAGGAACAACCGCCCGCCTTGATCCAGATAGTCCAGCAGAGCCGCCTCTTCGCCCGCCGTAACCGGCTCGTACCAATCATAGCCGGTGAACCAGACGATGAGGGGATACCGGATCAACGTCGCTGTCAGCGGTGAGCCAGCGTCCGGCGCGCCGCCGGCATTGTGGCGCGTGTCCCACACGTCGTAAGGGATGCCGGCCCGGTCTAACGCGGCCTGATAGCGGCCTTCCATCTGGTACCAGCGGTCATCATCCACCAGCAGGAGGGGGGCCGGCGTTTTGGTATGGAGCACGGCCACCGGCCCCTGCGGGACGAGCGCCGAAGTCACCGCCACGGTGACCCGATCCGCGGCATTGATCCCGGTTGTGGGAGGAATGGTGACCACCACGGTCAGGGTCAGCGTTTCGCACGGGGTGAGCAGCGCGGTGGCCGGCATGACGGTGGTGGGCCAGGTAGCGCCCGTCAGGGTGACGGTGAACGCATCCGGCGGTCCGGCCTGGCCGATGTGGCGCAGCGTGAGGGTATGGGTGACCCGCTCGCCGGGCAGAGCGATCTGCGGGGCTGAGTCAGCGGCTAAGACCAGCCCGGCGGTGAGAGGCGCGGCCTGCAACCACGTGAGCGAGCGCTCCAACACCTCCTGGCGAACCGCTGCGCCGGCGATGGCTTCGTAGCCGAAGGAGAAAAACAGTGCCCGGTAGGGGGTGCAAATGGAAGCTCCCACCCCGCCGCCCAGCCCGTCGGGGTAGCGCCAGACTAAGGCCGCTTTGCCCGGTTCCCGTAGTGTCACCTCATCGGGGTAGCGCTGGTTATCGGCCCCATCACCGCCGGCAATGGTCACGGTCAAGCTCTCAAAAGCCGCCAGCCCGGTCAACGTGCGGGCAGGGGCATCGTCAGCGGCAAACCAGACCCCCAGCCGGTCGTAAAGATAGGGCTCCGGCCAGCTCAAGAGGTAGCCGCCCGCATCATAAAAGGCGACATCCTGCCCGCTGAGCAGCAGCCGCCCGCCGCCATCTAAGTAATCCTGGAGCGCTTCGCCGGCCCCGATCAGGCCTGGCGCATCGCGGGGCGCCGACCAGAGCACAATATCATAAGCCGCTAAGGTGGTGCTGAGCGGTATATCGGCGAAAACTTTGATGCGCTGCTCGGCGTAGGCATAGCGCAGCGCCTCCAGGGCGGCCCGCCAGTAGTCAATCTGGCTCTCGTAATACCAGACGCCGGAATCTACCAGCAGGAGCGTCGGCGCTGCGGTCAGGGCGAAGTCCTGCCCGGTGGTGGTGCCGGCCACCACCGGCACGGTCGCCGTGACCACCCGGTAGCCGTTGCCCCGGACTTCCACGGTGTAAGTCCCGGCGGGCAGCGTGAGCGTATAGGCGCCCCCGGCATCCAGAGTAGTCGTCACCGGCGTTCCCAACGCCCGCAACACGACCGGGCGGGTGGGGACTGTATGGCCCGGTTCCACCCGCACCTGGCCCTGCAACCGGCCGGTGGGCAACACCGCCAGGTTGAAATCCACCTGCCGGGTCGTGCCTGTGATCGCTTGCACCCCATACACCGTCTGCGGCGCGTAGCCGAAAGCGGAGGCAGTCAGATCATACCAGGCCGGGAGCAACGCCAGGCGATAGCCCCCATCGGCCGCCGCCAGCGTTTGGGCCGGCCGCCCCGCCCCGTGAGGCGCAGCAGCGACGAGCGCGCCGGGTAGAGGCTGGCCTGCCCCCAGCACCGTGCCGCTCACCAGACCGGCCTGGTTCAGCGCCACCGCTGCCGCAAAAGCATCCACCCGGCCCCACCCGCTATCGTTGTTGGGGAGCGTGGTGGTCAACGGGACGGCCGTCTGGGTGATGAGCTGCGCCATCGTCGCCACCGCCACCGTCGGGCTGATCGTCCGCAGCAACGCCGCCACACCGACCACGTGCGGCGTCGCCATAGAAGTCCCGTTCCCGGCCTGGTAGACACCGCCGGGGACCGAGGAGACCACATTGACGCCCGGCGCTACGACATAGGGCTTGACCTCGCCAAACGGCGAAGGGCCACGGCTGGAAAAGCTGGCCACCGCCTGATCGGGATCGCTGGCGCCGACGGCAAAGACACCGGGCAGGCTGGCCGGCGACCCCAGCGATCCCGGTGACGGCCCATCGTTGCCGGCCGCAAAAACCGGGAAGATGCCGGCCGCCACCAGGGCCGCAATGTCTGCCTGAAAGGTCGTATTGGCGCCGTTGGCATTGCCCCATGAAGCGTTGACCACATCGGGCGCTAAGGCCGGGTTGCCGCCGGGCGCCAGCAGCCATTGGAAGCCGGCATGAATCCAGGAATCGTAGCCGTAGCCATCTCCAGAGAGCACTTTGACAGCGATCCAGCGGGCGGCGGGCGCCACCCCGATCCCGCCGCTGCCGACAGCCGTGCCCAGCGTGTGAGTGCCGTGGCCGTGATCGTCATAGGGGTAGGTCCCCCCCTTGACGGCATCGTACCAGGAAGCGGCATGGTTGACCAGGCCGGGGCCCAGGTTGCCCCGGTACTGCGCCTGCAAGGCCGGATGCTGCCAATCCACACCGGTATCCATCCCGGCCACCACTGCCCCGGTCCCGGAGATCCCCAATGTCGCCCAGACCTCCGGCGCGCGGATCTGCGTCACGCCCCAGGTAGACGTTGAAGGTTGAAAGTTGGAAGTTGACTGACGGCTGAAGGCTGACGGCTGAAGGCTGAAGGCTGATGGTTGCTCGCTGACATACTGCCGGTAGTGGTCCAACCGCAGTTCGGCTACCGCGGGCGATGCCGCCAGGGTGCGCACCAGGTCAGGCCGGGCGGTGAGCGCCAGCCCGTTGATGACCCAAAGGTCGCGCCGGGCCAGCAAGGCCCCTGCTGCCTCGGCCTGGGCCAGCAGCGGCTCGACCGCCGGCAAGGAGCGGCCAAACGTGGCTTGCAGGGCGTTGACCAGCACGGCCCGCCGGGTGCCCACATCAGCGCCGGATGCGGCCGCCCGCGCCAACGGTTCCGGGCCGGCGGGCGAGCGCAAGGTTACTACCACGCGCAACGGTTCGGCGGCAGGTTCGGCCAGCGCGCGCGCCAGCGCCGGTTCCACCAGCGGGGTCGGTGGCGCGGCCTGCACCGCGGATACGGCCGGCCAGCCGGTCACACTCCAGGCCAGCAAGGCCAGCCAACCCCCTAAACGAATCCACGGCTTTGACATGTTACCCCTTTCCCTGGCCTTCCAGGCTGTGATGCCCCCAGAAAGTCTTTTACCCCCGGCGTCAGTTTACTACCATCGGTGGAAACTAAAAGCAGGCCCGATATCAGGCGCACCCATGAAAGCCGGCCGCCTGCCAGAGCTAATGTCGGATTTGGGATTTCAGATTTCGGATTTGCCTGCACAAATCTACGCCCTCTGTAAATCCGGCTTTCATGGGAGAGCTTATTCCAAAGCAACTTATGAAACAGGCTTCTGAGGCGGCGGTATGACAACGGGTTCGTAGTGCCGCGCTGATGGCCTTTAAAAGTTAAATGCGGTAACACCGGGCGACTCGTTTTTTCCCGGTGGGTAGCCGGGCGATCAATCGCCCGGCTACCCAAGCCACGCCCGGTAAACCGGGCTGCCGTAGCCCCGTTCACGGGGCGTTGCTGGCTAGGCTGGCGGTTAACCGCCGGGCACCCAGCGCGCACGTGACCGGATTATTTTCTTGAAGACCATCAGCGCGGTTAAGACGGCGCTCAAGCGCCTGACTACAAACTTTTCACGCTACTTTCAAAGTCTTGTGCTACTTGCATCCCCGGTCAGGTCGGCTACAATCCAGGCAGGGAGATTGAAACACGTGTACCGCAAGACACCTGTGATCCGTACCAAGTTGACCCCCCCGCGCCTGAACCGGCGCATCCTGCCTCGCCCGCGTCTCACCGCCCGGCTCCTGGAGGCTTTGGACTACCGCCTTACCATCGTGCAAGCCGGCATGGGCTACGGCAAAAGCACCGCCCTGGCGGCCCTGGCCGGCAGTGGCCACCCGCTGGTCTGGTATCATCTGGGGGTAGAAGACGCCGACCCGCTGATTTTTCTGCTGCATCTGCTCCAGGGATTCCATACTGTCTTCCCAACCTTAACTCAGGCCCCGCTCGTCGTGCTGGAAGATCTGGAAAGTGGCGCGGACCTGCCCTGGGCGGCGTTTGTGGATCTCCTGATCAGCGAGCTGGCCGAGACGCTGAGCACGCCAACGCTGCTGGTGTTGGATGATGTGCACATATTGCGTGATACACCTCAACTGTTAGCCATCCTGGACCGCTTCATCCAACACGCGCCGGCCACCCTGCACGTGATCCTTTCCAGTCGCTATCCGTTGCCGTTGCCCTCGCTGCTCGGCTGGCAGGTCAGAGGAGAGGTGCTGGAAATCGGACAAGCCGAACTGGCGTTCACGGCCGAGGAGATTGCCACCCTGTTCCAGGAACAATACGGGTTAGCCTTGCGTCCGGCTGAAGCGACCGCCCTCGCGGCGGAGACCGAGGGCTGGGCCATTGCCGTGCAGCTGGTCTGGCAACGCCTGCGCAGCGGTGCCGTCGCTGCTGTCCCGGAAGCGCTGGACCGGCTACCCGGTTCAGCCGACCAGCTCTTTGCTTATCTGGCCCAGGAAATCTTGGCCCAGCAGCCGGCCGACATCCGTCAGTTCCTGGTAGAGACCTCGGTGCTGCAGGAGATGACCGCTACGCTCTGCGATTGTGTGCGGCAGGCCAACGATAGCGCCACCGTGTTGCACACCTTGCTGGATAACAACCTCTTTGTGGTGGATTTGGGGGGCGGCTACTTGCGCTACCATCACCTGTTTCGCGAATTTCTCTACCAGCAGCAGCGCCCCCACGAGCGGCGGGCCGCTCATTACCGGGCCGCGGTCTGCTGCCGGCAACAGGAAAACCCCGAAGAGGCGCTCTACCATCTGCTGGCAGCCGCAGCTTATGAGGATGCCGCGGCCGAACTGGAAAGATTAGCGCCTGACCTGGTGCGCGCCGGGCGGCTGGATACGTTGGGCAGCTGGCTGGAGGCGCTCCCGCCGGCGCTCCTGGATGCCCATCCGCGCCTGCTGACCTACCTGGGCGACATCGCGCGACTGCGCAGCCGTTTTGACGAAGCGTTAGGCTGGTACCGGCAGGGCGAACAGCGCGCGCGGCTGTTGGGGGATCAAGGGGGCGCCGGCCTGGCCCTGCGCGGACAGGCGCGCGTCTACCTGGATACGGTCAATCCCAGCCAGGCCGAAAGTGTCTTGCAAGAGGCGCTGCGCCTCTCCGATGGGCAAGAGGACCGCGAATCGCGCGCCCGGCTGCTGGAATTGATGGCCGAGAACCGTCTCAACTCCGGCCGGCCGGAGGAGGCCCGGCAGTTACAGGCCCAGGCCCAGGCCCTCCGTGAGGAAGGGCCCAGTGAAGCTGACCTCTCTGTGCGGGTCATGTTACGCACCGGCCAGCTGGAACAGGCCCGGAGCTTGCTGGAAAAACGGCTGGAAGTAGAGCAGCAGGTGCCGGTTTGGCGTCCTCGTGCCCATCGCGAGACATTGCTCCTGCTCTCGCTCATCATTGCCTTTCAGGGGGAAGCCGAACTCGCGCACCGCTACGCGATAGAGGGTACCGAACGGGGACGCGCCTTGCAGTCACCGTTTGTCACCGCCGTCGGCTATATGCGCCAGGGACACGCCTGGCTGTTGCGCGGTCTGCCCGAAGGCTACGAAGAGGCCTGCCGCTGCTACCGCGAAACCATCAAGTTGGGGGATACTTTAGCCGTCCCCCGGTTGAAGGTGGAAGCCTATTGGGGACTCTGCCGGGCGCACGGCTTTCACGGCGCGCTGGATGCCGCCGAGCAGGCCGCCGAACAGGGCCTGGCGCTGGCGGAGGCCGCCGGCGACGCCTGGATTGCCGCTTTGATTCGCCTTTCGCTGGGCGCGGCTTACACGCTGGCCCACCGGTCGCCGCAGGCGGCCGAGAGGTTGGCGCGTGCCTGGACAGACTTCTACGGCTGTGGCGATGTCTACGGCCAGACAGTCACCCGGCTCTGGCAGGCCTTGCTCTGGCTGGAGAGCGACGACCGCGACCGGCTGGAGCGGGCGTTTGACGATTTCCATCGGCTGACCGCCGAGTATCACTATGATTTCCTTTTCACGCGGCGGACACTCCAGGGGCCTCCCGATCCACGCCGTCTGGTGCCGCTGCTGATTTATGCCCGCGACACCGGCGGGCACCGCGCCTACGCTGAAAGTCTGCTGGCGCAGCTGGGCCTGAGTGGCGTGGAATTTCATCCCGGCTACCAGTTGCGCGTGCAGACCTTAGGGGCCTTCCGCGTCTGGCGGGGGACCGAAGAGATCGCCGCCCCGGAATGGCGGCGGGAAAACGCCCGGCAGCTCTTCCAGGTGCTCCTGACCCATCGTAGCCAGCTGTTAGACCGCGACCAGATCACGGAGCTGCTCTGGCCCGATCAGGACCCCGAAACAATGCTGCGCAACTTCAAGGTGGCGCTGAGCACCTTGAGCAAGGTGTTGGAGCCGCAGCACAAAGCCAATGCCCCTTCTGCCTACATCACCCGCGATGGGACGCTTTACGGGTTGCGACCCGGCGCCGATCTCTGGCTGGATGTGGCCGAGTTTGAGCGGCTGGTGAGCGAGGGCGACCGCCTGTTGAACTGTGACCTGGCTGTGGCCCAGCAACGGTATCAGGAAGCGCTGGCCCTGTATCAGGGCGAATATCTGCAAGAATACCTCTACGCCGATTGGCTGACGGAAGAGCGCGAACGGCTGTTGGGGCTTTATCTGCGCACCGCCGACCGCGTCGCGCACGCGCTGCTGGCCCAACACCGGTGGGCGGAAGCTATTGCCCTGGGCGAATCCATCCTGGCCCGTGACGATTGTTGGGAGCAGGCCTATCAGGTGCTGATGCGCGCCTATAGCCAGCTGGGCAACCGGCCTCAAGCCCTGCGCACTTACCAGCGGTGCGTGGAACGGCTGCGCGAGGAGCTGGGCGTCAGCCCTTCCCCGGCCACCGTGCAGCTGTATCAATCTATCAACGAGTGAACTGTCAAGCTCCCCTGAAAGTAGAAACCAGTTAAGGAGTGAGCAGAGAGCAGAAGTTCCTGTTTCCTGCTCACCGCTCACTGCTCACTACTCACGTTACTTATCTCACCGCTGGCGAACGCCCGTTCATAGTGAATTCCTCAATCTCGCTCCGGCATCCTCCGTGCCGGAGCGAGATTTGCATAAATGCCGATTGCACTATACTGGCTTTCACAGAGGGGACCGTGGCTTGAACTTATCCAGTGTAAAGCTCCCCGGAAAGGAAAGCCTATAAGCGCTCATCATCAGATTAAAGGGCAAGCAGGGCAAGAGCAATAAGGTCGTGACATTCACAGGAAAGGGGAGTTTTCATGTATTCTGAACCGCGGAACCGGCGTATCGTTCCCTGGCTAAGATGGGGCCTATCGGTAGGACTGGCTTCAGGATTGTTGTTGGCCTTAGGGCTGTGGGGCGGGCTCTTGAAGCCTGTACCGCGGGTTTATGCGGCCAATTTTGACCTCACCGGCAGCTGCACCGGTGGCGTCGGCGACGTGCCCGCGCTGATCACGGCACTCAATGCAGCTAACGGTAACGGCGAGGCCAATACTATCACCCTGGCCGCCGGTTGCGTCTACACCCTCACCGCTGTAGATAACGCTGCCGATGGCGCGAATGGCCTCCCTTCTATCACCAGCGCCCTGATCATCATCGGTAACGGCGCGACCTTCGTGCGCGACACCGCCAGCCCGGGCTTCCGGCTCCTGCACGTGGGAGCGACGGGCGCGCTCACGCTGACACAGCTCACACTGCGGCAAGGGCTGGCGGATATCTCCGCCCCCTGGGCGGGGGGCCAGGGCGGCGGCCTGCTCAGCCACGGCCAGCTCCGGCTGGAGGGAGTCACCCTCATCAGCAATACCGCGATAGCCGAAGGCGGTGGCCTCTGCCAGCTGGCTGACAGTCGGGCCGTGACCCTGACGCTGTACCATAGTGCCATCCTGAGCAATGTCGCCGCTTATGACGGCGGCGGCCTGTATGTGGAAAATGACTACCCGTTGTGGCTGGTCATTTCCAATACCAGCCTCTCCTATAACCAGACGGTCATCAATGGTTTTGGGGGCGGTCTCTCTTTGCGGGGTGGGATGACCGGTTACCTCACCGATTGCCGCCTGGAGGGCAACCACACGTCACGGGGCGGCGGGGGCCTCTATTACACCAACTATAGCTATTACCCCTTGCTGCTCTATGTGGAGCGCACTGTCATCAGCGGCAACCAAACCGGCGATAGCGGCGGCGGCATTGGCAGCGGTTCGGACGGCAGCGTCCCCCTCCATCTCTACCTCTCGCAAAGCACCGTCAGCGATAACGAGGCGCTGGGGGATGGCGGCGGTATCTTCGCCATGGGCGAGATGCACATCAGCGATAGCGCTATTGTGCGCAACACGGCGCGCCCCAGCCTGGAATGGTTTGGTTACGGGAACGGGGGCGGGTTGAGCGGCGGTTGGGGCGCCGTTCTGGCTTTGACCAATACCACCGTCAGCGGCAACCGCGCGGCCGGCAATGGCGGTGGTATTGATAACGGCGGCGAGCTCTACCTGCTCCACGTGACCATCGCCGATAACCTGGCCGATAGTGACAACGATCCCGATCAGCCGGTAGCCGGCGATGGCGGTGGGCTTTATCAAGGGGCCAATGCTTGGATGACCGCGACGGTGATTGCCGGTAACAGCGACCATTCCAGCACCGGAGTCTATGCCGATTGTTATCAGGACATAGAGGCTCTTACCTTCTCCGGCGGCTACAACCTGATTGGCGACGAGACCGGCTGTGAAGGGATCTTCGCCGCCACCGGTGATATCACCAACACCGCGCCCGGCCTGGCGCCGCTGGCGCTCAATCCGCCCGGCGCTACGGAGACCCATGACTTGCTGCCCGGCAGCCCGGCGCTGAATCAAATCCCGGCGGCGCAGTGTCAGGTCGCTACCGATCAACGCGGCGTCGCGCGCCCGCAACCGGATGACGGGCGGTGCGACATGGGCGCAGTGGAACATCAAGCGGTGCTCTGCACAGCGGTGGCCGGCGTGACTTTCGTCTCCGATAGCCCGGTGATCTGGGGACAGGCCACGCACTTCACCGCCACGGCAACGCCCGGCGCAGCCACCCCGCCGCTCACCTACACCTGGGACGTGGGCAGCGGCCCGGCGACAGGCGGCGCCACGCTCAGCCATACTTTCGCCACAGTGGGGACCCACGTCGTCACTCTGACCGTCGCCAATCCCTGCGGCGCGGCCACGTATACCGATACCGTGCGGGTAGATCCCAGGGCTCTCTCTTACCTCTACCTGCCGCTGGTGTTGCGCAACTACCTGGTGGCCCCTGATCTGATCGTGACCGGCATTGTGGTCGCCGGCAATCAGGTAACGGTGACCATCCAGAACATCGGCAACGGGCCGGCGGAGAGTCCTTTCTGGGTGGACTTTTATGTGGACCCCCACCCGGTTCCCACGGCGGTCAATCAGGTCTGGTACGATGGGCGTTCGCGGACAGGCGTCGTGTGGGGCATTCCGCCGATTGTCGCGCCGGGTGAGGTGCTGACCCTGACGTTGTACGACCAGTACTGGTCGGATTACTATAGCGATCCCCTGACGCCGGTGGCAGCCGGAACGCCGCTCTATGCCCAGGTAGACTCGGTCAACCTCAACACGAATTATGGCGGCGTCCTGGAGAGCCACGAAATCCTCGGTGGGGCCTATAACAACATCTACCACACGGTCGCCGCCGTGGCGATAACAGGGGATACGCCGCCGGCGCTGCGGCAGCAAAGCCCGGTCCAACTGTCATTGCCGGCCCGTCCGGCGCGCCCGGTGCCTTCGCGCAGCCGTTAACGTTGGCTTGGCACGCCGTGAAGAGGGCGTGCCGTCCCTTAAACTACTTAAACCAAAGGAGAAGGCCATGAGCCATCGGACTCGTTTATGGATGCTGTTGGGGGGATTGCTGTTGTTGGGCTGGTTAGGGAGCGCCCTGGTGACGCCGGTCGTGGCGCAGACACCCATGCCGCCCCGCCCGCCGCGCGAGGCGACGCCGGTGCCGGCCACTGAGCCACCGGCCACGGAAGCGCCAACGCCGACACCGACACCACCACCGTTGTTGCCGGAATCAGGCCAGACGGGGGTCAATCCTGCCCTTTGGATAGGGTGGGGTGTCGGTCTGCTGGCCCTGGTCTGGTTGGGCCTTGGATGGCGCGCGCTGCGCCGGCAGTAACGAGCACCCTGTGGTCATAACAAAAAGAGGAGCCATTGCGCTCCTCTTTTTGTTAGGGGACGGCCCTGTCCGGCGTCGTGCTGTGTCATCCCAGGATGGCTGTGCCTCCAGGCCGCAGCATAAAATCTGCCTTTGTAACCTGCTGGTAACTCCTGAGTAACTGCTTTTTGCTATCATCATAGCGTTATCCTCTGAGCCAGAAGACAGGGCGGCGCGGCCGGTTTTAGCCGTGTCGCCTGGCTGCGAGATAAAAGACCTATGCCGAACGTCGTTTCGTTCGTTTTGCGGTTTACTCAACCCACGCCCACCGAGGCCGCCTCCACCGGCCTGGCGTGGTATGGTCTGCTACGCCATGTAGAGACCAACGAGCAAATCCATTTCACCCGCATTGAGGAAGCGCTGGCCTTTCTGGCGCGGTATGTGGATCTTCAGCCGGCTCCGCCGGAGGATGCCGTATCCATGTCTGAGCCTGAACGGTAAGAACCGGAAACCGCGTGGTACAACCACGGATTGATTGGATATCTGATTTGAGCTGAAGGGAGGAACTCCATGCGTTTACAAGGCAAAGTTACTTTGATTACCGGCGGCGCTGCCGGGATCGGCAAAGCGACCGCCGAGCTCTTTGCCCGCGAAGGGGCCAAAGTGGTCATTGCCGACCTGAACGAGGAAGCCGGCCAGGCGCTGGCGGCGCAACTGGGGCCGGATGCGGCCTTCTACAAGGTCAACGTCGCCGACCGGCAGGAAGTCCAGGCCTGGGTGGATGATGTGGTCGCCCGCTACGGGCGGGTGGACGTGCTGATCAACAACGCCGGCATCACCCGCGACGCGCTCTTCGTCAAGATGAAGGACGGCGAGCTGGTCAAGCAGATGGAAGAGAGCGCCTTTGATCTGGTCATGGATATCAACCTCAAGGGCGTCTTCAACTGTGCGCAGGCCGTGGCCCCCCACATGATCCGGCAGGGCGGTGGCGTCATCCTCAACGTCTCCTCGGTCGTCGGGCTATACGGCAACCTGGGCCAGACCAACTACGTGGCGACCAAGGCCGGCGTCATCGGCATGACCAAGGTCTGGGCGCGCGAACTGGGCCGCTACGGCATCCGCGTCAACGCCGTCGCGCCGGGCTTCATCCTCACCGAGATGGTGCTGAAGATGCCGGAAAAAGTCCTGGAAGACATGCGGGCCAAGACCCCTATCGGCCGGTTGGGCAAGCCGGAAGATATTGCGAACGCTTTCCTCTGGCTGGCCAGCGACGAGGCCAGCTTCGTCCACGGCGCGACCATCAGCGTGGATGGCGGCATCGTGATTGGGACTTGAGCCCCCGACAGGGATGGAGGCCGAGAGTAGTGAGCAGGGAATAGTGAGCAGAGAATAGTGAACAGGGAATAGTGAGCAGGAAGTTGAACTGACATCTGCTGCTCTACTTACCGCTCACTGCTCACCGCTCACCACTCACTGCTCACTGCTTACCACTCATCACTCACTGCTCACCCTTTACAACGACACGTTACGCAAGGAGCAAAACCATGAGCCGATACGCTACGATTATCGCTACCGGGCGGTGTGTACCGCCCCATGAGATCAGCAACGCCACCTTCAAGGAGTGGATGGCGCAGGTCAACCCGGCGCTGGCCGAGACGGTGGATAAGTTTGAGGCCAGCAGCAACATCAAGACCCGCTGGTACGCCCCGGACGATTGGGCGACCTCCGATCTGGCCACCGAAGCGGCCAAAGATGCGCTGGCCGAGGCCGGGTTGCAGCCCGAAGACCTGGATCTGATCATCCTGGGAACCGACAGCCCCGATTACATCACCCCGGCCACCTCGGTGGTGGTGCAGCACAAGTTAGGGGCCAAAAACGCCGGCACCTTTGATGTCGGCTGCGCCTGCGCTTCGTTCCCCACCGGGCTGAACATCGCTGCCGGCCTGATCGCCACCAATCCACACCTCAAATACGTGATGGTCATTGGCGCCTACATGATGCACAAGCTGGCCGATTATCAGCACGACCTGATGGCCTTCTTCTACGGCGACGGCGCCGGGGCAGCGATCCTGACAGCTGCCGACAAGCCGGGTTTTGTCACCTCCACCTTCTTCGCCGATGGTTCCTATCACAAGCACTGGGGCATCTACTCCGGCGGGACCTACGAGCCGGCGACGGTGGAGAGCGTCCAGGCCGGGCGGACCAAGGTCAAGCTCATCCAGCCTTTCCCCGCCTCGGTCAACAACGAGGGCTGGCCGGCCCGCATCCGTGAACTGGCCCGCAACGGTGGTTTTGAGATCCAGGACATTGATTTCGTCATCTTCACGCAGGTCCGGCTCAACAGCATCCAGCTGGTCATGCAGGAGCTGGGGCTGCCGCTGGAGCGGGCGCACTGGATCATGGATAAATGGGGCTATACCGGCTCGGCCTGCCTGCCGATGGCCTTTGATGACGCGCGCAAGCTGGGCAAGATCAAGTCCGGCGACCTGGTCGTCTTCATCGGCTCCGGCGTGGGTTACAACCAGGCCGGCGCGGCCTTCATCATGCCCTAATACCCTAAGCAACACGTCAAACGTCAAACGTAACTTCCACGCTTCACGCTTCACGTTTCACGTTTCACGCTTCACGTTTCACGTTTGACGTCTCACCCAACACGGAGACCCTATGGACGCCAAAACCCTTTACCAGAGCAAGTTAATCTCCATCCCTGAAGCGGTGGGGCTGGTGCAATCAGGGCAGACGATTGTGGCCGCCATGTGCGCTTCGGAGCCGGTGGGCCTGCTCAGCGAGCTGGAGCACCATGCCGACCGGTTGCACGATGTGCAGGTCTACATGTGCCTGCCCATGCGCACCTATGGCTTCTACACCCGCCCGGAGATGGCCGGCCACTTCTTCCTGAACAACTGGTTCTACGGCGCGCCCGACCGCAAAGCGCACAGTCTGGGCCTGGTCTCCTACGTGCCGAACAACCTGCACCGGGCCGCGGCCGACCGGATCAGCGCCGGGGGCCTGAACATTTTCTGGGGCACCGCCACGCCGCCCAACGACCGGGGGATCATGTCGCTTTCCACCTCGCTGGTCTTTGAGCGCCAGCTGCTGGATGAAGCCGATCTGGTGATCTTAGAAATCAACGAGCACCTGCCGTGGACGCTCGGCGACACCCAGATCCACGTCCGGGATGTGGATTACATTGTGGAACATAGCACCCCGCTGGTGCAGCTCCCGGCCGTCGCGCCGGCCGAGGCCGAGCAGGCCATCGGCCAGTACATCGCCGATCTGATTGAAGATGGCTCCACCATCCAGTTGGGCATCGGCGGCATCCCCAACGCGATCGCGCAGAGCCTCTACGACAAGCGCGATTTGGGCGTCCATACGGAGATGTTCACCGACGGCATGGTGGACCTCTTTGAAGCGGGGGTAATCACCGGCAAGAAGAAGACCCTCTGGCCCAACAAGTTGGTCGGAGCCTTCGCGCTCGGCACGCAGAAGCTCTACGATTTCATCCACAACAACGTCGCCGTAGAGTTCCAGCAGGGCAAAGTGACCAATAACCCTTACGTGATGGCGCAGAACTACCGGATGGTCAGCATCAACACAGCGTTGCAGGTGGACCTGCTGGGGCAGGTCTGCTCGCAGAGCATCGGCTCTCTGCACTTCAGCGGGACGGGCGGCCAGCTGGACACGCACCGGGGCGCGCAGATGTCGCCCGGCGGGCGGGGGATCATTGCGCTGCGCTCCACGGCCAAGAACGGTACCGTCTCCACGTTGGTCCCGCAGTTGACGCCCGGTGCGGAAGTGACCGTCCCCAGCCAGGATGTGGATACCATCGTCACCGAATTTGGCGTGGCGGAGCTGCGCGGGCGCAGTCTCAAGGCGCGCGCCGAGGCCCTGATCCGCATCGCTCACCCCGACTTCCGCGACTGGTTGCGCGAGGAGGCGGTACGCCTGGGGATTCTACCCCGGTGAAACCACCCAGGATTGGCTTGTAGTGATGCGCTTTATGCTTGTAGTGACGCGCTTGAGCGCGTTGGACGGCGCTGAAGCGCCTGACTACAAGCAGGGCGCTATGTTCAAGGGAGGAGATTTCATCCTTCCGCCTTCATCCTTTATCCTTTCAATGGCGCTCAAGCGCCTGACTACAAACAGAGCGCTATTTTCAAGGGAGGGAGTAGCTGCGATGAGCGATATTCTCGGCAAATGGCAACAACCGGCCGGCCAGCCCTATCCAGGGCTCTGGTTTGAATTCCGGCCCGATGGCACCTTCCGGGCCGAACTGGAAGAGATGGGCATCAGCTCCAGCGGCACCTACCGCGTGGAGGGCAATCAGATTGATATGGACCAGACGCAGCACACGCTGGGCCTGCTCGGTCACTTTGAGGGCATCTTTGTGGTGGAAGGGGAGTTCCTGCGGATGGCTTTGAACCAGCCCGGCCAGCCCCGGCCCACCGATTTGACCACGGCGCGGCTGTACAAGAAGATAGCGTGAAACGTGAAACGTGAAGCGTGAAACGTGAAACGTGAGACGTGATAAGGGTGGTCTGTGGTCCGTGGTCTGTGGTCTGTGGGTCAAAAAACCCGGCCCCTGAGCAACCCAACAGCTGGCCGCTTGAGTTCAATCCGTTACAGTGAAAGGAGGCTGATAGTATGGATAAGCCTGCACCGTTACCCGGTATTGTGACCCGGATGGTGGAGACGCCGCGCCTGAGGCAGCATGTCTACTTCTCCGG